>NZ_JAZGQK010000003.1:0-555645 GCF_036422035.1 Plantactinospora sonchi
ACACGCCGCCGGGCGGGCTTCCGGCAACATCCGGGACAGGGTTCAATGACATCGCGGGCTCTTGACTGGCTTGGGTGTAGGAACCGTTTGCCTATCAAGAGCCCGCGACCATACCCAGCCGCCACGCCGGAACCAACCAGCCTCCTACCACCTCACCGACAACCAGGTTCAGAAACAGGCTCTATAGGAAGGGCCCCTTATTCACGGGTCAGCGTCGCAACCCCTGGCCGTTCCGTCACGGCCGGTAACCGCCGGTACGGGCTCCCGGGTCGGTCGGTAGGCTGGCGATCGTGACGACGGAAACCGTGCCCGGCCGGGTCGCCGCGATCGACTGCGGCACGAACTCGATCCGGCTGCTGGTGGCCGACCTGCCCGACCCGTCGGCTGGGCCGCAGGCCGAACTGGTCGACGTGGTCCGCCGGATGGAGATCGTCCGGCTCGGCCAGGACATCGACCGGACCGGCCGGCTGGCGCCGGAGGCGATCGAGCGGACCCGGGTCGCGCTCGCCGACTACACCGGGCAGATCGCCGAGCTGGGCGCCTCCCGGGTACGGATGTGCGCCACCTCTGCCTCCCGGGACGCGTCGAACGCCGACGAGTTCCGGGCGATGGTGCTGGCGACCCTCGGCGTCGAGCCGGAGGTGGTGACCGGCGACGAGGAGGCCCGGCTCTCCTTCACCGGCGCGGTACGCGGCCTCGGCGCCGACGTGCCGGCACCGTACCTGGTGGTCGACATTGGTGGGGGTTCGACGGAGTTTGTCGTCGGTGGCCGCCCGGCCGAGGCTGCTCCGGCGGCGGGCGGTGCGTCGGTGGCCGGCGTCGACCCGGCGGCGGGCGGTGCGTCGGCAGTGGCCGGCGTCGACGAGGCGGCGGCTGGGGCGTTGGCGGTGGCCGCCGCGCTGTCGGTCGACATCGGCTGCGTCCGGATGACCGAGCGGCACCTGTCCGCCGATCCGCCGACCGCCGCGCAGATCGCCGCAGCCGAGGCCGACATCACCGAGGTCGTCGACCGGGCACTCTCGGTGGTGCCAGGGCGGGAGGCGGCCACCCTGATCGGGCTGGCCGGCTCGGTGACCACCGTCGCCGGGATCGCGCTCGGCCTGCCGGAATACCGCTCCGACCGCATCCACCACGCCCGGATCTCGTACGACGACGTGGCGAAGGTGACCACCGACCTGCTGGCCCGCTCGGCCGCCGAGCGGCTGACCATTCCGGTGATGCATCCCGGTCGGGCCGACGTGATCGCGGCGGGTGCCCTGGTGCTGAAGGTGATCATGGAGCGGGCCGGGATGGACTCGATGATCGCCTCCGAGC
This sequence comes from Plantactinospora sonchi, assembly GCF_036422035.1. Classification (NCBI taxonomy): domain Bacteria; kingdom Bacillati; phylum Actinomycetota; class Actinomycetes; order Micromonosporales; family Micromonosporaceae; genus Plantactinospora; species Plantactinospora sonchi. The sequence continues at coordinate 1,315 of NZ_JAZGQK010000003.1, forward strand.
GCGACATCCTCGACGGGATCGCCTGGTCCCTGCAGACGCCCTGACGCCGGAGCCGACGCGGGCGCTGGCCCGTGAGGTGGCCGCACCGGGACGCGAACTGCTTCGCGGACCCCATCGTCCGGTCCCGTATCGACCGGCCGGCTGGCCCGGTGAGTGCCAGGGCCGGCCTGCGCGGGGGTGATCCGGCGGTCGACGCGGCGGCGACCGAGCGGCGGGACCGCACACCTCACGGTTGTCGTCGCCGCGATGTGAGTGATTGATAGCCTTCCCGTTGCTGAGCGCCAATGATCGTGCAACGCACCGGGCCTAGCGTCCGCTGTATCGTCACGCTCTGGGCGAATACCCCGGATATGTCGACCATCGTCTGTCCAGAAAGGCCACCCCCCCACATGAGCATCTACGATTCCATCGGCGGAGCACCGGCCGTCCAGGCCGCGGTCGACGACTTCTACGTACGGGTGCTCGGCGACCCGCAGCTGGCGCCGTACTTCGTCGGTGTGGACATTCAGCGGTTGAAGGCGCACCAGCGGTCCTTCATCGCGGCCGCGATCGGCGGATCGGAGCTCTACGCCGGGCGGGACATGGCCGCCGCGCACGCCGACCTGAAGATCCGGGACGAGGACTTCGACGCGGTGGTCGGGCATCTGGTCGCCACGCTCTCCGGGCTCGGTGTGCCGGAGGAGACGATCGGCCAGATCGGCGCCGCGCTCTCGCCGCTGCGCGGCGACGTCGTCACCGCCTGAGCCGGTCAGGTCGGCCCGGCGAGCACGGCGAAGGTGGCCCGGGCCTGCGCGACCAGCCGTGCCCAGTCCTGGCCGTGGGTGTACGCGGCGGCGTGCAGCGCGTCGACGGCGGCGACCAGTGGATCCTCCCGTACGGCGGCGCGCAGCGCGGACAACGCCAGCGCCTGCTGCGAGAAGTTCGGGGTGCCGTCGGATGTGGTGACCACCGTCCTGGGCACGTGCGGATCGGTGGACACGTGACGCCATGCTCGCATGGTGTCGCCCAGCGGCGGCGGTGGCGGCTCGCCACGGTCCATCGCCGCCAGTGCGGCGGCCACCACGCCGAAGGCGTCCAACCCGGCCAGCCCGCAGGCTTGGCGGGCCGCCCAGCGGGCGATGTCCCGCTGCTGCTCCGGAGTGGACGCGTCCAACGCGTCGATCAGGTCCCGGTCGAGCCGGGCCAGCGCCCGGGCGTTCGCCGGCAGGCTGCAAATCCGCTCCGACGGGATCCGGCCACCCCAGCGCCGGGCCTCGGCCCGCTGCCGGGCCGCCCGGGCTTCGGCCTCCGTCCGCGCCGCCTCGGCCGCGATCTCCGCGGGTCTCGGCTGCCACGGGTGTGCCGGCGCGGCGTCGTCGGGGGGCGGCACGCCGTTGTCGTCCGGGGCCGGCGGCGCCGAACGCCCGGCAGAGACGGGCCGGTGCTCAGGATTCGGGATAGCGTACGCCGGTGAGCTGCTCGGACACCGCCCAGAGCCGGGCGGTGTCCGCCTCGTCCGGCAGGCTGGCGGGAAACTTCGCCGGAGCGGGCCCGCCGCCGAGTTCGGCGAATCCGGCCGGGCCGTAGTAGCCGCCGCCCTCGGCGTCCGGGCTGGTGACGGCGTACAGGGCGGGCAGGATGCCGGTCTCGACCTGCTGCCACACCGGTGCGAGGTACGCCAGTCGGTTCCGCAGCGCGGTGATCCGGACCCGACGCCCGCCGTGGGTGGCGCCGGTGACGGTGAGGTTGGTGATGGTCGCGCCCGGGTGGGCGGCGTTGCTGCGGATGTCCCAGCCGGCCGCCGTACCGCGTCGGTGGAGTTCTCGGGCGAAGACCAGCATGGCGAGTTTCGAGCGCCCGTACGCCAGCCACGGCCGGTAGCGTCGTTCGCTCTGCAGGTTGCCGAAGTCGAGCCGGCCGAGCCGACTGGTGAGGCTGCTCATCGACACCACCCGGGCGCCGCCGGCGGCCCGCAGCAGCGGTAGCAGGTGGCCGGTCAGCGCGAAGTGGCCGAGGTAGTTGGTGCCGAACTGGAGTTCGAAGCCGTCCTCGGTCAACTCCCGCCTCGGCGGGGTCATCACCCCGGCGTTGTTGACCAGGATGTCGACCGGTCGGCCGTCCGCGACCAGTGCGGCACCGAGCGCGGTGACGCTGGCCAGCGACGACAGGTCCAGCTGCCGGAGGCTGAGCCGGGCGGACGGCAGTTCCGCGCGGATTCCCGCGATCGCGGCGGCGCCCTTCTCCGGGTTGCGTACCGCGAGGACCACCTCGGCGCCGGCTCGGGCCAGCCGTCCGGTGAGCCCGAGGCCGAGGCCGCTGTTCGCGCCGGTGACGACGGCGAGCCTGCCGGTCAGGTCCGGTACGTCGATGTCCGCCATGCTCCGTGTCATGGATCACATTCTGCGCCCTGGCGGCCCTGTCTCGTCCGCCGACTCGGGCATGGCTCCGGGGCGTCGGCGGCCGAACCCGGTCGCCGTCCACGATGGACGATTACGGTCGGCGGGCCCGGGGTATCTGACCGGGGTGACCGAGCAGAGCGGCGGTGGATCAGGCCCGGGTGGTGAGGTGACACCGCCGGGCGGCGAGCCGCGCCAGGACGGCGGCACGCCACAGGGCGGCGTGACGTCGCCGGGTGGTGGTCAGACGTCGGTACGACGTACCCGTCGCAGGCTTGCCCTGGTCGCGGGCATCGCCGCGATCGTCGCCCTGGTCATCGGGCTGGGTCTCACCGTGTTCGGGAACGACCGGGAGATCCGGATGGAAGTCACCTCGGAGGCGGGAGCGGTTGCCGGGATCAGCTGGCGCGGTCCGGACGACAGTGCGGACTCGGACGACAGCGTCGATCCGGGGGACGACACCGGCCGGGACGGCGGGAGTGGCGCGGCAGGTGACCTCGGTGACCCGTACGACCAGGGCGGAATCAGGACGCCGTGGAGCGAGACGGTCGAGCTGTCGACCCGGACCGGCGCCCTGGTGCTGGACGCCCGGGCACTGCCGGGGCATCCGGTGACCTGCCGGCTGATCGTCGGCGATCAGGTGGTCGCCGAGCAGACCGGGACCGTCGGCGTCACCTGCACGGTCACCGTCGAGCACGCCTTCCCGGACGCCTGACCGACCCGCGCCGCTCCACGCCCGCGCCCTCGCGTCGCCGGTTGGCGTTCAGGTTGTCAAAGCCAGGGGCAGGCCGAGCCAGTACGCCAGGTCCTCGATCTCGCGCCGTACCTCTGCGGTCATCGCCCTGGTGAACGGAACGTCCTGGTGGATCGCGTCCACCCGGAACACCCCGGCTGCGCGGTCGGCGGTCGCGTCGAGCTTTCCGACGAGTCGGTCGCCGTAGAGGATCGGCATCGCCCAGTAGCCCCAGCGTCGCGCGGCGGCCGGCTTGTACATCTCCAGTTGGTAGTCGTACTCGAACAGCTCGGCCATCCGTTTCCGGTCGAAGACCAGCCGGTCCAACGGGGACAGCAGCGCGGCGCGGCCGGTGAACGGACGATCCAGCAGCTCGGGGTCGACCCGCCACTGCCCCCGTACGCCCTCGACCACGGCGGGTTCGCCCACGGTCCGTACGTCGTCCGGCTCGCCCGGGCTCTGCGTGGCGCGGGCCCGCGCGATGCCGAGCGCCCGGAGCCGGCGCTCCGCACGGATCCGCAACGCCTCCTCGTACGGCACGACCTCGTCCGGATAGATCCGCTCGGCAAGATCCCACAGTCGGTCGGTTCCGCGCCTGCCGGCGGCCGCGACCTCGCCCCGCTGGACGAGGAAGTCGATCATCTTCGTGAGGTTGCGGTCATTGGTCCACCCGGAGGACCGCCACGGGACAACGCAGGTGTCCGGCAGCTCCCGCGTGGCCAGTGGCCCGTCGGAGCGGAGCCGGGCCAGGATGTCCCGCCGGCAGCCGTTGTTGGCCTCCACCCAGTCGCGCAGGCCCTCCTGCCAGTCACGTAACGGCGGACGACCAGGCCACTCGGCCATCTCCGCCCGGTACAGCGCCAGATCCTCCGGCGGGCGGACGAAGCCGCGCAGCTCCAGCAGGGTCTGCTCGTCGAGGGCGTCGCGCAGCTGTGTCGGTGGGTACGCGGAGCCGAGGCGGCTCCACAGCACCAGATCGGCGCTGCGCGCCACGGCCGAGGTCGGATCGTTCTGCAGCAGGGTCAACCGGCGTACGACGTCGAACATCCCGTCCGGGCGGTCGGCGTCCAGCAGTTGGGCGCGTACGGCGAGTCGACGCGCGTCGGTGCGGGACAGCCTGTGCACGGTCACCGACCGAGACTAGGCACCAGGTGCGACAACAGCAGGTTCAGCGGGCGCGGGTCGCCCTGGTCGCGGTGGCCTTCTTGGCGGCGGTCGCCTTCCGGGCCGGTGCCTTGACCGCCTTCTTCCGGGCGGATGCCTGCGCCGTCCGCTTCCGGGCGGGCGCCTTGGTCGCGGTGGCCTTTCGGGCGGGCGCCTTGGTCGCGGTGGCCTTCCGGGCGGGCGCCTTGGCGGCCGTCGTCGTGCTCGCCGGGCTCTGTGCCCTCAGGTTGCGGGCCCGGGTCGGGGCGGCCTTCTTCGCCACCGGGACTCGTTTCGCTCCCGCGGTCCGTTTCGAGGGCGCTGTCCGCTTGGCGGGGGTGCGGGCGGCGGCGGATTTTGTCGCCTTCTTCGGCGCGCCCTTGGCGACGGTCGCCCCGGTGGCCCGCTTGGTGGCGGTGGCGACCTTCTTCGCCCTGGCCGCCGCCTTCGTCGGAGCCTTCTTCGCGCCGGTGGCCTTCCGGGCGGCGGCGGGTCTGGTGGCGGTCCGGGTCTGACCGCCGCGACCGGTACCACGGCCGGTACCTCCGCTCCGGCCGGAGATGAGTCTGCCCATCGCTGCTCCTCCCGTTCCGTCTGTCGGCGGCTGTCTCCCCCCGACCAGGACGGCTAAACGGCTTTCCCGCCGGTTGCGCCCGGCGCGCCGCCCGAGCGGAGTTCCGTCGGTGTCGCCCGGTACGCCTCCGGAGCGGCGTTCAGCCGGTCAGGTGCAGGTCGGCGCGGTACTGCTCGCGGGGCGCCCGCTCGTCCCGGGACCACCACCAGGCATAGCTGAGCTGTCCGGGGCGGGGCAGGTCGAGCACGATCCGGGCCAGCAGCGGTCCCTCGTACGCGGTGAACCGGCCGGGGGCCTGCTGGGTGAACCGGACCACGCCGGGCAGTTCGAGGCTGGCGACGTGCAGTTCGAGTCGGCCGTCCCCGCCGAGCAGCAGGATGCTGTGTTCGACGTGCCGTAGCCCGTCCCGGTCGTTGGTCGCCTCGTAGTCCAGAATGGCGGCACGCCCGTCCAGCGCGGAGGTCACCACCATCCGGGCCAGGAAGGGGCCGCTCTCCGGGCCGTCGCCGCGCCCCCGGTAGACCCCGGTGGTGCGGAGCAGGCGGTGCAGGACTTCGGTCTCGGCGGGCACGGCGACACGGTAACCCGGGTGCGCCACGGTAGTGCAGCGTTGACGGTACTACGCATTGAACAGTAGTATCCGTGGTCATGGACACGACCCAGTTGCTCAAAGGCGTGCTGGATCTCGCGGTCCTGGCCGTGCTGAAGGACGAGGACGGCTACGGCTACGACATCATGCGTCGGTTGCGCACCGCCGGTCTCGAGGAGATCGGCGACGCCTCCGTCTACGGCACCCTCCGCCGACTCTTCCAGGCTGGCCTGCTCACCACCTACGTCGTGCCCAGCGAGTCGGGACCGCACCGCAAGTACTACTCGCTCAACGCGGCTGGCCGCGACCAGCTCACCCGCTCCGGCAAGGTGTGGCGGTCGTTCGCCGGCACGATGGACCGGCTGCTCGACGACAAGGGGTTGGCAGCGTGACGCACCTGACCGAGCAGGAGATCGCCCGGTATGTCGACCGGGTCAGGGCGGCCCTGTCCGACCTGCCCCCGGCGACCCGGGACGAACTCCTCGAAGACCTGCCCGAGCATCTCGCCGAGGTCGCCGCCGAGGCCGGGACCGCAGCGGGAGTGGGCGGCGCCGCCGGATCACTGGTCGACCGGCTCGGCCCGCCCGAGGCGTACGCGCGGGAACTGCGGGCCGCCGCCGGTGTCGCCCCGCCGGCCGCCACGGTCAACCTCGACCAACGGGTCGGCGCCGTCGTGCGCAAGGGCCGCGCCCGACTGCGCGCGGTCGACCTCAAGCTCGGCCCGGTGATCGGGTACGAGCGGCTCAGCGACTATCTCCGGCTGCTCCGTCCGGCCTGGTGGGTGCTGCGCGGCTACCTGGCCGCCATGCTGATCGCGTTCGTGGCCGGCGGGTCGTACGGGCTGCTGCCCCGACTCGGTGGCAGCAACCTGGCCGCACTGCTGCTGCTCGCCGCCACCGTCACCGGTTCGATCTGGCTCGGCCGCCGGACCGCCCGAATGACCGGCCGGTCGAAGCTGATGCTGAACCTCGGTACGGGGGCGCTGGTCCTCTTCGGCCTCGCCGGTTTCCTCAACGCCGGCATCAACGGCCCGGTCGTCGAGTACCAGCCGGTCTACACCGACGAGTACTCCGGCATCCGGGACGTGTACGTCTACGACAGCGAGGGACGCCTGCTGGAGGGCGTACGGCTCTTCGACCAGAACGGCCAGCCGATCCGGCTCGGCGAGCCGTGGTGTGCCGAGGCCCAGCAGCGGCTGCAGGCAGGCGACGACCCCTACTACAACGATCCGGCGCAGCAGCCGTACCCGTACTGCCCGGAGGGGGCACCGTTCCGGCTGCACCCGACGAGTCCGCCGGCTCCGGCCGGTCCCGTCGCCACCCCGAGCGGCACTGTCGGCCCGACACCGGGCGACGGCGGAGCTCCGACACCAAGCGACGGTGGAGCTCCGACGCCGAGCGAGGATGCCGGCCCGACGACGGGTGAGGATGCCGACCCGGAGGTCGCCCCGACCCCGACCACCTGATCGGTCAGGCCCTTCCGCAGAGGGCGGATGTCGAAGTGGCGTACACCAACGCAACAGGAGGTGTACGCCACTTCGACATTTCCGTCCGTCGGACCGGTCCGGCGTGGCCGGCTACCCGGACACCCGACACGCGAAGACCACCACCACCGTCTTCGGTCGGAAAAACTGTGCGACCAGCCAACGATGACTGACCGACAGGAGGGCCACCGATGGGTGAGATGGTGAGTTACCGCAGTAACGGGGGAACCAGCGAGGGTTACCTCGCGCTGCCCGAGGCCGGTACGACCGGCCCGGCGGTCATCGTCATCCAGGAGTGGTGGGGACTGGTGCCGCACATCACCTCGGTCGCCGACCGGTTCGCCACCGCCGGCTTCGTCGCCCTCGCTCCCGACCTCTACCACGGCGAGTCCACCACGGAGCCGGACCACGCCGGCAAGCTCATCATGGGGCTGGCCATGGACCAGGCCGCCCGGGACATCGCCGGCGCCGCCGACTACCTGGCGGAACGGCCGGAGGTGACCGGCAAGGTCGGCTCGGTCGGCTTCTGCGCCGGCGGCAGCCTGGCGCTCTGGTCGGCGACGCTCTCCGAGCGGATCGTCGCCACGGTCGGCTTCTACCCCGTGCTGCCCTGGGAGCGGATGCGGCCGGAGTGGACGGACTACGCCGGCAAGGCGGCACTGATCCACTGCTCCGAGGAGGACGGCACGTCGGCCGCCGAGGGCGTGCAGGCCGCCCGCCGGGCGATCGAGGCGGCCGGCGGCGAGTGCGCCCTGCACGACTACCCGGGCACCCCGCACGCGTTCTTCAACGACGACCGCCCCGAGGTCTTCGACCAGCCGGCGGCGGCCAGCTCCTGGGCCCGTACCCTCGACTTCTTCCGGAACCGGCTTGCCTGAACCGCGTACCGCCGACCAGGTGGCCGCCCGCGCGCCGCGGGCGGCCGACCTGTCCGAGCTGGACGCGGCCGTCGCCGACTGTTTCGCCTGCCCCCGCCTGGTCGCCTGGCGGGAGGAGGTGGCCGAGGTGCGCCGGGCAGCCTTCCGCGACCAGGTGTACTGGGGGCGCCCGGTGCCGGGGTTCGGTCCCGCCGACGCCCGGATCGCCATCCTCGGCCTGGCGCCGGCCGCGCACGGCGGCAACCGGACCGGCCGGATCTTCACCGGGGACCGCTCCGGTGACGTGCTCTTCGCCGCGCTGCACCGGGCCGGGCTGGCCAACCAGCCGACCAGCGTCGCCGCCGACGACGGGCTCGAACTGCGGCACACCCGGATCGCCGCCGCCGTCCGTTGCGCGCCGCCGGACAACAAGCCCACCCCGGCCGAGCGGGACACCTGCGCGCCCTGGCTGCATCGTGAGATCGAACTGATCAGACCCACTCTGCGGGTCGTGGTCACGCTCGGCGCGTTCGCCTGGGCCGCGTGGTGGCCGACCCTGCGCCAGGTGTACGGCGTCCGCCCGCCCACCCCGCGACCAGTCTTCGGCCATGGGGCACACTGGTCGTGCGACGCCGTTCCACAGGTTCTCGGCTGTTACCACGTCAGCCAGCAGAACACCTTTACCGGGCGGCTCACACCGACGATGCTGGACGAGGTGTTCGCCCGGGCCAGGAGCCTGGCCGGGTTGGACGAGCTGCACTGACTGCACAGGCTTGCACTGACTGCACAGGGGGCGGTGTTGATGACCGACGGGCACTCCGGTCGTGCCCGTCCCGGCGACCGCCCACCCCGCGCCGGCCAGACAGTCGCGCTGCTGCGTGTGCTCTGGCCGCCGGCGGCGGTCGTCGGGCTGCTGGCGCTGGCCGCGTTCGCCGCCGGCCACTCGTCGATCGGGTTCCGGCGGGTCGAACCGCCGGCCGACGTCATGCCGACCCTGCGGCAGCCCGCGGCGCCGACCGAGTTGCCGGCCACCCCGCAGCCCGGTGAGCCCGGCGGCGGTTACCTGCCCGCCTGGCTCCAGACGGCCGGCCTGGTGTTCTGCGGCCTCGTGGCGGCGGCGCTGGTCGGCGCGCTGCTCTGGGCGCTCGTCCGGGACCTGCTGCGCCGTCGGCGCACCGCCCGGCCCGGCCGGGCCAAACCGCGACGTTCCGCCGCCCAGACCACGGAGGAGGTCGTCGCCGCGCTCGACGCCGGTCTGGTCGACCTCTCCGACGGTGACACCGACCCACGCCGGGCGGTGATCGCCTGCTGGGTACGACTCGAACAGGCCGCCGCCGCGGCCGGGGTCGAGCGGCGGCCCGGCGACACCCCGACCGACCTGGTGACCCGGCTGCTCCGGGGCGGCCGACCGGTCAGTGCCGACGTACTCGGCGCGTTCGCCGAGGTCTACCGGGCTGCGCGGTACGCCACGCACACCGTCGACGAGCGGATGCGTGGCCAGGCCCGGTCCGCCCTGCAACGGCTGCGCGCCGAACTCACCGCCCCGCAGGAGGCGGCCACCGGAACGGGCGGTGGGCACGGATGACCGGGTCCAGCACCAGCATCGACGACCTGCTCCGGCACGAGGAGGAGCCGGCGGCGGCCGACCCTGGTCGACGGAGGCCGGGCATGGTCGGCAGGTGGTTGCGCAGCGCACTCGTCGCCGCGGCACTCGCCATCGCCGTGCTGGCCGCGTTGCGGATGGTCGGGGTCGCGCTCTCCCCGGCCGCGGTCTTCGCCGGCTTCCTGGCCCTGTTGCTGCTGCGTCAGGTCACCACCGGGCTCGCCCCGGTCCCGCCGTCCCCGGTCCGGATCAGCCGGAGCGGGACGGGCGGCGAGGAGGACGGCAGTTACAACTGGTCCGCCCGGGACGCGCTGAGCGCCTCGATGAGCCGCTGGGAGAACAAACTCGCCTGGTCACAGGGGGAGTCGGAACGGTTCGCCCGGTCGGTCGTACCCCAGCTCGGCGACCTCGCCGACGAGCTGCTGCGCCGGCGGCACGGGCTGACCCGGGCCACCGACCCGGACCGCGCCCGGGCCCTGCTGGGCGAGAAGCTGTGGGATCTTCTTGAAACGCCGCCCCGACGCACCCCGTCGCCGCGCGACCTCGCGGCGATCGTCGCCCAATTGGAGAAGTTATGAAGGAAGCCCAGCCGGTCACCATCGCCGACGTCGGGCGGCTGGCCCAGAGCGTGCTGGACCAGGTCGGCACGGTGGTGGTGGGTAAGCGGGAGCCCCTCGGGCTGGTGCTGGCCGGCGTCCTGGCCGGCGGGCACGTGCTGCTGGAGGACCTGCCCGGGCTCGGCAAGACGCTGACCGCCCGCTCGTTCGCACAGGCGCTCGGCCTCGACTTCCGTCGACTGCAGTTCACCCCGGACCTGCTGCCCGCCGACGTCACCGGTTCGTTCCTGTACGACCAGCGCACCGCCGACTTCAGCTTCCGGGCCGGACCGGTCTTCACCAACCTGCTGCTCGCCGACGAGATCAACCGGACGCCGCCGAAGACCCAGGCCGCGTTGCTGGAGGCGATGCAGGAGAAGCAGGTCTCGGTGGAGGGGGTCACCTACCGGCTCGACCCGCCGTTCCACGTCATCGCCACCGCCAACCCGATCGAGTACGAGGGGACGTACCCGCTGCCGGAGGCCCAGCTCGACCGGTTCCTGCTCCGGGTCTCGTTCGGCTACCCGAGTCACGAGGAGGAGTGGGACGTCCTGCGCCGCCGGATGGCCCGCCGCCAGGAGGAGGCGGAACTGAAGGCGGTGGTCGACGCCGGCACGCTCCGGGCGATGCAGGCCGCCCTGGAGGACGTGGTGGTCGAGGACTCGATCGGCCACTACATCGTCGCGCTGACCGCGGCCACCCGGGAACACGCCTCCGTCCTGGTCGGCGCCTCGCCCCGGGGCTCACTGGCGTTGCTGCTGCTGGCCCGGGCGATCGCCGCCTTCGCCGGCCGGGACTACGTGATCCCGGAGGACGTCAAGGCGGTCGCGGTGCCGGTCCTGGCACACCGGATCACGCTGCGGCCGGAGATGTGGCTGCGCCGGGTCGACCCCGCGTTCGTGGTCAACGAGGTGCTGGAGACCACGCCCGCCCCGGCCAGCGGTGCCCTGCCCAGCTACGCGGCCGGCCCGGCCGGCATGCTGTCCCCGTGACCTCCGCCGAACCGTCCAGCCCGGCGGGAGAGCCGTTCGTGCGCCCGGCGGTACCCGAGCAGCGTCGGCCCCCGGCGGTCCGGGTGGAACAGCCGGCCGGGCCGGAGTGGACGCCCACCCGGGCGCTCGGCCGGGGGGTGCTGCTCACCGGTCTGCTGCTCGTCGCCGGCGCCCTGTTCGGCCGGGTCGACCTGGTGGTCCTGGCCGTGCCGTTCGCGCTCGGCACCGCGTACGCGCTGCGGCGTCGGCCGACCCAGCTGCCGGAGATCACCCTGAGCGCCGACGACACCAACCTGGTGGAGGGGGGCGCGCTGGCCGGCGCGATCACCGTGACCAACCGGGACGAGATCGGCTACGACCTGGTGATGGCCCGCACGGTGGTGTCGCGCTGGCTGCGGGTCGACCGGGTCAACTTCGCCCCGGAGGCACCCTCGGCGGCCCCCGGGACGCCGGATCCGGCGGGTCGTCCCGGCCAGGCCACCGGAGGCCCGGCCGCCGGTGACCGGGCGGGTGCCGGGAGTTCCGGCGGTCGGCGGGACGCGACCGACCGGCCGTACGGATTCACCGTGCCGGCCGGCACCGTCGTCGACCTGGGCCTGGACGGCGAGTCCCTACGCTGGGGACGGCATCCGCTCGGGCCGGCGGCGATCCGGGCCGCCGCCTGCGACGGGTTGCTGATCAGCCGGCCCGTGGTCAGTGAGCCGCGCACCGTCTCGGTCTACCCGGTCACCGAGCCGTTCGACGCCGACGAGGCGATGCCCCGGGCCGCCGGCCTGGTCGGCGGGCACCGGTCCCGGCGGCCGGGAGAGGGCGGTGAGCTGGCCGGGGTACGGATCTTCGGCCCGGGCGACCGGCTGCGCCGGATCGACTGGCGGGTCTCGCTGCGGGCCCGGCAACTGCACGTCGCCGCGATGCTGTCGGACCGGGACGCCGAGGTGGTGCTGCTGCTCGACGTACTCGCCGAGGCGGGGCGTTCGGGCGGGATCAAGGGCAGCACCTCGGTACTCGACACCTGCGTCCGGGCCGCCGCCGCGGTCGCCGAGCACTACCTGCACCGGGGGGACCGGGTCTCACTGCTGGAGTACGGGCCGAGCGCCCGCCGGCTGCGTCCGGCCACCGGCCGTCGCCAGTACCTGACCGTGCTCGAGTGGCTGCTCGACGTCCAGGTCTCCGACGCGCCGTACGAGCCCTACGAGCAGGTCTTCGGCCCGCACCTGCTCTCCTCCAACGCGCTGGTGGTGGTGCTCACCCCGTTGGTCGATCCCCGGTCGGCGGCGATGCTGGCCCGGCTGGCCCGGTCCGGACGGTTCGTGGTGGCGGTCGACACACTGCCGACCTCGGTCACGCCGCCGTCCCGGGGGCAGTGGAGCGAGGTGGCGTACCGGCTGTGGCGGCTGGAGCGGGACAACACCATCGGTCAGCTCCGCGAGCACGGGGTGCCGGTGGTCGCCTGGGCCGGTGCCGGCAGTCTGGACCTGGTGCTGCGGGACGTGGCCCGGCTGGCCTCCGCGCCCCGGCCCGCGCTGCGGTGAACCGACGGTGGGGCGGAGCGTGACGGTGAACGGAGGCGCGCGGTGGTGAGCCGGATCAGGGCGTTCTACGCGGCCATCGGCCGGGTGACGCTCACCCCGCTGCTGGTACGCGGCGGTGTGCTGCTCTGCGCGCTGCTGGCGCTGCTGTTGGCGTACCCGGCCCAGATGGTCGACAGCCGGGCGGTCGGCCTGCTGGCGGTGCTGGCGGCGTTCCCCGCGGTCGCGCCGAACCGGGCCTGGCCGACCGTGGTGATCCTGGCGGCGGTGGCCGGCTGGACGGTGGCCACCGGCTGGTACGACCAGCGGATCGAGCTGTGGCGGCTGCTCGGGCTGGCCACCTTCCTCTACCTGACCCACAGTCTGGCGGCGCTGGCCGCCCTGCTGTCGTACGACGCGGTGGTGGCACCGGAGGTGCTGACCCGGTGGATCACCCGGGCGCTCGGGGTGACGCTCGCCTCGGCGGTGCTCGCGGTGCCGTTGCTCGCCCTCGACGGGCAGCTGGGTGACCGCAGTCTGGTCGCCGCGCTGATCGGCGGCCTCGCGGTCGCGGTGCTGGCTGCCGCGTTGCTCGGCTGGCTGCTCCGCCGCCGCTGACCTCCGGGCGCCGGCCCGCTGCACCTCCGGGCGCGGGGCCGCCCGGGGGAGGGCGATTTGATCAAGCTTCTCCGATGGGCGTAATGCGCGTCACCTGTTGTCGTCAGTCACAGAAGGCCCTATCTGCCCGGCAGACGCCACCTGGTGGGGGAAAGATAGAGGCGTGAATAGGCAGCGGATCCTTGTGGTGGGTGCCGGTCACGTCGGGCTGTACGCGGCCCTGCGTCTGTCGAAGAAGCTCCGGTCGTGGGAGGCCGAGGTCATCGTCGTCGACCCGCAGCCACACATGACCTACCAGCCCTTCCTGCCCGAGGCGGCGGCCGGCAACATCTCCCCCCGGCACTCCGTGGTGCCGCTGCGACGGGAGCTGCGGCGGTGCACTGTCGTCGCTGGGTCGGTGACCCGGATCGAGCACGCCCGCAAGACCGCCACCGTGCAGCCGATCATCGGCCCGCCCCGGGAGATCCGGTACGACCACGTCATCGTCGCGCCCGGCTCGGTCTCCCGGACGCTGCCGATCCCCGGGCTCAAGGAGCACGGCATCGGCTTCAAGACCATCGGCGAGGCGATCTACCTGCGCAACCACGTGCTGGACCGGCTCGACGTGGCCGCCGCCACCACCGACCCGGAGACCCGGCGCTGTGCGCTGACCTTCGTCTTCGTCGGCGGCGGGTACGCCGGCATCGAGGCGCTCGCCGAGATGGAGGACATGGCGCGGGACGCGCTGAAGTACTACCCGGAGCTCAAGCCCGACGACATGCGCTGGGTGCTGGTGGAGGCCACCCTGCGGGTGCTGCCCGAGGTGGACCGGGACATGGGCGCGTACACCGTCGCCCAGCTGCTCAAGCGGAAGATGGACATCCGGCTGGACACCCGACTGGAGTCCTGCGTCGACGGCCTGGTCCGGCTCTCCGACGGGGACAGCTTCCGGGCCGACACGATCGTCTGGACCGCCGGCGTGAAGCCCTCGCCGATGCTCGACCGGACCGACCTGCCCCGGGACGACCGGCGGCGGGTGACCTGTCTGCCGACCCTCCAGGTGGTCGAGGACGGCAGGGTCGTGGAGGGCGCCTGGAGCGCCGGCGACTGTGCCTCGGTGCCGGACCTGACCAAGCCGCCCGGCAACTACTGCTCGCCGAGTGCCCAGCACGCGGTACGGCAGGCGTCCCGGATGGCCGACAACATCCGGGCGGTGATCCGGGGCCGGACGCCGGTCGACTACAAGCACAAGCACGCCGGCAGCGTGGCCAGCCTCGGCCTGCACAAGGGTGTCGCGCAGGTCTACGGGATCAAGCTCAAGGGCTTCCCGGCCTGGGTGATGCACCGGACGTACCACATGAGCCGGATCCCGTCGTTCAACCGCAAGGTCCGGGTGGTGGTCGACTGGACCCTTGCCTTCTTCCTCCGCCGCGAGGTTGTCGCGCTGGGTCAGTTGCACGACCCGCGCGAGGAGTTCGTCGAGGCGAGTTCGGTGGCGCCGCCGGCCCGGACGACGGTCCGCTAGCGGGACCGTCCCGGTCCCTGAGCGGGGCGGTTGATCCTGTGCTGGGTGGGGCTGGGGGCCGGGTGCCCCGCTCTGGGCGGTCAGGCTTGGTCCCGTCGCGGGTCACCCGGCCCCCAGCCGATCCGCTTCCGGGTGGTCAGGCTTGATTTCGTCGCGGGTCACCCGGCCCCCAGCCGATCCGCTTCCGGGTGGTCAGGCTTGATTTCGTCGCGGGTCACCCGGGCCGGAGCCGATCCGCTTCCGGGTGGTCGGGCTTGATCCCGTCGGCCCGGCCCGGCCCGGGCCGGGCGGGTCAGCCGACCCGCCAGGTCCAGACGTCGACGGCCCGGGTCGCCGGCCCGAGCAGGCTCTCCAGGGTCGTCCGGAGGCTGTCCGCGTGCGGGGCGTCGTCGCCGAGCACCACGCAGGAGGCGTTCCAGAACCGGATGTCCTGCTGCGCCTGCTGGCGTTCGGCGTCGCCGACCGCCGGCACCGCGCCGGTCTTCGCCACCTCGGTCAACAGCTGCGAGGTCGGCTGCTTGTAGGTGCCCATCGACGCCTTGCCCCCGGCCGCGTACGGGCCGATGAAAAAGCCCTCCGGCAGCGCGAACGAGGCATCGGCGGCGACCGCCCAGCGCATCGGCCAGGGTTCCTGGGGCGTCGCCAGCGGCACCGGGACGAGCACCCCGCCCGGTTCGACACAGTCCCGCCAGTGCCCGGCGGTGAAGAACTGCGGCACCTCCGGTCGGGTGGAGACCGGCAGCGGGGTCGGGAAGATCGGCAGCAGGGCGATCACCGCCGACACCGGGAGCAGGATCCGGACCGACCGCTGCTCGGCGGCGAGCGCCCGGTCGACCGCGAGGGCCAGCACCGTGGCGATCAACGGAAGCAGGGCCAGGGCGAACCGCATCGGCAGCGCCCCGTCCACCACCGGTATGCCGAGCAGCAGCGCGTACGGGCCGCTGATCTCGGTGGCCTCCCGGTGGACCACGATGGTCGGGCCGAGTGACAGGGCCACCATGGCGAGCCCGGTGACCGCGGCGGCGATGACAACCGGTCGCCGGATCAGCCAGACCGTGGCGCCGACCGCGGCGACCAGCAGCGGCCAGCCGAGGAAGGTGTTGTACTCGGCGGGTCCGGTGGTCAGCTGGGCGGCCTGGTCGGAGCCGGCGAGCGACAGCGGTGAGATGGCCGGCCAGCTCGCCAGGTCGGCGGAGAAGTAGTACGGGCTGAACATCCCGTTCGGTACGCTCTGCGGCCCGGCGAACTGGAACCAGAGCGGGTACGCCAGCAGCACCCCGGCGACCACGACGGCGAGCGCCATGCCGGCGAGGAACCCGGGCAGTACCCGCCGGGCCAGCGCCGGGTTGGCGGCGGCGTACACCAGGCTCAGGATCACCATGGCGACGGCGGTCAGGAAGAGCACTTCCTCACCGATGAAGACCTGCACCGAGACGGCGACGGCGAGTCCCACCGCCGATGTCACCACCCCTCGCCGGTCGACGCCGGGCTGCTCGGGGCGGGCCTGCGGATCGGCGGCCCGGACCAGCCGGACGACCAGCCAGATCAGCACCGGGACCAGCCACTGCGCGGTCATGTGCAGGTGGCTGTTGGTCTGGGAGAGCATGCCCGGCCCGAAGCCGCAGAGCCCGGCGGCCAGCGCGGCGGCGAGCCGGCGTACCCGCAGCGTCCGGGTGAAGAGCAGGTACCAGGCGGCGGCGGTGCCGGCCAGGTTGAGGGCGGCCAGCAGGGCGAAGGTGACCGGTGCGCCGAAGGCGAGGGTGACCGGGGCGAAGAGCACACCGAGCGCGATGACCGTGGTGTTGGCCATCATGTTGACCCCGTCGGGGGCGTTCAGCCGGTCGCTCAGCAGGCTGAAGTCGCCGTGCAGGACGCGGGCGTCGGCGGCCAGGAACCACTCGTAGAGGGCCTGGTCCTCGGGGTTCAGGGCGAGCACCCGGGCACTCGGAGTCGGCCACATCCCCTGGGTGAGCCAGGCGGCGAGCACCACGAACAGCAGGAGAATGCCGAGGTCGGCGCGGTGGCGTCGGAGTTTCCCGACCCAGCGTTCCCCGCGGACGCGGGACTGCCCGGAGTCGGTGTCGGTCGTGGCCGGGCCGGATTCGGCGCCCTGCGCCGCATGGGCTGTGCTGGTCACGACGATGACCCTAGTGCCGATCCGGCAACGGGGTGCGCCCGGTGGGTGTCGATTCGCTACCGTGGCAGGCACCGGGGCGATCGCTCCGGTGCACCCTGCCCGGGTGGTGGAACGGCAGACACGGCCGCCTTAAAAGCGGCTGCCGCAAGGCGTGCGGGTTCGAGCCCCGCCCCGGGCACCTTCCACCGTCCGACGGCCGCCGTGAGCGGCACCGACCTCAACTTCGTGCGTGCCGAGTGACGTGGATCTCCACAACATCGTCACCGACCATTACCCTGGAAAGGGCACGCCTCATCGTGCACCGACCTTCCAGGAGGCTTGACAAAGTGAAGACGTCCAACCCGGTGCTGGCCCGACTCGGCCAGGCGGCCGAGCGGGAGCGGGCCGCCGGGTACGCCCCGGCCGGCGCATACGGGCAGCCGTACCCGACCGCGGCGGGCTATCCGGCCGCGCCGCCCACCGTACAGCCAATGTCCATCGACGACGTCGTCGTCAAGACCGTGACCCTGCTCGGTATCACCGGGCTCTCCGCCGCGGCCGCCTGGGTGCTGGTGCCGGACGCGCTTGTCGGAGCGGCCTGGATCGGTGCCGCGATCGTCGGCCTCGTGCTCGGCCTGGTGATCTCGTTCATGCGGGTGGCGAACCCTGCCCTCGTGATCACCTACGCCGTCGTCGAGGGCGTTTTCGTCGGCATGGTCAGCAAGTTCTTCAACGACATCATGGGCTACGAGGGCATCGTCCTGCAGGCCGTGATCGCGACCTTCGGAATCTTCTTCCTGATGGCCGGGCTCTACAAGCTCAAGGTCATCCGGGCGACGCCGAAGTTCGTCCGCGGCATGATCGCGGCGATGGTCGGGGTCTTCGCGGTCATGCTGGTCAACTTCGTGCTCGCGTTGACCACCGACATCGACACCGGGATCCGCAGCGGCGGAAAGCTGGCGATCGTCTTCAGCCTGGTCTGCATCGTGATCGCCTCGCTCAGCTTCGTCCTCAGCTTCCACGAGGTCGAGGAGGGGGTCCGGATGGGCCTTCCGCAGCGCTACTCGTGGACCGCCGCGTTCGGCATCCTGGTCAGCCTGATCTGGCTCTACGTCGAGATCCTGCGCTTGCTGAGCTACTTCCAGGGTGACGACTGACCGCAGCCCGTGCGGCTGTGCCGCCCGACGTACGTCTCGACGCCCGTCCCCGGACCCGGGGGCGGGCGTCGCCCGTTCTGGCGCCAGCTGATCAGAGTGGCTATTCCGATATATCCCTTTTGTTAGTCTGGGGCGTGCAGAGTTCGAATCCGGTGCTCACCCGGCTGGACGACACCGTCCGGGTGCAGCGCCAGGTACTCGGCACCGACGTCGGCCGGACGATGACCGTCGACGACGTGGTGCTCCGCACCGCCGTCCTGCTGGTGCTGACCGGGTTCGTCGGCGCGGTCTCCTGGACCCTGGTCCCGGCCGGCTGGGCCGGGCTGGCGGCCCTCGGCTCCGCGCTCGCCGGGTTGGTGCTGGCCCTGGTGATCTCGATCCGGCGGATCACCAACCCGGCCGTGATCATCGCGTACGCCGTCCTGCAGGGTGTGCTGCTCGGCGTCGCCAGTCGTGGCTTCGAGGCGGTCTACCCCGGCATCGTGGTGCAGGCGGTGGTCGGCACCTTCGGCGTCTTCCTCGGCATGGCGCTGCTCTACGGCCTGCGGGTACTCCGGGCCACGCCACGGTTCACCCGGCTGGTCGTCGGCGCGCTGATCGGCGTGGTGGTGCTGAGCCTGGTCAACCTGGTGGTCTACCTGACCGCCGGTCGCCAGGCGCTGGAGGTCTACAGCACCACCAGCATGGTCGGCTGGTTGCCGTACGTCTTCGCGCTGGTCTGCATCACCGTCGGGGCGTTGACCTTCATCCTCGACTTCGCCCTGGTCGAGCGGAGTGTGCGCGCCGGCCTGCCGACCCGGTACGCGTGGTACTGCGCCTTCGGCCTGCTGGTCGGCCTGATCTTCCTCTACTGGCAGATCCTCCGGCTGATCAGCTACGTACGGCGCTGACCGCCTGGTCAGCGCCGTAGACTCAGCCGCGATGACCTCCGCCGAGCCCGACCGACCGGCCGCCGTGCCGGACCCGCAGCACGTCGCCGCACCGGACCCGTACCTCGATCCGTCGACCGGGCGGGACGTGCGACCGCAACCGGCGGTCGAGCCGGTGGACCGGCAGGTCGACCTGCTGGTCAACCAGATCGGCCACTGGACGGCACCGCGCTGGGCGGCGCCGGGCGGCTCCGGGGAGCGCCGGTCGGATCTCCTGCACCGGCTGGTCCAGCGCCTCGCCGACCTGGCGGCGGACGCGGAGGGGCAGCCACGGCGGGCGGTACCCCGGCTCGACAACGACCTGGCCCTGCCGGACCAGCTCCGGGTGGTGGCGGCGGACCTGGTTCTCGCCGACCCGCCGCCGCCGGTACTGGCCGAGGCGGCCACGGCGCTGGCCGCGACCCGGCAGGCCCTCTGACCGCCCGCCGCCACCGGTCCCGGTAAGGGCCGACGGCGCGGTGCCGGACGACGTCGGCGCCGGTCAGCCGAGCCGTTCGAGGACCATCGCCATGCCCTGGCCGCCACCGACACACATGGTCTCCAGCCCGACCGTCCGGTCGTGCCACGCCAGGGCGTTGAGCAGCGTCCCGGTGATCCGGGCCCCGGTCATGCCGAACGGGTGTCCGACCGCGATCGCGCCGCCCATCACGTTGAGCTTCTCCAGCGGGATGTCCAACTGCCGGTACGACGGGATCACCTGCGCCGCGAACGCCTCGTTGATCTCGACCAGGTCGACGTCGTCGATGGTCATGCCCGCGCGGCGGAGTGCCTGCCGGGACGCCTCCACCGGACCGAGGCCCATGATCTCCGGCGACAGCGCGGTGACCCCGGTGGAGACGATCCGGGCCAGCGGGGTGATGCCGAGCTCCTCGGCCCGCTGGGCACTCATCACCACGACCGCCGCCGCGCCGTCGTTGAGCGGGCAGCAGTTGCCGGCGGTGATCCGGCCGTCCGGACGGAACACCGGCTTGAGTCCGGCCACGGCCTCCAGCGTCACCCCGGCCCGGGGGCCGTCGTCGGTGCTGACCACCGTGCCGTCCGGAGTGGTCACCGGGGTGATCTCCCGGGCCCAGAAGCCGGCGGCGATCGCCTGCTCCGCGAGGTTCTGGCTGCGTACGCCGAACTCGTCCATCTCGGCCCGGCTGACGTCGTGGACCTGGGCCAGGTTCTCCGCGGTCTGCCCCATCGCCAGGTAGATGTCCGGCAACTCGCCGTCGAGTCGCGGATCGTGCCAGGTGGGGGCGCCGCCCTCGGCGCGGGTGGCGGACCGGGCCCGGGCCGCGCCGAACCGGGGGTTCTGCCAGCCACCGCCGACCAGCGCCTGCGCCTCCGGCGGCAGGCCGTCGGAGTTGCCCCGGGCGTACCGGGAGACGCACTCCACCCCGGCGGAGACGAAGACGTCCCCCTCACCGGCCCGGATCGCGTGGAACGCCATCCGGGTGGTCTGCAGTGAGGAGGCGCAGTAGCGGGTGAGGGTGGCGCCGGGCACGGTGTCCAGCCCGAGCAGGGTGGCCACCACCCGGGCCTGGTTGAAGCCCTGCTCACCGCCGGGCAGGCCACAGCCGAGGTAGAGGTCGTCGATCTCGGTCGGGTCGAGCTGCGGCACCTTGTCGAGGGCGGCCCGGACGATGGTGGCGGCGAGGTCGTCGGGGCGTACCTCCCGGAGGGAGCCCTTGTGGGCCCGGCCGATCGGGGAGCGGGCGGTGGCGACGATGACTGCTTCGCGGGGGGACGCGGTCGACATGAACCAACGTTAACCTCAGCTGCCGTGACCGTCACCGCGGGGCGGGGTGAACCCCCGCACGACCGCGTCGGCCAGCCCCTCGGCGAACCGGTCCGGATCGTGGCCGATCCCGGCCGGGGTCATGAAGGTGAGCAGGAAGGCCCGGTGGAAGCAGGCGCCGACGAAGAGGTTCGCCACCGCGACCGGGTCGCTGTCCGGGCTGAGCCGGCCCAGGCGCTGCTCGGCCCGGAGGTACGCGGCGAACTGCTCGGGGGCGCGGTGTGGACCCCCGCCGGCACGCTCGAACGCGGTGCGTTGCCGTTCGAGGAGGGCGGGTTCGGCGAACAGACCCATGGCGAGCGGTCCGGCCTCCTGGAAGTTCCGGAGCATCTGGTGGACGAGGTCGACCAGTTGGGCCCGTAGGCAGCCGGCGCCGGCCTGCTCGGGAAGCCGGATCAGCATGTCGACGAACGGGCGGAGCGCGATCCACATCACCGCCAGGACGAGGTCCTCCTTGCCCGAGAAGTGTTTGTAGAGGGTGGCCTCGGAGTAGCCGGCGACTCGGGCGATCTCCTTGGTCGTGGTGTGCGCCAGGCCGCGCTCCTGGATGACCGCGCCGGCCGCGGCCAGGATCCGTTCCCGGGTGGTCTCGCCGCGCCCCATCGCCGCACACCTCTTTCGATACCGATCGCTTGACAGGTGCTGAACGGTTACTACTCTAGGGGTGAGTGAGCACTCACCCACTGGGGGAGCGACATGCGGATGACGATCTTCGCGGCGAGCGGAGGGATCGGTCGGCACCTGCTGGCCCAGGCCGTCGCCGCCGGACACGACGTGACAGCCGTGGTACGCGACCCGGCGCGGCTGCCGGCCGCACACGGCGCGCAGCGGGTGGTCACCGCCGACCTGGGCGCACCCGACCCGGCGGTGCTGGCCGACGCGGTGGCCGGAAGCGACGCCGTCCTCTCCGGCCTCGGCCCGCGAACGAGGGCCGAAGCCGGAGTGACCTCGCGTGGCACCCGGGCGATCGTGGCCGCGATGCGAGCCGGCGAGGTACGCCGGATCGTCGTGGTGACCGCGGCGCCGGTCTCGACCGAGCCGTCGCCGGGCCGGCCCCGTCCGCCCCGGCGCGACCCCGGCGAGGGCTTTGTCATGCGGAACGTGCTGACCCCGGCCGCCAGGGCGGTGCAGCGTCGGCACTACGCCGACCTCGCGGTGACCGAGGACGTGCTCTGCCAGCGTGGGCTGGACTGGACGGTCGTCCGACCGCCCCGGCTCACCGACCGGCCGCTGACCGGAACCTACCGGACGGCGTACGGACGGAACCTGCGTCGCGGGAGCGTGGTGCCCCGCGCCGACGTCGCCCACTACATGCTCCGGGCCCTCACCGAGCCGGACTCGATCCGGCAGGCCGTCGGCATCGCCACCTGACGCGACAGCTTGAGGTGCACCGGGCCGTCCGAGCCCCGGTCCCGGCACCCCGGGGGGTGTGCCGGTGGACGGGGTGCCACCGCCGGGCCCGGGCCTACCGTTGGCGGGTGCCGGCGGCGGCCCGGGCCACGGCCGGCAGCAGGGCGTGCGCCCAGACCCGGTACCCGTCGGCCGACGGGTGGTAGCCGTCGTGGCACAACGTGCCCGGATCGGCCCGGAACACCGCCCCGGTCTCGGCGGCGAGGTCCACCACCGTGCCGCCCGCCTCGACCACCGCGACCGCCTGGGCCCGCGCGGTACGACGGCCGAACCAGCCGGCGAGCTGGCGCAACGGCGGCGCGATGGCCCGGACCGCCCCGAGGTCGGGACAGGTGCCGACCACGACCCGGACCCGGGCCGCGCGCAGCCGTCGTACCGCCTCGCCGAGGTGGGCCGCGGCCTCGCCCGGACGGCGCAGCGAGGTCGCGTCGTTGGCGCCGACGAGGATCACCGCCACGTCCGGACGTTCACCCAGCAACGCCCGCGCCACCTGGGTGGCCAGGTCGGTGGAGCGCGAGCCGGAGACACCGACGCTGGAGAGCCACACCTGCCGCTCCGGGCCGCCGTTCGGCGCCGCGCCCTCGGAGACCAGCCGGGCCAGTTGACCGCCGACGGTGTCCTCGGCCCGTTCCACCCCGACGCCGAGCGCCGCCGAGTCGCCGAGCAGCACCAGGCGCAGCGGTGGCGCGTCGGTGCGGCCGACCCTGGACCGCAGGGCCAGGCCGAGTTCCGGCTGGGCGTACTGCCGGGTGCGGGCCAGGAACGCCTCGCCGACCAGCAGCGCGAGGCCGCCGGCCGTACCCGCGAGCAGGGTGGCCGCGGCGCTGCGGACGATCCGGCTGGTCATCGTCGGCCCGGTCGGCGCCGGCCCGGTCATTCCTCGTCCCGTCATGCCGGTTCCTCTACTGTGGACGTCGTTGCGGCGTCCCGCGCGGTCGATCCGTCCCACGGTGATGTCCCGTTCAACGTTGCCGTCCCGTCCTGGAACGGCGTACGGTCCGGCGCCGGTGTCGTCGTCGATTCCGCCGCCGTCCCCAGTGGTGCCGTTCCCGTCGTCGCTTCCCGCGCCACCGTAACCGTCGTCGGGTCCGGTGTCGCCGATTCCGCCGTCGGACCGGCCACCGTCGCAGCGGTTCGCGGGTGGCCGAACCAGTGTCCCCGGCGACGCAGCTGCGCCCACCGCCCGCCGGGGCCGTGGTCGCGACCGCCGACCCGGACCCCGCGCACCTCGGTGCCGGCGTGCCGGGCCGCCTCGTGGGCCGCCTCTGGGAGAGACCGTACGCCTTGATCGCCGACCAGCGCCGCCCGCCGCTCCGGTCCGGCGCTGAACGCCGCCAGTACGGTCGGCAGCATCGCCGCGGCGGCGATCGCGTAGCCCTCGGCGGACGGGTGGAAGTGGTCCCAGGCGAACATCCGGGTGGGTTCGGCGGCGAACCTGGGCCCGAGCAGGTCCCCCAGGGAAACGGTCCAGCCACCCGCCTCGACCACCGCGACGGTCTGCGCGGTGGCGAGCTGCCGGCTCCACCGGCGGGCCAACCAGCGCAGCGGCGGCTTGATCGGTTGGATCGCGCCGAGGTCCGGGCAGGTCCCGACCACCACCTCCGCGCCGGCGGCCCGCAGCCGGTGGACCGCGTCGACGAGGTACCGGACGGCCACCGCGGGCGGCGTCCGGTTCGTCACGTCGTTGCCGCCGATCAGGATGACCGCCAGGTCGGGATCGCGCTCCAGCGCGGCGTCGACCTGCGGGCGCAGCCCGGCCGAGAGGGAGCCGACAACGGCGTACCGGTACAGCCGGACCGGCCGGCGCAGTCGGCGGGACGTGCCGGTGGCGAGCAGCGCGCCGGGAGTCTCCCGGGGGCGGTGGACCCCGTAGCCGGCGGCGGACGAGTCGCCCAGGACCACCATCGTGATCGGCTCGCCGGGGAACTTGGCGCCGTAGACCCCGTCCCCGCGCGGCGGAGGTGCCTCGGCCATCGGGATCACCCGGCGGGCCTGCCGGGCCTGCGCGACCAGCAGGCCGGTCGTCGCGGCGGTGCCCACCGCGGTCAGCCCCACCCCGACCGCCGTCGCCGTGGCCACCTGCCGGGCCAGCCGCCACGGCGACCGTTTCGTCTGCACTGATCCGGCCGGACTCATCAAGGCCCCCCGACTGTCACGCCGTACCCCCGCGACCTTCGAGACTATCTCGGTTACCCGCTCCGGCGCTGTCGGCGTTACGCCTCTCACCGGGTCAGACGTGCCTCTCGTGAAGATCATCCGGCCCGGCCGCCCACCGGGTGGCCGGATCTCACACCGAGCGACCTGTTGCGGACGGATGCATCATGAATCCAGGCGACGAGAAGGGCACCGACATGGCGAAGACACTCAGGCGCACGGCCGCCTTCAAGGCACTGTTCCACGCGCTGTCCGCCGGTTCCCGGGGCGGACCGTCGCTGGGCCGTCGGCTCGGGGCGCTGCCCCGGATGATCCGGGCCACCCTGCGCGGCGAGTACGACGGCGGCCTGCGGCTGGCGATGATGACCGCCGCCGCCGCGTACGTGGTGTCGCCGATCGACGCCATGCCCGAACTCATGATGCTGCTCTTCGGCCTCGCCGACGACGCGCTGATGGTGACCTGGCTCGCCGGGTCGGTGCTGGCCGAGACCGAGCGCTTCCTCGAATGGGAGGCGCACCGGGCCAACGTGGTCCCCGGCCACGTGGTGGGCTGACGGCACGTAGGCTGGTGTCGGCGGCACCCCACCGGCACGCACGCCGGGGCCGCCGCCGCCAGCCGCACGGTCGGCAGCCATGCCCCGCCGCGGCGACAGCCAGACCCGCCACACAACCAGCCAACAGCCACAGATCGTCGCCCGATCGCGCACGCCACCCGCACCGACCGTGCCCCGGCCTGTGCGGTCCGGCGGGCGAGCACCGGGAAGGGCACGACGAGGTGCGCTACTACGACAACGTCATCGAGCTGATCGGCGACACGCCCCTGATCCGGCTCCGCCGGGTGACCGAGGGGATCTCCGCCACCGTGCTCGCCAAGGTGGAGTACTTCAACCCGGGCGGCTCGGTGAAGGACCGGATCGCGTTGCGGATGGTCGAGGACGCGGAGGCCGCCGGCCTGCTCCGGCCGGGCGGCACGATCGTCGAGCCGACCAGCGGGAACACCGGCGTCGGCCTGGCCCTGGTGGCCCAGATGCGCGGCTACCGGTGCGTCTTCGTCTGCCCGGACAAGGTCAGCGAGGACAAGCAGAACGTGCTGCGGGCGTACGGCGCCGAGGTGGTGGTCTGCCCGACCGCGGTGGCCCCGGAGGACCCCCGTTCGTACTACAACGTGTCGGACCGGTTGACCCGGGAGATCCCCGGCGCGTGGAAGCCGAACCAGTACGCCAACCCGGCCAACCCGCGCTCGCACTACGAGACCACCGGCCCGGAGGTGTGGGAGCAGACCGGCGGCAAGATCACGCACTTCGTCGCCGGGGTGGGTACCGGCGGGACGATCTCCGGCACCGGCCGCTACCTCAGGGAGGCTTCCGGCGGAGCGGTACGGATCATCGGCGCCGACCCGGAGGGTTCGGTCTACTCCGGGGGCACCGGCCGGCCGTACCTGGTCGAGGGGGTCGGCGAGGACTTCTGGCCGGAGACGTACGACCGGGGCATCTGTGACGAGATCATCAAGGTCTCGGACAAGGCGTCGTTCGAGCTCACCCGACGGCTCGCCCGGGAGGAGGGGCTGCTGGTCGGCGGCTCCTGCGGGATGGCGGTGGCCGCCGCCCTGGAGGTGGCCCGGCGGGCCAAGCCGGAGGACGTGGTCGTGGTGCTGCTGCCGGACGGCGGCCGGGGCTACCTGTCGAAGATCTTCAACGACGGCTGGATGGCCCGGTACGGCTTCATGGCCACGAGCGACACCGAGCCGACCGTGGCGGACGCGCTCGCGAACAAGCCGGGCGGCATTCCGGAGCTGATCCACGTCCACCCCACCGAGACGGTCCGGGACGCGATCGACTACATGCGGGAGTACGCCGTCTCCCAGCTCCCGGTACTCAAGGCCGAGCCGCCGGTGGTGACCGGCGAGGTGGCCGGTTCGATCGCCGAGCGGGATCTGCTGGACGCGCTCTTCACCGGGCAGGCCCACCTGCACGACACCATCGAGCGGCACATGGGGCCGCCGCTGCCGATGATCGGCGGCGGGCAGCCGGTCAGCGAGGCGGTCGGGCTGCTGGAGAAGACCGACGCCGCGCTGGTGCTGGTCGACGGCAAGCCGAAGGGCGTACTCACCCGGCAGGACCTGCTCGCCCACCTCGGCGCCCACTGACGTGTAAGGAAGGGCCCCTGCTTATCGTTTCTTGTATAGGAAGGGGCCCTTCCTAACCGCCGTGGCCGGTCAACTCCGCCGGTACGGCGACCACGTCGACAACGCACCCCGGCGGAGCACGGTCACCGGCAGTCGACTGCCGATCGCCGGGCCGAGCATCAGCCGTTGCAGGCTCTGCCCGTTCGCCACCGGTCGGCCACCCGCCGAGACGATCACGTCGCCGAGGTAGATCCCGGCGACCCCGGCCGGGCTGCCGGGCACCACCTCCACCACCCGGAGCCCACCCTGCTGCCCGGTCCGCTCGGCGACCGCCGGCGGCAGCGGTACGGGCACTCCGGCGACGCCCAGCCAGGCCCGCCGGACCCGACCGTTGCCGACCAGCTCACCGATGATCTGCCGGGTGGTCGAGTTGATCGGCACCGCCAAGCCGAGGCCGTACCCGGCGACGGCGGTGTTGATCCCGACGACCCGGCCGGCCGAGTCGGCGAGCGCGCCCCCGGAGTTGCCCGGGTTGAGCGCGGCGTCGGTCTGGATGACGTCCTCGATCAGCCGGACGACCCGGCCGTCCCGGGCCGGCAGCGACCGACCCAGTCCGGAGACCACCCCGGCGGTGACCGAACCGGCGAGCCCCATCGGGTTGCCGACCGCGACGACGAGTTGGCCGATCCGCAGCGGATCGGCGTCGCCGAGTTCGACGGGCGGTGCGCTGGTGGCCCGGACCCGGAGCACGGCCAGGTCGGAGAGCGGGTCGGTGCCGACCACGTCGAACCGGGCCTCCCCGCCGTCGCCGAACGCGGCGAACCCGCCGGTCGCGCCCTGGACCACGTGCGCGCTGGTGAGCAGGAAACCGTCGTCGGTGAAGGTGACCGCCGAGCCGGCCCCGGCGCCGCGCGGCGTCTGGACCGACAGGGCCGCGACGCTGGGCAGCACCCGGGCCGCGACGGTGGTGACGACCCGGGAGTACGCGTCGAGCGCGGCGGACTCCGGGTCGAGGTGTTCGGTGCTCATGTCCGGAGCCAACAACCGGACGAGAACGGTCGATGCCGTCCGCCGCTCCGCCGACAGCGAACACGCCCGCGGGCGGACGGCCGTCAGGGCAGGTCGCGCGCGTACCGGAGCTGTCGGGTCAGCACCGTGCCGATGTCACCCTCCCGCTCGGCGCCGTCGGGACGCCAGCCGCCCCGGAGGTAGAACTCCCGGGCGTGGTGGTTGTCGGTGAGCACCCAGAGCACCGCCCGGGTCCAGCCCCGGGCGTGCAGCTTCGCCAGGGCGTCGACCATCAGCGCCCGTCCCACCCCGCGCCCCTGCTCGGCCGGGTCGAGATGGATCGCGTACAGCTCACCGACGTTCGGACCGGCCGAGGGCGACTCCTCCGGATCGTGCGGGCCGAGATAGGTGAAGCCGGCCAGTCGGCCGTTCCGTTCGGCCACCGTCAGCAGGTGGGTGTCCCGCTCGTACGACCACCGTTCGGTCCAGTAGTGCCCCATCATCTCGGCGGAGACCGAGGCCAGGGCGTCGGCCGGGATGATGTGCCGGTAGGCGGACGCCCGGGACGACTGGTGCAGGGCGCCGATGACGGGCAGATCCTCGGCGGCTGCCGGACGGAGAGTGATCATCACCCGATCGTAGTGACGTACCGGCGTGAGCGTCAGGGACGCGACGGCTGGCCCGGTGCCGTGGACAGCGGCTCGGCGACGGTTCGTCGGGCCGGGACGGGCACCCGGATCAGGTCCTCCGCGATCACCAGGTCGCCGTCGAATCGGGTACGGGCCTCGGCGGTGAACCGCTCCACCGCCGAGGGGCGGTCCGGGGTACCCGGCCCCGGTGCGCCGTAACGCTGGGAGAAGTGGGTGAGGACGAGTCGACGTACGCCGGATTCGGCCGCCACCCGCGCGGCCTGGGCGGCGGTCAGGTGGCCGACCTCGGCGGCGAGCGCCGCGTCCTCGTCGAGGAAGGTCGACTCGATCACCAGCAGGTCGGCCCGCTCGGCCAGCGCGAAGACCGAATCGCAGAGCCCGGTGTCCATCACGAAGGCGAACCGCTGCCCCGGACGCGGCGCGCTCACCTCGTCCAGGGTGACCCGACGTCCGTCGAGGTCGAGGTGACCGACGCGGATCAGCTCGCCGACCGCGGGCCCCCGGATGCCGTACGCCGCCAGCCGCTCCGGCAGCATCCGGCGCTCGTCCGGCTCGACCAGCCGATAGCCGTACGTCTCCACCGGGTGTCTCAACCGACGGGCCTCCAGCCAGCCGGCGGGGGTGTCGAAGCGCTGGCCGTCCCGTTCCACCGGAAGCTCCCGCAGCTCGGCGGTCTCGTGGAAGGAACTGGCCTGCCGCAGCCGGCCGAAGTACTGCCCGTCACCGGCCGGATAGTGCGCCTCGACCGGGTGCGGTACGCGGTCCAGGGAGAGCCGCTGGATCACGCCGGGCAGGCCGAGGCAGTGGTCGCCGTGGAAGTGGGTGACGCAGATCCGGGTCAGGTCGGTCGCCGCGATGCCGGCGAAGGTCATCTGACGCTGGGTGCCCTCGCCCGGGTCGAAGAGGATCACCTCGCGATCCCAGCGCAGCAGGTAGCCGTTGTGGTTGCGGTGTCTGGTCGGCACCTGGCTGGCCGTGCCCAGCACCGCGAGTTCACGTATGGTCACGGCAGGCTCCTGCGAAAATGGTCGACCCCCGGGGTCCCGCGTGACGTCGGTCACGCGGGGGGCCGACTGGACTAGGCCGGCGCCCCGGGGGTCGGGTGGCTGTCGTGGATTCGCCGCACCGCTGCCACACGGTCTCGACGACTTCTGTCACTGCCCGCCTCGCGGCGGACACAACTGTCAAGGACAGCGGCTAGCGGACAGCCACCTCACGAGTCCCATTGCTATACAAAGCTCGGACCACCTCCCTTCCCGTGTACCGCCACGCTATCCACCCCCGGGCGGTGGCGGCAACGGTTTTTGACCACACCGCCGACGGCAGCCCGTACGCCCTGGTCAGGGCTGGTTGGGTGGGGTCGCTCGGCCGATGGCTGGCGGCGTGCCGCCCTCGGGCCGCTCGGCCTCGGCCTGCTCGCGGCGCTGTTCCTCCTCACGCCGTCGGATGGCGTCCGCGCGGCGCGCGAGCGCCTCGTCGCGCTCCTGGACGGCCCGGCGTCGTCGCTCCGCGCGGCGCGCCTGCTCCTCGGGGGGGATCGGCGGCAGTGGCGAGCCGTCGGCGGCCAGGCCGACGGGCCCGGTGAAGCGGCTTGAACGCGGACGGTCGGACGGTGGCTTGTCCCGCAGGGCAGCCAGGTCGCGCTTGGCCTTTTCGTATGCGGCCTGCGCCCGAGCCAGTTCGGCCTCCTCCGAGCGGTCGGACAGGGGCGGAAGGTCGTTCACCGGTGCTCCTCCATAGTAATGAACCACTGCCCAGTTTCCGGGTCCTGGTATTTCAGAATCACCCGGAACTGCGTACCTCTGTCATACAGCACCTCTCGCTCGCCGGGTTCGGCGGTGTATTCCTCAATGAATTTACCGTTTTCGCCGCGAATGGTCATGATCACTTTATTGCTGCGGCCCTCCGCGACCTCCATGCTCTCGCTGGTGCTGATGAATCCGTGCTCCGTGACAATTTTGTGGGGCTCGTACTGCTGCAGTGCCTTGTCGTCCAGATAAACACCGCGATACGTCGCCTCCTCGCCGTACGAGGGCAGTTTGGCCAACGCGTCCGAGATTCGATCTGCGATAGCAGGTATTTCGTCCGGCTTGAGGGATGGGACGATGCTGGGTGGGTCGCCTCGGAGGAAGCGGTTGATGTCGTCGTGCTGGTAACCCGTGTAGAGGCGGATCGAGTCGCGATCTTCTTTCGAGAGGCCGTTGTGGTCGAGCTCCTCCGGGACATTCGGCGAATCGTCCCCGTCAATGTCGGCCGGATCGTCTTGTTCCGGGCCGGCGCTGTCGCCGTCACCCGAAGTGTCCTCTTCACTGGTTCGGTCGTCCGGGCCCTCCGGCTGATTGTCAGCGGCCGGCTCCGGGTCTCGGTCCTTACCTGAGGGAAGGTCGTGCGCCTCGGGTGGCTTCCCCGGATGTGCCGTGTCGGTTCCGGGACCGCCCGACGGAGGATGGGGGTCCAGGGCCTTCAGCTTGTCGAGCGGATCCGTCGGTGGTTGCGGGTCAAGTGCCTTGAGCTTGTCGAGGTCGCTCAGCACGGGCGTGCCGGGTGCCGGGGCAGGGACGCTCCCCGGACCGCCAGCGCTCGGACCTCCACCTGTCGGGCCACCCGGGGAGGTCGGACTGGTCCCGCCCG
Source organism: Plantactinospora sonchi (assembly GCF_036422035.1). Taxonomy (NCBI): domain Bacteria; kingdom Bacillati; phylum Actinomycetota; class Actinomycetes; order Micromonosporales; family Micromonosporaceae; genus Plantactinospora; species Plantactinospora sonchi. Next base: position 31,853 of record NZ_JAZGQK010000003.1, read on the forward strand.
TGCCCGGTCCGGTTGCCGGGTCCGGTGTGCCTGGTCCCGGTGTGGGAGTGGGGGACGGGGTGTTCGCCAGGTCGGGTACGGCGGGCGTCGCGGGAACGGTTCCGGTCGGCGCGCCGGGGGTACCAGCCGTTGGCGGTGACCCGGGCGGGCTGCCCTGAGGCGTACCGGGGACGTCCTGGCCCCCGCCCGGTACGCCGCCGGGCGGAGCGCCGGGTGTGACCGGAGGGTGGGTCGGTGTGTCCGGGCTTCCGGGGGTGTTGCCCGCAGGGGCCTCCGGAGCCGTCGGTGTCGGGTGCGGGGATCCCGCCAGGCCGCCGTCGGGGGTGACCGGCGGGGGGCCGTGGAGCCCGCCCGGAGGGGGACCGCCGGGGGTCGGTTGTGGGGTGCCGTAGAGCCCGCCGGGGGGAGGGCCGCCGGGGGTCGGTTGTGGGGTGCCGTACAGGCCGCCGGGGGGAGGGCCGCCGGGGGTCGGTTGTGGGGTGCCGTAGAGCCCGCCGGGGGGAGGGCCGCCGGGGGTCGGTTGTGGGGTGCCGTACAGGCCGCCGGGTGGCGGCGTCGCGTGCCCCGTGCCGGGCGGCGTGTTCGGCGGCGTGCCCGAGCCGGCGGGCATCTCCGGGGTGACCGGCGGCGCACCGGTGACGGGCGGACTCACCCCGGCCAGTTGTGGGCTGTTGGACGAGCCGTACACCGTCCCCGGGGGTGTGTTGGTCGAACCGGGCGCGGGGGTCGGTTCCCCGACGGCGACCGGCGAAGGTTCCGGGGTGGGCATCGGCGTCGGCGCCGGAGCTGGCATGGGCGCCGGGCTGGCCGGGGCGGGTGCCCCGCCGCCGCCACCGCCGCCGTACCCACCACCACCGTAGCCACCACCGCCGCCGCCGTAGCCACCACCACCGCCGCCGTAGCCGCCGCCACCAGCGGGTGGTGGCGGCGACACCGCCGGGCCGGGTGGCACCGCAGGACCGGCCGGAGTGGACGGGACCTGCGGACGGACGTCGGGGGCTCCTCCTCCACCGCCGTAGCCGCTACCCGAGGCGGCGCGACGGAAGGCGTCCCAGAGCTGGGCGAAGATGTCGTCGAGCTGACGCAGCATCGGCATCAGCTTGCTGATGCTCCGGACCAGGCCCAGCAGCAGGTCGGAGATCCGGGCGACCCACTTCGCGATCAGGGAGGTGGCCTGGGCCACCACCAGTGGGGTGGCGATGCCGAGGGTCAGGCCGGCCTCCGCCGCCCAGACCGGAATGCGGGCGATCAGGATCGACACGAGGTCGGCGATCAGGTCACGGACCAGCTCACGGACCAGCGAGACGAGCAGGCCCGCACCCTCCACCGCCGACCCGATCCCGTTGGCCGACTGCGCCGCCGAGTTGAGCGCGTCGACCTGGATTCCGATGTTGGTCCGGTACGCGGTGGCCGCCGGACCGGCCCACTCGGCCAGCTCGCTGGCGACGGCGGCACGCAGGTCGGCTGCGGTCTGCGCGGCGTGCTGGGCGACGTTCCGCCAGGTCTGTGCGTTGGCGGCGATCTGGTCGGGGTCGCCGGCCAGCCAGTCGAGTGCGTCGGAGAGCGGCTTCACGTGCTCCATCAGCCACGACACGCCGTAGCTGACCAGCGATCCGATCGGGTCCACGACGAGGCCCAGCGCTTCCAGCGAGGTGGACAGACCACCGATGGTGGTGTCCACCCAACTGCCGGACTCGATGCCGTTCACCAAGTCGGCGACGCCCTCGCCGATGCCGAGGCCGGTGTACCACTCGGTGCTGTCAACACGTGCCGCGACCAGCGGATTGGCCGGCGCGGTCACAGCGGCAGGTCACGTTTCGGCGCGATGGACATGCTCCGGGTGGCGCTGGCCCGATCGGTGGACTCGGAGCTTGTCGCGGCGGTACGGAGCGCGTCGGCGGTGTCCCGCAGCGTCGACACGGACGCATCCAGTGCCTTCACCCCGGACGCCGAGATCATGTTGAGGAGCGCGGGCAGCAGACCGGCGATCAGCTTGCCGTACGACTCCTGGTCACTGTGCACCTGGCTGGCCGCGGCGTGCGCGGTCATCATCGCGTCGGCGGCGGCGTCGACCGAGGTGGCATGCCGGGCGACCGCCTCGACCGGCATCCGGATGTCCTGACCGGACACGGCTACCTCCGATCCGTACGGTCGTCGTCGGGATCGTCGGCGGGGAACCGGCTCCGGAAGCTGGCGATCACCGCCTGCCCGGACTCGGTGTCGGTGCCGACCGTCTCCTTGACCACGGTCGCGACCGACTCGGTCAGCTTGGCCTGCGCCCGGCGCATCGTCTGCATGATCTCGTCGGCGAGGTCGCGGCCGGACAGCGCCCGGGTCCGGTCGTCGAGCTCAAGTCCTTCCAGGACACCGGAGGCGGCGACCCGCACCCGGATCGAGCCGTCGAAGTTGGCCGCGGTCGCCGAGATGGTGGCCACCCGGTCGGCCAGTTGAGTGGCCGCCTCGGCCCGGGCCGAGGCCTGAGCGGACCACGACCGGATCCACTCCTCCGCCTCAGCCGGATCCCTGCCCAGCACGATCCACCCCCATGGAACATCGCCTGTCCGTGCGAGTGTGATTGAACCAGGCACACGCCACATCGTGTGTCCCGCCGGAGCCCGGTCGTCTCCGCCGGTCACCCCTCGGCGTACCTCGGTCAACTGTCAGACCAGCGGAAACAACCCCGGCCGTGATGCCGGGCATTCGCGCAAGCACCGGGCGTGGTGGCCCACAGCACGCTTAGCATTGCCATTAGCGGAAGACGTACGGGGGACAGGGGACGATCGTGGAGTTCTTCGTCGACATGGTGACCACCGTGCCGGAGGGGACCAGCGAGGCGGATGTCGACGACGTCCGCGCCCGGGAGGCGGCCAACTCCGCGAAGCTCGCCGATCAGGGCCACCTGATCCGGCTGTGGCGTCCGCCCCTGGCGCCCGGCGAGTGGCGGAGTTGGGGCCTCTTCCGGGCCGCCGACGCCGATCAGTTGGAACAGGTTCTCGCCACGATGCCGCTGCGGGTGTGGCGTCACGACACGGTCACGCCGCTGTCGCCGCACCCGAACGACCCGGGACCCGGGAACTCGTAGCCGGTCACGGACCGCCCTGTCCGGCCCGCTGGTCGGCGCTGGAACGACGGAGGTTGTGCCATGACTACCCGCACACCGGACGAGCAGGCGGCGCTGCGTGCCGTACTCGACCGGTGGAAGGCCGCCGTCGACGCACACGAGCCGGAGGCTGTCGCGGCCTGCTTCACCGAGCAGGCCATCTTCCAGGGTCTCCGCCCGTACAGCGTCGGACGCCGTGGCGTCGCCGAGTACTACGATTCGCAGCCGTTGGGCATGACAGCCGAGTACACCATCCAGGAGACGCGGCGCCTCGCGCCCGACCTGGTGCTCGGGTACCTGACCGTCGACTTCTCCTTCACCGACCGGCCGACGCTCACCGTCCATCTGAGCGTGATCGCGCGACAGGCCGCCGACACCTGGCTCATCGACCACTATCAGGTGTCGCGGCTCGGCTGACGCCGCTGAGTGGCCCGGTGGAGCAGAACGGGTTCGAACGTCAGCCGGCCGACGGGGTCATGACCGTCGAAGTCCCGGTGCGGGATCGACCCGTAGTGGTCCCAGAAGTCGAACGGCGGCGGGTCGTCCGGCCCGACCCGCACCGGGTGCGGATCCATGGTCGCCCGGTACTCCGGTTCGGTCAGGAGAGGCACGGGCCCACCTTTCCGCCGATGCCCCTCCGAAGCAACGGGGCTCCGCGGACCCGCCGTACGACAAGGCCACCGGGCCGAAGCCCGGTGGCCCAACCAACGGATCGAGCGCTCAGGCGGTACGGGCCACGCCGACCGGGCAGGTCATCCCGTTCGGGCCGTGGTTGCAGTAGCCGCCGGGGTTCTTGGTCGGTGCCAGGTACTGCTGGTGGTAGTCCTCGGCGTAGTAGTAGTCGCCGAGCTTGCCGATCTCGGTGGTGATCTCGCCGTGGCCGGCCGCGGCGACGATCGGCGCGAACGCGTCCCGCGACGCCTCGGCGGTCGCCTGCTGCTCGTCGGTCGTCGTGTAGATCGCCGACCGGTACTGCGTACCGACGTCGTTGCCCTGCCGCATGCCCTGGGTCGGGTCGTGGTTCTCCCAGAAGACCTTGAGCAGGTCCTCGTAGCGGATCTTGGAGGGGTCGTACACCACCTGGACCACCTCGGCGTGGGCGGTCCCGCCGGAGCAGACCTCCTCGTACGTCGGGTTCCGGGTGTAGCCGCCCGCGTAGCCTGCGGAGGTGGAGATCACACCGGGCAGGGTCCAGAACAGTCGCTCGGCGCCCCAGAAACAGCCCATACCGAAGACGGCGACCTCCGCACCCTCGGGCCACGGGCCCTTCAACGGGGTGCCGAGCACCTCGTGCCGGTCGGCGATCGGCATCGCGATCAGCCGGCCGGGCAGGGCCTGGTCGGGGGTGGGCAGCTCGGCCTTCATTCGCCGTAGGAACACGGTTCGAACTCCTCTCGTACCTCTGCCCGGTGCAACGCGGCACGGTCAGGATTCCTTACCCACGACGACGTGGCTCAGGCCACCCGACCGGCCGACCCGGACAGACGGGACGAAATCGTCGATGACCACCCCCGGCCGACGGTGTACGGGCCGCACACCGAGCCGGACGCTCCTAGAATCCCGTTGTCGTGGCCAACACGTTCTTCGCCGAGGGGTCGACCGGACCCGGGCGACTCACCCTCTCCAACGGTGCGACCGACGTCTTCTTCGACGTCCTCACCCTGGCCGGCTGCGCGATCGCCGAAACGCCGTGGCAGCGGCACCTCGCGCTGTTCTGCGCGGACGGGCACCGACTCGACCGCGGCTGTGCCGGCTTCGACCTCGGCGAACTGCCCTGGACCCCGGACTGGCCGGCGGAGAAGTCCTTCTTCCTGCGGCTGATCGACATGGCCGCGACCCGGCACGGCTGGGACCTGCTCCGCTACGAACCCCCGTACGCGTCCAACTATCTGGCGGCCTACCGGAGAATGGTGGACGGCTACCGGCCCGTGCCGGCGGAGTCGTCGGAGGCCGGTGACTGGCGTGAACCACCGGCACCGGAACTGCTGGAGCGCTGCGACACGCACCACATCTACCAGGGTCAGTTCGGCTGCCGCCTCTGCGACCCGGAACTCCAGCCGGAGCCCTCGACCCGGTAGGGGCGGGTCAGTCGGCGAGCGCGGCGGCGATCCGATCGGCGTACGAGCGTGCCTCGTCGTCCGAGACGTACCTGGTCCGGGGCCAGAAGAAGCCGCGCAGACCGTCTCCCTTGGTCCGGGGTACGACGTGGGTGTGCAGGTGCGGCACCGACTGCGAGACCCGGTTGTTGATCGCCACGAAGGTGCCGCCCGCCGCCAGGCCGGCCTCGACCGCCAGGGCGAGCCGCTGGACCAGCGCGAAGTACGCCGGCACCTCGGCGGGTGGCAGGTCGCCGAGGGTCTCGTGATGATCACGCGGCACCACCAGCAGATGTCCCTTGAACACCGGTCGGGTGTCGAGGAAGGCCATCCCCTCCGGGGAGTCGACCACCCGGAACGCCGGCACCGAACCCGCCACGATCCCACAGAACACGCAGCCTGCCACCTGGGCAGACTAGCCTCACAGAAATGAGTCACGGCTTCGAGACACTTGCCATCCACGCCGGCCAGGAGCCTGAGCCCCGTACCGGCGCAGTGGTGCCACCGATATACCAGACCAGCACCTACGCCCAGAACGCCGTCGGCGATCCCCGGCTCGGCTACGAGTACAGCCGCTCCGGCAACCCGACCCGGGACGCCCTGCAGGAGTGCCTGGCCGCGCTGGAGGGCGGCCCGGTCGGGCTGACCTTCGCCAGCGGGCTGGCCGCCGAGGACGCCGTACTGCGGACCGTCTGCCGGCCGGGTGACCACGTGGTGATCCCGGACGACGCGTACGGGGGCACGTTCCGGCTCTTCGCCCGGGTCGCCGAGCGTTGGGGGCTGGACTGGTCGCCGGCCCGGGTCTCCGACATCGACGCCGTCCGGGCTGCGGTCCGCCCCGGCCAGACGAAGATCATCTGGGTGGAGACCCCGACCAACCCGCTGCTCGGCATCGCCGACATCGCCGGGCTCGCCTCGGTCGCCAAGGACGTCGGCGCGCTGCTCGTGGTCGACAACACCTTCGCCTCGCCGTACCTGCAGCAGCCGATCGCGCACGGCGCGGACATCGTCGTGCACTCCACCACCAAGTACGTCGGCGGCCACTCCGACGTGGTCGGTGGCGCCCTGGTCGCGGCGAGCGCCGCGCTCGGCGAGGAACTGCGCTACCACCAGAACGCGATGGGCGGGGTCAACGGACCGTTCGACGCCTGGCTCACCCTGCGCGGGGTCAAGACCCTCGGGGTACGGATGGACCGGCACTGCGAGAACGCCGAACGGATCGCCGACTACCTCAGCGGACACCGGGCGGTCGCCCAGGTCCTCTATCCCGGTCTGCCCGAGCACCCGGGTCACGAGGTCGCCGCCAAGCAGATGCGCCGGTTCGGTGGGATGATCTCCTTCCGTGCCGCCGGCGGCGAGGAGCAGGCGGTACAGATCTGCAACCGGGCGAAACTCTTTGTCCTCGCCGAGTCGTTGGGCGGCGTCGAGTCACTGATCGAGCACCCGGCCCGGATGACGCACGCAAGTGCTGCCGGCTCGGCGCTTGAAGTTCCCTCCGATCTCGTGCGACTGTCTGTCGGCATCGAGACCGCCGACGACCTACTCGCGGACCTGGAGCAGGCGCTCGGCTGACCGCCGTCGGAGACGTACGTGTCCGGGGCGTGCCGCGTGGGATGGCGCGGCCCGCACCGGTCGTACGGCAGGGTGGGTACCGACCCCGCCCGCTCCGGGCGGTACTGCGGACGAGCCGATGGGGAGGTGGCCGTGCAGGACATGATGCCGACCTGGGTCGGCGCGACCGCGAAGCAGATCGCACGGGCGGTCCGCCGTGGTGACACCTCCGCCACCCGCGTGGTGGCGGATCACCTTGAGCACATCGCCCGGGCGGACCGGGAGCTCTGCGCGTTCCGGGTGGTACGCGGCGGCGAGGCGATCGTCGAGGCCGAGAAGGTCGACGAGCAGGACGACCTGGCGAACCTGCCGCTGGCCGGCGTGCCGGTGGCGATCAAGGAGAACACCGCGGTGGCCGGGTTGCCGACCTGGAACGGGTCGGCGGCGGTCCGTACCCCGGTCGCCGAGACCGACCACGAGGTGGTCCGGCGGCTGCGCGGTGCCGGCGCGGTCATCGTCGGGGCGACCCGGATGCCGGAGCTCGGGCTCTTCGCGACCACCGACGACGACACCGCGGTGACCCGCAACCCGTGGCAGCCCGGCCGCACCCCGGGCGGCTCGTCCGGTGGCGCCGCCGCAGCGGTCGCCGCCGGCCTGGTACCGATCGCCCAGGCCAACGACGGCCTCGGCTCGATCCGTATCCCGGCCGCCTGCTGCGGCCTGGTCGGGCTCAAGCCGGGCCGGGGCGTGGTGCCGTGCCAGATGCCCGCCGACGACTGGTTCGGCCTGACCGAGCACGGCATCCTGGCCACCACCGTGGCCGACGCGGCGGTCGGCTTCGCCGTCCTGGCCGGACGCCGCCCGGACAAGCTGGTTCCGCCGGAACGCCTGCGGGTCGCCGTCTCGCTCCGCTCACCGGTCGCCGGGGTACGCGCCGACGCGCCGAACCGGGACGCGGTGACGACCGCCTCCCGGCTGCTGACCACGGCCGGCCACGACACGGCCAACGTGGACCCGGTCTATCCGACCTCGCTCGGCCTCCGGGGCGTCGCGACCTGGCTCGCCTCGGCCAGCCGGATCATCGACGAGTTCGACCTGGACCGGAGCACCCTGCAACGGCGCACCCGGCGGCACGCGGCGCTCGGCGCCTGGGCACAACGGCGTGGCCTGGTCCAGGAGAAGGACCGGACGGCCTGGCGGGAACGATCCATCGCCTTCTTCCAGGACAACTCGGTGGACCTGCTGCTCACCCCGGCCCTGGCCAGTGCCCCGCCGTCGGCGGTCAACTGGGCCGGTCGTTCCTGGCGGGCGAACCTGCTGGCCTGCATCCGGTACGCCCCGTTCGCCGCGCCGTGGAACATCGCCGGCCTGCCGTCGCTGGTCGTCCCGGTCGGGCTCCGCCCGGACGGGCTGCCGGTCGGTGTGCAGCTTGTCGGCCCGCCCGGCTCGGAACTCCTGCTGCTCGGGGTCGCCGGGCAGTTCGAGCTGGCCGCGCCCTGGCAACGGCACGCACCGGGCTTCCCGAAGGTCCCGTCCTCGGTGTGAGGGAAGGGCCGCTGGTGTCGCGGCGGTAGCCGGTGCCCCGGGGGCTCCCCGCCCCCGGGAGGCGGTGGCGAAAATGGATCACGCCTTGTGGTGCGGTTCCACTACGGTGGGCCCACTTCAGTCGACGAGGGCGGGGGACCATGGGCTGCGGGACCTGCGATACCGAGATTCCGGACGGCAGATCGGAGTGCCCCACCTGCTACACCCCGGCCGGGCAACCGGCCGTGCTGCCCGACGTCCGGACCCGTCCGGTGTGGACGTTCGGCCTCGTCGCCACCGGTGCCGTCGGGCTGGCGATGCTGGTGGACGCGGCACTGCTGCTGTCGCCGGTGATCGGTGTCCAGCTGGCCCGCCGGGCGGAACGGGACGGCGACCTGGTCGCGCTCGACCAGGCCCTGGCCATCGAGGCCGTGCTGGGGATCGGCCGGACGCTGACCATGCTGCTGGCCGCCGTACTGGTGATCGTCTGGTTCTACCGGGTGCGGGACAACCTCGACGCGTTCGCCGGCTCGGCACCCGAACTGCGTACCGGGTGGGCGATCGGTGGCTGGTTCGTGCCGTTCGCCAACCTGGTGATCCCGTTCCGGGTGATGGCCGACGTCGCCCGGGTCAGCCTGTTCCGGCCCGGCACCCCCGGCCTGGTCTGGGCGTGGTGGCTGCCGTTCGTGATCTACCAGTGGGGCGGCCAGGCGGTTTCCCGGTACGACCTGGCGGAGTACAACGACCTGCCGCTGCCACTCGCGTCCGAGGATCTCGCCGCCTACGTCGACTACTACCAGCAGGCGCTGAACCGGAACGCGATCATCCTGGTCGCCGGTGTGCTGGCCGCGGTGATGTTCGGCCTGCTCGCGGTGCGGATCTCCCAGGCACAGCAGGCCCGGCTCGCCCGGGGCGCCCCGATCGGACCTGTGATGCCCGGCATGGCGGTGCCGGCGCCTTGACCGTTCCGGCCGTGGTGATGCGACGATCGGGGACATGACGGAGCTGGTCGGACTCGCCGAGGTAACCGCCGCACGCGAGCTGCTCGCCGACGTGATCCGGACCACTCCGCTGGAGCCCTCCAGGCCGCTGTCCGCGGCGCTCGGCGGCCCGGTCTGGCTCAAAGGTGAGCACGTGCAGCGGGCCGGGTCGTACAAGGTCCGCGGGGCGTACGTCCGGATCGCCCGGCTCAGCGCGGCGGAGCGGGACCGGGGCGTGGTCGCGGCGAGCGCCGGCAACCACGCCCAGGGGGTCGCGCTGGCCGCCGGGCTGCTCGGCGCCGCCGCGACGGTCTTCATGCCGGTGGGCGCGCCGCTGCCGAAGGTGGCGGCCACCAAGGGGTACGGCGCCCAGGTCGAACTCGTCGGCAACACCGTCGACGAGTCGCTGGTCGCGGCGCAGGACTTCGCGGAACGGACCGGGGCGGTGTTCATCCACCCCTTCGACCACCCGGACGTGATCGCCGGCCAGGGCACGGTGGCGCTGGAGATCCTGGAGCAGTGCCCCGAGGTACGCACGATCGTGGCCGGGGTCGGCGGCGGCGGGCTGGTTTCCGGTATCGCGGTCGCGGCGAAGGCACTGCGTCCGGAGGTGCGGGTGATCGGGGTGCAGGCGGCCGGGGCCGCCGCGTTCCCGCCCTCCCTGCTGGCCGGAGCGCCGGTACGGCTGCCGTCGTTCGCGACGATCGCCGACGGCATCGCGGTCGGTCGACCCGGCGAGATCACCTTCGCGCACGTGAGCAAGCTGGTCGACGACGTCGTGACGGTCTCGGACGAGGACATCTCGCGGGCCCTGTTGATGCTGCTGGAACGGGGCAAGCAGGTGGTGGAGCCGGCGGGAGCCGCCGCCGTGGCGGCGCTGATGGCCGGCGTCGTGCCGGTCGAACCGCCGGTGGTGGCGGTGCTCTCCGGCGGCAACATCGACCCGCTGCTGATGCTGCGGGTGATCGAGCACGGGCTGGCCTCGGCCGGCCGGTTCCTGCGGATCACCGTGCGCTGCTCGGACCGGCCCGGGCAGTTGGCCTCGCTGCTCGGGTTGATCGCCGAGTACCGGGGCAACGTGGTCGACGTGGTGCACCAGCGGCAGAACCCGCACCTGCGGCTCGGCGAGGTGGAGGTGGCGCTCTCGGTGGAGACCCGGGGCGCCGAGCACTCCGACCGTCTGATCAGCGCCCTGCGGGGCAGCGGCTACCAGATCGACGTCGCCCAGCCGGGGTGAGCCCGGCTGGGCGGTCGGACGGGATCGTCGGGGTGGTCAGCGGCCGAACGGCTCGAACCGGACCACGGTGACCTTGATCTCGGCGCCGCTGGGCGCGGTGTAGTGGACCGTCTGCCCCGGGCGGGCGCCGAGGATGGACTTGCCGAGAGCCGACTCCGGGCTGTACACGGTCAGGTCGGTGGTCGCGGCGATCTCCCGGGACCCGAGCAGGAAGGTCTCGGTGTCGTCGGTGTCGTCGTCGAAGTGGATCGTGACGACGCAGCCCGGCCCCACCACGTCCGCGGCCGGCGCCTCGCCCACCTGGGCGGTCCGGAGCAGCTCCTGGAGCTGGCGGATCCGGAACTCCTGCTTGCCCTGCTCCTCCCGGGCGGCGTGGTATCCGCCGTTTTCCCTGAGGTCACCCTCTTCGCGCCGGGCGTTGATCTCTGCGGCGATGGCCGGCCGAGCGGCGATCAGCTCGTTGAGCTCCGCCTGCAGCCGGTCGTAGGCCTCCTGGGACAGCCAGGTGGCTGCCGCGCGGTCGGTCGTGGACACAGACGATCTCCTCGGGTAGTCGTGCGGCGGACAGGGACGAATTACCAAGTTACCAGTGCACTACACACCGGACGCCAGGTCATTTATCGCCGTACGGCGTCCGGGGGCGGCGGTGCTGCGGATCATGCCCCGGCCTGGGCGGGAATGGCCTCGAAGGGCTTCGACGGGGCGGTGTGCCAACTCGTTCCCGCTTTCGCCCGTCGGTCCGGAACTGTCCGGCCGGTGGTTCCGTTCCCGACCCGCTGAGTCGGGAACCGTCGGCCCGGTCGTTCCGGTCCCGGCCCGGTCAGTCCGGGCTCGGCGTGGGGCGGCGGTTCAGTCGCCGGGCCGGCAGCGGAGCACCTCTCCGATGATCGGCCGGGCGGTGGTGGCGAGCAGGTGCCGGGTGGTCAGGTGACGTTCGCCCGGTGCCGCGGCGACCCGTACCTCCTCGCGTCCGACCTCGACGCCGGTCTTGGCCCTGGCCCGCAGAACGCAGATCGCCGTACCGCCCTCCGGGACGGTCACCCGGAAGTCGATCATCACCTGCGACTCGGTGATCTGGGTGTAGGTGATCACCTGGGCGTCGTAGTTGGGGTCGCCGTACTGGCGGTACAGCCGGAACGAGACCGCTACCATCACCCCGAGCAGCACGACCACCAGCAGTGCCGCGACCCAGGGACGCCGCCGTCGCGCCGCGCGCCGGTGCCCGTACCGTCCGGGTGGGAAGACCGGGGCGACGGTTGGTGATGTGGTGGGCGTCTCGGACACCGGTGGTGATCTCCTGAGAATGATGTCGGTGGGATCGGCAAGAATGGGTAGGCCCATCTTCTCAGCCGAAGGCCCGGCCGGGCACGGCAGGTCCACCACGGGGCACCGGGCGGGTTCACCACGGGGCACGACCGGACCGGCACAACCGGACCAGCACCACCACGCCGGCACGATCGGGGCCGGCACTACCGGACCAGCACGGGTCCGGCCAGGTACGACGAGGGAGCACCGGAGTTGACAGAGCAGCTACGGCTGATGGCCGTGCACGCCCACCCCGACGACGAGTCGAGCAAGGGCGCGGCGACCATGGCCAGGTACGTCGCCGAAGGCGTACAGGTCCTCGTCGTCACCTGTACGGGGGGCGAGCGTGGCAGCGTCCTGAATCCGAAGATGGACCGACCGGACGTCTGGGCGAACATCGCCGAGATCCGTCGGGCGGAGATGGACGCCGCCCGGGCCATCCTCGGCATCGACCAGGCATGGCTGGGTTTTGTCGACTCCGGGCTGCCCGAGGGTGACCCGCTGCCGCCGCTGCCGGAGGGCTGCTTCGCGCTGCAGGACGTCGAGGTCGCCGCCGCGCCGTTGGTCCGGCTGATGCGGGAGTTCCGGCCGCACGTGGTGACCACGTACGACGAGGAGGGTGGCTACCCGCACCCGGACCACATCATGTGTCACAAGATCAGCGTGGCGGCGTTCGACGCGGCGGGCGACCCCGGGCGCTATCCGGAGCTCGGCGCGCCGTGGCAGCCGTTGAAGCTCTACTACGACATCGGCTTCTCCAAGGCCAAGATCATCGCGCTGCACGAGGCGGTGCTCGCCAGCGGCGCCGAGTCGCCGTACCTGGAGTGGCTGGAGCGCTGGGAGGACCGGCCGGACAAGGGCCCGCGGATCACCACCCGGGTCGAGTGCGCCGACTACTTCCCGGTCCGGGACGACGCGTTGCGGGCCCACGCCACCCAGATCGACCCCGACGGCTTCTGGTTCCAGGTGCCGATGGAGCTGCAGAAGCGCGCCTGGCCGACGGAGGACTTCGAGCTGGCCCGCTCGACCGTCGACAGCCCGCTGCCCGAGTCGGACCTGTTCGCCGGCATCCGCGAGACCGCGAACGCCCGGTGAGCCGGGGCAGGCGTACGGTGGGGGGCAGTTCGTACATCGGAGGATTCCCGTCATGATGACCGCTGCGCAGGTGCTCGCGGAGAACAACTTCGGGGACACCCGGACCGGCGGCCTGGCCGGGCCGATGGGTCTGTTCCTGATCGTCGTGCTGGCGATCGCCACGGTGCTGCTGATCCGCAACATGAACGCCCGGCTGCGCCGGCTGCCCGACCGTTTCCCGCACCAGTCGACCGACGGGACGCCCGATGGCGGGCCCGGGTCGGAGCCGACCGCAGACCGCCGGGACGTTGTCCCGGCGGCCTCCGCCGCCAGCGGAACGGTCGATGCGGAGGAATCTCGTGGAAGCGCTCCCAATGACTCTGACCAGGGCGGAGAGAGTCACAGCGCCACATGATTCATGCTAATCCGACCCGGCGCCCCCTGTTGCGCTCAATCGGATTGGCTTAGCCTTCCGCCGGGGGACCAAAAGTCCCCGCACCGTGCGCGGAAGGGGGCGCCGATGATCATCAGACCCGACGCCCGGCGTACTGTGCTGGCGGGCTCCGTCTCCATGCCCGGCCGACACCCCGGTCGACGGCTCGGCGCGCGACGACGTACGGCGAACGGCGGGGATCCGTGACCACCGCCCGGCGGGGTGGGCAGATCCTCGCCGCGCTCGGCATCGTCTCCCGACGCCGGCTCGCGTTCACCCTCGCCGTCCTGACCGCCGCCCTGGCCGCGGCCGTGCTCGGCCTGACCCTTCCCGCCACCCTGCCGACGGACGACCCGGTCAGCCCGTTGACCCGGTTCGGCATCGCCGCCGCCGTCCTCGGCACCGCCCAGTTGTTGCGACTGCGTTTCCGGGTCGCCGACGGAGTTGTCAACGTCTCCTGGGGCGAGGCGGCCCTGATCATCGGCCTCTATCTCGTTCCGCCCGGGTGGCTGCCGGCCGCCACCCTGGCCGGGGTGGGCGTGGCCTGGACCCTCCTGTCGATCGTCGCGGATCGCCGTTCCGTGCTCGACGTGCTGCACACCACCGCCTCGCTGACCGCCGCCATCGCCCTCGCCACGCTGGTCACCACGACGCTGGCGAGCCCGTTCGGCGCCGGCCTGACGCCCCCGCTCGCCGGTACCCTGGTCGTCGGCGCACTGACCTACCTGCTGGTGACCGCCGGGCTCGCCGCGCTGACCCTCGCGCTGCGGCACGGGTGCCGCCCCGGCCCGGTACTGCTCCGCGCCCTGCGGGGCAAGCTGCTGATGTTCGTCGGCAACGTCCTGATCGGACTCGCCGTGGTGGCGGTCATCGAACTCGACCCCCGCTGGCTGCTGTTCCTGCCGGGCGTGCTCTGGCTGCTGCAGCAGTTGTACAGCCAGCACCTCAGGGCCGGCGACGAGCGGCGGACCTGGCAGGCGCTCGCCGAGGCCGCCGGCACCCTCAACCAGCTCGACGAGCACGCCGTGGCGACCGCCGGGGTGACCGGCCCGCTGGCGATCCTCGGCGCGGAGTGGGTCGAGCTGGACGTCCGGCGTGCCGACGGCCGCTGGCGGCGCTACACCGGCGGGCCCGGAACGCCGGTGGTCCACCGTGAACTGTCCGAGGGGGAGTGGCCGGAACCCCGTCAGCACGGCGGCTGGATCGGTCCGGCCCGGTTGGAGGACACCGGCGCGGGCACTGACGGGGAGACCACGACCGGGAGGCTCGATCCGGCGCCGCCGCTGCGGCGAGCGGCGTCCACCGCCGGGGCGGTCGCCGACCAGGGAGCGCCGGCCGGCCGGTACGACCAGGAGCTGGCCCGTTCGCTGGTGGTGGGGACGGTCCAGGTGGGCGAGCTGCGGGTGCGGTTCCCCCGGTCGGGACCGCCGACGCGGCGGGACCAGGACGCCCTCTCCACCTTCGGCGACGCGCTGGCGTCCGCGCTGCACGACGCGGTGACCCATCAGGAGCTGCGGGTCGTGACGGCCCGGTCGTCGTACGAGGCCGTGCACGACCCGGTGACCAACCTGGCCAACCGGGCGGCGGTGTTGAGCCGGGGCGACCTCGCCCTGCACCAGCTGGCCCACGATCACCCGGTGGCGCTGCTGCTGCTCGACATCAACCACTTCAAAGAGGTCAACGACACCCTCGGGCACGCGGCCGGCGACGAGCTGCTGCAGGCGACGGCGGAACGGCTGGACGTGCTGACCCGCCCCGGCGAACTGCTCGGCCGCCTCGGCGGTGACGAGTTCGCGTTGCTGATCCCGTCTCCGGCGGTGTTGAGCGGGGCGACCAGCGGTGACCGCTCACCGACGCCGCAGGTGCTGCGCCGGGCCCGGGAGATCGTCGAACAGCTCGCCGCCCCGATCGAGGTCGCCGGGGTCCGGATGTCGGTCGAGGTGTCGGTCGGAGTGGTGGTCGCGGGGGCGGGTACCGCCGACATGACCGAGCTGCTGCGCCGTGCCGACATTGCGATGTACCAGGCGAAGCAGGGTGGCGGCAGCGTGGCGTCGTACGACAGCGCACGGGACGCGGCGAGCACCGACAAACTCGCGCTGCTCGCCGAACTGCGCGAGGCACTCGGTGTCGACGACCAGCTCGTCCTGGCCCTGCAACCCGCCGTCGACCTGGCCACCGGCGAGCCGACCGGGGTCGAGGCGCTGATCCGGTGGCGGCACCCCCGCAGGGGTCGACTGAACCCGGCCGAGTTCGTCCGGGCCATCGAGGGCAGCGAACTGCTCGGCGCCTTCACCCGGTACGTCGTGGACAAGGCCCTGGCGGTGGCGGCGGACTGGGCGCGGCACGGGCTCGACGTACCGATCTCGATCAACCTCTCGGCCCGCAGTCTGCTCGATCCCCGACTGCCGGCCGAGGTGGCCGAGTCGCTGCGCCGGCACCAGGTGCCCGCGCACCGGTTGGTACTGGAGATCACCGAGACCGTGGTGATGAGCGAGCTGGAGGTCATCGACGAGGTGCTCTCCGCGCTGCGCCAGATGGGCGTGCAACTCGCGGTCGACGACTTCGGCACCGGCTTCTCGTCGCTGACCTTCCTGACCCGGATCTCGGTGGACGAACTCAAGGTCGACCGGTCGTTCGTGATGAAGATGGCGGAGTCACCGGAGGCGGCGGCGATCGTCCGTACCACCGTCGACCTCGCCCGCTACCTGGGTCTGCGGGTGGTGGCCGAGGGCGTGGAGACCGCCGACCAGCGGGCCGCCCTCGCCGAGCTCGGTTGTACGGCGGCCCAGGGTTACCACTTCTTCCGGCCGATGCCGTCAGACAAGATCGTCGCGGTGCTTCGTTCGCTGCTCGACTCGGCCCAGGCCCGGATCCTGCCGTTGCGCGCCGACGGCGCCTCGTAGTCCCGCCCCACCGCCACCGGGCCCTGCACGAGCGGATGTCCCGGCCCGGTGCCGGGTCCTGCGACCGCGCACCGGAACCTCCGCTGAGTACCCCGACTCACGCGGGACCGGCCGTGGATCGGCAGACTGTGCCGATGCGGCGATCGGGTGTGGTGCTGACGGCGGTGCTGGTGGTGGCCATGACTTTGACAGGCTGTGCCCGTCCGTCCGGCGTCGGTACGACGGCGATCCCGGACGAGGTGCTGCTCACCGAGGCCGACCTGGGCGACGGCGCGCGCATCACCGACGGGGGACCGGGCGCCGCGCACCCGCTGCCACCCCAACCCTGCACGACGCCGTCTCCCACCGGTCCGTCTCCCACCGGTCCGTCCGCGGCCGGTCCGTCTTCGACTGGTCCGTCCGCGGCCGGTCCGTCGCCAACCGGTTCGGAAGGGGCGACGGCCACGGCTCCGTCGGCGTCCACACCGTCGTCCACCCGGTCAGCGGCGGGGGCGATCCCGGCGCCGGCCGGGCCGACGGCGGAGCGGACCATCAACGCCGCCGTCGGCCGGTACCACGTCTACGAGTACGTGGCGCGGTACCCGGCCGGGGCGGCCGAGGCGGCGCTGACGCGACTGCGGGACGAGCTGGACCGGTGTGCGCGGCCGACCGCCGACGAACGCTGGAAGGTGCTCGCCGTGGACAGCGCCGGTCTACTGGTGCTGCGCGACTACCAGGACGGTGCAAGGTCCAGCGCGTACTACCTCGGCCACGCCGGGGACTTCCTACTGGCCGTACTCGTCGTCGGCGAGGCGACAACGGACGGCGACCCGACGACGGCGTCCAGTCTGGGCAGCACGGCGTTGACCCGGGCGGGCGGCAGCCGGGGTGTGGTGGCACCGCCGGCCACCCCCTCCGGACCGCCGACCTGGTCCACCATCCAGGCCGACGTGACCGCGGTACGTCCCGGTCCGGACCCGCGCACCCTGCTGCTCGACGTCGACCTGCCGGCCGGGCACCCGGAGTGTGCCCGCGACCCACGGATCACCTACTACACGGAGGAGCCGGGCCCGGACCGGCAGCCCGACCGGATCCACGCGAACGTCGTGGTTGACTCGGCCCGTTCCGGGATGACGGGCGGCTGCCCGAGCCGGGTGACCGGGGAGGTACGGCTGCGCGCGCCGAAACCGATCGGCGACCGGCTGGTGGTGCTCAACTACGAAGCGTGGGCGCGTCAGGGGGCGGCGTACCGCCGCTGCGACTCCACTGTCGGCTGTACCCCGCCGGCCGACCACTGCGACCCGACCTGGGTCATCGCCGCCGTGCAGGGGCTGGACGTCCCCCGCAACAGCGCCCGGAACACGGAACGGTGCGACGGCGCCTGGCTGGTGCTGACCCTGGACACCAACAGTACGGTCTGCGGGGCGGGTGGCCGGCCCGGTTGCGAGGCGCCGCCGTCGGTGCACCGCTACTTCCTGCACTGGCAGGAGGGTGGCTGGCGGACCGTGACACGGACCCAGGATCCGGGCTGCGGGGACGTGTTGGCGCGGCGGCCGGAGTTCCCCCGGAGCCTCTGCCAGGACCTGCCCGCCACCTGGTGACCCGGTTCAGCGGGTCCGGGTCGTCCGACCGGCCCGGGTTCCGCGTATCGACTTGACTCTGCCGCTGCGTCAACTTCTACCGTTTCCTGGTACGACGAGATCGGGGAGCGCGTGACGGTGGAATGGTCGATCCAGGAGCTCGCCCAGTCGGCCGGCACCACCAGCCGTACCCTGCGTCACTACGACCAGGTCGGGCTGCTGGAGCCGAGCCGGGTCGGGCGCAACGGCTACCGCTACTACGACGAGACCGGGCTGCTCCGGCTGCAGCGGATCCTGCTGCTGCGGGAGCTGGGGCTCGGGCTCGCCGAGATCGCCCGGGTACTGGACGGGCAGCGGGACGGTGCCGTGGCGCTCCGGACCCATCTGCGCCTGCTCGAACGGGAGCGGGAACGGATCGGTCGACAGATCACGTCGGTACGTACCACATTGCGCAAACTGGAAGGAGGTGAACAAATCATGGCAGACGAAGTGTTCGAGGGTTTCGACCACACCCGGTACGAGGCGGAGGTGACCGAGCGGTGGGGCCGCGAGGCGTACCAGCGGAGTGACCGGTGGTGGCGCTCGTTGGGTGAGGCCGAGAAGCAGGACTTCATGCAACGGCAGCTCGACATCGCCGCCGACTTCGGTCGGGCCCACGCCGCCGGTGCGCCGGTGGACGGCGACGAGGTCCAGGCGATCACCCAGCGCCACCACGAGTGGCTGTCGCTGTCCGGTAACCCCGTGCACCGGGATTACTTCCTCAACCTGGCCGAGATGTACGTCGCGGACCCGAGGTTCACGGCGAACTACGACCAGCACGGTGCGGGTACGGCGGTTTTCATCCGCGACGCGATGAAGGTCTACGCCGAGCGTCACCTGGCCGGCTGAGCCGGGACCACCGGGTGAGGTTCCGGTCGCCGGAGACCGTCAGATGAGGTTCCGGTCACCGGAGACGACCGGGCGAGGCTGCAGACTCGCCCGGCGGACCGGCGGACCGGCGGACCGGCGGACCGGCGGACGGATCCGCCGGCAGACCGGGGACCTGACGGACCCACAGACCGGTGGACCGGCAGGCCGACGGCAGTCGGGGCATCCCGGTCCGGTGCGGCGGCGTCGGTACGAAGAGCGGCCTCCGTCCCGAGCGGTTATGGTCATCGGGTGACTCGACTGGCCGACGCGACCAGCCCGTACCTGCTCCAGCACAAGGACAATCCGGTCGACTGGTGGCCCTGGTCCCCCGAGGCGTTCGCCGAGGCGGCGCGGCGGGACGTACCGGTGCTGATCTCGGTCGGATACGCCGCCTGCCACTGGTGCCACGTGATGGCGCACGAGTCGTTCGAGGACGAGGCGGTCGCCCGGCTGCTCAACGACAACTTCGTGTCGATCAAGGTGGACCGGGAGGAACGGCCGGACGTCGACGCCGTCTACATGACCGCCACCCAGGCGATGACCGGCCAGGGCGGCTGGCCGATGACGGTCTTCGCCGCCCCGGACGGCACCCCGTTCTTCTGCGGCACGTACTTCCCGAAGGCCCACTTCGTCCAGCTGCTCCAGTCGGTCACCACGGCCTGGACCGAGCGGCGGGCGGACGTACTGGGTCAGGGTGCCGCCGTGGTGGAGGCGATCGGCGGAGCCCAGGCGATCGGCGGGTCGAGCAGCCCGCTCACCGCCGACCTGCTCGACGCCGCCGCCGACCAGCTCGCCCGGGAGTACGACGAGACGAACGGCGGCTTCGGCGGCGCGCCCAAGTTCCCGCCGCAGATGAATCTGCTCTTCCTGCTCCGCCACCACCAGCGCACCGGCTCCGCCCGGGACCTGGAGATCGTCCGGCACACCTGCGAGGCGATGGCCCGGGGCGGCATTTACGACCAGCTCGCCGGCGGCTTCGCCCGCTACTCCGTGGACGGGCACTGGACGGTGCCGCACTTCGAGAAGATGCTCTACGACAACGCGCAGCTGCTGCGGGTCTACACCCAGCTCTGGCGGCTGACCGGGGACGAACTGGCCGGCCGGGTCGCCGCCGAGACGGCCGCGTTCCTCCTCGACGACCTGGGCACGCCGGCCGGCGGGCTCGCCTCGGCGCTGGACGCGGACACCGAGGGGGTGGAGGGCGCCACCTACGCCTGGACCCCGGGGCAGCTCGTCGACGCGCTCGGCCCCGACGACGGTGCCTGGGCCGCCGACCTCTTCGGCGTCACCGAGGCCGGCAGTTTCGAGCACGGCACCAGCGTGCTGCGGCTGGCCCGGGACATCGACGACGCCGACCAGGAGCTGCGGGAGCGGTGGCGGCGGGTACGGGCCCGGCTGCGTGCCGCCCGGGACCGGCGTCCCCAGCCGGCCCGGGACGACAAGATCGTCGCCGCCTGGAACGGCCTCGCGGTCACCGCCCTGGTCGAGTACGCCACCCTCACCGCCGACCCGGTCGCCACCGCCGCGGCGGTCGGCATCGCCGAGGTGCTGGCCGACCGGCACATCGTCGACGGGCGGCTGCGCCGGGTCTCCCGGGACGGCCAGGTCGGCGAGCCGTCCGGGGTGCTGGAGGACCACGGTGCGGTGGCCGAGGCGTTCTGCGCCGTACACCAGTTGACCGGGCAGGGCCGCTGGCTGCAGCTCGCCGGTGAGCTGCTGGACACCGCGCTGGCCCGGTTCGGTACCGGGCAGGGCGGCTTCTACGACACCGCCGACGACGCCGAACAGCTGATCAGCCGGCCGGCCGACCCGACCGACAACGCCACCCCGTCCGGGCTGTCGGCGTTGTGCGCGGCGCTGGTGACGTACACCGCACTGACCGGCCGGTCCCGCTACCGGGAGGCCGCCGAGACCGCCCTGGGCACACTCGCCCCGATCATCGCCCGGCACGCCCGGTTCACCGGCTACGCGGCGGCGGCGGGGGAGGCGCTGCTCTCCGGGCCGTACGAGATCGCGGTGGTCACCGACGCGCCGGCCGGGGATCCGCTGCTCGCGGTCGCCCACCGGCACGCCCCGCCCGGGGCGGTGGTGGTCGCCGGCCGGCCCGACCAGCCCGGGGTGCCGCTGCTCGCGGACCGGCCGCTGCGGGACGGACAGTCCACCGCGTACGTCTGCCGGGGCTTCGTCTGCGACCGCCCGGTGACCGACCCCGAAGACCTGCTGTCGCAGCTCCGGCCGGTCAGCGGCTAGGCTTGCGCGCGCTATGGATTCCCGCACGGGTCTGCCCGTTGTCGGCATGGTGGGTGGAGGCCAGCTGGCCCGGATGACCCACCAGGCCGCGATCGCTCTCGGCCAGTCGGTCCGTGTCCTCGCGCTCAGCCCCGAGGACGGTGCCGCGCTGGTCGCCGCCGACGTCCGGATCGGCCAGCACACCGACCTCACCGCGCTGCGGGACTTCGCCGACGGCTGTGACGTGGTCACCTTCGACCACGAGCACGTGCCGACCGAGCACGTCCGGGCACTCGCCGAGGCCGGGGTGACGGTCTACCCACCGGCCGACGCGCTGCTGCACGCCCAGGACAAGCGGGTGATGCGGGAGCGGCTGGCCGAGCTGGGCGCTCCGGTGCCACGGTGGCGTCCGGTGACGGAACCGGACGACCTGGTCGATTTCGGCAACGAGATCGGCTGGCCGGTCATTCTGAAGGCGGCCCGGGGCGGCTACGACGGCCGGGGCGTCTGGGTCGTCACCGACCCGGCCGAGGCGACCGAGCTGGTCGGTACCCTGCGCGCCGCCGGTACGCCGTTGATCGCCGAGGAGCGGGTCGCCCTGCGCCGGGAGCTGGCCGTGCAGGTGGCCCGGTCGCCGTTCGGGCAGGTGGCCGCGTACCCGGTGGTGGAGACGGTGCAGCGGGACGGGATCTGTGTCGAGGTGCTCGCCCCCGCGCCCCGGCTCGCCGAGGAGGTCGCGGTCCGGGCCCAGCAGCTCGGCATCGACCTGGCCACCTCGCTCGGCGTGGTCGGTCTGCTCGCGGTCGAGCTGTTCGAGGTGACCGGCGCGGACGGCGAGCCGGCCCTGGTCGTCAACGAGCTGGCGATGCGCCCGCACAACTCCGGGCACTGGACCATCGAGGGGGCCCGGACCTCCCAGTTCGAGCAGCACCTGCGGGCGGTCCTGGACTACCCGATGGGCGACACCGCGCTGACCGCCCCGGTGGTGGTGATGGCGAACGTGCTCGGCGGCCCGGACGGCGGCATGTCCATCGACGAGCGGCTGCACCACCTGTTCGCCGAGGACCCCGGCGTCAAGGTCCACCTCTACGGCAAGCAGACCCGGCCCGGCCGGAAGATCGGGCACGTCACGGTGCTCGGTGACGACCTGGAGAAGGTACGCGAGCGGGCCGCCCGGGCGGCCTGGTGGCTGCGGGAGGGACACGCGTGAGTGGCGTCGGCGGGGCGGCGCCCCGGGTCGGTGTGATCATGGGCAGCGACTCGGACTGGCCGACCATGGGCAAGGCCGCCGAGGCGCTCGACGAGTTCGGCGTCGGCTACGAGGTGCGGGTCGTCTCGGCGCACCGTACCCCGGTCAAGATGATCGAGTACGGTCAGACGGCCGCCGACCGGGGCATCCAGGTGATCATCGCCGGTGCCGGTGGCGCCGCCGCCCTGCCCGGCATGGTCGCCTCGGTCACCCCGCTGCCGGTGGTCGGCGTACCCGTGCCGCTGAAGCACCTGGACGGGATGGACTCGCTGCTCTCCATCGTGCAGATGCCGGCCGGCATCCCGGTCGCCACGGTCTCGATCGGCAACGGCCGCAACGCCGGCCTGCTCGCCGTCCGGATCCTCGCCGCCACCGACGTCGCACTGCGCGACCGGATGTCGGCGTACCAGGCGCAGCTGGAGAAGCTCGTCGCGGAGAAGGAAGCCGCGCTGCACGCCACGCTGTAAGGAAGGGCCCCCTGTTATCGCTTTCCGTTGTACAGGGGCCCCTTTCTAACACTTCCCGTCGGGGTCAGCTGGTCGGCGCCCGCGCCCGGCCCCTCCGGACTCCGCCGGAGCGGACCGTCGCGGGTCAACGCATGGTACGGACGGCCCGGAGCCGGTCCTGGGTACGACGCCGGTTCTCGTTGCTCGCCCCGAACGCCAACAGCAGCAGGCCGACCGGGATCAGCACCAGCCACGGCCCGAAGCTGAACAGCGCGCGCAGGGCGGCGAGCGCGGTCACCAACGCCCCGATGATCACCGGCGCCTGCTGCTGCCGGTACGAGCCGAAGATCAGCGTCGCCACCCCGCCGAACAGCAGCAGTACCTGACGCAGTGGACTGTCGTCACCGGCCATCAGGATCACCAGGGTGGGCAGGAACGCCGCCACCAGCGCCGGCCCGTACGCGTACCAGCTGCTCAGGTCGGCGCGGTGCCGCAGTTCCAGCAGTCCGACCAGCAGCGCCAGCAGTGCGAAGGGCAGGGTGTACGCCTCCGGCAGGGCGACGTCGGCCAGCGCCATCAGCAGCCACCAGGCGACGATCTCGCAGCCCACCGCCGACCAGAACAGGGTGCGACGTTCGGCCGTACGCCGGTAGGGCCGGGTCGCGGCCATCCCGAGCACCGCGCCCCAGGCGGCCAGCAGCGCGGCGATGTGCCGGGGCGAGTCGTACGCCAGCGCGGCCGCGATGAGCGCGGCCGCGTGGCCGCTCCACTCCACCGTGGCCGCCTCGCGGGTCGCCTCGGGACGACGCAGCCGGGGCAGTGTCGACGAGGCCAGCACCAGGACCGCGCCGACGGCGAGCACCCCGAACGCGGACCACTCGGGGGCGAGCCCGAGGACCAGTCCGAGGGTGAAGACGAAGGTCTGCGCCATCACCGAGGCGAAGAGCCAGCCGAGGATGCGGGCGTACTGGGTCCGGCCGCCGAGCGCGCCGACCGCGCCGACCGCGACCGCGGCGCCCAGGGTGAAGAGGGTGAGTTCTCGGGTGGCCAGGGCCCCGGCCAGCCCGGCGCCGCCGGCGGCGAGCCCGATGACGAACACCAGCACCCGGGTGAGTCGCAGCGACCGGGCCCGTTCGGCGTCCGGTGGCGGCGGGGTCAGGGCGAGTCCGAGCATCGCGAGGGTGAAGACGGCGAGCGCGGCCATGGTGCTGTGCGGCCAGCCCATGCCGAGCGAGATCGGGGCGATCAGCAGGGTGATCGCGGCGCCGGGCAGCACCACCGGTACGGCCCGGGACGGCCGTCCGCCGCTGAACCCGGTGGCGGCCAACCCGGCCGAGATGGTCAACAGCAGCGCGGCCAGTACGTTCCCGTCGTTGCCCGCCCCGGCCTGCGGCCCGGCGAGGCCCGGCGGCGGACCACCCCAGATGTCCCGCAGGGTCTGGTACGGCTCGATCAGCGCCGCCACCAGCGCCGGGGCGAGTGCCGCCACCGCGAGTACGGTCGGCAGTACCGCGGCGGCCATCGCCCCGACGGCCGGACTGACCGACCAGCGGCCGGCCGGGTGCGGCTCGGGCAGTCGACGCAGCGCCCCGCCGAGCATCACCGACCAGCGCCGGATCGGTTCCCGCAGCGGGGTCGGGGCCGGGGTGACCGCCCGGACGAGTTCGACGAGGACACCGAGCAGGACGGCCGCGGCGGCGTAGACGCCCCAGTGCAGCTGGGTGAGGAGCGCCGCGAGTGCTGCCGAGGTGGCGCCGCCGACGATGCCCACGGTGGCGTACGGCAGGTACTGCGGCACCTGTTCGCGGACCAGTGCCACCACGGCCACGCCGAGACTCGCCCCGCCGAGGGTGGCCAGCACCACCACCTCGGCCGGCCGTTCGAGGGCGGCGCAGAACGAGGCCAGCGCCCCGGGGAGGGCGAGCAGCGCGCCGCCGGCGGCGAAGCCGGCGATCTGGGCGATCTGCGGCGGCATGGTCAACGGCCCGGTGTCGTCGGCCGGGCCGGCGAGTCCGCCGACCAGCCGGGCCAGGGTGGCGACGACCACGCCGATCAGCACGATCATCCCGAGCGCGGCCGCCGTGGTCCACGGCCGGACCAGGCTCGCACCCACGGCGTGCAACGCGACCACCCCGGCGACCGTCGCCCGGGCCAGCCCGGCCCGGGGGTCGGCGGCGACGACGGCGCTGACCCCGTAGATGGTGGCGACCGCCCCGCCGACGATGATCGGGGACCACCACGGCAGGCCGAGGGCGGCCGGGGTGCCGATGGTGGCGAGTCCGACACAGGCGGCGGCGACGTCGTACGCCCAGGGGCGCGGCAGCGCGATCGCGGCGGCCCCGGCGAGCAGTACCAGGGCGACCGGGGCCTGCCAGCCGGTGCCGGTGCCGTCCACCGGCCAGTCGGCGAGGTCGGCGGCCCAGAGCCGGCCGGGCGTGGCCAGTGCCTGCAGGCCACCGGCGAGCGCCGTCCAGCCGGCGATCAGCGCGATCACCCCGCCGCAGAACGCCATGCCGAGGATCGGTCCGCGCCGCCACTGCGCCGGCATGGCCCGGATGCCGGCGGCCACCACCAGGATGACGAACGCGGCGGCGGCCAGTTCGGCGCCGTCGCCGAGGATGCCGGCGATCCGGGCCAGGGTGCCGACCAGCGCGGCGGTGGCCGCGGCGGCGGCGATGTCGGAGCCGTCGAGCAGGCGGTCGGCCCGCCGGCCGGCGTCGATCGACGGGGCGAGCACCAGCAGCGCCGCGCTGACCAGGAGCAGGCCGCCGACCCAGGCGTCCGGCAGGGTCGCACCGGGGGCACCGAAGGCCGCCGCGGTGACCCCGAGCGCGCCCAGACCGGTGCCGATGGCGAGCGGCACGCTGATCCGTCGCTGCGCCACCTGGGTGACCGCCGCGTAGCAGAGCACCGCGCAGACGGCCAGGAAGCTGGCGGCGAGCACCGGCTCGGTGGCGTGGCGGACCGAGAGCGGGGTCGGGGTCGGGTCCATCGGCACCGTCGCCGCGACGAACGCCGCCACCGCGCCCGGGAAGGCGAACGCGGCGCCACCGGCGGCCCAGTCGCCGACCAGACCGGCGGCCCGGCCGAGCTGTGCGGTGCGGAAGGTGGGTGCGACCGCGACCAGCGTCCCGGCGAGGGCCAGCGCGGACAGTACGGCGGCGGTGAGGCCGGGCCGGGTCACCGACATGGCCGCGCCGGCGAGCCCGACCAGGGCGGCGGCGCCGGCGTGTACGGCGGCGGCCCGTCGGGTCTGCGCGGTCAGTCCGGCCGCTCCGATGCCGATCGCGACCAGCACCGGCGGCCACGGGGCGGCCACCCAGTTCAGCCCGTACGAGGCCGGTGCGGCCAGGGCGGTCAGCGCGGCGCCGACCACCGCGAACTCGCGTCGTACCTCGGCCGGGGAGGCGAGTACGGCGGCGATGGTGAGCAGGAACGCGGTGGTGGCGAGCTGCCAGGTCGTCGCGGTGACCCCGGCGGCCAGTTCGGCCGGGTACGCGTTGAGGTCGGCGGCCCAGACCGGCAGTGCGGCCCGGATCGGGGCGAGTGCCGCCCGCAGCGCGCCACCGGCCACCACGATGCCGATCACCACCAGGGCGGCGGCCGAGGCGAGTTGCGGTCCACGTCGGGCCGCCTCCGGTACCAGCCGTACGCCGACGCCGGTCGCCACGATGACGGCGGCGATCACGACGAGTGCCTGGCCGGGCAGGGCGACGGCGGCGACCCGGCCGGCGGCACCGATCACCGCCAGCGTCAGCACGGCGGCCCCGACGGCCGGCAGTGGTGGCCGACGCAGGGTCAGCGTGCCGGCCAGTACGGCGGTGGCGGCGAGCAGCAGCGCCACGGCGGCCCGGGTGGCGGCCGGTACGGTGTCCGCGGTCAGCAGGGCGCTGGTGGCGAAGGTGATGGCCACCGCGAGAGCGACGCCGTGCAGGGTCCAGGCCAGTTCGCGGACCCAGGGGGTGGTACGGGCGCGTCCGTTCGGGCCGGCGCCCCGACCGCCGGACGCGTCGGCGCTCAGGCCCGGACCGAGTACGGCGTCGGCCTCCTCCGGGAACGTCTCGGGCCGGTCCGGGCTCCGGTGCGGTCCGACCCGGTCCCGGACCCGGACGCGTTCGGCGGCACCGACCCGCCCGTCGTCGTCCTCGTCGTCGTCCTCGTCCTCGTCGGCCAGGTCGGGATCGGCGGTGCGCCGGTCGGTCGGGTCGACGTTGGCCGGACGCCGTGCCGGCAGGTCCGCTGGATCGAAGTTGCCGGTCGGCCGGAGCAGGTCGGTCGACCGGCCCCCGCCGAACGGGAGACGGGCGCTCCCGGTCAGCCGTCCGTCCTCGGTGAAGAGTTGGCTGAGATAGAGGTTGCCGAGGGCGACCGCGGTCAGCACCACGGCCCAGCCGGTGGGGCCGGCGACCCAGTCGTAGGCGGCCAGCGGCAGGATCGGCTGGACGGCGAGCACCGCCGCGTACCGGGGGGCGGCGAGTTCGGTCGCCCGGGCGTACGCGGTGGCGACACCGGCGGTGAACAGGAAGGCCAGTCCGGCGAAGAGGGAACCGGGCAGGCCGCTCTCGCCGAACCGGTCGACGGTCCAGAGGGCGTACCCGACCAGGGGCACCAGCAGCAGGCCGACCGCCGCGATGGTCTCCGCGGTGGCGGTGAGGCCGCGTCCGGCGATCCGGGGCGGGGCGATCAGCATCAGCGCGGTCGCCAGCACCATGATCGCGACCCGGCTGAAGTCGTCGAGCGAGCTGATCGCCACGGCGGCGAAGGCCACCGCCGCCACGCCGAGCACCAGGGCACCGAGCCCGAGCAGGATGTTCTGCACCTCGCGGGTGCTGGCCTCGGGTCGGGCGCCCGGGCCCGGGTCCCAGGTCGGCTCCGCGCCGGGCGGCGGCGGTGGTGGCGGCGGGGGTACGGTCCGGTCGGTGCCGCTGGTCGGCTGCCGGGGCACCCGGGGTGGTGCGGATCCGGGGGCCGCGGTCGGTGGGCGGCGGTCCGCCCGTCGGCGCAGTACCCGGCGCGGCTTGGCGCTCTGTTTACGTCGTTGCTGGGCGGCGTGGGTGAGGATGTCGCGCTGGAAGAGGGCGGCCTGCATCTGGGAGGCGATCGTCTTCTGTTCCTTGGCGATCGCCGACTCGCGGATCTTCATCTCCGCGATGGACCGTTCGATCCGCGCCAGGTCCTCGGACCACTGCTCCTGGTCCGACCCGCACTGTGGACACTGTGGTGCCGCTTCGAACTCCCGGCCACACGAGGAGCACTGGTACGTACTCACGGCACCCCCTCCAGCCCCGGCCGAGGCCGCGTCCCGGACCTTCTCCGAAGCATGCCCAAGCCGGGCCGGCGTTGAACAGCCCCCGTTCGCGTGCGAATCCCGCCTGAGGAGATCCTAAGAGTCCGGCCGTGGACCACGCGGGGTCCACGGCCGGCAAGTCGGAGTCGAATTTATGTCCGTCGCCCTCCCGGGCGGCGGGGGTCGGCGGTCACCAGGATCGGTGGCCGCCGCTGTCGGCGGTCGCTACGGCCGGCCCATGCCCCGGTAGTCCCAGCCCGCCTGGGTCCACAGTGCCGAGTCGAGGCAGTTGCGCCCGTCCACCACGCGGCGGCCGGTGACCAGGTCGCCGAGGACGACCGGGTCGGCGTTGCGGAAGTCGGCCCACTCGGTCAGTACGCAGACCAGGTCGGCCCCGCGCACCGCGTCGTTCATGCTGGGCTCGTACGTCAGCTCGGGCCGCTCCCGTCGGGCGTTCTCCATGCCCTGCGGGTCGTACACGTGCACGTCGGCACCGGCCTTGTTCAGCGCGGCGGCGACGGCGAGCGAGGGGGCGTCCCGGACGTCGTCGGAGTTCGGCTTGAAGGTCGCGCCGAGCACGGCGATCCGGGTGCCGGAGAGGTCGGGGCCGGCCGGGCCGTAGCGGCGGCCGAGCAGTTCGGCGGCGAGCTGCAGCACCCGGCTGCGGCGGCGCAGGTTGATCAGGTCGACCTCGTGCAGGAAGCGCAGCGCCTCACCGGCGCCGAGTTCCTGGGCCCGGGCCTGGAACGCCCGGATGTCCTTGGGCAGGCAGCCGCCGCCGAAGCCGACGCCGGCCTGCAGGAACCGGTTGCCGATCCGGGGGTCGTAGCCGATGGCCCGGGCGAGCTGGGTGACGTCGCCGCCGGCCACCTCGCAGACCTCGGCCATCGCGTTGATGAACGAGATCTTGGTGGCCAGGAAGGCGTTCGCGGCCACCTTCACCAGCTCGGCGGTGGCGAAGTCGGTGACCACCAGCGGGACCTCCCGGTCCTCGGTGGCGGCCAGGTCGAAGACGCCCTTGTGGGCGGAGTAGAGCATGCCGTTGGCCCACTCGCTCTTGACCCCGACCACGATCCGGTTGGGCCGGAGCACGTCCTCGACCGCGAAGCCCTCCTGCAGGAACTCGGGGCTCCAGGCGACCTCGACGCCGAGGTCGGCCTCGGCGTGCTTGCCGACCAACTGCTCGATCCACTCGGCGGTGCCGACCGGCACGGTGGACTTGCCGACGATCAGCGCCTTGCGGGTGAGGTGCTGGGAGAGTCCGGTGACCGCCGCCTCGACGTACGACAGGTCGGCGCCCATGCCGTCGGCCCGCTGCGGGGTGCCGACGCAGATGAAGTGCACGTCGCCGAACTCGGCGGTCTCGGCGATGTCGGTGCTGAACCGCAGCCGGCCGGCGGCCAGGTTGCGCTTGAGCAGCTCGTCCAGACCGGGCTCGTGGAACGGGACGTCACCGCCGGCCAGCTTGGCGATCTTCTCGGCGTCGACGTCGAAGCCGATCACCTCGTAGCCGAGCTCGGCGAAACAGATCGCGTACGTCGCGCCCAGGTAGCCGGTGCCGAGGAAGGTCAGTCGCGGGCGGGAGGCGCCGGAGGGCGGGATCACCGCGGGGATCGCCGGCAGGGGTTGAGTGCTCGGGTACGGAATCGTCACGCCTGTGTTCTCCGCTCGCGCTTGGCGGCGCTACGTTGCGTCGCGGTCGGGAGGTCGGCGCCGCCAGGACAGCGCCGATGTCGGACATTGTGGGCCTTGTACACCTCTGTGTCGCGCCTGCTCGGTCGGCGAGTCGGCCGCCGGCGCGGGCGACGACAAGCGCTGAGCCTACGCGGCGGCCCCTCCCCGGTGCACGTACGGTCGGCATCTTCACAGCCGGGCGACCGGTCCGGAGGGTCGCCCCCCGGCCGCCGGGCCGAGGTGGTCATCCGCCGGCTCACCGACCATCTACTGCCCGTTTGCTGCCTGACTGTCACTTCGGGTCCGGATCTGTCGAGGCCCGTGCTGGCCTGGTGGTGACTGTGGGCTGGGTTCGTGGTGACTGCTCCGACGGCGTTTTGCCCGCTGGGCCGGTTTGTAACCAACCGGGGGCCGGTTGCCCGCTTTGGGATCTTGACCGGATGAAATCGCTGGTCATAGGCTCCGAGCCACTTTCACCCCCATTCCCCCAGAAGGGACCTGAACTTCAGATGACAGTTCCGAAGTTCTCCCCGACGATCCCTACAAATCCCCCGAAGTCGGTAGTGGGTCGACGGCTCGGCGGCGCGGCGGCCGCGCTGCTGGTCGCCCTGCCCCTGCTGCCGGCCACGCCCGCCGCGGCCCGGCCGGCCGAGCCGACCCCGGCCTCCGTCGGCACGTCCGGGCACGGCACCCCGGGGTGCAGCACCGACCCGAACGCCCGGCTGACCGGCGTACCGAGCCCGGAGGCGCACCTCGGCTTCCCGCTCGGCGTCGGCCAGGAACGGGTGGTCACCGACGACGAGATCCGCTCCTACCTCGGCGCCGTGGACGCCGCCTCGGACCGGGTGGTCACCGGCAACCTCGGCGACAGTGTGCTCGG
Organism: Plantactinospora sonchi; assembly: GCF_036422035.1. NCBI lineage: Bacteria > Bacillati > Actinomycetota > Actinomycetes > Micromonosporales > Micromonosporaceae > Plantactinospora > Plantactinospora sonchi. The sequence continues at coordinate 62,289 of NZ_JAZGQK010000003.1, forward strand.
CCAGTCGATGCCGTACGCGATCGTCTCGGACTCCCGGCACGTCCGCCCGGACAGCCTGCGCCGGATCGCCGAGGACATCCGCGACCTGCGCGACCCGCGTCGTACCTCGGCCCGGACGGCGGCCCGCACCGCCGCCGACAGCCCGGCGATCGTCTGGGTCACCGGCAACGTGCACGGCGGGGAGAAGAGCGGCGGCGACGCCGCCCTGAAGACCCTCTACGAGCTGGCCGCCGGCCTCTCCTGCGGGGTACGCGAGCGCAACGACAACCTGGTCACCATCATCGTGCCGACCCAGAACCCGGACGGCCGGGACGCCAGCCGCCGGCAGAACGAGTACGGCTTCGACCTCAACCGGGACTGGTTCGCCCGGACCCAGCCGGAGACCGACGCCAAGGTCGAGCTGCTCCGCCGCTACCCGGCACAGGTCTTCGTCGACGCCCACGAAATGGGCGGCGACCAGTACTTCTTCCCGCCGAACGCGGACCCGATCCACCACGAGATCCCCGGCGAGACGGTCGACTGGATCAACCGGATCGGCGCCGCCAACGCGGCCGGCTTCGGCTTCAACGGCGCCTGCACCGACACGGTGACCAGCGAGTGCTACTTCAACTACGACACCTACGACATGTTCTTCATGGGATACGGCGACACGGTGCCGACCACCGGCTTCGGCGCCGCCGGGATGACGTACGAGAAGGGCAGCGGGTCCGCCGTGCCGGACCGGGTGCAGCAGCAGTTCAACACCCAGTGGGCCACCCTCGGCTGGGCCGCCGCCAACAAGCGGGAGGTCCTCTCCGGGTACTACAACATCTGGAAGGACGCCCTCGCCGAGGGGCGGGCCGGCACGCTGGAGCCGAACGAGGTGGTCCAGCCGACCAACGAGGTCCAGTTCCCCGTCCCCGACGTCACGATCCGGTCGTACTTCCTGCTGCCGGACCGGCAGCTCGGCGACGTACGGCGGCTGGTCGAGCGGCTGCGCGGGATGGACGTCGAGGTGTACGAGCTGACGAAGCCGGTCAGGGTGCCGAACGCGAAGATCTTCGGCGGGCGCTCCGCGAAGAACCGCACCGTGCCGGCCGGGGCGTACTGGATCCCGATGGAGCAGCCGCAGAAGCACTGGATCCAGGCGATCCTGGGCGAGGACCCGTACGTGCCGTTCCCGTACTTCTACGACGTCTCGTCCTGGAGCAACCCGCTGCTGATGGGCGTCGAGACCATCTACACCGGTGACCGGCTCTCGCCGAAGGCGCAGCGGGTCCGGGACATCGAGGGCGGTCGCACCTCCGCCGCCCCGTGGTACGGCGCGTACGCGTACCCGCTGGACTCGGCGGCGGCGGCCGAGCTGACCTTCGCGCTGCTGAACCAGGGCGTCGCGCTGCGCCGCGACCAGCGCACCGGCGTGGTCACCCTGCCCGCGTCGGCACTCACCGGCGCCCGGGACCGGCTCGCCGAGTCACTCGGCGTCACCCTGACCGCCCGTCGGACCCCACCGGCCGGCACCTCGCTGGCCCTGCCCGACGTCGGCCTCTTCGCCGGCACCGGCATCTCCACCACGTCCGGCTCCCACGGCGAGGCCCGGTACGTCCTCGGCAACCGCTGGGGACTCGACCTGAAGCCGGTCACCACCGCCGACATCAACGACAACACCGCGGCCTTCACCGGCCGGACCGTGCTGCTGGTGCCGGACGGGAGCAACGCCACCGGTGGGCTCACCGCGACCGGCCAGGCGAACCTGCGGGCCTGGGTGTCGGCCGGTGGCACCTACCTGGGGCTGCGCAACCAGGGCACCCGGATGGCCCGCGCCGCCGGGCTGACCTCCACCGTGGAACTGCCGAAGCCGGCCGACTACCGGATGATCGGCTCGCACCTGCGGGTCGACGTGGACGACAGCAGCCCGGTCGGGCTGGGCCGGCCGGCCGAGGACTTCGAGTTCAACAACGGCGACTCGATCCTCAGCCCGTCCACGACCGGGACGAACGTGCTGACGTACCCGGCCGACGAACGGTTCTGGTTCAACGGCTACACGGTGCACGCGGACGCGCTCAAGGGCACCGTCGCCCTGGTCGACGAGCCGACCGGCGCGGGTCGGGCGGTGCTGTTCGCGTTCAACCCGCTGTTCCGGGCGTACAACGAGTCCGGCCTGCACCTGGTCGCCAACGCCCTGCTGACGCCGACGGGTACGACGGCGTCACCCGAGGCCCGGTCGACGGCTCCGGCCGTACCGCCGGCCCGGGCCGCCGCCGCGGCGGCACCCGCCCCGGAGAACCTGGGCGGCGAGTGGCGCCCGATCACCATCGAGGTCGCCGCCACCGAGCTGGACCGGGCCCGGTCCGTCGTCGGCCGGCACACCGGGGACGTCCGGGTGGCCACCGCCGCCGGTTCCGCGTACCTCACCATCCCCAACCCGGACGGTCTCAGCGCCGACGAACACCCGTTCCTGCGGGACCTCGTCCGGGAACTGCGCACGGCGGAGATCCCGCTCCGCTCCCTCACCGCATGACAGCGGTGTAAGGAAGGGCCCCTTCTTATCGCTTTCTGTATAGGAAGGGGCCCTTCCTTACACCCCTCAGATGGTGAAACCGCCGTCGACGTTGACCGTCGCGCCGGTGACGTAACGCCCGTCCGGGCTGGCCAGGAAGGCCACCACGGCGGCGATGTCGGCCGGCGCGGCGAAGTGGCCCAGCGCGGTGAAACCGTTGATGGTCTCCGCGTTCGGGCCGTCGGCCGGGTTCAGTTCGGTGTCGGTCGCACCGGGGTTCACCAGGTTGACCGTGATCGCCCGGCCGCCCAACTCCCGGCCGAGCGCCTTGGTCAGGCCGATCATCGCGGTCTTGCTCGTGGCGTACAGCGAGAAGCCGGGGAAGACCGCCCGCTCGGCCATGTTGCTGCCGATGTTGATGATCCGCCCGCCGGCCGACATGTGCCGGACGGCGGCCTGCGCGGCGACGAACGGCGCCCGGACGTTGACCGCCATGGTCTGCTCGAACTCCGCCAGACCGAGCTGCTCCAGCGGTCCGAGCAGGAACGCCCCGGCGTTGTTCACCAGGATGTCCAGCCGTCCCAGCTCACCGACGGTCCGGTCGACCGCGGCCACCACCGCCGCCGCGTCCGCGCTGTCCGCCGGGATCGCCAACGCCCGCCGTCCCAAGGCCTTGACCTGCTCCACCACGTCGTCGGCGCGCCGCTGGTCGCGCTGGAAGGTGAGGGCGACGTCGGCGCCCTCCCGGGCCAGGCGGAGCGCCACGGCCGCACCGATGCCGCGACCCCCACCGGTGACCAGGGCCACCCTGCCGTCGAGTCGGTTGTTCACTGTCTCGTGGTTCAACACACCGTTGTTCACGAAGAAGAGCCTGGTCGACGGCGGTCCGTACGTCTGGCGGCGATCGGACGCCGCGTTGGCTGGTCGGCCCCGCGACTCGAACAGAACCGTCGCCACTCAACCATTGGCGGACGGGTGGCGTCCTACCTCGCAGCCGTGGCGGCACGGCGGCAGGGCGGCAGGGCGACGTGGAGGTGGCGTGAGGACAGGCGGGGGAGCTGGCGCGGGGACCGGCGGGGAGGACGAACAGTTCCGGTCGTTCGTCCGACAGCAGTGGGGTCCGTTGCTCCGGACGGCGTACCTGCTGACCGGCGATCGGGGGAACGCCGAGGACCTGGTGCAGTCGGCGTTGGAGAAGACCCACCGGCGCTGGGGCCGGATCCGACGGCAGGACGCGCCCGAGGTCTACGTACGCCGGGTGATGGTCAACACCGCCACCTCCTGGTGGCGACGCCGCCGGCCGGTCGAGGTGCCGCTGTTGGCCTCGGACACCATGCCGGTCGCGGACGCGTACGCCCAGGTGGAGCAGCGGCAGCAGCTTGTCGCCGCGCTGCGGCAGCTGCCGCCGAGGACGCAGGCGATCCTGGTGCTCCGGTACTTCGAGGACCTGAGCGAGGCGGACACCGCCCGGGTCCTCGGCTGCTCGGTCGGCGCGGTGAAGAGCCAGGCGTCGCGGGGGCTCGCCCGGCTGCGGATCCAGTTCGAGAAGACCACCCCGCATCCACCGGCGCGACTTCGGAAGGAACCCGCATGAACAACGGAACGGTCGGCTCGACGCTCCGGGAGACCCTTGTGCACGCGACGGGAGAGATGGACGTACCGGAGGATCCGTGGCCGGGATTCGCCAGGCGGGAGCGACGGCACCGCCGGGCGCGCCGGGCTCGGATCCTCGTCGCCGCCGGGGTGGTGGCCACCCTCGTCGGGGTCCAGACGAACGTCGTCCCGCTGCCGGGCTGGGCGCCCGGCATCGCGATCGCCTCGGCGCCGCCGGCGCTGGCCGACGGCCCACCCCGGGGCTCGCTCGCCGGCGACCGGGCCTGGCTGGACGGGCTGCGCCGGCAGATCGGCACCGACGACCCGGGCGTGCTGAGCCACGGGCACAACGGTGTCTGGGAGATCGGCGGCCGGGAGCGGATCCGGCTGCTCTACGGCAGCGACGTGCCGGGACACCGGGTCGCGCTCGTGCTGGTCCCGCTCCGGTTCGGTCTGCTCACCAGGTGGAGCTACGTCTGGTACGCGGGCCCGGCCGGCGCCGAGGGGCGACAGATGCGGTACGCCGGGCACAGCGACGGCGGTGCCCCCCCGGTCGAGACGTTCATGCGGGTCGGCGAGGGCGGTTCCGGTGGGGTCGCGGTGGTGGTCGGTCCAGCCGACTCGACGGTGAGCGTCAGCGGGGAGCCCCGCTACACCGCGCAGGGCACGGTCGAGTTCGACCAGCTCGCCACCTCGGACGGCGGTGGGGTCGGGGTGGCCGCGTTGCCGCCCGGTCCGCTCCACTCGGAACCGGTGGTCCGGGTCGCGCGTGGCGAGGAGGTGCTCCACCAGGGGGGACTGGGTGGTGGGCCGTACGCGGATCCGCTGGGGCCCTCGGGAAAGGAGGTCGGGGCGCTGCTCGCCACCGCCGTACGGGATGCCCGGGGTCCGGTGCCCGACCGGACCCTGCTGACGACGTTCGTCGAGAACGCCTTCCTGGACAGTCGGCTGACGGCGACCGGGACGGCCGTACGGGTGCGCTGGGCGGGCACGGTGCACGGCCAGCCCGCCGTGCTGTTCACAATGCGGCCGGCCGGCGGCGGGGTGGTCGCGTACGCCATGCACGGCGGCGACGGGGTGTTCCGGACCGATCTGCGGTTGCTGCTGCCGGCCGAGGGTGCCGACCGGCGACCGGTGGGCTGGCGGCTGCGTACCGCCGACGGCCGCGGCCGGACCGACCAGGTGATGGTGGCGACCGCCCGGGGTACGGCCACCGCCTCGGTGACGGTCGACGGGGGAGCGCCGGTGCCGGTGGTACTGGACGGGTCGGGCGCCGGCACCACCACCGTGCCACCGGACCGGCCGGCGACGGTGACGGCGTACGCCGCCGACGGGACGGTGCTGGGCAGCACGCCGGTGCCGCCCTTCGAGGACACCATGTCGGGTCTGCCCGGTGACACCCCGGCCACCCGGGTCGTGCCGTGACGCCGCGGTGCCGGTGCGGGTCGTGTCGGGGGGTGCCGGCATGATGCTCGTCACTGGCGGCCCCTCGGCCTCCGGCCAACAGTGAGGAGCCATCGTGTCCGCTGCGGTTCCGGTCTCCGTCGTCTCCGACGGGCGCGCCGATTTCGACTTCATCTTCGGCAGGTGGTCGGTGCACAACCGCAAGCTCGTCGACGGTACCGATCCGGACTGCACCGAGTGGGTGGAGTTCGGCGCGGTCTCGCAGGTGGAGCCGGTGCTCGGCGGGCTCGGTCACGTCGACCGGATGTCCGCCGAGGCGCCGCCCGGCGGCGAGCCGTTCGAGGGTTTCACGCTCCGTCAGTTCGATCCCGAGGCTCGGGTGTGGCGGATCTGGTGGGCGTCGAGTCGGCGTCCGGGTCATCTCGACGCTCCGATGGAGGGCTCCTGGCGTGACGGGGTCGGCCAGTTCTTCTGCGACGAGATCCTGAACGGTCGTGCGGTGAGGGTCCGCTTCCAGTGGGTCAGCAACAGCCCGACCAGCGCGCGGTGGGAGCAGGCGTTCTCCTACGACGGTGGCGCCACCTGGCGGACCAACTGGATCATGGACTTCTCCCGGCTGGAGTAGTCGTGGCCAGGGGCGCCGGTCGGGGCGTCGCGCGGACGGAGGCGGGTGCCCGGGGGTGCCGGAGCCTGGTTACCGGCGAGTATCCTCGGGGAGCCGGCCGGGCTGCCGCCGGCGACGAGCGACGGGGAGGGCCGCGATGAGCAGTGCCGGGTCGGTGTTCGACGCGTACCAGGTGCCCGAGGAGCACGAGATGGTCCGGGCGGCGGTCCGGGAGGTCTGCGACGCGAAGGTCGCCCCGAACGCCGCCGAGGCGGACGAGACCAGCGAGTTCCCGAAGCAGTCGTACGAGGCACTGCGCGCCGCCGACTTCCACGCCCCGCACATCCCCGAGCAGTACGGCGGCGCCGGTGCCGACGCCCTCGCCACCGCGATCGTGATCGAGGAGGTGGCCCGGGCCTGTGCCGCGTCCAGCCTCATCCCGGCGGTGAACAAGCTCGGCACCATGCCGCTGCTGCTCGCCGCCTCCGAGGAACTGAAGCGCCGCTACCTGCCGCCGGTGGCCAGCGGGGAGGCGATGTTCTCGTACTGCCTCTCCGAGCCGGAGGCGGGCAGCGACGCGGTCTCGATGACCACCCGGGCGGTCGCGGACGGCGACCACTACGTGCTGAACGGCGTCAAGCGCTGGATCACCAACGCCGGGGTCTCCGAGTACTACACGGTCTTCGCGGTGACCGACGCGAGCGCCCGCGGCCGGGGCATCTCCGCCTTCGTGGTGGAGAAGTCCGACCCGGGGGTCAGTTTCGGCGCGCCGGAGAAGAAGCTCGGCATCAAGGGTTCACCGACCCGCGAGGTCTACTTCGACGACGTGCGAATCCCGGCGGACCGGATGATCGGCGCGCCCGGCACCGGGTTCGCGACCGCGATGCGGACCCTGGACCACACCCGGGTCACCATCGCCGCCCAGGCGGTCGGGATCGCGCAGGGCGCGCTCGACTACGCCATGGGGTACGTCAAGGAGCGCCGGCAGTTCGGCAAGCCGGTCGCCGACTTCCAGGGCATCCAGTTCATGCTCGCCGAGATGGGGATGAAGCTGGAGGCGGCCCGGCAGTTGACGTACGCGGCGGCCGGCAGGTCGGAGCGGGGCGACGCCGACCTGACCTACTTCGGCGCGGCGGCCAAGTGCTTCGCCTCGGACGCCGCCATGCAGATCACCACCGACGCGGTCCAACTGCTCGGCGGCTACGGCTACACCCGCGACTACCCTGTCGAGCGGATGATGCGGGATGCCAAGATCACCCAGATCTACGAGGGCACCAACCAGGTGCAGCGGATCGTCATGGCGCGGCAGCTTCTGAAGGGCTGATTGCGGCTGTTCTTGCAGCTCAGAGCGGGTGTGACCGAGTCGATCGACTCGGTCACATCTCGTATCCGGCCGGTCGCTCTGTGGGATATTTTCGGCCGTTGCGGCCCCTTTTCGGTTGGCGTTCTGGGGAAATCCTGGGGACTCCATCGGGATATTCGCCTGTACCGAGAGCTCGGTGGACCTGCCGGGCGGCGAGAGCGTCTCGAAATTCGGCCCCCCGAGAGATCGATCGATCTGGATCTAGGCCAGCTCGGGGGCGATTATTTGCTGTGATAGCTCGGGCTCCGGCGGCTCGAATGGGAGCCGTCGAGGTGACCGCGACGACAGCCTGAGTAAGACTCAGTTGAGAGTGCCCCGAGGTCATCCTCACACCCGTGTGGCCGTTCCGGATGCCGTGACCCGCTGGGCTGGGTAGCCAGAGGGTTCGTACCGCGGTCGCAATCGGCAGGAGCGGCTGCGTGTCCATGGGGCATCTGGTCCCCGCCGCCGAGATTGCCACCGCTGCTGTCACGGACGGCAATGCTGGTCGCCGCAGTGCAAGACGGTCTACATGCCGACAGCTGATTGTTTGGGTGAGAGCGGGTTCCCGCTCAGTGGTCGCGCTGTGACATCGTGCGGGCGTGAGCGAGACGGGGCAGACGGATCGGGTGACGGCCGTGGCGGAGAAGCTGGATCAGTGGCATGACTTCCGCAAGAGTGTCGCCCTCGTGTCGATGGTGCTGTTCTTCTTCTGCGTGGTCGGCTTGGGCTTCCTCGTCTACCAGTTGGCGATCGTCGGCGACGAGGGAACCTTCAGCGCCTGGTCGTTCTTCCGCTTCATGTCCGTCGCGATCCCCCTCGGCGTCGCTGCCGTGGCGGGCCTCGGTGTCTACCGCGCCTCCCGCAACGCCGACTCGAAGAGACGCGGTCGGATCATGGCCCTCGCATTGCTCGCGGCTGCGGCCCTGCTCGTCGTGACCGGCATCATCGGGGACCGCCTGTCGTGAGCTTCCTTGTCGAACCCAGTTCGTTGGAGCGCGCTGCTGCCCGCCTGAATGACGCCAGCCTCGACGCCCAGACCGCCCGCGCCTACATCCTCAAGCACACCGACATGCCGTGGCATGGTCAGGGCCTGCTCAACGAAGCATGGCCCGCGCATCAGCGGCTCGTCGACGAGATGAAGTCGGCGATTCGTGACCCCACGCACATCCCCTCGACCGGTCCTCGGCGGCCCGTCGCAGCTACGACCGAATCTGCCGCTGCGCGGATGCGACCGGTCGCGGCCACGAGGAGCGGACCAGCGCCCGGATCGTGTAGATCTCCCGGGTCACGGCTGAGAGTCTCCTTCGCTCCTCCTTCGACGCAGGCACATTGCTCGGGAAGCCTTGACGTCACATCGGACGGCGTTGGACGCTGTGGGTCGTTCCAGCGGGGCGAGTGTGCCGCAGAGTGACCAGAATTCTGGGCAGCGGACCTGGACGGGCTCTGGGGAAATCCTGGGGGGAACGCCGTCTGGGCGAGTTTTCCCAGCTCAGATGGGGTGTTCACGCAGATCTACGAGGGCACGAACCAGGTGCAGCGGATCGTCATGGCGAGGCAGTTGTTCAACTGCCTCGCCTAGGCCGTTTCCCCGCTCCGGGCCACGGCGGTGGCCGATTTTCGCTCCTTCGCACATCCGCCGCCGTCGCGACCGCACGTTCGGAAGGTCACGATCTCGTCAAGGGCCCACCGCGTGGTTTGGCGACCGCCGATCGGGGGCAGCCCCATCCACACTTTTCCGGGTGTCGATGGGGGAGACGTGGAACGTAACGGGGCTTTGCGTACGACGACACTGTTCGTGGCGGTGATGCTGGCAGCGGTCACGACCACGACAGCGGCGCCGGCACAGGCGGCCAGCACAATCGCTTTCCAGCCGGCGCGGTACATCGCCACCGGCCACAGCGGAACCGACAGTCTCGCGGTGGCCGACGTGACCGGCGACAGTCGACCTGACATCGTGGTCGGGGTCGGCGCCGCGCACAACGGCGAGACCAGCTCGCTGCTGGTCTACGCCCAGCAGCCCGATCGTACGTACGGTAGTCCCCGGCGGATCGTCGGCCATGGCGGCTACGGCGGCGAGGTGCGGGTCGCGGTCGGTGACATCGACGGCGACGGGCGTACCGACGCCGCGCTCTCCACCCCCGGCGGGATCGACGTGTTCTACCAGCGGTCCAATCAGCTGGCCGCACCGCTTCTGGTCGGCATCGGCGCCGAGGACGTGGCACTGACCGACATGACCGGCGACGGACGTCTGGACATCGTCGCGGCAGTCACCCACGGCACCGTGCTGATCTACCCGCAGAACGGATCCAGCACCTTCGGCGCCGCCACCACGGTATCCGGCCCGGCTGACTCCGGTGTTCCGAGGACCCAGGTGTTCACCGCCGACCTCAACGGGGACTCCCGCCCGGACGTCGCCCAGTTCTACGGCAAGGGAACCTGGGTACGCCTGCAGCAGGCCGGCGGAGCGTTCGGCCCGGCGACCACGCACCTCATCGCCCCGGACGCCGACGGGTACCGGTGGCCCAGCGGCGGTGCGGCGGTCGGCGACCTCACCGGGGACGGACGGTCGGACCTGATGATGACCGCCGAGGCCAACATCTCCCACAGTGCGGTGAACGTTTTCGCGCAGCGTGGCGGTGCGCTGGCCGTGACGCCCGTGACGTACCCGGCGTACGACTCGGCGATGGGCATGGCCGTCGGTGACCTGACCAGGGACGGGCGATCCGACCTGGTCGTGGCGCACTCAGGGTGGCAGGCGATCAGTGTCCGTGCACAGCAGGCCGACGCAAGCCTCGGCGCCTACCAACTCATCGAGGCCAACGGCATCGTGCCTGCGATCGACGGGGTGGCGATCGCCGACCTCAGTGGTGACGGCAAGCCCGACATCGTGAGTGTCGTCTATCAGGGCCTGGTGCTGTTGATTCAGAAGTGAGCCGGGCGCACCTGGGGTGTCCGGGTGTGGGCCGGACGGACGACCGTCCGTCCGGCCCGCACCAGATGGGGTCAGACGTTGTCGGCCAGGTGCGGGTAGAGCGTGGTGATGTCCTGGGCCAGCGCGCTCTTCACGATCCGGGTCCGCTCGTCGGCGAGCACCTCGTGCTGGCCCGCCTCGACACCGTCGATCGCTAGCCGGGCCACGTCTGCCGGGTCGGACCGGGGCGCGTCCGCCGGGGCCCACTCGGACGCCATGTCGGTGTCGACCCAGCCGACGTGCAGGCCGGTGACGCCCACCCCGAGCGGGTGCAGCTCCTGGCGCAGCGTGTTGGTCATCGACCAGATCGCCGCCTTCGACGCGGCGTACGCGCCGAAGGCCGCGTACCAGGACAGCACCGAGTGGATGTTGAGCAGGTGACCGCCGTTCGCGACCAGTCGGGGAGCGAGGGCCCGGGTCACGTGGAGCGGCCCGAAGAAGTTGATCTCGAACTCGTGGCGGACCTCTTCGAGGTCGCCCTTGAGGAAGTCCGCCCCGAGGGTGGCTCCGGCGTTGTTGATCAGGAGGTTGACGTCCTGGGCGTCGGCGGTGGCGGCGGCCACCGAGGCCGGGTCGGTGACCTCGAGTCGTACCGGAACGACCCGGGGGTGGCTGGCGATCGTCTTCGGGTCGCGCGCGGTGGCGTACACCTTGGCGGCGCCCCTTGCGAGCACCTCGGCGACGAGTGCCTGGCCGAGGCCGCGGCTGCCGCCGGTGACGAAGACGACAGAGTCCTGAATCTTCATGCCAATTCCTTGATCGTCGAAGGAGGTGAAGCGGTGGAAGTGTCCTGCGGTGGTCGTGGCCCGGCCACGCTGACCGCCCTCGGCTCACCTTTGGATGATATCCATAATCTAACTAGATTGACACGGTGGTTGCCAGTTAGATGTGGGGTGTAATCTAAATCTCGCCGCCCGGGTCACCGGCGGCGGAGGGAGAGTCGAGATGGGCAGGGCGTCACGAGCCGACGCGGCGAAGCACCGTGCCGAGGTGGTGGCCGCCACGTCGAAACTGCTTCGCGAGCGCGGCGCGGCGGGCATGACCGTGCAGGAACTCATGGCGGCCGCCGGGCTCACGCACGGAGGGTTCTACAAGCACTTCGGTTCGAAGGACGAACTCGTGGGCGTTGCCGCCAGCACCGCGTTCGAGGAGATCATGACCCTGCTGGTCGGGCTGGAAGAAGGATCGGACGACCCGTCGGCGGCCCGGACCACGCTGCTGCGGCAGTACCTCTCCATCGAGCACAGGGACTCCGCGGGCGTCGGTTGCGCAAATGCGGCACTCGCCGCCGACGCCGCTCGTTCGCCGGCGGACAGTCCGCTGCGCGCGTCGTACGAGGCTGGGTTGCGGGACACCCTGGCGCAGTTCACCAGATATGCGGAGACAGCGGACCGTACGCCGGAGGAGGCACGCCGCCGGGCGATCCTCGACTTCTCGACCATGGTCGGCGCGCTGACCCTCGCCCGCGCGACCAGCCAGACGCCGCTCTCCGACGAGATACTCCAGGTCGTCCGGCAGGCCATGACAGACGCGGCGGAGTAACGCGGACGGCCCGGACACCCTGCTGCGGCGTCCGGGCCGTCCGCCTGTCGTGCACGGCGTTGCCAACGGTCGTGGCGGTTCGTGAGGCTTAGGCGTTGCCTGCGGTTGTGGCGTTGCCTGCGGTTGTGGCGGTTCGTGACGTTGTGGCGTTTGCCCGGCGCGGCGGCGGCGAGGTTACCGGTGGAGACTCAGAACGGCCTGGTGTCGCCGAGTTTGCGGGTCGGACCCTCCGTGCCGTCGTCGTCCGGACGCCCGGCGAACTGGGTGGTCTCGTCCGCGTTCGTCCGCGGCGGAGCGAAGCCCGAGGGGCTCGCCGGAGGCGCGGAGGTCGGCGGGCGAGGACCGGGCGGGGCGAAGGACGGCGGCATGGGCGTCGGTACCGGCGGCGCCGAGCCGGGGGCGCCGGAAACCGGCTGCCCGGGCGTCGCCCAACCCTGGCCGGGTGTCCCACCGGGCGGACCGTAGTGCGGGCCCGGCGTCGGGGCGTTCTGCGGCGAGGTGCCGGGGCCGTAGCCGGCGGGGGCGGCCGGACCGAAGTTCGGCGGGGCCACCTGGCTGTGACTCGGCGACGCCGACGGGCCGAAGTTCGGCGGGTAGCCGGCGGGGGCACCGGGCGGGTACTGGCCAGGCTGCTGCGTGCCGGGTGGGAACTGTCCACCGGGCGGCGGCTGCGTGCCGGGCGGAAACGCCAGCTGACCAGGGTGCCCGGGCGCACCGGGGTACGCGGGAGCGGAGGTCGAGCGGGCGCGACCGCGCCACCGGTCCGGACTCGCCGCCGTGGCGAGCAACGGGATCGCGACCAGCATGGAGATCGTGCCGACCGGCACGTTCATCAGCCCGGGCGGCCCGACCGAGTCGTCGGGGATGACCTTCGCGAGCGACTCGATGTGGACCAGTGCCCAGAAGCTGACCAGCAGATAGAAGCCACCGGCGATGATCGGGCCCACCGGCGAGATCCGGGGTACCAGCATCGCGGCCAGGATGATGCCGACGCCGAGCAGAGCGAGGAAGCCCAGGAAACGGTCTCCTGAACTGTCTTCGAGTAGTCCATTGTTGAGCTTCCACGAGCCGAGGGCGCTCAGCACCCATATCAGTGGCACGCTGATCAGCCCCAGGAGCAGCGATCCAAGGTGTCGCACGTCCACAACCTCCTCAGCCGGTCGCCTGATCGCACCCTAGCCCGACGCGGCAACCCCGGCTTCGCCGTACTGGGTGGGGCGGGCCGACCGAACGACCCGCCCGGAAATCCTCAGCTTGCCGTATTCCGGTCCGTCACGTCGTCCCGTTTGGTGCCCGCCCGCGGCGGCGCCGACCACGGCGATCCGGAACCGCCGGCCTCCCGGCGCGGCAGCGGCGGCAGCGGCTCGGTGTCCGCCTCCGGGTAACCCAGCGTCGGCGGCCGGGTGTCGTGCTCGACCGGGCTGGTCAACGCGGACCAGTCGGTGAGCGTCGGCTCCTCCACAGGGGACGCCGGGGCCGGCGGGGTGGCGACGACCGGGCGTGGCCAGTTACGCCAGCGCTGGATGCTGAACGTCGCCATCAGCAGCATGGCTCCGATCAGGAACATCGTGCCGTTGTCCAGGAGTTGGACCAGCGGCAGCGGGTCGCCGAACACCTCCCAGTTCGTCGGCACCGCGTCCCGCACCGTGAACGGGTCGATGAACAGCCCGACGTACGGGGCGACGAGCAGCAGCCCCGCGGTGAGCGGACCGAGCGGGGAGATCCGCAGCGTGCCGAGTAGACCGAGCAGGATGCCTGCGGCCGCGAGGTATACGGCTCCTTGGATCAGGTTGGCCGTGTTGTACGTGCCGAGTTCCACCCAACGGGTGACGGTGCGGGTCGACCCGTCCTGACCCAGTGCGATCAGGACCCAGGTGAGCGGCGCCGCCACCACTCCGGCGAGGAAGCTCCAGAGATGTCGCATCCGCGCACGGTACCGCCTTCGCGGGAATAGGTCAGCCTGCGGATGCCGGTCCTGATCGATCTTGCAGCCAGTCGCTACCGTGAATCTCTCCGTACACGGTCGACAGGGGGCGGATGGGTCGGAGCCGGGGTGAGCTGTCGCGCTCCGTACACGAGCTGACCGTCGCCGGGTGGCTCTGGTCCGCGGCCGGGGTGCTCATCGTCGGTCTGGGACTCTGGTTGCTGGGGTCCGCCGGCCGGGAGCCGGCCGGGACCCACCCGCCACGCGCCGGCCGGTCCCTCGGGACCCATCGGCCGGGCGCCGGCCGGGACCTACCGGCCACGCGCCGGTTGAGACCTCGTGACCTGTCGGCCACGCCCGCCGGGACCTACCGGCCACGCGCCGGCCGGTTCCTCGGAACCTACCGGCCAGGGGTCGATGGCGGTGAGCGGCGGAGTGCGGCCTGGCTGACCGGTTCGCGTGGCCTGGGGTAACCGGCGTCACGCGGCGGGGCGCGGCCGGCGGGTGGCGCCGTACCGTTGCCGCATGACCGAGCCAAGCGAGGGCATCAGGCGATCCAGCCGTCCGGGTCATGGCGACGACGAGCGCGGGGAGACGTCATGACCGATCCGTCCGTTCCGCCGCCCACCGGTAAGCCGACCTCGTACTCCCGGGTGACCCTGAGCAGGATCATGACGGCGGTCGACGTCAACCTCTACGGCACCGTGCACGGTGGCGTCCTGATGAAGTTCGTCGACGACGTCGCCGGCGCAGCAGCGGCCCGACACTTCGGCGGTACGGCGGTGACCGCCGCGATCGACGAGATCGTCTTCGCCGAGCCGGTCCGGGTCGGTGACCTCGTGCACGCACATGCCCAGGTCAACTGGACGGGCCACACCTCGATGGAGGTCGGGGTCCGGGTGGTCGCCGAGCGCTGGGACAGCGCGGAAGAGGCCCCGATCGAGGTGGCCACCGCGTACCTGGTCTTCGTCGGAGTAGACGTGTCCGGCAACCCGCGGCCGGTCCGTCCGGTGCTGCCGGAAACCGGGGAGGACAAGCGGCGGTTCCGGGAGGCGGAGATCCGCCGGGAGCACCGGCTGGCCCGACGCCGGGCGATCCAGGACCATCGCGGCTCGCACGACTCACCGGTCGACGACTCACCGGTCGCCAGCTGACACTTCGGTCGCCTGGTCGCCCGCCACTCAGCCAGCCCGCCCGGCCGCCGGTTGACGCCAGAGCCGTCGACGCTCCAGCTGTTGGACGCCCGAGCTGTTAACAGGGGGCCCTTTTACTACCGAAAGCGATAAGAAGGGGCCCTTCCCTACACCCGGGGTGTCGGGTCCACATGATCCGTGACGGGTCCATGTGGGGCGGGCACGCGTCGGCCACCGTCCTGCGGAACGCAGAATTGCGGGTCGGGTACGGCAGGATGGCGATCGGACCCAGCACACCGGCGTGCTGGCCGAGGGGAGGAGCTTCGGCATGGATGGTGAGGTGCTCTGGACGCCGCCGGCCGACGTACGCGACCGGTCCCGGATCGGTAGCTACCTGCGGTGGTTGCGTGACCATCGGGGGCTCGAATTCGACGACTACGCCGACCTGTGGCAGTGGTCGGTCACCGACCTCGACGCGTTCTGGCGCTCGATCTGGGACTTCTTCGAGGTCCGGACGTACACCGAGCCGACGGCGACACTGGCCGACGCGCGGATGCCCGGCGCCCGCTGGTTCCCCGGCGCCACGCTGAACTACGCCGAACACGTGCTGCGGATGCCCGGCATCGGCGACGACGAGCCGGTGGTGATCGCGCACAGCCAGACCCGGGAGCCGGTCACCCTGACCGCCGCCGAGCTGCGCGAGCAGGTACGTCGGGTCCGGGCCGGACTGGTCCGGCTCGGGGTCGGCAGCGGGGACCGGGTGGCGGCGTACGCCCCGAACATTCCGGAGACGCTGGTGCTGATGCTGGCCACCGCCAGCCTCGGCGCGATCTTCTCCTCCTGTGCTCCCGAGTTCGGCACCCGCAGTGTGCTGGACCGCTGGCGGCAGATCGAGCCGACCGTGCTGGTGGCCGTCGACGGCTACCGGTACGGCGACAAGCCGGTCGACCGCCGGGCCGAGGTGGCGCAACTGCGGGCCGCGCTGCCGTCCGTCGTACACGCGGTGGTGGTGCCGTACCTCGATCCGGACGCCGCGCCGCCGGACGGGGCGCTGAGCTGGGCGGAGCTGGCGGCGGAGACCGCCGAGCCGCTGGAGTTCGCGCCGGTCCCGTTCGACCACCCGCTCTACGTGCTCTACTCCTCCGGCACGACCGGGCTGCCGAAACCGATCGTGCACGGGCACGGCGGCATCCTGCTCGAACACCTCAAGGTGCTCGCCCTGCACCATGACCTCGGCCCCGGCGACCGGTTCCTGTGGTTCACCACCACCGGTTGGATGATGTGGAACTACCTGGTCTCCGGGCCGGCGGTCGGTGCGGCGATCGTGCTCTTCGACGGCAATCCGGCGGTCCGGGCGGTGCCGGGCCGGCCGGCCGAACCGGATCTTGGCACGCTGTGGCGGATGACGGCGGAGACCGGCACCACCTACTTCGGCACCTCGGCGCCGTTCCTGCTGGCCTGCCGCAAGGCCGGGCTGCGTCCGGCGGAGCTGGCCGATCTGTCCGCGCTGCGCGGGGTCGCGTCGACCGGGGCGCCGCTGCCCGCCGAGGGCTTCCGCTGGGTGTACGACGAGGTCGGCACCGATCTGCAGCTGCACTCCCTCTCCGGCGGCACCGACGTCTGCACCGGCTTTGTCGGCGGCGTCCCGCTGCTGCCGGTACGGGCCGGCGAGATCGCCTGCCGCTGCCTGGGCGCGAGGGTGGAGGCCCGGTCGGCGGACGGCAGCCCGGTTCTCGACCAGCTCGGCGAGCTGGTGATCACCGCGCCGATGCCGAGCATGCCGGTCGGGTTCTGGAACGACCCGGACGGCCGCCGCTACCGGGAGGCGTACTTCGACGTCTATCCGGGGGTGTGGCGGCACGGGGACTGGATCACCGTGAGCGGCCGGGGTAGCTGCGTGATCACCGGCCGCTCGGACGCCACCCTGAACCGGGGCGGGGTACGGCTGGGTACCGCCGAGTTCTACTCGGTGGTCGAGGGGCTGCCCGAGGTGACCGACTCGCTGGTGGTGCACCTGGAGGACGCCGAGGGCGGCGCCGGTGAGCTGCTGCTCTTCGTGGTGCTCGGCGAGGGGCTGGAGCTGGACGCCGCACTGCGGTCGAAGATCGTCCGCGAGCTGCGTACCGCGCTGTCGCCCCGGCACGTGCCGGACGAGATCCACCAGGTCGGCGCGGTGCCCCGGACCCTGTCGGCGAAGAAGCTGGAGGTGCCGGTGAAGAAGATCCTCACCGGTGCGCCGGTGGACTCCGCCGCCGCGACCGGCGCGTTGGCCAACCCGGAGTCGCTGGTCGCGTTCGAGCGCCTGGCCCGGCAGCGTTCCGCCGCCGACGGCGTGCCGGTCACCGGGTAGCGGCAGCGGTCACCGGACAGCGGCTCCGGTCGGCGGTTCCGCACGGCCGCCCCCGGTCGGGGTGGCCGGCTATGCTGCGGTGCCCGCGACCACCGGAGGCGGCCTGTGCAGTGGATCCTGGCGACCGCCGGCGCGATCGTCGTCGGCGTGCTCACCAACCTCGTGTACGACCTGGTCAAGTACGGCACCGTCCGGTTGCCGACGGCGCTGGACCGGCGCTCGACACCGAAGGCGCTGCGCGGGCACGACCCGGTCGGGCAGGGGCTGACCCCGTTCGTGACCTGGTCGAAGGAGCGGCAGCTCAGCCCGGCGTCGCTGCGGACCACGTTTGTCGGTCGGCTTGACCGGCCCCACCTGCTCGCCGGCGACCGCTGGGACCGGGCGGTGGCCACACTGGAGGCGGCCGGTGACCGGGGCGACACCGGCTACGTCAGCCACATCGAGATCGACACCGGGGAACACCCCGCCGCCCGTGACCTGCGGGTGCACATCGCCCGGAGCCGGTACGCCGAGTGCCTCGCGGCCAAGGACCTGGCGACCGGCGAGCCCGACCTGGCCAGCCGGCTGGCCGCCGCGATGGCCACCGGGGTGGCGCCGTTCGCCGAGGTGGTGCCGCCGACCATGGTGAGCGCCTCGGTCGCGGTGCTCAGCGCCGAGGGCCGGTTCCTGGCGCTGCGCCGCTCACTCGCGGTACGTACCTTTCCCGGCCAGTGGACGGTGGGGATCAACGAGTCGATGAAGTACAGCGCCGAGCCGGGTGCCGAGGAGGACTTCTTCGGCCTGGTGCGGCGCGGACTCCGCGAGGAGCTGGGGCTCGGCCCCGGCGACTACGGCCGGATCGGGTTGAGCTGGCTCGGCTGGAGCAGCCCGGCCTGCTGTTGGGTGGTGGTGGCGTCGGTGCGTGCCAGGTTGTCGGCTGCCGAGATCGACGCCCGCCGCGAGCAGTGCCACAGCGTGTACGAGCACGACCTGGCCCGCTGGCTGCCGCTGACCCGGCGCCGGGTCGACGCCATCGTCCGGGGCGACGGTCCCGGCCCGGACGGCGCCACCGGGTGGGCGTACCTGGCGCCCCTGGTGGTCGGTGAACTCTGGCGCTTCCGCGACCTGGTCTGACCTGCTCTGACCGGTGCCGGTGCCGGTGCCGGTGCCGGTGCCGGTGCCGGTGCCGGTGCCGGTCCGGGCCCGGACCGACCCGTCCACGGCGGATGAGGACCCGGGTCAGGCCAGGTCGACGGTCACCTTCTCGGCCGTGACCCGGCCGGGCCGGCGCGCCGGGTCGAGGTGACCGCAGAGCACCACGCTGGCTCCGGCGACCAGCGGGGCGAGCAGCCAGTCGACCGGGTCGGGGTGGCGGGCCGCGTCGACCAGCACCCGGTCGCCGGCACCGATCCCCAGCTCCGCCGCGCGCCGGGTCGCCCGGTCGGCCAGCTCCGTGTCCTGCGGCCCACCACCGGGGTACGGGGTGAAGTGGTCGCCGTGCCCGCGTACCTCGATGACGTAGTCGGCGTATCCGGGCGGGACCTCCCGCAGCGGGGCGGCGAGCGGGGCGAGTGCCAGGGCGTACCGGTCGCCGGCCGGCCAGTCCGCCGCGTCGGCGACCCGGTCGGCGGCGGCGAAGAGCACGTCGACCGGCTGGGCCGCACCGGTCCGCACCTCGGCCCCGGCCGACCAGGCGCCGAGCAGGACTGCGGCGGTCTGCCAGTGCGGCGGGAGCAGGACGCCGACCGGGTCGCCGGGGCTCAGGCCACCCGTGTCGACCAGCAGGTTGGCGGTCTTGGCGACCCAGTTGGCCAGGGTCGCGCCGGACAGTTCGGTGCGGTCCCCGGTGCTGTCGTCGTACCAGGTGAGCAGTGGCCGGGTCGGGTCGGCGGCGACCGCGGCGGCGAAGATCTGGGTCAGGTTGTCGGGCATCGTCCGCGACGATACCCACCCCGCCGTCGCGGGGTGCCGGCCCCGCCGGACCGGGACCTTCGGTCACCGGGGAATTTACCCTCGGTCATCGAAGATCACAGTCACCGGAAAGACAGTTGCCCGACGGGTCGCCGTCGTCGCGCGCCGGCTGTCGCGGCGTAGGCTTGCGGTGAGTGTTCTTCCCCACAGATGTCCCCTTCACAACTGTCAGCCGAGGAGTCGCCCAGTGACCGCCGGTCGTCCGCCCCGCGTGCTCATTGACGCCACTAGCGTCCCCGCCGACCGGGGTGGCGTTGGTAGATACGTTGACGGCCTGCTCGGCGCCCTGGGCGGGGCTGTCGGGGCCGGCCAGGATCTGGCCGTCGTCGCGCTCCGCACCGACGCCGAGCGGTACTCCCGGATGCTTCCGGAGGTCGAGGTGCTCGCCGCGCCGGCGGCGGTGGCCCACCGGCCGGCCCGGCTCGCCTGGGAGCAGACCGGCCTGCCGCTGCTCGCCCAGCAGGTCGGCGCGCAGGTGCTGCACTCGCCGTTCTACACCTGTCCGCTGCGGGCGGGTTGTCCGGTGACGGTGACCGTGCACGACGCGACGTTCTTCACCGAGCCGGAGCACTACGACAAGTCGCGCCGGACCTTCTTCCGCAGCGCGATCAAAACCTCGTTGCGCCGGGCCGACCGGGTGATCGTGCCGAGCAAGGCGACCCGGGACGAGTTGATCAGGTTGCTCGACGCCGACCCGACCCGGATCGACGTGGCCTACCACGGGGTCGACCCGGCGGCCTTCCACGCCCCGACCGACGAGGAGAAGGCCCGGGTGCGGGCCCGGCTGGGTCTGGGCGGGCACAGCTACGTGGCGTTCCTCGGCTCCAAGGAGCCGCGCAAGAACGTGCCGAACCTGATCCGGGGCTGGGTGCTCGCGGTGAAGGACCGCCCGGACCCGCCGGCCCTGGTACTCGCCGGTGGTCAGGGGCACGACGACGAGATCGACCGGGCGGTCGCGGATGTCCCGGCCCACCTGCGGCTGCTGCGTCCCGGCTACCTCCGCTACGCCGACCTGCCCGGTTTCCTCGGGGGTGCGCTGGTCGCCGCCTACCCGTCGTACGGCGAAGGCTTCGGGTTGCCGATCCTGGAGGCGATGGCCTGCGCCGCCCCGGTGCTGACCACGCCCCGGCTGTCGCTGCCGGAGGTCGGTGGTGACGCGGTGGCGTACACCAGCGAGGACCCGAAGCAGATCGCGGCGGACCTCGGGGCGCTCCTGGACGACGAGGCGCGTCGGCTGGCGCTCGCCAAGGCGGGTTTCGACCGGGCCAAGGAGTTCACCTGGGAGTCCAGTGCCGAGGTGCACCTTGCGGCGTGGAGCCGGGCTCGGGCCTGACGGGCACGAACGGGCTGGCCAGGGCTGGTTTCGGAGACCACCGAGACACTGTTAACTACGCTTGGCCACATATTGACTGCTGGTAGTGATGACACGGAAAGGTGATCGGGCGCACGCGTCCGGCATGATGTGCTGATGCTCTTCGCCGTAATCCCGGCTGGTGGCAGTGGGACCCGTCTGTGGCCGCTGTCCCGCGCGGGGCACCCCAAGTTCCTGCACGCGCTCACCGGCACCGAAGCCTCGCTGTTGCAGGCCACCGTGGACCGGCTCGGTCCGCTGACCACCCCGGAACGGACCATGGTGGTCACCGGTGCCGCGCACGTGGCCGCCGTCGCCCGACAGCTGACCGGGTTGCCCGAGGAGAACATCCTCGTCGAACCCTCCCCCCGGGACTCCTGCGCGGCGATCGCGCTGGCCGCCTCGGTGATCGCGATCCGGGAGCCGTCGGCGGTGATGGGTTCGTTCGCCGCCGACCACCTGATCGGCGACCCGGCGGCCTGGGTGTCGACGGTCCGGCAGGCGATCACCGGCGCCGAGCAGGGTCTGCTGATGACGGTGGGGATCACCCCGACCCGACCGGAGACCGGCTACGGCTACCTGCAGTGCGGTGAACTGATCGACGGCGGGCCGCTGCGCCGGGTCGAGGAGTTCAAGGAGAAACCGGCGACCGAGGTCGCCCAGGAGTACGTCCGCTCGGGCCGGTACCTCTGGAACGCCAGCATGTTCGTCTGGCGGGTCGACGTGTTCCTCGGGGAGCTGGCCCGGCAGCAGCCGGCGCTGCACGCCGGGCTGACCACGATCGCGCAGTCCTGGGACACCCCGGAACGGGAGGACGTGCTGGGCGCCGTCTGGCCGACCCTGCCCAAGATCTCGGTCGACTACGCGGTGATGGAGGGCGCGGCCGCGGCCGGGCGGGTCGCCACCGTACCGGGCGACTTCGGCTGGAACGACGTCGGCGACTTCGACACCCTCGGCGAGGTGCTCCCCGCCGACGGCTCGGGCAACGTGGTGCTGGGCGCCGACACCGTCGAGCCGAAGCCCGGGGTGCTGCTGCGGGACTGCGAGCGGCTGGTCGTCGTACCGCACTCCGGGCGGCTGGTCGCCGCGCTCGGGGTACGGGACCTGATCGTCGTCGACACCCCGGACGCGCTGCTGGTCTGCCCGCGCGACCGGGCCCAGGACGTGAAGAAGCTCGTCGACGAGCTCAAGGAGCGGGGCGCGGAGGACCTGGTCTGACGGTGGCTGTCCGGGGCGCCCCCTAGAAACCGACGCCGCCGGGGACCCGGTCGCCTCCACCGCCGGCGGACCGGGCCGGGAACGCCGCCGCGAACGCGGCCAGGGTCGGCGCCACCAGCTGCTCGGTCGCGTCGAGCAACTGCTCGGGCAGCGCGTCCGGGGCGAACCAGCCGAGTTCCAGCGACTCGGCGCTGACCCGCTCCACCGCGCCCGGCGGCGCGATCGCGGCGAACCGTACGTCGTGGTGGAACGAGCCGCCCTGACAGGAGACCGGGTGGATGTCCACGTCGATCGGCACCGGGTCGAGTCGCAGCCCGGTGATTCCGGACTCCTCGGTCGCCTCCCGCAGCGCCGCGCCGGCCACCGTCAGGTCGTCGGGCTCGCAGTGCCCGCCGAGCTGCGCCCACCGGCGGTACTTCCCGTGCAGGCAGAGCAGCACCCGGCTGCCGGTCGCGTCCACGACCAGTGTGCTGGCGGTGACGTGCCCCGGGCGGTGTGCCCGGGTCATCGCGACCGGGCCGTCGGCGAGCAGCTTCAGGGTCCGGTCCCGGGCGTCGGCGGCCGTCGGGTTCGCCGGCTGCCACGCCGTGAGCAGGGCCACCGCGTCGGAGTGTAGGGAGTCCAGCACGAACCCAGCCTAGGCGAGGGCTCGTAGCATCACCGGTATGGCGCGTCCCCTGCGTACCGTCGACCTCGCCCTTCCCGGCAACGAGGCGAGTGATTTGCTGCCGGTACGGTCACCGGCGCTGCTCGCCGCACACGGCGCGCGCCGGGGCTTCTGGACCGTACTCGACGAGGGGCCGGTCGAGCGCTGTCTGGCCCTGCTGCTGGAACGTCACGACGGCGGTTGGGTCACCCACCACCTGCCGATGGACGCGGGCGTGGAGAACGGCCGCACCGACGACGGGGAGGCGCTCGCCCGGGACGGCGAATGGATCTACGTGCTCGGCTCGCACTTCGGTTCGAAACGCGGACCGCTGCGGCCCCGCCGCGCCTTCGTCGCCCGGTTCCGCGAGTCCGAGGCGGTCACCGGAATGCCCCGGCTGCACGTGGTGCGCAACCAGTTCCGGCTGCACCGCGCGGTCAACGACGCCATCCTGGCGGCCGGGATCGCCCCACTGCCGCTCGGCGCCCGGGTCCGGGACCGGTTCATCGTCGCCACCGTCGACCGGGGCACCGCCCGGGCGAAGACCTGGGTGAGCCGGCTCGCCGCCGACGACTTCCCGATCAACGTGGAGGCGGCGGCCTTCACCCCGGCCGGAACCCTGCTGCTCGGGCTCCGCTTCCCGGTCACCACGCGGGGGGAGCCGATCGTCGTCGAGGTGACGGACGTGGCCGCGATGTTCGACCCGACGGCCCGGGCGTGGCCCCGGGCTGTCAGGGCGTACGCGCTGACCGGGGTGACCCGTCCCGGCGAACTCACCGGGTTCCGGGCGCTCTCCGCCCGGGGCGACGGGACGTACGACGCGGTGACCGGCTCGATCGACGCGCTCGGCAAGGCGTCGGTGCTGCTCGACGACCACCCGACCGGTGGTGACGTGCACTGCCGGCACGTACGGTTCCGGCCACCGTTGGACGGCCCGGCCGGGCAGGGCAGCGCGGCGGTACTCGTCGCCGACCTGGCGCCGCTGTACAACGTGGAGGGTGTCACCGAGCTGGACGGGGTCCGCTACTACGTGACCGACGAGGCACACCGGATCGCGCTCTGGATCGGCGGCCCGGAGCGGGACACCCCGACGGAGACGGTGCGGGACGTTCCGACGGGAACAGTGCGCAACACGCGGGAAAGCGACAGCCCGGACGGCACCCTCCGCGGATGAAGGGCCGCGAACCCTCGTGGACGCCGTCCGGGCGCCGCATTCCTCCCCTGCCCCCGGCACATGCCACACCGCCCGCCCGGTGTCGGAGACACCCGCGGGACCGGCATCGCTCAGTGAGCATGCCCGGTGGGCGCACCGACCGTCGAGGTGTTTCAGCTCAGCCTGAAAGACGGAGGTGGATGCCGCCCGGGTAGAGTTCAACTGGTTGCCGTGTGATCCGGTCCGGCGATTCGGGAGTGCGTGTCATGCTGCGGATCGTCTTCTCCACCGAGGACGTCGCCCGGACCCGTGTCGCCCCTGCCGCCGACCAGGTGTGGGAGCTTGTCCTCTCCCTGCACCTGCTGCAGGGACGCAGCCGGGACCCGGTGATGGGCGGCTGGCGGCGCGAGGTGGCCGGCGGTCTCCGTCGGGGGAGCGCCCCCGCACAGTTGCGGGTGCTCTTCGCGCTCAACCCGCCACGCGGCTACTTCCCGGACTTCCTCACCCCGTACGCGAGCCGGTACGGCCTTGAGGCCGGACTGGACGCCGTACGCTCCACTCCGGTCACCTCCCTGGAGCGTGACCTGACCGTGTTCGCCGGGGAGAACCCACTGCCGATGCCGGGCTTCACCGCGGCGCTGGCCCGGGGCGACGTCGAGGTGCTGGGGCACCTCACCGACGCGATGCGGATCTACCGGGAGGCGGCGATCGCGCCGTACTGGGAACGGGTCCAGGCGGCGGTGGAGGCGGACCGGACCCGGCGGGCCCGGGCCCTGCTCGACGGCGGCGGCGAAGGGTTGCTGGCCAGCCTGCGGCCGGCCGCGCGCTGGAACTCGGGTGTGCTGGAGGTGCCGGACTACCCGGTCGACCGCGAGGTGCACCTGGACGGGCGCGGGCTGCTGCTGGTGCCGTCGTTCTTCTGCGCCCGGATCCCGGTCACCCTGGTCGACCCCGAACTGCCGCCGGTGCTGGTCTATCCGGTGGACCGGCTGGGCGGTCTGAGCCCGGCGCCCGGCGAGGGGGCCGGGCCGGTGTCGACGTCACAGCGGGAGAACGGGCGGGCGGCGCTGGCCGCCCTGCTCGGCCGGACGCGGGCCGGGGTCCTGGAGGCGGTCGGTGACGGCTGCTCGACCGGCGAGGTGGCCCGTCGGCTGCACATCTCGCCGGCGGCCGCGAGCCAGCACACCGCCGTACTCCGTAACGCCGGCCTGTTGGTCAGCCACCGGGACCGCAACACCGTGCTGCACACCCTGACCCCGCTCGGCCGGGCCATCCTGAACGCCTGACCCGGCGCCGGGCCGCCGGCCGGGGGTCGTACCGGGGGACGACCGGCAACGCCGGGGTCCGGGTCGCGTCGGTGCCGCCGGCCGGGCCGAGGGATGTGCCGCACCTGAACCCGGCAGGGTGGGACGCGAAAGCCGGCCGGGTGGGACGACCTCAGCGCCCGGGTGCCACCGGGGCGGGGACGGCGGTGAGCAGCAGGGCCGCCCCGACGCCGCCGTCCGGGGTCGGGCGGACGGTGGAGTTGACGCCCTCGGCGGCCAGCGCGGCCCGCAGCCGGTGCAGGTCGGCGCCGAACCTGATCAGCACCGCCGGCTCCGGTGCGGTGGTCGGCGGTCGGCAGTCGAGCACCGCGATCGCGTCGGCCGACCAGCCCGGCACCGCCGTGTCCGGCCCGTTGACCACCGGCTCGGTGACCAGGGCGAAGTGGGTGCCGGGCGCGACCACTCCGGTCACCGTGCCGACCGCCCGGTGCACCGCCGCCGGGTCGACCGCCGGTTCCGGGACCGCCTCGGTCTGCGACCGGCTGGCCGGCGGCTTGTCCGTCCCGGGAGTCGGCTGCCCGTCCGTCCCGGGGGTCGGCTCGGGCGACGGGAACGTGGACCGGGGCGCCGGGACGGACTCGCCGAGCGTGGCGGCGGCCCGCAGCCCCTCCGCGCGGGCCTCCGCCGTGCCCAGCGCGAAGAGGTCGTGGGCGCCGTCGCGGACCAGCGCGGCCACCGCGCCGTCGCCGTCGTCCGGGTCCGGCGCGGTGAGGTAACCCCGGATCACCGCCACCGGCACCTGGTCACACTTGCCCTTCACCAGTTCGCCGGCGGCGGCCAGTTCGTCCACGACCGCCATCTGGGTGATGTTCAGCCGGTTGCCGTACGGGTCGACCTCTCCCCGATGGTCCCGCAGTGCCGGCATGCCGGCCACGCCCAGCGCGACATCGGTGAGCCCGTTCCGCCAGGGCCGTCCCATGGTGTCGGAGACGATCACCGCCACGTCGGCGCCGTGCCGGTCCCGGAGCGCGGCCCGCAACGCCCGGGCCGACGCGTCCGGATCCTTCGGCAGCAGCACCAGCCGGGAACGATCCACGTTGGAGGCGTCGATCCCGGCCGAGGCCATCACGAAGCCGTGGTGGGTCTGCACGATCCGGGTCGATCCGCGCCGGGCCACCGGCCGGGCGGTCTCCGCGGCCAGTACCTCCGCGCGGGCCGTCTCCCGCTCCGGGCCGTCCGCCGGTACGTCGACCAGCCGCCCCTCCGCCTTCGACACGATCTTGCTGGTCACCACGAGTACGTCGCCGTCACGCAGCCAGGGCGCGGCGGTGGCGATCAACGTCGCCAGGTCGTCGCCCTCGACCACGTCGCCGATGCCGAGCACCGGCAGCACCTCGAGCCTCATGCCGGTCCACCCGCCGTCCCCGTCCGCCCGACCGTGGCGGCCAGGTCGACCGCGGCCCGGACCATGGCCGTGGTGGCCGCCTCGTCGGTCATCCACAGCGGGGCCGACCGGACGGCCAGCCCGGGCACCTCGGCCCCGGCGTCGGCGCTGTCCACCAGCCAACCGTCCAGCAGACCGTCGGCCGAGCGGGCGCCGTACAGGCCACCGACGCCGGCGGCGGTGCACGGCACCCCGAGTACGGCGAGACAGCGGTCCGCCATCCCCCGGACCGGCGCACCGCCGATGATCGGCGACACCCCGACCACCGGTGCCCGGTTGCCGGCCAGTGCCTCACGCAGTCCCGGTACGGCGAGGATCGGCGCGATGCTCACCACCGGGTTGCTCGGCGCGACCAGTACGACGTCCGCCTCGGCCAGGGCGTCCAGCACCCCGGCGGCCGGCTTGGCCGCCTCCGCGCCGACAAAAACGAACTGGTGCGTCGGCAGCGCGCCACGGTGACGTACCCACCACTCCTGGAAGTGGATCGCGCGACGGGTCGGCTCACCGGCCGGGCCGTCGGCGGGGCGCACGCCGCCGTCGCCCGGACCGTCCGGGTCGCTCACCACGACGTGCGTCTCCAGCCGGTCGTCGGTGGCCGGGAGCAGGCGTATCCCGGGCTGCCAGCGGGCACAGAGCGCCTCGGTCACCGCCGAGAGCGGATAGCCGGCGTTCAGCATGGTGGTCCGGACCAGGTGCGTCGCCACGTCCCGGTCACCGAGCCCGAACCAGGTCGGCTCGGCGCCGTACGCGGCCAGCTCCTCCTTGACGGTCCAGGTCTCACCGGCCCGTCCCCAGCCACGGTCCCGGTCGGCACCCCCACCGAGGGTGTACATGACACTGTCCAGATCCGGACAGATCCTCAGGCCGTGCATGACCACGTCGTCCCCGACGTTGACCACCGCGGTCACCTCGGCACCCGCCTGCCGGGCGTACGCGCGTACGCCGGTCAGGAAGCGGGCCCCGCCGATGCCCCCGGTCAACACCACGATGCGCATGTCCTCCATCCTCGCCCATCCGCTCGTGGCAGGCGGCGGGCGGGTTGGCCGACTAGGCTCAGGCGTCGCTACCGTCCGTACTGTCTGAGGGGGAGCCGTGACCAGCCAGCCCGGGCCCGCGCCGACCGAGGCGCCACCGGCCAGTCAGATCACCAAGCCGTTACGCGAACTGATCGCGCTGGTGCTACTCGGCGCGAACGCTCTCTTCCTGTTCACCGGGCTTCTCGACCTGTTCTTCGGGTGGGAGGGTTCCACCTTCGACGACCGGGCGGCGACCACCTACCCCTCGTTCGTCGGCGCCTCGGCCATCGGTTTCCCGGTGCTCGCCGTGCTGCTCGCCACGCACGTGAAGCCGGTGGTCGGCCGGGCCCGCCTGGTCGTGCAGATCGCCCTCGTCGAGTACGCCGTCTCCGCGCTGTTCGGCGGGATAGCCCTGCTGGTCGGGGTCTTCGACGCGATGCTCGAGGCCCGGTTCTTCGCCGCCTTCAGCGTCGGGCTGGACCAGTTCGGCTGGTACGCGGTCCTCGTGGTCACCGCGTTCCTGGTCTTCCGGGTCTGGCAGGTGCTCTACCACGTACCGAAGCCCAAGCCCCAGCCGGGTGTCTACGGCCAGCCGCAGCCGTACGGCCAGCCCGGGACGTACGGCCAGCCGGGCACGTACGGCCAGCCGCAGTCGTACGGGCAGCCGGGCAACCCGGCGTACCCCGGCTACCCGCCGGTGCCCGGGCAGCAGCAGGGGTATCCGCCCGCCGGTTATCCGCAGGCACCGGTCGAGCCGACGGTCTACGGCCAGCCGACCGGCTACGGGCAGTCAGGGTTCGGCACCGCCCCGTCCTCGGCGCCGCCGAGCCCGTCCTCCGCGCCGCCGGCGTCCGGACCGGCTCCGGGCGCGGGACCGTCGGTGGGCTCGGGACCGGTGGTCGGAGCCGGGCCGGCCGTGCCGGAGGAGGAAGAGGAGGGCCGGACCCAGGTGGTTCCGCAGCGCGGCACCGCGCCGGACGACCGGACCCAACGGATCAACCCGGCGAGCCAGCAGCCGTCGGCGGGTTCGCCGCCGCCGGACCGGGAGGACGGTCCGACCTCGCGCTGACCCCGGTCGGGGGCTGACGCGGTGTACGGCCGGTCATGCTGTGATCGTTCCCACGCGGATGCGGGTCACCGGTGGGTCGGTCGGGGGCGGCGTGGCCGGCCGTACGGCCTAGGCTGCACGAGTGGCAGATCGGAGTGACCCGGCGCCGACCACCGCGAGTCTGCGGCGGGCGTTGCGTCGGGCGGCGGACGGACGGGCCCTTGACCAGGACGAGGCGATCGCGCTGCTCGCCGCGCGCGGCGAGTTCCTCGACGAACTGCTGGCGGTCGCCGGCCGGTTGCGGGACGCCGGGCTGAGCGACGCCGGGCGGCCCGGTGTGGTCACCTTCTCCAAGAAGGTCTTCATCCCGCTGACCCGGCTGTGCCAGGACCGCTGCCACTACTGCACGTTCGCCACCGTGCCGCACCGGTTGCCCGCCGCCTACCTGGAGCGGGACGAGGTGTTGGCGATCGCCGCGGCCGGGGCGGCCCAGGGCTGCAAGGAGGCGCTGTTCACCCTGGGGGACCGGCCGGAGGCGCGCTGGCCGCAGGCGCGGCAGTGGCTGACCGAGCGGGGCTTCGACTCGACCCTCGACTATCTGCGGGCCTGCGCGATCGCCGTGCTGGAGGAGACCGGGCTGCTGCCGCACCTCAACCCCGGGGTGCTCTCCTGGGCCGAGCTGCAACGGCTCAAGCCGGTGGCGCCGAGCATGGGGATGATGCTGGAGACCACCGCGACCCGGCTCTGGTCGGAGCCGGGCGGTCCGCACTACGGTTCGCCGGACAAGGAGCCGGCGGTGCGACTGCGGGTCCTCTCCGACGCGGGGCGGGTCGGCGTACCGTTCACCACCGGCATCCTGATCGGCATCGGCGAGACGCCCGCCGAACGTGTCGACTCGCTCTTCGCGATCCGGCGCAGCGCCCGGGAGTACGGCCACATCCAGGAAGTCATCGTGCAGAACTTCCGGGCCAAGCCGGACACTGCGATGCGTGGCATGCCCGACGCCGAGCTGCACGACCTGGCCGCCACGGTGGCGGTGGCCCGGATCCTGCTCGGGCCGGGGGCCCGGATCCAGGCGCCGCCGAACCTGATCGAGGGCGAGTACGACCTGCTGCTCCGGGCCGGTATCGACGACTGGGGTGGTGTGTCGCCGGTGACCCCGGACCACGTCAACCCGGAGCGTCCCTGGCCGCAGCTGGACGAGCTGGCGGCCCGGACCGCCGCCGCCGGCTTCACCCTGCGTGAGCGGCTGACCATCTACCCGGAGTACGTCCGCCGGGGCGACCCCTGGCTCGATCCCCGGCTGGCGGCGCACGTGGCGGCGCTGGCCGAGCCGGCGACCGGGCTGGCGGTCGAGGCGGCCCGGCCGAGCGGTCTGCCCTGGCAGGAGCCGGACGACGCGTTCGTCCCGGGTGGCCGGACCGACCTGCACAGCACGATCGACACCACCGGCCGGACCGGTGACCGGCGTGGCGACTTCGACCACGTGTACGGCGACTGGGCCGAGGTCGGCGCCCGGGTGTCAGCCGCCCACGACTCCGACCAGCGACCGGGGTCGACTCCTGGGTCGCGACCGGAGGCCGCCGTCGGGCAGCCGTCGGGCAGCACCACCGGTCGGTTCGACGAGGATCTGCGCGCCGGGCTGCGGCTCGCCGCCGACGACCCGGCCGCGCTGCTGGAGCCGAGGCACGAGGCGGCGGCCCTGGCGCTGTTCGGCGCCGACGGGGCGGCCCTGGACCAGGTGTGTCGGATCGCCGACGAGGTACGCCGGGCGGTGGTCGGTGACGATGTCACGTACGTCGTCAACCGCAACATCAACTTCTCCAACGTCTGCTACGTCGGCTGCCGGTTCTGCGCCTTCGCGCAGCGGGAGCGGGACGCCGACGCGTACCGGCTGTCGGTGGAGCAGGTCGCGGACCGGGCCGAGGAGGCGTGGCAGGCGGGCGCGACCGAGGTCTGCATGCAGGGCGGCATCGACCCGAAGCTGCCGGTCACCGCGTACGCCGACCTGGTGCGGGCGGTCAAGGCCCGGGTGCCCGGGATGCACGTGCACGCCTTCTCGCCGATGGAGATCGTCACCGCCGCCGCGAAGGCCGGGGTCTCCATCCGGGACTGGCTCGGCGAGCTGCGTGACGCCGGTCTGGACACCATCCCCGGTACCGCCGCCGAGATCCTCGACGACGACGTGCGCTGGGTGCTCACCAAGGGCAAGCTGCCGGCCGCGACCTGGGTCGAGGTGGTCAGCACCGCGCACGAACTGGGCATCCGGTCCAGTTCCACGATGATGTACGGGCACGTCGACCATCCGCGACAGTGGCTGGCCCACTTCCGGGTGCTGGCCGGGATCCAGGACCGTACCGGTGGCTTCACCGAATTCGTCGCGCTGCCGTTCGTGCACACCAACGCACCGATCTATCTCGCCGGCATCGCCCGCCCCGGTCCCACCTGGCGGGAGAACCGGGTCGTGCACGCGATGGCCCGACTGCTGCTGCACGGCCGGATCGACAACATCCAGTGCTCGTGGGTCAAGCTCGGCGACGCCGGAACGGCGGAGCTGCTCCGAGGTGGCTGTAACGACCTCGGCGGGACGTTGATGGAGGAGACGATCTCCCGGATGGCGGGTTCGGACCACGGTTCGGCCCGGACGGTCGCGCAGCTGGAGCGGATCGCGGCCGCGGCGGGGCGCCCCGCCCGGCGACGTACCACGGTGTACGGACACGCGGGCTGAACCCCCCGTTCCGGGACTTGCGGAGACGGTCACCGAGCGTTCGGCCAGGCGACACGCCGGAGTCGCCACGCCGATTTCCGACCCAACTCGCCGAGGGTGCGTTACCCGTACCGGGTCTGAATCGATAGGCCCGGTTGCGAGGCCGTGATGACTCGACAGTCGTCCGGACACGCGGTAAGGGTGACTCCACTTAGCAGGTTCGGCTTGACGACGCACGTATAACACGCGTGTAATTTCAGTGGGGTCGTTCGTACGGAGCGCACCAAATCGCTACCGGGCGGACAAACACGCCTTCCGCGTGGGGGGTTGCACCGGCTGCCACGCCGGTGCGCGATAAGGAGGCAACTGGATGGACGGCCGACTCGAGGTGGCCGACCTACTCGGGAATGCTCCGGAGTGGCAAGAGCGCGCACTGTGCTCCCAGACCGATCCGGAGGCGTTCTTTCCCGAGAAGGGCGGATCCACCCGCGAGGCGAAGCGAATCTGCTCCCGCTGTGAGGTCAAGGCCGAGTGCCTGGAGTACGCGCTCGGACACGACGAACGGTTCGGCATCTGGGGCGGGTTGTCCGAACGCGAACGGCGCAAGTTGAAGCGTCGCGTCGCCTGATCGGCGGTGATCCGGGCGGTTGGGGGCCGCCCGGATCCGGCCAGTCTCGTCAGGGTCTCCGTCGGGGGGCGGGAACCCGGCCGGGCGACCCGGGCGACGAAGGTGAGCGCCGTGCCCGCCCGGGCGCCGAGGGTGAGCGGCGGGTCAGGCCAGTTCGTCGGGGTCGACGCCGAGCAGGTTCGCGACCTGCTCGATGATCACGTCGTGCACCAGGTCGGCGAGGTCCTCCCGGTCGATCGCCCGGAACTCCAGCGGACGCCGGTAGAGCACGATCCTCGGTGGGACCTCCTGGCGCCCGGGCCGCCCGGGCAGAAGCCGGGCCAGTGGCACCTCGCCGTCCTCCAGGACGTCCGAGTCGTACACGTTCAGGTCCGGCGGTACGTCCTCGACGGCGAACTCGACGCCGGCCAGTTCCTTGGCGAACCGCCGCTCAAGGGTCTCGACGGTGTCCAACACAAGATCGTCGAAGATCTCCGACTTGGTCCGGGCGAGCGGCACGGTGGCCGGGACCAGCCGACCGCGCAGCCCGCGGCCGTGCCGGTCCCGGCGCGACGGGCGCCCGTTGCCCGGGCGGCGGTTCTCCGGACTGGTCATCTCAGCCTCGCTTCACTCGTCGTGGTGGCCCACGTCGACAGGGTAGACCTGGTCCGGCCGGTAACGGATCGTGGATTCGGCCGTGTCTCCGGTCGCCTGGGGCGGAGGGTCCCGATCCGTCTCCCGAACTGTGATCACGGTTACCGGCGTGTCGCAGGCCCAAGCGCTGCCCCGGAGCCGGTAATGGAGATACCGTGCCGCCGTGAGGTCACCACGGCGTTGCTCCCGCAACGGCTGCCCCCGGCAGGCGGTCGCCACGCTGACCTATGTCTATAACGAGTCGACGGCCGTGGTGGGTCCGCTGGCGGCGTTCGCCGAGCCGCACACGTACGACCTCTGTGAGCCGCACGCCCGCAGCCTGACCGCTCCGCGCGGCTGGGAGGTGGTCCGGCACGAGGGGGAGTTCGAGCCGCCGCCGCCGACCACCGACGACCTGGTGGCGCTCGCCGAGGCGGTCCGCGAGGCGGCCCGTCCCGCGCCCCGGCCACCAGACGAGGCGGACGTCGATCCGCACACCGGTCAGCAGACCGGACGCCGTGGCCACCTTCGGGTCATTCCGCCCAGCTACTGAAAGGAAGGGCCCCCTCTTATCGCTTTTTGCATAGGAAGGGACCCCTCCTAACACCCCAGCCCGGCAACGCCCTCGCATCGTCCGTTCGGTGCGGGGCGTCGTGCTGTCGGCTGACCGGCGGCCGTCCTGGGATACCCGCTCGGCCTCCCGGAGGGTCGCATGCCAGGATCGGCATCTGATCGGATCTCCGCGACGCGGGCCGACCCACGTACCCAGCCCGTCGGCACGACCCGCGAGGAGTTGCCCCATGCCTGCCGCCCGTACCCCTGCCCTGGCCCCGCTGCCCCGGCGCACGCTGCTGCGCGGCGCGGTCGGGACGGCGGCGCTGTTCGCCACCGGAGGCCTGCTCGGCGCCTGCGGGACAAAGGGCGCCCGACAGACCGCGGCGAGCTGCGTCAGCGAGGACCTCTCCGGCACCGAGAAGCGGCTGCTCTTCTCGAACTGGCCGCAGTACCTGGACGTGGACGAGGAGAACGAGGCGAAGCGGCCCACCCTGGAGGCCTTCCAGAGCCGGACCGGCATCCAGGTGACCTACACCGAGGACATCAACGACAACAACGAGTTCTTCGGCAAGGTACGGCCGCAGCTCGCCGCCTGTGAGCCGATCGGCCGGGACATCATCGTGCTCAGCGACTGGATGGCGGCCCGGGTCATCGGGCTCGGCTGGGCGCAGCGGCTGGATCCGGCCCGGATGGCCAACGTCGGCCGCAACCTGCTGCCCTCGCTGCGTAACCGGACGTACGACCAGGAGAACGTGCTCGCCATCCCGTGGCAGTGCGGCCTGGCCGGGCTGGCGTACAACGGCAGGGTGACCGGGGAGATCCGGACCGTCGACGAGCTGCTCACCCGGCCCGACCTCAAGGGTCGGGTGACGCTGCTGAGCGAGATGCGCGACACGATCGGGCTGATCCTGCAGGCCGACGGGCACGACCCGACCAACTTCACCGACGCGCAGTTCGACGCGGCGCTGGAGAAACTGAAGCGGGCGGTGGCGAGTGGCCAGATCCGGCGGTTCACCGGCAACGACTACGCCCCCGAACTCGCCAAGGGCGACATCGCCGCGTGTATGGCCTGGTCCGGCGACGTCATCCAGCTCTCCGCCGAGGACGAGCGGATCCGGTTCGTGGCACCGGACTCCGGGGCGATGCTCTACTCCGACGACATGCTGGTGCCGAACCGGGCGAGTCACCGGGCGCACGCCGAGGCGCTGATGGACTACTACTACGAGCCGGCGGTCGCCGCCCAGGTCGCGGCGTACGTCAACTACATCTGCCCGGTGCAGGGCGCGCAGGCGGAGATGGAGCGGATCGACCCGGACCTGGCGACCAACCCGCTGATCTTCCCGGACGCGGCACTGCAGGCCCGCTCGAAGAAGTTCATGACGCTGAGCGAGGAGCGGGAGCGGGCGTACGAGTCGAAGTTCCAGCAGGTCATCGGGGGATAGCGGTGGAGAATGAGCAGCCCGGGGCGCAGTTGCGGCTGGTCGAGCTGACCAAGTGGTTCGGCACCACGCGCAGGCGCCTGCGCGGCCGGTCCGACGACCGTGGCCGGTCCGACAACCGTGACCGATCCGACAACCGTGACCGATCCGACGACGGTGGCCGGTCCGACGACCGCGACGGTGCCGCGCTCGCGGTGGACCGGCTCGACCTGACCGTGCCGGCCGGGTCGTTCTTCGCCCTGCTCGGCCCCTCCGGCTGCGGCAAGACCACCACCCTGCGGATGGTCGCCGG
The DNA here is from genome assembly GCF_036422035.1 of Plantactinospora sonchi. Taxonomy (NCBI): domain Bacteria; kingdom Bacillati; phylum Actinomycetota; class Actinomycetes; order Micromonosporales; family Micromonosporaceae; genus Plantactinospora; species Plantactinospora sonchi. The sequence goes on from NZ_JAZGQK010000003.1 coordinate 96,958, forward strand.
GCTGGAGGAACCGACCAGCGGTCAGGTGCTGCTCGGTACGGAGGAGATCACCCGGCTGCGGCCGTACCGGCGACCGGTGAACACCGTCTTCCAGAACTACGCGCTCTTTCCCCACCTGGACGTCTTCGAGAACGTCGCGTTCGGGTTGCGGCGCCGGGGCGTACCGGACGTGGCCGGGCAGGTCCGCAGGATGCTGTCACTGGTCCAGCTCGACGGGTACGACCGCCGCCGGCCGGCCCAGCTCTCCGGCGGCCAGCAACAGCGGGTGGCACTGGCCCGGGCCCTGGTCAACCGGCCCCGGGTACTGCTGCTCGACGAGCCGCTCGGTGCGCTCGACCTCACCCTGCGCCGCCGGATGCAACTCGAACTGAAACGGATCCAGACCGAGGTCGGGATCACCTTCGTGCACGTCACGCACGACCAGGAGGAGGCCATGACGCTGGCCGACAGCGTCGCGGTGATGAACGCCGGCCGGATCGAGCAGCTCGGCACCCCGGCGGAGTTGTACGAGTTCCCGGCGACCGCGTTTGTCGCCACCTTCCTCGGCCGCTCCAACCTGCTCGCCGGCCGGGTGACCGGACGCGACGGCGACGACGTGCTGGTCGAGGCGTACGGCGAGCGGCTCTCGGTGCCCGTGGTCCGGTCCCGGAGCACGTCCGGCGCGGTGCTGCTCGGGGTACGGCCGGAGAAGCTGCGGCTGGTCACGTCAATGGACGAGGTACCGGCCGGCCACCAGTCCGTCGCCGGGATCGTCACCGACGCCGCCTACCTCGGCACCAGCACCCAGTACCTGGTCCGGACCGGCTGGGGGACCGAACTGACGGTCTTCGCCGCCGCCGACGGGGAGGCGCGTCCGGTGCCGGTCGGCTCCGAGGTGGTCGCGTACTGGCATCCCCGGTACGCGTTCCTGCTCGACGCCGGGACCGACCCGTCGGGCGGGGAGACCGAGCCGTCCGTCGGTTCGGCCGGTGCCGTACCGGTGAACGGTGTCGGGCCACGGTGAGCGGGATGACCGCGTCCCGGTCCGGGCGGCGGCGCCGGCTGCTGCCGTACCTGCTGGCCGCCCCCGGGGCGCTCTGGCTGGTGGTCTTCTTCCTGCTGCCGGCGATCCAGCTCGGCGCGACCAGCCTCTACGATCCGGCCGGCTCGCTGACCAGTGGCTACGCCATGACCTGGTCGTTCGGCAACTACCCGGACGCGATCGGCGCGTACTGGGTCCACTTCGGACGATCCTTCGGGTACGCCGGACTCGCCACCGCGCTGGCGCTGCTGCTCGGCTATCCGCTGGCGTACGCGATCGCGTTGCGTGCCGGGCGCTGGCAGAACCTGCTGCTCGTCTGCGTGGTCGCGCCGATGTTCACCAGTTTCCTGGTCCGGACCCTGGCCTGGAAGACCGTGCTCTCCGACACCGGCACGCTGGTCGGGCTGCTCCGCGACCTGCACCTGCTGGCCCCGGACGGCCGGCTGCTCGCCTCCCCGGTCGCGGTGGTCACCAGCCTCACCTACGGCTACCTGCCGTTCATGGTGCTGCCGATCTACGCCAGCCTGCAGCGGCTGGACCGCCGGCTGCTGGAGGCGGCCCGGGACCTGAACGCCCGGCCGGCCCAGGTGTTCCGGACCGTCACCCTGCCGCTGTCGCTGCCGGGGGTGGTCGCCGGCACACTGCTGACCTTCATCCCGGCCGCCGGTGACTACATCAGCGCCGAACTGCTCGGTACGCCCAACGAGTACATGATCGGCAACGTGATCGACGCGGCGTTCCTGGTACGGCTCGACTATCCGCAGGGTGCCGCGCTCTCCGTCGTACTGCTGCTGGTGATCCTGGCGCTGGCGGTCGGATATCTGCGCCGGGGCGGCGCCGAGGAGGTGGGGTGAGCGTGGGCCACCGGTTCTGGCGCTGGGTCGCCGACCACTGGGTGCTGGCGGTCGCCGCGCTGGTCCTCGGCTACCTGCTGCTGCCGGTCGCGGTGGTGGCCGGGCTGTCGGTCAACCGGCCGTCGAGCCGGCTGTCGTACGACTTCGCCGAGTTCACCCTCGACAACTGGCGGGACCCGTGCGCCGCGCCCGGGATGTGCGGGGCGGTGCTGCGCAGCGTACAGATCGGGTTCCTGGCCACGCTGGTCTCCACCGTGCTCGGCACGCTGCTGGCGTTCGCCCTGGTCCGGCACCGGTTCCGGGGCCGGGCGGCGGCGAACCTGCTGGTCCTGGCGCCGATGGCCACTCCGGAGGTGGTACTCGGCACCTCGCTGCTCGCCCTGTTGGTCGCGGCCGGGATACCGCAGGGGTTCTGGACCGTGGTGATCGCGCACGTGATGTTCTGCGTGTCGTTCGTGGTGGTCACCGTCCGGGCCCGGTTGTCCGGAATGGACAGTCGGCTCGAGGAGGCGGCGCTGGACCTCTACGCCAGCGAGTGGCAGGCGTTCCGCCGGGTGACGCTGCCGTTGGTGCTGCCCGGCATCGTCGCCGCCGCGCTGCTCGCCTTCTCGCTCTCCTTCGACGACTTCATCGTGACCAACTTCAACTCCGGCACCACGGTCACCTTCCCGATGTACGTCTGGGGCGCCAACCAGCGCGGCATACCACCCCAGGTGAACGTGGTCGGCACCGCCATGTTCGGCCTCGCCCTGCTGCTGATGCTGGCGGTACGCGTCCGGTGGCGGATCCCGCGTCGCCGCCCGGCGCGCACGGCACCGGTCCGTGACCGGGTCGGCGGTCGGTGACCGGGTCAGCGGCGGACGACGGATCGCTGACCGGGTCGGCGGCCGGTGACGGGTCAGCGGCGGACGGCGGAACGTCCGGCTGGTCGGGCCGGGCTGTCGCCGCCGGTCAGTCGAACCACTCGGGGTCACCGGAGCGGATCAGGGCGGCGAGTCGGGCCCGGTCCCGGAACGCCGCCTGGAGCAGACCGGCCAACCGGCGCAGCGCCTCCGGATCGGTGCCGTGGGCGACGAAGGTGCCGCCCTCCGGGTCGAAGTCCAACCGGTCGGCCAGTTCGGCGGCGTCCGCCTGGATCACCGAACGGGCCACCCCCGTCCAGCCGTAGCCGTTGCCGTACTGGCCGCACTCCTCGAAGACGTCCATCACGTCGAGCATGTGGGTGTCGCTGAGCATCAGGCAGTAGTGGCCCGGCTCGTGGTCGTACTCGAAGAAGACCAGCGGGGCGAAGGTCCGGTCGGTGTCGGTCACGCCGGGATCCTAGAACGGGCCGCCGACAGGATCCGGTCGGTGACCGAGGGCCCGGGCGAACGCGGCGTACGTCGGCGTACCGCGCTGCCGGTCGAATACCGCGAAGACCACCTGGTCGAAGCGTGGACCGTCCCGCAGCGCCCCGCCGAACGCCTCCGCCACCACGGTCGGCTCGTTGCCGAAGACCCCACAGCCCCAGGCGCCGAGGACCAGCCGACGGTGCCCGTACGCGGCGGCCACCGCGAGCACCCGGTCGATCCGGCGGCGCAGCAGGGCCGGTACGTCCGCCACCCGGTCCGGCTGACTGCGCAGCATGGCGGACCGGTTCGGCGCCGCCGACGTCAGGAACGAGACCGGGTACGGCGCGGCCAGCGGCTCTCCGTCGTCGTCCCGGAACACCGGTACCGCCGGCGAGTAGATGACCCGGTCGCTGTAACCGAGGTCGGGGTCGGCCCGGTGTGCGGCGTAGAAGTCCCAGGCTGCCTGGAGACAGGCGTACAGCCCGGAGCCCCGGGCCACACTCTCCTCCTGGGCCTGGGCGCCGTTGCGGAACCCGCCGCCGGGATTGCGGGCGGAGGCGAACACCAGGCAGGCCAGGTCGCCGCCGAGCCGGCGGGTCGCGGCGAGGGTGGTCTCGTTGGTCACCTCGACCGTGGGCGCGGTCGGCCGGTGCGGCGTCGGGGTCGGCGGCGCGGGCAGGGGGTCGTCGGGCAGGTGGAGCCGGGTGCCGGCGACCGCCTTCGCCACCTGGTCGGCGATCACCACCTCGGTGCCGCCCGCCGTCCGGTAGGCGCCCCGTTCCAGGGCCTCCACCGTTTCCCGGGCGATCGCCCGCAACCGACTACTCACGTCGCCATCATGATCGCCCGACGGCCGTCGTTCCACCCGTTTCCCGCCGGCCGGTCCGGTACCCCGGCCCGTTTTCCGCCGGCCGGTCCGGTGCCCGGGCCAACCGGACGCGGTCCGATACCGTGGCCGGCATGGCTGAGGGGGTGTTGCTCGGTACCGGCCGGGAGGCGGACGTCTTCGCGCTGGACGACGGGCGGGTGCTGCGCCGCTACCGTCACGGTGGCGACGTCACCCGGGAAGCCTCGATCATGCGGTACGTCGGCGAGTGCGGCCTGCCGGTGCCCCGGGTGGACCGGGCCGAGGGCGCCGAGCTGGTGATGGAACGGATCGAAGGCCCGACCATGCTGGGCGCGTTCCTCGCCGGGCAACTCGACGTACCGGCCGGGGCGGCGATCCTGGCCGACCTGCACGGCCGGCTGCGTGGGTTGCCACCCCGACCGGGCGCCCGACCCGAGTCGCGGGTGGTGCATCTCGACCTGCACCCGGACAACGTCATGCTCGGCCCGGCCGGGCCGGTGCTGATCGACTGGCGCAACGCCCGGGACGACGAGCCCGACCTCGACGTCGCGGTGTCCGCGCTGATCATGGCCGAGGTGGCGGTGAACAACCTGTTCGGTCTCGGTGAACTGGGCGCCCGTTTCCTCGCCGCGTTCCTGGCCCGGGTGCCGGGAGATCCGGTACGCCTGCTCGACACCGCCGTCGCGATGCGGCGGGTCAACCCGACCCTCAGCACCGACGAGGTCGGCCGCCTCGACGAGGCGGCGTCGCTGGTCCGCCACCACTGGCGGTCGACAACACCGTGACCCTCGGGCGGTCCACCGGGCGTGCCCTCGACCGGTTCGGCGCCGACCTGACCGTCGGTCCGTGGCTGCACCGTCGTCGGCGGTCAGTTCACGGGGTTGTCGGTAGCGGTGGCTAAACTCCGCCGTCATGGCAAAGGTGAGCTTCGTCGATGAGACCACGGCCGGTGCCCGGGAGCCCGCGTGGGCGCTGGAGATATTCGAGGAGCGGCTGACTCTGCGGGAGCTGGTCCGGCGTCGGATCTTCCAGGAGGTCGCGGAGTACAACGCGAGCCGGTCCGGGCCCTTCCGAGGGCTGGTGCAGCCCACCCGCACCGAGCGGGCGCTCAATGGCGACCGGGAGTCGGCACCGCCGCGCCGGGTCGACCCGGATCGGCAGGTCGCCCTCGCCGAGGAGGCGTTCGCCCGCAACGGTTTTGTCGTGCTGGTCGGCGACCGGCAGGTCGACGACCTCGACCAGGTCGTCGACCTGGGTCGGGACACCGAGGTCACCTTCCTGAAGCTCGTACCGCTGGTGGGTGGCTGATGACCAGGGGCACCACGACCGGTGACCGGCGTGGTCAGGTCGCCGAGCTGGTCGCCACCGGCCAGCTCGGCGAACTGGCCCGACACCTGCGGGTCAACCTGAGCTCCTCGACCAGCGGTGAGGCAGCCCGCGAGGCGCTGCGCGGGCTGTCCCGGGAGCAGACGGCGGAGCTGATCCGCCTGCTCAGCGCCGCGGCGCCGACCCGCTCCCGGATGGCCTGGCGGGAGCAGGAGCTGATCCGGGAACTGGCCCGGCGGCTGCAACGAGGACCTCGCCGAGCCGACCGCCGCCGAGCTGCTCACCTTCGCCGTCCGGCACCCGCACGCGATGCCGCCCGCGGCGCTGGCCACCCTGGTCCGCCGCGCCCATCCCGAGGGCGACCCGCCCGCCGAGGTCCGTGCCCTGGTGACCAACCGTTCCGGGGAGAGTCCGCACCTGCGTCAGCTGCTTGCCGAGCTCGCCGGGCCGTCGTTGCGACCGGGCGATCCCTGGGCCGACCGGATCCTGGCGGACCTGCCCGGCCTGGATGCGGCCTGGGCGAAGCTGGTGGCCCACGCCAGCACCGCGACCAGCCCCCGTCCGTCCGCCGAGTGGCGGCGCGGCGCCGAGGCGGCGCTGTCCGCACTGGACGCCGCGCGGGTGCGGGCCGTGCTCGGCGACTGGCTGACGGCCGCGTCGGCGCGACCGCTGACCCGGCCGCCGGATCCGCTCAACGCCGACACCCTGCGCGGGCTGCTCTGGACGCTCGAACTGGTCGGCCCCGAGCCGGAGCAGGTGCGGTCGCTGGCCGCACTGGTCGAGGCGATGCTGCGCCGACTGCCCGGCATCGGGCCGACCAGCCCGAAACTGGCCAACGCGGCGGTCGGCGTACTGGGCCGGCTGGACGGGGAGGACGCCCTCGGGCAACTCGCCCGGCTCGTCAACCGGGTCAGCTACCGGGGCACGCTCAACGAGATCGACAAGGCGCTCACCGTACGGGCCGAGGCGCTGGGGCTGACCCGGGACGAGGTCGAGGAACTCGCCGTACCCGACTACGGGCTCACCGACGTCGGCCGGCACTCGGTGCACTTCGGTGCCGGTCGGGCCGAGCTGGAGATCCGGGCGGGTGCCGTCACGGTCAGCTGGTTCACCGACTCGGGTCGTCAGGTCAAGAGCCCACCGGCGGCGGTACGCCGGGACCAGCCCGGTGAGCTGGCCGAACTCAAGACCATGGTCAAGGAGATCTCGGCCATGCTCAGCGCCCAGGCCGCCCGGCTGGACGGTCTGTTCCTGGCCCGGCGGGAGTGGTCGGCGCCGGTCTGGCGGCAGCGTTACCTCGACCATCCCCTGGTGGGTACGTTGGCCCGCCGGCTGATCTGGGTGGTCGACGGGGTGCCCTGCGGGTACGCCGACGGCGCGCTGCGTACCGTGACCGACGCCGAGTGCGCTGTCGTCGACGGTGGCCGGGTCGAGTTGTGGCACCCGATCGGCCGGCCGGTGTCGGAGGTGCTGGCCTGGCGGGAGTGGCTGGAGCGGCACCGTGTGGTGCAGCCGTTCAAGCAGGCACACCGGGAGGTCTACCTGCTCACCCCGGCGGAGGAGCAGACCGGGACGTACTCGAACCGGTTCGCCGGCCACATCCTGCGTCAGCACCAGTTCCACGCCCTGGCCGCGGCCCGGGGCTGGCGGGACAGGCTCCGGCTCTCGGTGGACGACAGCTATCCGCCGCCGGTGCGGGAGCTGCCCCGGTGGGGGCTGCGGGCCGAGTACTGGGTGGAGGGTGTCGGTGACGACTACGGCGTCGACACCACCGAGTCCGGCGCGTACCTGCGCCTCGCCACCGACCAGGTGCGGTTCTATCCGATCGACGCCGAGTCGAACTACACCCACGCCTGGACCGGCGGCTACTCCGCGTCCGGACTCGGCGGGGACGGGCGGGAGCCGGTGCCGGCGCTGCCCTTGGACCAGGTGCCTGACCTGGTGTTCAGCGAGATCATGCGGGACGTCGACCTCTTCGTCGGGGTGTCCAGCGTGGGCAACGACCCCACCTGGTCGGACGGTGGGCCGCAGGGCCAGTTCCGGGACTACTGGGCGTCCTACAGCTTCGGTGAGCTCTCCGAGACCGCCCGGACCCGGCAGCAGATCCTGACCCGGCTGCTGCCCCGGCTTTCGGTCGGTGCCCGGGCGACGATCGACGGTCGCTTCCTGGTGGTCCGGGGCGACCTGCGGACATACAAGATCCATCTTGGTTCGGGCAACATCCTGATGAGTCCGAACGACCGCTACCTCTGCGTGGTGCCGGCCCGGGGCGCCGCCGTCGGCGGTGGTACGGAGGCGCAGTTCCTGCCCTTCGAGGGGGACAATCTGCTCGCGGTCATCCTGAGCAAGGCGATGCTGCTGTCCGGCGACAGCGCCATCACCGATCCCTCGATCACCCGTCAGTTCGACAACGTCTGACCCCGGCGCCCACCCGGAACGAACGCCGGCCCGGAACAGACGCCCGCCCGGGACAGACGCCGGCCCGGGACCAACGCCGCTCCCCCCCGGATGCCGTGGTCGGGCCGACCCTGGCGCGACGGAAACGGGTCCCCTCCCGGTCGGAAGGGGACCCGTTTCCGGGTGAACCTGTCAGGGCTGGCTGCGCGGGCTGTCCGGGTCGAGACTGTCGATGAACTCGTGCGGGTCGCCGAGTTCCACGCTGGTACGGGCCACCTGCGCGTTCCGCTTCAGCTCGGCCTCCGCCCGATCGGCCGGGACACCGGCCTCGCGGGCGCCCTCGACCACCTGGCGGTAGGCCTGGTCGGCGTAGCCGTACGCCGCCGGGTACTGGTGGTCGGCGAGCGCGGCACGGGCCCGGCCGAGCAGCCGGTCCGCCTCCTTCAGCTCGTCGTACGCCCGGTGTGCCCGGGGTGCGGCGAGGACGTCGGCGGCCAGCCCGTTGGCTGCCTCGTTGTAGGCGGCGGTCAGGAACCGGTCGCTGTTGTCGTGGTCGAACTGGCTGAAGTCCCAGTTCAGGTCGATGTAGCTCATCATCGAGTTGACCTCGTCACCGGCGTTGACGAAGTAGAACTCGTCCGCCGGGCCGTAGTCCACCCCGGTGGTGCTGTCGTAGCCGTCGTGCGGGTGGCTCATCCCGATGTGGTGACCGACCTCGTGGATCAGCGTGGTGGTGAGGCCGTACCCGGATTCCACGATCTCCGGCGAGACGAACGCGAAGACGTACGACTGGGTGCCGTCGACGTAGTTGTCGTCGGCGAAGCCGAGCGCCGGGACCGGGGTGCCCTCCGGCAGCGCGTAGCTGAAGATCGGCAGCTCGTAGTCGACCCGGCCCTGGTCGTCCTGGGTACGCGCCAGCTCCTTGCGGTTCTGCAGGTAGAAGTTGGCGAACCCGGGGTAGCCCTCCTCCGGGTAGCAGGACTCGTCCGCCTCGACGGCCAGGAAGTAGCAGCGTTCCGCGTCACCGGTGAACGGCAGGTCCTGGCTGTCGTAGTCGAGCTGGTTGCGCCACCGCAGTTCGCGCAGCTCGTCGAGGAGGAGTTTCGGGCTGACGTACGTCGCGGAGGCGTCGACTCCCGGCCAGCCCTCGTAGACGTTGCTGTCCAGGTTGATCGAGCGTGGCGGCTGCGCCGTCGGCAGCTCGGCCGGGTAGAGCGGGGAGGTGGTGAAGAGCAGGTTCAGGGCGACGTACCGGGTGATTTTGCTCAGGTCGCCGGCGAGCGCGCCCGGCTCCCGGTAGCCACCCTGCCGGTACTCCCAGGTCGCCGGCATCCGGTAGTCCTCGACGCCGTTGCCGTCGAGGTCCGGCTCGTCGACGTTCCAGTTCGAGGTCCAGGACTCCGGCCCGGCGGAGAGGTCGTGGAACCAGATCCGGCGGGTCGAACCGAGGCCGTTCTCCTCGTCCCTGGCGGTGGTGCCACCCCAGGCGATGATCTTGCGACTGTCCCGCTCGGTACCGAAGTTGTAGCCGGTGTCCGGGTCCGGCTCGTCGGTCTTGGTGTACACGTGGAACCGGAAGTCCGAGCGGCCGTACCAGTTGATGAAGAACACCGTGTTGCGGCGGGTGTCCACCCCGGCCGGCGGGTTCTTCGCCAGCCAGCGTTCCACGCTCGGTGCGTCGATCTCGTGGTTGTCCGTGACGTCGAGGACGTTGTTCTGCTGCTCGTTGTACGCCTGCTGGTAGTCGGTCAGCGGTGCCGGTCGGGCCAGCCGCTTCAGCTCACCGAAGAACCGGTCCTCGTAGCGGTGGTCGGCGTAGCTGACCCGGTAGTCGTACGTGTACTGCAGCCCGAGCTTCTCCTCGATGCCGTAGAAGAGCCGGTAGCGGACCGCCGGTTCGTATCCGGCCGGCAGACCGGACCGGAACGTCGACTGCGGCACCTGGGACGGCGAGTAGCCGACAAAAACCACGTTGACCGGGACCCGCTCGGTCAGCCGGGGCTGCCCGCCCGGGTTCAGATGCGTGTAGCGGGTCTTCCCGGTCGCCGTGGCCTGGCTCGCCGGTGCCAACGACAGCACGGTGAGCACCGCGGTGGCCGCCGCCGCCAGTATGGTGCGTCTCGTTCTCATTCCTCCCCTTCCCACCATGACCTGCGCGGGATCCGCGGCGTGCGCCGCACGGGTCCGCGCCGACCGAGCGTACGTCCCATGTGGATATGTGAACAGCTCGATGGGCAGGTGCGGGGCCGGACGACCTGGATCGATCATGGAAATTCACGCCCGTGCCTCCACCAGAAGCATGATCACCGGACCGCCGGAGTCGCTGGGACGCGGGGGATCGCCGGGCCCCGGTGTCTCCCGGACGCCGGACCGCCGGGATCGTCGGGAGGACCTGCCGCGACCACCACCGGCCGGGCCGCCCCGGGACGGCGGGACGGCCCGGCCGGTGGTGGGCCAGGTGGCGTGCGTCGGCTGGTCGGCGCGTTGTCGGCGCCGCGCGGTGCCGGTCAGCCGGTACGGGGGGCGAGCATCGCGGCGGCCGGCGTCTTCGCGAAGTCGATGCTGCTGTCGAAGTCGGTGCTCCGGCTGAGATCGGCCCAGGCGGTCGCCTCCTGGGCGCGCGCCCGGGACGCCTGTTCGGCGAGGTGGACCGCGTCCGAGCCGAGCAGCAGTCGCAGCGGCGGCGCCGCGACGTCGATCAGGTCGACCAGGATCCTCGCCGCCCGGGTCGGGTCACCGGCCTGCTTGCCGTCCATCTCGCGGCGGAAGTCGTGCAGCCGGCCCACGGTCTGCCGGTAGTCCTCACCGACCTCGGCCATCTGCATCGACGAGCCGCCCCAGTCGGTCCGGAACGCGCCCGGCTCGACGATGGTGACCCGGATCCCGAACGGCTTGACCTCGTTGGCCAGCACCTCGGAGAAGCCCTCGACGGCGAACTTCGCCGCCTGGTACGCGGCCAGCCCGGGCGTGCCGCCGACCCGACCGCCGACCGAGGAGAACTGCAGGAAGTAGCCCGAGCGTTGGGTACGCAGGATCGGCAGTGCCGCCTTCGTCACGTTGACGACCCCGTAGAAGTTCGTCTCGACCTGGGCCCGGAAGTCGTTGTCCGGGGTCATCTCGATCGGCGCGCTGTTGGCGTACCCGGCGTTGTTGGCCACCACGTCGAGCCGGCCGAAGGTCTGCACGGCCGCCGTGACCGCCGCCCGGGCGGCGGCCGGGTCGGTCACGTCGAGCGGGTACGGGTGGATCTGGTCGCCGTACTGGTCGACGAGGTCGGCGAGCTGTTCGGGCTGGCGGGCGGTGGCGAGCAGGGTGTCGCCCCGGATCAGGATCTCCCGGCACAGCTCCCGGCCCAGTCCCCGCGAGCTTCCGGTGACCAACCACGTCCTGGTCATGTTGTCTCCTCCTCGGGGCCGCCCTGACCGACTCTGCTGCATGTCGGACGGCGAACCCGGGGGAACGCTCCGGTTCACCCGAGCGGGCTACCCCGGCCCGGCGCGGCTGGGTCGGTACCGGCGCCGGCGGTCCGGCCCTGCCGCGCGATGGCGCGGCTGCACCGGTCGAACCGTCGAAATCCAAGCTGTTGAAGGCAAGATCCGAGCTACCAGGCATTCGTTACCATAAATCTTCCAAAGCTCTACCATTGCCTTTCTCTGGGTCGCACATCCTGCGGACGAAAGCGATTATTTTCGCCCGTCCGAGCGGGAATTCTGGGCATAACGCTAATCTCGATAATCGATGGACTTCGTTTATCTCTCGATATAGCATTGACAAACTTCAAGGTCACGGGGGCGACTGTGAGACCACGCCTGCGCACCGACGTGCGGTTCGTAGAGTTTCCGGACGGTGTCTACCTGCACAGCGACCACGGGGCCTGCACCCTGGCCGGTCGGCAGGCGTACGCCTGGTTGTCACGACTCGCGCCGGCCCTGACCGGCGAGTACACGCTGGACGAGTTGACCGCCGGCCTCTCCGCCGAGAAACGGACCGTGGTGGAGCGACTCGTGGCGAGCCTCGCCGAACAGCGTTACGTGGTGGACGCCCGAGCCGACGAGCCGCACGGACTCGACGCCGCCGAGCAGGAGACGTACGCCGACGAGATCGCCTTCATCCGGTACGCGACGGACTCGGCGGAACGGCGGTTCGAACGGCTGCGGGCCGCCCGGGTCGCGGTGCTCGGGCAGGGACCGCTGGCCGAGGCGCTGGTCGTCGCCGGCCTGCGCTGCGGGCTCCGCGACATCACCCTGTACACCGACGACGACCGGGCCGGTACCGCCACCGCCAGCCGGTTGGCCGCCGCCCGACGGGACCCCCGGCAGTCGGTACGGGTGGCACGTCCGCCCGAGCCGGTCGGGCCGCCCCGGGACGCGACCCTGGTCGTCCAGGTCTCCGCCGACCGGAGCGAACTGGTCGCGCTCTGCCAGTCCGGAGCGGACACCGGGATCCCGCTGGCGCAGGTCTGGGTCCGTCCGGACGAGGCCTGGCTCTCCCCGGTCGGCCCGATTCACGAGACCGGGGCCGAGTCGGCCTGGCACCGGCTCGCAGGTCGACCCGCCACCCCCGGCGACCACGGTGAGCCCCACCCCGACCCGACCGCCGGTGAGGCCGGCGACGGCGTCGACTGGTGGACCGGGCCGGTGCCGACCGTGGTCGCCACCCAGCTCACCATGGGCTGCTTCGCCCACCTGACCGGCCTGGACGCGATACCGCCCCGGCCGGCGGCGGCGCACATGGTGACCCGGATCGACCTGCACGGCCTGGACACCTCGGCACACCGGGTCCGTCGCCACCCCCTGGCCGTCACCCCGCCACCGGTCCCGCCCGACACTCCGCCCTCCCTGGCCGGATGGACCGCGCTGCCCGGGGTGCCCGCCGAGACGGTGTGGGAGCGGGTCGGCCCGGCGGTCGACCCCCGTACCGGACTGCTCGGCAGCATCGACGAGGAGGGGCTCGGGCAACTCCCACTCTGGGTCTGCCGGGCCAGCCTCGCCGACCCGCTCGGCACGTCGGCCGGACGGGTACCGCGCCCGGAGGCGTACGGCTGGGGGCCGGACCGGGTCACCGCGCGGCTGCGGACCCTGCTCGCCGCCCTGGCCGGCTACGCCTGTCTCGCCGTACCCACGGGTTCCCGACCCGAGGGCTGGGATCTGACGACCGGTGAACCGTACCGGGCTCCGGGCTGGGAACCGCCGGCCACGCCGTACCGCCTGCCGATCGGCGCCGCCGCCGCCCTCGACGGGAACTCGGCGGTGCTGGCCGGGCTCCGGGCGCAGTGCGCGGCGATCGCCGCCCGACAGTACGGCGAGGCGGTCGCGGGCGGGACGTACCCGGCGGTCGACCCGATCGCCTTCGCGGACGCCGGACTGGACCGGTTGCTGCGGCAGTTGTCGCTGGCGGAGCAGAAGATCCGGGTCCGGGACCTGACCGGCCTGCTCAACGTGCCGATCTTCGCGGTCGAGAGCGACGACGCGCCGCCGATCGTCTGCTGCGACCCGGACCCGGCGACGGCGTTGCGGGACGGCCTGGAGCGGGCGCTGCTGGGTTGGCAGACCCGGACCGGCGGGGCCCCGGTGCGTCCCGAGACCGCCCCGACCTGGCCTCCGACGACCACCGCCCCGACGATCGAGACAACCTCGGCCCCGACGGCCACGGCCCCGGCGATCCCGACAGCCTCGGCCCTGACGACCACCGCCGTGACGACCGCCGCTTCGGACGGGGTGTCGCGGCTCGTCGACGCCCTGCGGGCGGCCGGACACGTGCCGGTGGCGGTACCGCTGCACCACGATCCGGAGGCGGTCCGGATCCTGCCGTTCCTGGTCCGGGTGGTGTTGCGGAATGCCTGACCCGGGCCGGGGCCGGATCGTGCTGGTCGGGCACGGTCGGCTCGCGTACGCCGTCGGCGAGGCGCTGGCGGCGACCGGCACCGTACGCGTCCGAACCCCGGACGAGCTGACCGGTCAGGCCGGTACCGGCTGGGGCGGTCTGGTGTCGGTCACCGACCACGACGACGAGGCGGTCCGGCCCCTACTGCGCGCACAGGCGGCGCTGCGCCGGCTGCCCTGGCTGCCGGTCCGGGTGGAGAGCGGCGGGGTGCTGCTCGGCCCCGCCGTGCGACCGGGCGTCGCCGGCTGTCCGACCTGCGCGGCCCGCCGGCGCGCCGACAACCGGCCCGACACGCCGGGGCGGCGCGCGCTGCGCGACCGGTACGGCGGGGAGCTGAACGGCCGACCCAACACGCTGCTCACCGCCACCCTCGCGGCGGCGGTCGGTGCGCTGGTCGGCGCCGAGACGGCCGCGCTCCACCGGGACCCGGCGCAGGCCCGGACGGTGGGCGCGCTGCTGCGGATGACGGTGTCGACCGGTGCCGTACGCCGGCACCCGGTCCTGGCCGACCCCTGGTGCCCGGACTGCGGTCGGCTGCCACCGGACGGGCCCGCCGCCGGCCGGCTACGGCTCGATCCGGCACCGAAACCAAACCCCGGGGTGTACCGGGTGACGAGCCTGGCCGGTCGGATGGAGTCGCTGACCCGGCGGTACGTCGACACCGAGACCGGGGTGGTGGAGTCCGTGGCGGCCGGTGCCCGGGGCGACGGCATCGTCGCGGTGGCCCGGCTGCGGCCCGGCACCGGGCACACCAACCAGCACGGGTACGGCCGGACCGGCGACTTCCGGTCGGCCCGGGTCACCGCGCTCGCCGAGGCTCTCGAACGGCTGGCCGGGATCGCGCCCCGGGGCCGGCGCACCACCGTCCGGGCGGCGTACGCCGACGTCGCGGACCAGGCTCTCGACCCGCGTACCCTCGGCCTGCACGAGGACGACCGGTACGACGAGCCCGGATTCGGCTTCGTCCGGTTCGACCCGGAGCGGGTGACCGCCTGGGTCTGGGGCTACTCGTTCGGCCGGGACCAGCCGATCCTGGTGCCGGAAAGCTATGCCTACTACGGCCCCCGGCCCCGGCACGATCCCGGCTTCGTCTTCGAGTGCTCCAACGGCTCCGCGCTGGGCGGCTGTCTGACCGAGGCGATCCTGTACGGCCTGCTCGAGGTGGCCGAGCGGGACGCCTTCCTCACCGCCTGGTACGCCCGACTACCACTGTCCGAAGTGGACCTGGACTCGGCCCGGGACCGACGGATCCCACTGCTCGCCGAACGACTGGCCCACCGCACCGGCTACCGGGCGATGGCCTTCGACGCCACCCTGGAGCAGGGCGTACCGGCGTTCTGGGTGATGGCGGTCGACCACGGCTGGCTGGACGGGCCCGGTCGTCGGCGGGCGGAGACCGGGGCGGACGGTACCGGAACCGACCTGCCGCCCGGCTCCGTACGGCCGGCGCTGATGTGTGCGGCGGCGGCCCACCCGGAGCCGGAGCGGGCGCTGCTCTCGGCCCTGACCGAACTCGGGCCGGGACTGGACGGCCTGCGCGACAGGTACCGGCCGGAGCTGGCCGCCCGGCTCGTCGCCGACAGCGAGCGGGTCCGGGAGATGGACGACCACGCGCTGCTGTACGGCCACCCGGACGCCGCCGACCGGCTGCGGTTCCTCCCCGTCGACGAGCCCGGCCGGGCGATCGGCGAGCTGGCCGGACGGTGGTCGTGGCCGGACCGGGACCAGCCACCCCGCACCGACCTCCGCGTCGACCTGGCCGATCTGGTCACGCGTTACCTCACCGCCGACCTCGACGTGATCGTCGTGGACACCACCGGGCCGGAGCACCGGGTCGGCGGGTTCGCGGCGGTGAAGGTGATCGTGCCGGGCACCGCCGCGATGACCTTCGGACACCGCCACCGCCGTACCCGGGGCCTCTCCCGACTGCTCAGCGCGGCCCGCCGGCTCGGGCACCGGGCGGCGGACCTGACACCGGAACAGCTCAACCCGTACCCACACCCGTTTCCGTGACGACCGGCCGAGAGGGGCGTACGCATGACCCAGCCGACCACGTCGGAGCAGTGCGGACCCGTGACACCCGAGCGGGCCGAGCCGGTCCTGCGGTATCTGGCCGCGCTCGCCGAGCGTGGCCCACGGCCGGCCGAGGAGGTCGGCGCCGCCGCCCGCTACAAGCGTTACCTGACCACCGACCGGTACGTCCTGCCCTGGACCGCCGACCGCGCCGCCCCGTCGTCCGGCAGGCCACCGTCGCCGGTTCCGGCGGACGATCCGGCGGTGCTCGGCGCCCTGCTGCTGGACCTGCTCGGCATCGTACGGCTGATCTGGAGTCTGCCGATCGAGGCGACCGGCCGGGTCAGCCCGGGACCGCCCCGCCTGCTGCTGGGCCGCCCCGCGCCCTCGGGTGGCGCGCTGCACCCGATCGAGGCGTACGTCGCGGTCGGCGGCCGCCGGACCGTCGGTGGCGGTGCCGTGCCGGTCGGGCTGCACCACTACGACCCGGTGCACCACGTACTGGAACGCGTCCGGCCGGGCGACCACCGGGAGGCACTCACCGGGCTGCTCGGCGTGCCGGCCGGCACGCCGCCGGTGTTCCTCGTCCTCACCTCGGTCTTCAGCCGGACCATCGGGCGGTACGGCGAGTTCGGCTACCGACTGCAGTGCCAGGAGACCGGTGTGCTGCTCGCCCAGGCACTGGCGGTGGCGCAGCGGCGCGAACTTGCCGCGACCGCGCATCTCTGCTTCGCCGGCAGCGAGGCGGACCGGCTGCTGGGCCTCGACGGGACGCGGGAGGGCGTGATGCTGATACTCGGCCTCGGCGCCGCGACCCACGGGGCGGACGCCACGGCTCACAGGTCCGGCGTCGCGACGGGTGGCGCGGACGCCACGGCTCACGGGCCCGGCGCCGCGACGGGTGGGACCGGCGTCGTGGGGCGTGCCGACCGGCGGCGGCCGATGACCGGCAGCCGGGAGGTGACCGGCGGGTTGATCAGGTGCGACCCGTCCCCGCCGGCCTCGGCGGCCGCACCGATGCCGGGCACGTTCCGGGCGGCGGCGCTGCACGCGGCCGGCCGCGACCGGGCGGTGCCGGTGGACGCGGCGGGCGTCGGTCTGACCGGCCCGCCGCCGTGGTCGGGGTCGGCGGGGCCAGGCTCTTCGGGCACGGCCGCGGCGGTGCCCGGCTCGCCGGGCGTGGCCGCCGGGGGCGGTACGGCGTACCGGCTGCCGGAGGTGACGCCGGTCCGGCTCGATGCCGGGGTGCCGCACCGCGCCTCGCCGTTCGCCGGCTACCCGCCGACGTCGATCAGCGTCCGGCAGCTCGCGATACTGCTCGCCACCGCGTCCGCCGGTTATCCGGGCGACCTGCCCGGGGCGGCGACGAGCCCCGGAACCCTCGCACTCTGCCTGCTGGTACTGCGGGTCGACGGCGTACCCCGGGGGACGTACCGGTACGACCGACCGGCACACCGGTTGCACCCGCTGGGCGGGGAGCCGGCCGCCGCCCGGATCGTCGGTGGCCCGCTGCTGCCGAACACCCGGCTGGCGCTGCGCGGCGCCGCCGCCGTACTGATTCCGGTCGGTGACCCGGTCCGACCGGCCCACCGGTACGGCCCCGGCTGGTACCGACTCCAACAGACCGAGGTCGGCCTGGTCACCCAACGCGCCACGCTGGCCGCGGCGGCGCTGGGACTGACCTCCCGGATCCATTCGGAGGGGACGAACGGCGGCACCGACGCCGCCCTGGGACTCGACACGACCGGCTGGCAGAGCCTCTGCTTCCTCGCTGTCGGCGCCCGCGCCCGGAAGCTGACGCGGCGGGTCCCCGACCTTCCGACGGCGATCGAGGCGGAGGAGGTGTCGCCCCTGCCCTGACCGGTACGGCCCAGCGGGCCGTCTCCCGTGCCCCCGGCCGGCCGCGCCGCACCCGGTGGGCGAACGTCCGTTACCACCGATCCGAAAGGTGACCCAGATGTCCCGTCCCGAACTCGATCTCGACCTCGACGGCCTCGAGGTCGACACGATCAGCATCCTCTCCGCCGACGCGCTGATGGCCGAGGGCCACGGCACGGTGGAGACCGGCGCCTCGTGCGGCACCTCGTGCACGAGCTGCGCCTACTGCTCCTGCTACACGACCGGCAACAGCTGCTTCGCCCCCGAGTCGCCCGACGAGGACGGCCGCGGCGTCGCCTAGCGACACCCGTACGAACCGGGGCGTCCGGAAACACCGGACGCCCCGGCCACCCGGGGCCGCGCGGTGTCGTCCGCGCCGTGGCGGCCGACCGACGGCCCGGCAAGGAGCGTAGCCACATGTCGTACCGCGTCTCACCGGCGTACGGGGTCCGGGTCACCGGGCTGCCCGCCGACGTCCTGGCCGATCTGCGGTTCGTCGACACCTGGGAACTGGTCGACCGGATCGGCACGATGTCCCGTCGGCTGTCGGGGGAGGGGGCCGAACTCGCCGACGAACTCTACGAGGTGATCGGGGCGGGCCTGGAGCCGGAACTGAAACCCCTGCTGGTGGCGTTGCGACGAGCCCTGTTCACCGGACGCCGACCGGGGGCCCGGGCCGGCTCCGCCGAGGTCCTGCGGGCACTGCCCACCGGTCTCGCCGACCGGGTCGCCGCCTGGCGCTCCGGCCAGGACGAGCTCATCCGGCTCCGCGCCGCCCTGCCCGGGGTGCTGACCGCCGAGACGGCGGTCCGGACCGCGGCGCTCCGCACGGCGGTACGCGCCGACACCTTCCGGCGTGGACTCGCCCAGGGCAGTCGGGTGCTGTCAGCCCGACTGGAGGCCTGGCTGGCCGCGCCGGAGGGCGGGGAGCCGTCCCGTCAGGTGCTGCTGCGGCTGGCGAAGTACCTGGCGCGCGCGGCGGTCAAGCCGAGCCCGTACGCCACGTTTGCACACAGTGGATTCGGTCGGTGGACGGCAGCCGGTCCCGCCGTGGAGCCGGGCGGACGGCTCGACTTCCGGGTGCTGATCGAGCTGGACCGGCGGGTCGTCGAGTACCTCTGGATCGTGCTGTCCCGCCGACCGGACATCCGGGCCCGAGCGGTCGTACGGGTCAATCCGAGCGCCTCGGACGACGGTACCCGGATCTGGTTCTGCGGCGCCGGCCTGGACGAGCCGCTGGCGAGCCTGTCCGCGACCGACCCGCTGCGCCGGCTGCTCCACGCGGTCCGGTCCGAACCGGGACTGACCCTGGGCGCCCTGCTGACCCGGTTGCCGCCCGGGCGGGACGCCGCCGTCGAGGGACTGGTCCGGGCGGGACTGCTCGAACTGCCGCCGCCCTTCGACGACCAGGCCACGGATCCGCTCGGCGACCTGGCCGACTGGCTGACCGGAATCGGTGACCCGGGCACCGCCGACGGGCGCGGGAACCTCACGACGCTGCTACGTCGGCTGCGGGACGCGGTACGCGCCGGGCAGCCGACCGACGACCGTCGGACCAGTGACGACCGTCGGAGCAGTGGCGAACGCGACGCCGACGACCGGGCGAACGACGGCGACGCCGGCGACCAGCCGACCAGCGGCGACGGCGGTGGTGGCGACCACGCCGACCGGTTGGCCGAGATCCGCCGGCTGGTCACCGACACCTTCGTCGCGGTGGACGGCGTGGACCCGGAGCTGCCCGAACTGAACCTGTGTGTGGACAGCGCCCTGCTGACCCGTACCCCGGTCCGGGCCGGGCTGGCCCGGTGGCGGCCGGCGCTGGACGACCTCGACCTGGTCCGACGCTTCCTGGCCATCTTCGACTTGGACCTGCCGGTCAAGCTGGCCGCCACGACGTACTTCCTCGACCGGTACGGCGTGCACGCCGACGTGCCGGTGCTGGAGTTCTACCGGGGGGTGTACACGGATCCGGTGGTCGACGACAACCGGGACGTGCTGCTCGCCCTGCTCCGGGACCGGCTTGCCCCGCATCTCGGCACGCTGAGCCGGAGTCCGCTGGCCCGGCTGCGTGATCTCGCGGCGCACCGGGCGCACGCCTGGGAGGCGATCACCGGCCCGCCGGACGGGGCGAACGGCGTCAGCCGGGCCGACCCGGACCTGGTCGCGAAGCTGGTCGACGGCTGGCCGCCGTCGGTCGTCGCTCCCGGCTCCATCTGCTGCTACCTCCAGCCGGTACCGGACTCGGACGGGCTCGGTCTGGTGGTCAACACCGCCACCGCCGGGTACGGCCGTGGCCTGACCCGACTGTGGCGGCTGATGGACCAGGTCGGCGGTGAGGTGCCGTCGGTCGACGACCTGCGCGCCCCGGCGCCCGGGGCGGCGCTGCTCGCGGAGTGTCGGTCCGCCCTGCACAGCAGCGTCAACCTCAGGCCGGCGACCGCCGACGTGGCGATCGAGTACCCGTTCACCGGTGGTGCCGGCGAGCTGCCGGTGCGCGGACTCGCCGAACTGCGGGTCCGGTACGACCACCGGCGCGACCGTCTGGTGCTGACCGATCTGACCGGGCGGACGGTGCTTCCGGTGCACCTCGGGCTGCTCGCCGAGTACTACCTGCCGTCCGCGCTGCGTTTCCTGGTCCGGCTCTTCGGCGAGCCGGGTACCGCGATGGCGCCCGGCTGGGTCTTCCGGGGCAGTCGGGTACCGGCCACGCTCCAGCGGCACCCCCGGATGAACATCGGCCGGGTCACCCTGGCCCGGGCCTGCTGGCGACTGCGGGCCGGGGACTTCCCGACTCCGGACAGGGGCGGGACCGACCCAAAGTACCTGCCCCGGCTGGCCGACTGGCTGGCCGCGCACGGCGTGCCGCGGCGGTTCTTCGCCCGGGTGGTGAATCCTCGGCGGGAACCGCTGGTCGACGGCCTGTTGGGCAAGGCGCGCAAGCCGTTCTACGTGGACGTGACGAACATCTTCCTGCTGACCGGCTTCACCCGGACGATCGCCACCGACCCGGACGCGCTGCTGGTCCTGGAGGAGGTGCTGCCGGACCCGGCGGATGCGCCGACGTACGGCGGCCACGGCCCCCGGGTCACCGAGTACGTGCTGCAGGTGTCCGCCGAGCCCGACGACGGACCGGCCGCCGGAGACGGACCGGCCGTCGACAACGGGTCGGCCGTCGACAACGGGTTGAGCACCGGAGGCGGGTCGGGAGTCGGAGGCCGGAGTCTCAGGTCCGGAGGTGACGATGTCCGCCGCCGCTGACCGGGGTTGGTTGAGCGCCCACCTGTTCCACCAGGGCGACCTCGACGTACTCGTCGCCGACGTGGTCGCCCCGGTGGTCACCGAGGCGACCAGGGCGGGACTGGCCGACGGTCACTTCTTCCTCCGGTACTGGGAGGGCGGGCTGCACGTCCGGCTGCGGCTGCGCCCGAACCGGGCCGAGCACGTTGAGCCGCTGCGGACGTTGATCCGGGACCGGGCCGAGAAGTACTTCGCCGGCCACCCGTCCGTGCCCCGGTTCACCGCCGAGGAGTACCGGCGGTTCGCCGCGACACTCGCCCGGGGCGAGCGGCTGGACCGGTACGAGGCCGAACCACGCCCCAACGACAGTGTGCAGTTCGTGGCCTACCGGCCGGAGTACCACGCGTACGGCGACGGCGCGGCGATGACCGCCGTCGAGCGGCATTTCACCGGATCGAGCGAGGTCGCGTTGCGGGTGCTGGCGACCGGGGCGGCACCGCCCCGACGGGCGGCCGTGGCCCTGGCGGCCACTCTGGCGACGCTGGCCGTCTGCGAACCGGATCTGCCGTCGGCGGCGGCCCGGCTCGCGGCCGCGCTGGCCGGGACCACCACGTCCGGCGGGCTCACCGGCTCCGTCGCGCTGGGCGGGACCACCACGTCCGGCGGGCTCACCGGCTCCGTCGCGCTGGACCCGTTGCGTGCGGCGAGTGAGGTGATCTTCCAACGGGACCGGGCCGGTCTGCGTCGGCAGGCCCGGGCCTGCTGGACCGGTACGGCGGGTTCGGGGTCCGGGATACTCGCCGAGTGGTCCCGTTCGATCCGGGAGCTGCACGACACGCTGACCGCGCTGTGGGCCACCGGCCGACACGTACCGCCGGATCCGGGCTCACCGATGGGACCGCTCGCGGCCGTCGCGTCGCCCGACCGGCGCACCGTCGCGCTGGTCCTGCTCCGCTGCGCCCATCTGCTGAACAACCGGCTGGGGCTGGGACTGGAGGCCGAGGCCCAGATCGGTCTGGTCGCGGCACGTACCCTGGCCTCGCTGTCCGAAGTGGAGAGATGAGATGCGTCGCTGGCACAGCCTGCACATCGCCTACCACGATCCGGACCGGGACGGTCTGCTCCTCGACGCGGTCCGGCCGGCGCTGGCCGGGCTCGGCGCGGACGGCACCGACGCGTACGTCCTGCGGCACTGGCGGCGCGGCCCGCACCTGCGGCTGAACCTCCGCACGGACGAGGTGACCTGGCGGAAACGGATCCGCCCGGCCCTGGTGGAGGCCATCGGCGGCTACCTGCGGGACCACCCGTCCACCACCGTCGTCGACCAGACGGCGGCACTGGAGCGGCACCGGGTGCTCGCCCTGCAGGAGTACGAGCGGGGGCCGCTCACCCCCTGGTACCCGGACAACTCGATCGTGGACGCCGAGTACGACTCACGCCGACACGTGCTCGGCAGCGACGCGGCGGTCGAGGTGCTGACCGACTTCTACCGGGACGGCAACCCGCTGCTGTTCGAGATGCTCGACCACGTACGTTCCGGTGGTGACCGGCGCGACGGAGTCGCGATGCACCTGATGCTGACCGCCGCGCACACCGCACCCGGCCCGCTGACCAGCGGCTTTGTCGCCTTCCGGTCACACGCCGAGGGATTCCTCGGAGTCTGTGCGCACACCGGTGCCGATCAGGTCCGGACCGCCTTCGACACGGCCTGGCGGGATCGGGCCGACGAGGTCGTCGAGCGGGTCCGTGGCGTGGTCCGGGCACTCGACGACCCGGCCGCGCCGGCGGTGCCGTTCGTCCGGGAGTGGGCCGACCTGCTGACCCGGTACCGGCCCCGGTTCGCGGAACTGGTCACCGACGGGACCCTGGCCGGCCCGCCACCGGCACCGCGCCGGTCGCCCGGCATCGCGCACAGCGAACTGCACCGACTGATGTTCGACCACGAGTCGTACCGGACGCGGGTGCTCACCCGCCCGGACTTCCTGCACTACCGGGCCGCCCTCAACCACACGTACCTGCACCTGACCCGGCTCGGGCTCGCGCCGATGGACCGGTTCCGGGCCGGGCACCTGCTGGCGAACGGGGTCGAGGCGGTGTACGACGTCTCCGCGCTCGCCCTCGTCCGGAACCTGGTCGCCGAAGTGCCCTGACCGGAACCTGGTCGCCGAACTGCCCTGACCGGAACCAGGGGAGGTTTTCCGACGGCGAGCCTCTGCGCTCTGGCCGGCCGGGCACGGTTCTGTCCCGTCCGGGTTCCGCCCGCGGCATGACCACAATGACCACAACGAACTCCGCGACCGTAACGGTGACCCCGGTCACCCTGACCGGAAGCATCTACGCAACCCGGCGGAAACGCCAGGGCAACAGGTGTGGCTGCTGTCGAGGAGTTGGCGATGAGAAAGCTTGTCAGCGTGGTCGGCCCGCTCCGGACCGGGGCGTCCCGGCACGACGGGCCCCGCCGGCCCGGCCGCCGGTTCCGGGCCGTCACGGTGGCCTCCGTGTCCCTGCTCGCCCTCACGGCCGCCGGCTGTGCGGGCGGCGACACCGGCGGCGGTGCCGCGACGAAGTACCCGACCCGGACCCTGCACCTGATGGCGCCCGCCGCACCCGGCGGCGGCTGGGACAGCACCGCCCGGGCGCTGCAGAAGGCGTTCACCGACGGTGGCCTGGTCGAGGAGTCGGTCGAGGTCAGCAACGTGACCGGTGCGGGCGGCACGCTCGGCCTCTCCCAGCTGGTCACCAAGAACAAGGGCGACGCCCACCAGCTCATGGTCACCGGACTGGTGATGATCGGCGGGGTGGTGACCAACAAGTCGCCGGTCAACCTCGGCAACACCACGCCGATCGCGACGCTCACCGCCGAGCAGGAGGCGATCGTCGTACCGGCCAACTCGAAGTACCGCACGTTGCAGGAGCTGATGGCCGACGCCAAGGCGAATCCGGCATCGGTGAACTGGGGTGGCGGCTCGGCCGGCGGCACCGACCAGATCCTGGTCGGCCTGCTCGCCAAGGCGGCCGGCGCCGATCCGAAGGCCCAGAAGTACGTCGCCTACTCCGGCGGCGGCGAGTCCAAGGCCGCGCTGCTCTCCGGGGACCTCAGCGCGGCGGTCTCCGGAGCGAGCGAGTACGCCGACCTGGTCGCCAGCGGCCAGGTCCGGGCGCTCGCGGTCTCCGGCACCACCGGTCTCGACCTCGGCACCGGCACGCCGACCCCGACCATCAAGGAGTCCGGGTACGACGTCGAGCTGATGAACTGGCGCGGTCTGGTCGCCCCGCCCGGCATCAAGGACGCCGAACGGAAGGCCATCGTGGAACTGGTCGACCGGCTGCACGCCTCGACGCAGTGGCAGCAGACCCTGACCGCGCAGAAGTGGGACGACTTCTACCGCAGCGGTGACGAGGCGAAGGCGTACTTCGACCAGGAGACGACCCGGATCACCGGGATCCTGTCCGAGATCGGGCTGGCCGGTTGATGACGGTTGCGAACGACGTTCCGGGGCGGGTGGACCAGGCGTCCACCCGCTCCCGGGCGCCCCGGGGATCCCGGGTGCTCGGCGCCGTCCTGCTGCTGGTCGGGGTGTTCCTGCTCTGGACCGCGTACGACTCGGCCGACGGGGACCTCGGCGTCCGGGGGCCCTGGCTGGCTCCGGGGGTGGTGACCGGCGCCTGGGTCGTCCTGGCCGCGTGGTACCTCGTCGGGGCGTTCCTGCCGACCGGCGCGTCCGTCCCACCGTCCGCACCGACCGGGGCGGTCCCGACGGATCGGGCCGACGGCGGCGACAGCGCCGCAGCCGCCACTTCGGCCGCTCCGACCGCTTCGGCGGCCCTGGCCGCTTCGCCGGCCTCGACCACTTCGACCACCTCGCCGGCCTCGGCTGCCTCGACTGCCTCGGCTGGTGAGGCCGGGCCGGCTCCGGTGGCGGATGACGGCGACGAACCGGTGGTCCAGATCCGGTGGCTCACCCCGGCGCTGCTCGCCGCCTCGCTTATCGGCTACGTCATGCTGCTCGAACCGGCCGGCTTTGTGCTCGCCTCGGCGGTCTTCTTCATCGCCGCCGCCAGAGTCCTGGGCAGCCGTCGCTGGGTACGGGACGTGGTGGTGGCGGTGCCGCTGGCGGTTGTCGTCTACCTCGGCTTCACCCGAGGGCTCGCCATCGCGCTGCCACCCGGGGTGCTGCCGCTGTGAACGTCTTCTCCGACCTGCTGGGCGGATTCGGCACCGTGCTGACTCCGACGTACCTGCTCTACGCCACGATCGGGGTCACCCTCGGCACCTTCGTCGGAGTGCTGCCCGGGATCGGCCCGGCGCTGACCATCGCGCTGCTGCTGCCCGTCACCTTCAGTCTCGACGACCCGATCGGCACGTTCATCATGTTCGCCGGCATCTACTACGGCGCCATGTACGGCGGCTCGACCACCTCGATTCTGCTGAACACCCCGGGCGAGTCCGCCTCGGTCGCCACCGCCATCGAGGGTCACCAGATGGCCCGCCGGGGCCGGGCCCGGGCCGCACTCGCCACCGCCGCGATCGGTTCCTTCGTCGCCGGCACCATCTCGACCCTGCTGCTCAGCCTCTTCGCCCGACCGGTCGCGGCGCTCGCCGTCGAGTTCCGCGCCGCCGACTACTTCGCCCTGGCCCTGCTGGCGATGGTCGCGGTGACCGCGCTGGTCGGCCGTTCCCTGGTACGGGGGCTGATCTCGCTCTGCCTGGGCCTGTTCCTCGGCCTGGTCGGGCTGGACGAACTCACCGGACAGGCCCGGTTCACCTTCGGCACCCTGGAACTGCTGGACGGCATCGACATCGTGGTGATCATCGTGGGGCTCTTCGCCATCGGCGAGACGCTCCACGTCGCCAGCCGGCTGAACTCCACCCCGGACCAGGTGGCCCCGCTGGAACCGGTCCGGGGCGGTTTCGCCTGGCTCAGCCGGCAGGACTGGGCGCGGTCCTGGCGGCCGTGGCTGCGCGGCACCGCCGTCGGTTTCCCGTTCGGGGCGCTGCCCTCCGGCGGCGCCGACATCCCGACCTTCCTGTCGTACACCTACGAGCGGCACCGGGCGAGGAACAGGGCCGAGTTCGGCAAGGGCGCCATCGAGGGGGTGGCCGGGCCGGAGGCGGCCAACAACGCCGCCTTCTCCGGCGTACTCGTTCCGCTGCTCACCCTCGGCATCCCCACCTCGGCGACCGCCGCGGTGATGCTGGCCGCGTTCCAGATCTTCAACCTGCAACCCGGTCCGCAACTGTTCGACAAGTCCCCGGAACTGGTCTGGGCGTTGATCGCCTCGCTCTACGTCGGCAACGTGTTGCTGCTGGCCCTGAACCTGCCGCTGATCCGGCTCTGGGTGAAGGTGCTGCAGATCCCGAGACCGGTGCTGTACGCCGGCATCCTGGTCTTCGCCACCCTCGGGGTGTACGCCGCCTCCGGCAGCGTGACCCAGGTGCTGATCGCGTACGGGATCGGGGTGCTCGGGTTCTTCCTGCGGCACTTCGAGTTCCCGATCGCACCGGTGGTCCTGGGCGCCATCCTCGGCCCGATGATGGAGCTGCAGTTCCGGCGCACCCTGGTGCTCTCCAACGGGGACCTGAGCGTCTTCGTCACCCGGCCGCTCACCGCCGTACTGCTCGGACTGGTGGTGCTGGCGGTGCTGGTGCCGTACCTGCCCCGGATCGTCGCCCGGCTGCGTGGTCGTCGCGCCCCGGCCCGGCTCGCGTTCGGCGAGGACGACTAGACCCCGGCTGCGATGTCAGGAAGGGCCCCCTATCCAACCGAAAGCGATAACAGGGGGCCCTTCCTTGCAGTCAGGCGGTCCAGCGGTAGCGGCGCTCCGGTCGGCCGGCGGAGCCGTAGCGCAGGCTGACCCGCGCCTTGCCCGCCTCCACGAAGTGTTCGAGGTAGCGGCGGGTGCTCACCCGGGACAGGCCGACCCGGTCCGCGCACTCGGTCGCCGACAGGTCGCCGTCGGCGGCCCGCAGCGCCGCGGCGACCAGGTCGGCGGTCGGCGGGGTGAGTCCCTTGGGCAGGTCTGCCGGGGCCGGGCGGAGGGCGGCGAAGAGCTGGTCGACGTCGTCCTGCGCCACCTCCCGGTCACCGGGCAGCCGTCGCTGCGCGGCGGCGTACCGCTCCAACCGGTCCCGTAGCGCGTCGAAGCCGAACGGCTTGATCAGGTAGTGCACGACGCCGCCGCGCAACGCGGTCCGGATCGTCTCGACGTCCCGGGCGGCGGTCACCGCGAGTACGTCCGCGGTCGCGTCGCCGGACCGCAGCCGGCGCAGCACCTCCAGACCGGACAGGTCCGGCAGGTAGATGTCGAGCAGCACCAGGTCGGGGCGGAGCCGGTGTACGGCGTCGAGTGCCTCCGCCCCGCTGTGTGCCACCCCGACCACGGTGAAGCCGGGCACCCGTTCGACGAACCGGTGCTGCACTCTCGCCACCATGAAGTCGTCGTCGACGACCAGCACCCGGATCATGCCGACGTTTCCCGGACCACCGTGTCCGGGACCGACCCGGTGTCGGACCCGGTGCGGCCAGCTCCGCCCGATCCGGCTCCGGCCAGCGGCAGGCGGGCCCGGAACGCGGACCCGTCGACCTCGACGCTGCCGCCCCGGTGCTGGCAGACGAGCCGGATCAGGGCCAACCCGAGACCGTGGTGGCCCTGATCCGGGTCCTTGGTGCTCCAGCCCTGCCGGAAGACCTCCTCGACCAGTTCGGGCGGCACCCCGGGGCCGGAGTCCCGTACCGTCACTACCACCTCCCCGTCGGACAGCCGCACGGTGACCGTCACCCGGCCGCCCGGGCCGGCCGCGTCCAGTGCGTTGTCCACCAGGTTGCCGAGCACGGTGACCAGGTCGCCGGCGAGTTCCTCGTCGACGGCGGGCAGGTCGGAGTCGGCGGAGATGGCCAGCCGTACGCCCTGTTCGGCGGCGAGGCTGGCCTTGGCGATCAGCAGTGCGGCCAGCGCGGGGTCCCGGACCAGCCGGGTGACGTCCCGGTTCAGTTCCTCGTGCACCTGACTGGTCCGGGTGATGTACCGGACCACCTCGTCGTACTCGCCGAGTTCCACGAGCCCGGCGATGGTGTGCAGCCGGTTGGAGAACTCGTGCGCCTGGGCCCGGAGGGTGTCGGTGGTGTGCCGGCTGACGTCGAGTTCCCGGCGCAGCACGGTCAGTTCGGTACGGTCCCGCAGCGTGGTCACCGAGCCGACCCGACGCCCCCGGACCAGCACCGGCCGGCGGTTGAGCACCAGTACCCGGTCGTCACTGAGCACGATCTGGTCGACCCCGTCGACCCGGCCGGTGAGCACGTCACGCAGCCGCGACTCCATCGGCTGACTGTGCAGCGACCGGCCCACCGGCAGGTCGGGGAGGCCGAGCAGGCGTACCGCCTCGTCGTTGACCAGGGTCACCCGGTCGGCGGTGTCGGTGCCGAGCACGCCCTCCTTGATGCCGTGCAGCATCGCCTCCCGGTGTTCGACCAGACCGGTGATCTCGCGTGGCTCCAGGCCCAGCGTCTGCCGTTTCACCCGGCGGGCCAGCAGCAGCGACCCGGCCACCCCGAGCACCCCGCCGAGCAGCAGGTACGTCAGCAGGTTGGTCAGTCCCGCCACGAGCTGCTCCGGCAGCGTCGGGTACGTCTCACCGACCACGATCAGCCCCAGGAACCGGCCGTCCCGCTCGTCGAGGACCGGCACGTGCGCGACCAGTGCCTCCGACCCGTCGTCGACGACGCCGACCCAGGAGCGGCCGGCCAGCGCGTCGCTTCCGCCGAGCACCATCGCGGAACCGGCGTCCGGCCCGGTCACCAGTCGACCGGTGTGGTCGGCGATCAGCACGTACGAGGCACCGGAGACGGCCCGGGCGCTCTCCGCGACCGCAGCCAGCGCGTCCCGACCGGTGGGGTCGCCGAGTCCCAGCCGTACGGTCCGGTTGATCGCCGCGTTCTCTCCCACCGAGCGCAGCCGGGAACCCTCGTTGCGTCGGAACGCCGCGTCGGACTCGGCGATCGACACCGCCGCCACCGCGCTCACCACCAGCAGCACGATCCCGAGTTGCAGCAGCAGGAACTGGCCGGCCAGGGACATCCGCTGCCGCATCGTTCCTCCTTCGTGCGCTTCGGGGTGGGAATCCGAAGCTTGCGCCAGGGCGGTCCCGACGTCAACGGGCGGAGCGCCTGGTCCGGGCGCCTGACGGGCCGCGTCAGGTCGTCGTCCGGGCGCCTGACGGGCCGGGCCCGGCAGGTCGTCGCGGGACACCGCGACGTGACCCGACGCGGGGACGGGGGCGGGGTGTGGCCGGGCGCGACAACCGGGCGGGCGGCCGGGCAGGATCGGCACGGTGGGGCGCAGCGGATGCCGGCCGAGACGGCGACCTGGCCGGATGGCGGTGGCGGGGTGCCTCGCCGTGCTGCTGGCCGGGCTGCCCGGCTGTGCCGGCCGGTCCGACGACGACCTCGCCGGGTTGCGGATCCTGGTGCCGAACGCGCCCGGCAGCGGCTATGACGTGACCGCGCGTACCGTCGCGAAGGCGCTGGTGGACGCGGGAGTCGTCCGTGGGGTGGAGGTCTTCAACCTGCCCGGTGGTGGTGGCGTGGTCGGGTTGCGCCGGCTCGGCTACGAACGGGGCGACAACCGGCTGCTGATGCTGATGGGGCTCGGGGTGGTGGGCGCCCAGCGGGCCGGTGGGGCGGCGTTCACCCTCCAGGACACCGTTCCGGTCGCCCGGCTGATCGAGGAGCCGGCGATCGTGGTGGTGACCCGGGACTCGCCGTACCGGGATCTCACCGACCTGATCCGGGCCTGGCGGGCCGACCCGGGCGCGGTGCCGGTCGGCGGCGGCTCCTCGGCCGGCGGCCCGGACCACCTGGCCCCGATGCTGGTCGCGGACGCCGTGGGCATCGCGCCGCACCGGGTCCGCTACCGCCAGTACGACGGCGGCGGTGACCTGCTCGCCGCGATCCTCGACCACGAGGTCGCCGTCGGTGTCTCCGGCCGCAGCGAGTACGCCGACCAGATCGCCTCCGGCCAGTTGCGGGTGCTCGCGGTGACCAGCGTGCACCGGGTTCCCGGGATCGCCGCGCCGACCCTGCGCGAGCGGGGGGTGGACGTGGTCTTCACCAACTGGCGGGGTGTCGTCGCGCCGCCCGGGCTGGCCGAGCGGGACGTCGCCGCACTGCGCGGGGCGGTCGGGCGGCTGCACGCCTCCGCGCAGTGGCGTTCCCTGCTCGACCGGTACGGCTGGACCGACGCCTACCTCGACGGACCGGCGTTCGGCGCCTTCCTCGACGCCGAGAACACCCGGCTCACCGGCGTACTCGACGAACTTGGTCTGAGCCCGCCCTCGGCGGCCCCGAGCCCGGGCCGCACCGGCGGACCGGACGTCGCGGCGACGCCTGCGACGGGCCCGCCCGAACCGGGCGGGCCCGCGCCCGTCAGTGGATCCGCGGTACGTCCTAGCGGTTCGGCAGCCGCTGGTACGCGACCCGCGCCCACAGGTAGCCGGCCAGGGTGAGGCCCACGCACCAGGCGACGGCGGCGTAACCGCTGTTGCCGATCGGAGAGCCGGTCAGGAGTCCCCGGAGGGTCTCGATGATCGGGGTGAAGGGCTGGTACTCGGCGAACCAGCGCAGCCCGGTCGGCAGCGACTCGGTGGGAACGAATCCACTGCCGAAGAAGGGCAGCAGGATCAGTGGCATCGGGAGGTTGCTCGCGGTCTCGACACTTCCGCTGACCATGCCGAGGGCCACCGTCAGCCAGGTGAGGGCGAGACCGATCAGGGTGAGCAGCCCGAGCGTGCCGAGCCACTCGACCGGGGTGGCGGTGGGCCGGAAACCGATCAGCATCCCGACGCCGAGGATCACCGCGACCCCGAGCAGTGCCTGGATGACGCTGCCGACGACGTGTCCGGTCAACACCGAGGCACGGGAGATCGCCATGGTGCGGAACCGGGCGATGATGCCCTCGGTCATGTCCATCGCGACCGTGATCGCCACCCCCTGGGCGGCGGTGGCCAGGGTGAGCACGATGATGCCGGGGAGGACGTACTCGACGTACGCGGCACGGCCGGCGGCACCGGTGGCCAGGACGGGCCCGTCGAGCCCGGCCCCGAGGGTGCCGCCGAAGACGTAGACGAAGAGCAGCAGGAAGACGAGCGGCATTCCGATCAGGATCGCGGTCATCGAGGGATAGCGCCGCATCCGTCGGAGGTTGCGCCGCAGCATCGTCATCGAGTCGCTCACGGCGTAGCTGAGGGCGGTCATCGTACGGCTTCCTTCTGCTGGTCGGGCTGGCCGGTGAGGGCCAGGAACACGTCGTCGAGGTCGGGGGTGTGCACGGAGAGTTCGTCGACCTCGACCGCCGCGTCGTCGAGGCGGGTGAGCAGGGTCCGCAGTGACCGGACACTGCCGTCGGTGGGGACCTGGAGGGTGAGCGTCTCGTCGTCCCGGGTGGCGCCGTCGAGGGCGTGGGCGGCCCGGTCGAGACGGTGCGGCTCGGCGAACCGGAGCTGGACGTGACCGCCGGGGACGAGTCGCTTGAGCTGGGCCGGGGTTCCCTCGGCGACCAGCCGGCCGTGGTCGAGCACGGCGATCCGGTCGGCGAGCTGGTCCGCCTCCTCCAGGTACTGGGTGGTGAGGAAGATGGTGACGCCCTCGACCACCAGATCCCGGATGATCTGCCACATGGTGCGCCGGCTGCGCGGGTCCAGCCCGGTGGTCGGCTCGTCGAGGAAGATGACGCGGGGGTCGCCGACCAGCGTCATCGCCAGGTCGAGTCGGCGCCGCATCCCGCCGGAGTACGTCGCCACCGGCTTCCGGGCCGCGTCGACCAGGTCGAACTGCCGCAGCAGCTCGGCGGTCCGGCGTCGCCCCTCGGTCCGGCCCAGGTGGCGCAGGTCTGTCATCAGCCGGAGGTTCTCCTCGCCGGTGAGCAGGTTGTCCACCGCGGAGAACTGGCCGGTCACGCCGATCGC
Source organism: Plantactinospora sonchi (assembly GCF_036422035.1). NCBI lineage: Bacteria > Bacillati > Actinomycetota > Actinomycetes > Micromonosporales > Micromonosporaceae > Plantactinospora > Plantactinospora sonchi. The sequence continues at coordinate 128,705 of NZ_JAZGQK010000003.1, forward strand.
CGCGCGTACCCCGTCGGGGTCGGTGGCGAGGTCGTGGCCGGCGATCCGGACCTGGCCGGCGTCCGCACCGATCAGGGTGGAGAGGATCTGCACGGTGGTGGTCTTGCCGGCGCCGTTCGGGCCGAGCAGCGAGAAGATGGTTCCCTCCGGAACCGTCAGGTCGATGCCGTCGAGGACGATCTTGTCGCCGAACGACCTGCGTAGTCCGGTCACCTCGATCGCCAATGGGGGAGTGGGCATCTTCGTCCTTTCATCATGGTTTGTCCCGTCGCAGGGCATGGCTCTCCCGCTGCCGGGGTTGGTGGTGTCGCCGCCGGGCACGGTTGTCCCGGGTGTGGGCAGGGTGGTCCGGCGGGTGGCCGGTGGAGGTGGGCCGGGCGACCGGTACGGCGGGGGAACGGCCGTACCGTCGAGCCGGGAGACGTCGCGGGCCGGGGCGGGGTCGGCCGGCGGGGCCACGGGGCGTGGCGTACGACGCGGGCCGGTGTGCGGTGCCGCTTCGGCGGGTCCGCTGTGGGGGAGACGGGTCGGAGATCAGACCGGTGGACTGGTGGCCCGGAGACCACCTGGCCGGGACGGGTCGGGAGCGTGCGGATCAGGAGCGTCGGTGACCCGCCGTCGGTGACTCAGGTGTCGTCGGCGGGTCGGCGGGACCGGTGGGGTCGGGTCTGTCGGGCGGCGGTGACCCGGGTGGGTCAGGCGGCCGGGGTGAGCCAGGAACGGCGGATCACGATGTCCCCGGAGAAGGTGCGGGCCTGGACCCGGACGGAATCCGTCGACGTGTCAGGGGCCTCCGAGGTCGCCAGCGAGTTGCGTACGTGCCCGGACATCGTGTTCAGGTCGAGCCAGGCCGCGCTGCCCTGCCGGATGCCGATCTCCAGTTCGCCGGAGGCGGTGCCGACCGTGATGTCACCCCGGGCCACCTCGGCGAGCCGTACGCTGCCGTTGGCGGTCTTGGCGCTGACGTCGGCGTGTGCCCGGTCGACGGAGATGTTGCCGTTGGCCGCGCTCAGCCGCAGGTCACCGCTGACCTCGCCGACGTACGTGTCGCCGTTGGAGTTCTTGACCACCGCGCTGCCGTCGACCTGGCCGAGCCGGACGTCACCGGAGTGCGTCGTCACCTCGGCGCGGCCGTCGACCCGTTCCACCGTGATCGCACCGTTGCTGGCGTGCAGGTGGACGGCGCCGGCATGCTCGACCCGGAGCTGTCCGGAGTGGGTCTTGAGCCGGCACTCACCGAACCGGCCGTCGCAGTGGATGAGGCCGGAGGCGGTGCCGGCCTGCACGGACGAGCCGGTGGGCAGCGCGACCGTCAGGTCGACCGAGCCGACCCGGACGGCGAACACCGACCGTTGCTTGTGACCCCTGACCAGGAGCCTGCCGCTGTTGAACTCGACGCGGGTCTGCTCGGCCGCCCGTACGTCCAGGTCGCTGGCGGGGTTGCTGGGACGGACCTCCACGACCGTGTCGGCGCGGTCGCCCGCGGTGATCCGGATGTCGCCGAGAGTCAGGTCGATGGTGGCGGAGATGGGTTCGGGTGTGTCGTACGTCGGCATGACAGGTGCCTTTCTGCGGGATCCGTGGCGTTCCTGGACCGGAACGCGGGGTGGGGGAGTGGCGGTGGTCAGCGCACCCAGCCGGTGTAGCGCTGGCCGAACGCGCCACCCCGGCCCTCGGGTCCGGGCCGAGGATTGGTGTCCTCCAGGGCGGCGCTGACGATCCGGACGAGCCAGGCGTTGACGGAGAGCCGCTCCCGGCTGGCGGCCTCCTCGATCCGGGCCTTGAGCTGCTCCGGAACCCGGAGGTTGATGCGGGAGACCGCGCCGTCGTCCGGCTCGGCCGGCGACGGTCCGCCGGGCGGAGGTGCCGGAGTCCCGGCGCCGACCGTGGGTGGGGTCGGGATCGACGCCCCGAAGGACTGTTCGGTCGGTGGTGGCGTCACCACGAAGTGGGGTTCGCCGCCGCGCAGCCGCAGGTCGACCGAGCCGGGGGCGAGATCCCGGGTGATTTCGTCGGCGGCCGTCGAGAGCGCGTCCAGCAGGGTGAGCCGGACCGCCGAATCGAGCGGCGCGGTCAACCGGTCGGCGAGTGCGCGGGCCTCGTCGCCGCCGGCTTCGGCGGCGACGGCCAGCTGCTGTCGCAGGCGGTCGACGTACTGCGTGATGTCCATGGCACCACTATGGCACCACGATGGCGCCATCGCAAGTAGGTTGGCGCATCAGTGGCGCCAGCCGTGGCGACCCGGCTTCCGGAGACAAACCCGTTGCGTCGACCGGCCCGGGCCGACACCATCAACAGCGGTCGATCGGGGGAGGTGGCCGGTGCGGGGACGGCGGACGGACGGCCTCGGACGGCTGTTCGGCACCCGCGTCCGGTTGCTGCGTCTGCTCGCCGGGGGCGGCACCCTCTCGACCGGGCTCCTGGTCGGTGTCCAAGTCGTCCGGGCGGTGGTCCCGACGGCCCGGGCACTGTCCGTCGGCCACCTGGTCGCCGTCTTCGGCCGGGGGCAGCTCGACTGGCCGGTCTTCGCGGCGGCGGCACTGGTCGCCGGCCTGTTCCTGATCGACCAGTGGGTCTGGTTGGCCCTCGCCGCGGTACGCCCGCTGGTGGTCAGACGGATCGACGGCGGCCTCCGGGCCGGACTGCGTACCCTCGCCGTCAACCTGCCCGGCCTCGACCGGCTGGAGAGCCGGGAGTTCCAGGACCGCGCCGCGCGGGCGGTGGACGTCGGGACCGGCTTCGGTCGGGAACGCTCGCCCGGTACCGCCGCCGTCGGCCAGCTCGAACTCGTGTTCCGGATGGTGAGCGCGGTGGGCGCCACCGTGCTGCTGGCCACCTTCTCGGTGCCGCTCGCGGTCGGGCTGCTGGCGGTGTCGCTGCTGATCCGGAGAACCCTGCGCCGGCAGTGGCTGGGCATCATCGACGTCCTCGACGCGGACACCATCGGCCAGCGCCGCAACTACTACGTCTCGGAGCAGGCCGTCTACGGCGCCGCGAAGGACGTCCGGTTGTTCGGGCTCAGCGACTGGTTCGCCGGGCGGATGCGGGCCACCACGATGCGGACCTACGGGCCGGTCTGGCGCCGGCAGTTGGCGGTGCTGCGTCGGCAGTGGTGGATCGTGCTGTTCTCGGTCGGTGCGGCGGTGGCGACGATGGCCGTACCGGCGGCGGCGGTCTTTGCCGGTTCGCTCGACCCCGCACAGATGATCACGTACGTCCTCGCCGGGTTCGGCATCATGGAGATCGGCCGGATGGGCGAGGAGGCCTTCGACATCGAGTACGGCCTGCGCGGCGTCGAGGCCACCGACGAACTCGCCGCGGAGTACCGGACCACCCGACGGTCCGGCTCCCCGACAACCGTCACGCCCCGCCGACCGGCCGACGAGCCGGGCGGGGCACCGCCGACGATCCGGTTCGAGGAGGTCGTCTTCCGGTACCCGGGCGCCACCCGGCCGGTACTCGACGGGTTGACCCTGACCCTGCGGCCGGGCGAGACGGTCGCCGTCGTCGGCGAGAACGGGGTCGGTAAGACCACCTTCGTGAAACTGCTCGGCGGGCTCTACCGTCCCGACTCGGGCCGGATCACCGTGGACGGAGTCGACCTCGCCACGCTGGACCCGATGGCGTGGCGACAGCGGCTGGCCGTCCTCTTCCAGGACTTCGTCCGGTATCCGGCGAGCCTGCGGGACAACGTCGCGCTCACCGCCGCCGAGCGGGTCAGCGGGCGACCGGCCGACGACGACGCGGTACGGGACGCCCTGGACCGGGCCGGCGCCACCACGCTGCTGGCCGACCTGACCGACGGGCTGGACACCTCGCTGTGGCGTGAGGGGACCGGTGGCACCGACCTGTCCGGCGGTCAGTGGCAGCGGGTCGCCCTGGCCCGGGTGCTCTTCGCGGTCGCCGCCGGCCGACGCGTACTCGTCCTCGACGAACCCACCGCGCACCTGGACGTCCGGGCCGAGGCCGAGTTCCACGAGCGGGTGGTGTCCCGGGTGCGGGACGCCACGACGCTGCTCATCTCGCACCGGCTCTCCACGGTGCGGCCGGCCGGGCGGATCATCCTGCTCCGCGCCGGCCGGGTGGCCGAGGACGGCTCGCACGACGACCTGATGGCACTCGGCGGCGGTTACGCCCGATTCTTCACCGTCCAGGCCGAGGCCTTCGCCGCCCGGGAGCGAGGATGACCGCCGGGAGCGGCGATGACCGCCCGGGAGCGACGATGAGGGACTGGTACCGGCTGCTGCGCCACGTCACCCGGACGGCTCTCCGGGCCGACCGGCGGGCCGCCACCATCCTGTGCGCGCTGACCGCCGGGCAGGCGGGTGTGATCGCCGCGCTGGGGCTGAGCCAACGGTGGCTCGTCGACCACACCGCCAACCGGCAGCTCGCCGGCGTGGTCGGCGCGGTCGCGCTGGGCGCCGCCGCGTTCGGGCTCTCCGCCGGCGCCGGCCGGATCCAGAGCAACCTGATGATCTATCTCGCCAACCGGACCAAGGGGGACCTCAACGAGGAGACCCAGCGCCGGGTCTCGTCGATCCCGACCATCACCCACGTGGAGCACGGGCCGTACGTCGACCGGTGGAACCGGCTGTTCCAGAACTCCTGGTCGCTGGCGTCGATGCCCTGGTCGGTGTTGAACGCCACCGCCGCCCTGCTCAGCCTCGCGGTCACCATCGGCCTGCTGGCCTGGGTCAGCCCGGCGCTGTGCCCGCTGGCCCTGCTCGCCGTACCGCTCTTCCTGGCCAACCGGCGGGCCGACCGGCTGCTGCGCGAGGCCCGCGACGCCGCCACCCAACTCCTCCGGCACGAGCGGCGGCTGCACGAACTCTGCGTCGAGCCGGAGCCGGCGAAGGAGGTGATGCTCGCCGGCAGCGGCGAGATGCTGAACCGGCGGGCGACCGCGTCGTGGGAGGCGGCCGCAACGCGGGAGACCCACGCCCGGCTACGCGGCGCGGCGTACCAGGGTGCTGCCTGGCTGCTCTACACGGTCGCCCTGGCGGGGGCGCTGGTGGTGGTCGCGGATCTGATCGCCGACGGCCGGACGACGGTGGGCGCGGCCGTCATGGTGATCACGCTGGCCACCCAGTTGCAGAGCCAGCTGCACACGGTCCTGGAGAGTCTGAGCACCGTCGCCCAGGCCGGCCAGGTGGTGGAGAACTACTGGTGGCTGCGACGCTACGCCGACCAGGAGGACCGTCCGGGCGACCCGGCGCCGGCCGCGCTGACCGGCGGCATCAGCCTGCACGACGTACGTTTCCGATACCCCGGGGCCGATCACGACGTGCTGCACGACGTCAGCCTGCACCTGCCCGCCGGCAGCACGGTCGCCGTCGTCGGTGCCAACGGCGCCGGCAAGTCGACCCTGGTGAAGCTGCTCACCGGCATCTACCGGCCGACCTCCGGGACGATCACAGTCGACCAGCGGCCACTTACCGGCCTGGACGTCACCAGTTGGCGGACCCGGCTGACCGGGGTCTTCCAGGACTTCGCCCGGCTCCGACTGCTCACCTCGGAGACCGTCGGCGTCGGCAGCGTCCGGCACGTCCGGGACCGGCGTACGATCCGGGCGGCGGTCGACCGGGCCGACGCCGCCGAGGTGGTCGCCGGACTGCCGGACGGGCTCGACACCCAGCTCGGGGCGACCTTCGACGGGGTCGAACCCTCGCTCGGCCAGTGGCAGCGACTCGCCCTCGCCCGGTCCCTGATGCGGGAGGTCAGCGGCGACCGCCCACCGTTGGCCGTGGTGCTCGACGAGCCGACCGCCGCACTGGACCCGATCGCCGAACACGAGCTCTTCCAGCACTTCATGGCCCAGGTCCGGGCGGCCACCCGGCAGGGTGCGGTCACCGTGCTGGTCTCGCACCGGTTCACCACCGTCCGGATGGCCGACCTGATCGTGGTACTGGCCGACGGGCGGGTGGCGGAACTCGGCGGTCACGCCGAACTGATGGCGGCCGGGGGCGGCTACGCCGAGTTGTACCGGCTCCAGGAGCGGGCGTACCGGTAGCGGCTCCAGCCGGGCGACGCGTGCCGGTGCGCTGGATGTGTGCCGGTCCACCCGGCCGGTACGTGACCGCCGGCGGTGGCCGGACCCTGGATAACATGCCGCCGTGGAACTGACCGGAGAGCTGACCCCGGACCGGCCGCTGCTGGTCGTCGCGCTCGCCGAGGAGGCGGCGTACCTCGACCGGAGCCTGCCGGTGCTGGTCACCGGGATGGGGAAGGTCAACGCCACCTTCGCGCTGGCGGCGACCCTCGCCCGGGGGCCGTTGCCCTCCGCCGTGGTCAACCTGGGTACCGCCGGGGCGCTGCGGCCCGGCTGGACCGGGCTGCACGAGGTGGGCCGGGTCATCCAGCACGACCTGGACACCGACTTCCTCCGTACCCTGACCGGACTGACCGTCGGCGCCCCGGTGACCCTGGCCGGTGACGGTCCGGTGCTGGCCACCGGTGACCTGTTCGTCGCCGAGGAGGCGGCCCGGGTCCGGCTCGCCGAGCAGGCGCAGCTCGTCGACATGGAGGGCTACGCCGTGGCGTCGACGGCCGCGCGGTTCGGCGTACCCGTCCGGCTGGTGAAGCAGGTCAGCGACGACGCGGACGAGTCGGCGGCCGGTACCTGGCAGGAGTCGGTGGACGGCTGCGCCAGGATCCTCGCCGAGTGGGTCCGCACCCACCTCTGACCGCCGGGGCGGCGGGGCTCCGGATCCGGGATCGGCTGGTCAGTCGGCCGGGGCGGGTTCGGCGTACTGGGCCGCCTTCTCCCGGACCGCCGGGTCGGTGGAGGCGAGCAGCGCGGCGACCACGTCCGGCCGGTCGGCGGGGCCGAGACGGTCGAGCAGGTCCTCGATCGGATCCCAGTTCCACAGGTACGGGCCGACGGTGTACCCGTCCACGTCGGAGCTGCGGTCGAACCAGGGGTCGCCGTCCGTCCAGCCGGCCCGTACCGCCGCGACCGCCGGCGTACCGGGCCACGGGCCGGCGCGGCGGGCGGCGGCCAGTGCGGCCGCGGCGCGTACCGGGGCCGGCTGGTCCTCGGCGAGCGCCTCGCCGAGCAGCGCGGTGTCCGGGTCCAGTGCGGTCGCCGAGATCACCAGGCCACCCCGGACCTGCGGATCGGCTTCCCCCGCCCACCGGTGGTGCAGTGCCGGCAGGATGTCGCCGGCCCGGCCCGGGCAGTGTCCGAGCGCGAAGACGGCGGTCAGCCGGGTCCACGGCTCAGCGGCGGTCAGCAGCGGCAACAGCCGGTCGACCTCGGCGGTCACCGCGGCGCGGAGCGCGGCCAGCACCGGGTTGTCCGGGTCGACGATGTCGGCCATGTCGCCGAGCAGGTGCGCGATGCCGTCCGGGAACGTGGTCGCCGGGTCGGCCAGCAACGCCCCCAGGAACGGCACCACCGGGGCGGTGGCCGAACAGACGTTGCCCTGGTGCAGCACACTGGCCCGCAGTTCGTACAACGCCTGGACCGCGTCCTCCTCGTCCGGCCCGGCGACCCGGCGCAGCAGCTCGGGTACGTCGTCGGCGGTGCCGTACGCGTGCCTGAGTTCCGCCCACGGCACCCGGTCGAGCTCGTCCAGCAGCACGACGCGACGGTACAACAGCCCGGCTCTGCCACAACCGGGTCGGAACCCCGACCGACCACGGCTTCGTCGTCGGCTCCGGACGGCGGGTCACCGACCCGCACCGGCCGGGCCCGGTGTGGCGGTGAGCCGCCACACCGGGCCCGGGAAGAGCCGCCGGACTACCTGGCCGTGCAGGTGGGGCTCAGCCCCGAGCCGGTACCGCTGCCCTGGAAGCCGAACTCGGTCGACTGGCCAGCGGCGATCGAGCCGTTGTAGCCGACGTTGCTGAACTGGACCGCGCCGCTGGTGCCGCTGCGGTTGACGTTCCAGGAGTTGGTGACGCTGGAGCCGGCGGGCAGGGTCAGCGCCACCGTCCAGCCGCTGACCGCCGAGGAGCCGGCGGTGACCCGTACCGTGGCGACAAATCCGCCCGTCCACTGGTTCGTCGTCACCGACGCCGTGCAGCCGGCACCGCCCGCGGGCGGAGTGGTTGTCGGTGCCACGGTCGGCGGCGTGGCCGGCGGGGTGGTCGGTCCGGAGGTGGGCGGGGTGGTCGGCGGCGTGGTCGGGCCGTCGGCCAGGGTCGGCGTGGTCCAGTCCCGCCACTCGGCCAGGTTGCCGGCCTTGCGGCTGGAGATCCGGAAGACGCCGGCCGCGTTACCCGTCTTCAGCAGGAACTTCTGGATGTTCTGCTGCAGCGGGGTACGCCACTCGGTCCGGGACGCGCAGTGCGTGCCGTCCTGCACGTCGGACCAGTAGCTGATGTTCTCACCCGCACCGAGCGCCTTGTAGATCTCCGCGCCGCCCAGCGCAGCCACACTGCCGGACCGGGAGGCCAGCCAGTCGACGTGCGGGTTCTCCATGATGAACAGCCCTCGTGGCGCCACCATGCCGACCATCTGGTGGGTGTCCACCGGCAGCCCGTTCGGGTTGCCCGTGTACGAGCTGAACGCGTCGCCGAGCCACGGCTGCTCGCCGTAGGCGCTGCTCAGCGGTTGAGCACCGCTCTCCCCGGCGATCGCCCGGAAGGCGGGGACACCGGCGCTGCCCGACTCGATCGGCATGGTCAACGCGACCCGCTGGTCGAACACGCCGGCGGTGAAGGCACCCTTGCCGTACCGCGAGCAGCCGGTGACGCCCACGTCCATCCGGAGGACGTTGCCGCCCGACTGCTGGATGACGTCGATGATCCGGCTGACTCCCCAGGCCCAGGCCATCAACAGGCCGGTGCTGCTGGTGTTGCCGTAGATGCTGTAGAACGCGCCCTGTTTGTTGTTCCGGGGCGTGCCCTCGCGCCCGACCGCGAGCGGGTCGTAGCTGATGACGGCGGCGCCGGCGGACCGGATGGTGGCGGTGTCAGCCCCGAATCCGCCGAGCACGATGACCGCCGGGAAGGGACCGGTGCCGCTGGGCAGTTGGACACCGGCCGAGAAGCTCGCGCTCCGGCCGTTCTGCGACACGTTCACGGTGATGTTGGAACTGGAGACCGTACCGGTGACGGTGGCCGGCTTCGCGGGCTTGTCGCCGTAGACGTACCGCTCGGCCAGTTCCCTGGTCTCCGCCCGACGGCACCGCCAGTCGGCCTTGCTGGTGATCCGCGTGCCGTCGAACTTCCGGAACGGGTCGGGGAGTCGTGAGCCGGTCGGCAGCGAGCCGGGCGGGGAGACCGGGCAGTCGGCGCCCTCGTCCTCGACGGTCGACGCGGCCAGGACGATGTCGCCGGCGGCGGCCTCGGCGGTCGTGGACTCCGCTACTACCGACACTGCTCCACCGACCGCGAGCGCCGCTGCCGCCAGCACGACGACCGTCGAACGGATTCTTGAGCGGCCCGAGCTGATGATCACTAGGGCCTCCTTCCGGGTTGGGGTGATGGGCGACGACAGCGATCGATGATCACGGATGTCGACATTGATAAGTTTCGAACAGAACAGCGAAACGTGTCAATGCTGTTGCGTCCGTTGTCCGTTCGGCCGGCCGGCGGGCGTAGGTCGGGCCAGCCGGTCAGGGCCGGCGTTCCTGCTCAGGTTCCGGATCCGCCCGGCTCACCCCGCCCGGCTCTCTCCGCCCGGCTCACCCCGCCCCGCTGACCCTCGCCCCGCTGATCCCGCCCCGTTCATCCCGGCCCGTTCATCTCGCCCGGGGTGTCGCCGCCCGACGTCAGGACCCGACGGTGACCGAAGCCGAGCCCGGCATGCAGTTGGCGGCATCGGCCCTGGCGGTGACCCGGGCGGTGGCACCGGCGCTGCCGGGAGCGGCGACGACGGTGACCGAGTTCTCCCGGTGGCCCGGTGGCAGGACGGTCGGTGTCACGCTGACCCCGGTGTCGCCGGTCACCGTCAGGTTCAGGCCCGGGGTGCCGAGGCAGACTGTCACGAAGGTCATCGTCGTGGTGCTGCCCTCGGCCACCTGTGCCCGCGACGGGCACGCGATCACCATGAGCGCCGGCGGGATCGGTGCCTGTCCGAAGTGGACAAGCGTCGAGTCGGCGGTCGCCGTGGGGGTGACGACCCGGGCGTACGCGGTGTGCCGCAGGCCGCTTGCGCTGCTTCCCCGGAGGGCCGGGTGGTCGGGCGGAACCTGTGTCTCGTACGGCGCGCTGGCGTCGCTGCCGACGAGCTGGTTGTTGAGGTGGAACTCGACCCGGTCGATCGTTCCGGACGGGACGCTGGCGTCGGCGCTGAGCCGGACCGCGCACACCGACACGAGGTGACTCCCGTCGGTCGGGCTGGTCAGGACCACCTGGGGGTCGGTCGCGGGGCTGGCGGTGGAGATGTTGCCGCCCGGCGTCGTCCTCGCGTCGGCCGGTCCGCCGGTCAGAACGACGCCGGCGGTGACGAGGAGAAGGGCGGTTGCGGCGCTCACCGTAGCCCGCGGCGAGGGCCGGTCCGGCTGGTGTGCGGACCCCGGGCGGTACGCCGACCGGGGTGACGACAACGGCATCGGGCCGACCTCCTTCGATCCGGTGAGCTCCGACTCTCGGACCTGGTCTGCCGGAGCGGGCCCTCGGGTGTCTGCCGATCCTCGCGCGCTCCCTCTCCGGTACGACATTCTTTCATTCGTGACTGTCTATGCACAACGAGTGGGTGCGGCCCTGTCGGCTGTGTCGGATCCGTCAGGGCCGGGTTGGCGCTGTCACCCGGTCGGCGGAACGGGCACCCACGCGACCGGCCCGGCCCGGCGGATGCCGGGTCGGGCCGGAGTCGGTGCGGAGCGGGTCGGCCACGCCCTGGGGCTGGCCTCGGTGCCCGCCGGTCAGGCGGTGGTGCAGGTGGCGCCGTTGAGCGTGAACGAGGTCGGCCTGGCGGTGTTGCCGCTGTGGGTGGCCTGGAAGCCGATGCTCACCGACGCGTTGGGAGCGATCGTGCCGTTGTAGGCGGCGTTGCGGGCGGTGACCTGTCCGGAGGTGGGGGAGTAGGCGGCGTTCCAGCCGCTGGTGATGGTCTGGCCGCCGGGCAGGGTGAAGACCAGGGACCAGCCGTTGATCGCGGTGGTGCCCGTGTTGGTGATGGTGATGCTCTCGGTCAGGCCGGTGTTCCAGCTGTTGATGGTGGTGGTGACCCGGCAGGCGCCGGTTCCCGGCGGTGGGGTGGTGGGCGGGTTGGTCGGCGGGGTCGTGGTCGGTGTGGTGGTGGGCGGGGTGGTCGGTGGCGTGGTCGGCGAGGTGCCCTCGAACTGGGTGAAGAATCTCCAGGTCTCCGCCGGGACCCAGGTCCGGGAGCCGTTCGGGCTGGAGGACCCGTCCACCGGAGTGGGCGTGTGGTCTCCGTCGAAGGCGGCCCAGACCACCGGGTATCCGGCGCGGCATCCGGTGTAGGTGGTGAGGGTGTGGGTCCTGCTGCCCTGCGCCGGCTCGGGCGGGTTCTGTCGCGTGCAGCCGTTGTTGGTGACGAACCTGTCGCGCAGTGACCGCCCCTGGGAGATGTTGAGGACCGAGTCGCTGATGCCGTGCACCCCGAAGTACGCGATCGGCTGGGTGCCGCCGTTGCATCCGCTGAGCTGGGCTCCGGCCAGTACCGCGACCGCGCGGAAGACCGTCGGTCGGGCGCAGGCGAGCGCGAAACTCATCCCGCCGCCGTAGCTGAAACCGGTGGCGAAGCGCTGGGTCGTGTCGATGCACAGCGCACCGTCGAGCAGCCTGACCATGTCGTCGACGAAGGTCAGGTCCTGGCCCCCGGAGTTGGCCCAGCCCGCGTTGAGGCCCTGGGGAGCGACGAAGATCGTGCTGTTGTTCGCCAGGCGGTGGAGCCCGTAGTAGGCCCAGGCGGCCCCGTCGCTCCCACCCGAGGCGACGTCGTTGGCCGAACCGTTCAGCCAGTGGAATCCGAAGACCAACCGGTAGGGCTGGTTGTTGTTGTAGTTGTCGGGGAGCCGCAGGATGAACGAGCGGTTCATGCCACCGCTCTGGATGGTGTGCGTCCCGTTGGCCAGGGTCGGGGCCCTGCCGCACCCTGCGGTCGCCGCGAGGACGCCGACGTCGGCGGCCGACGCGGTCGTGCCGTGTCCCCCACTCAGCATCGCGCCGGCGGCGGCCAGAAGGAGCGTCGCCGCAGCCGCGACGGGCCCGAGGGTGAGCTTGTGCATGGACATCGCGCAGCTCCATCTGTCGGTGATCGACATTTGTGAGAAGAGGTTCCGGGCGTGCGGGCGTTCGCCTGACGACCCGTTGCCCGGTCAGGTGGTCAGGCGCCGCCCCGCAGCCCACATCTATCGATGACAGTCACTATGGACGGTCGTCGTATGAAAGTCAACGATCCGCTTCGTCCCTGCTGGTGGCCGGTGTGCTCGCCGGCGCCCCGAAGCGGGGTCGACCCGGGTCCGCTCCCGGTCGCCGTGGCCCGGCCTCCGGTGCGGGGTGGCGTGGGCCCGGCGGGGCGGGGGACGTCGGTCCGCCCGGCTCGGCAAAGGCATACACTTTATTGACGATCGTCGCTGTAGTTGCTAGCTTACAAAAATGATGACTATCAATATGTTGGGTGCGCGTCCACGACGCGCCGCGCTCGTTGGGCTCGCCGCCGCGGCGCTCGTGGCCGCAGGTGGGGTGGTCGCGCTGTCGTCCCCGGCCGCGGCGGCGTCGCTGGTCGAGGTGACCGGGTTCGGTGACAATCCCGGTGGCATGCGCATGCACGTCTACGTACCGGACAACCGTCCGGCCAGTCCGGCGACCGTCGTCGCGATGCACGGCTGCGGCGGCTCGGGCCCGGGCTTCTACTCGGGCAGCGAGTTCGCCTCGCTGGCCGACCGGTACGGGTTTGTCGTCATCTACCCCAGCGCCACCCAGCAGGCCGGGTTCGGCAACTGCTTCGACACCTGGTCGGCGGCGGCCAAACGGCGCGGCGGCGGCAGCGATCCGGTGTCGATCGCCTCGATGGTGAACTACGTGCAACGGCAGTACGGCGGCGACCCCAACCGGGTGTACGCCACCGGCAGCTCGTCCGGCGGCATGATGACCCAGCACATGCTGGCCCTCTATCCGGACCTGTTCAAGGCCGGCGCGTCGTTCATGGGCGTGCCCTTCAACTGCTTTGCCAACGCGGCCGACTACCCGCCCGGCGCCAGCCAGTGCACCAACGGCCGGATGGACCGGACCCCACAGCAGTGGGGCGACGCGGTACGGCAGGCGTACCCGGGCTACTCCGGCCCCCGCCCGCCGATCCAGCTCTGGCACGGCACCAACGACACCCTGGTCCCCTATCAGCTGCTCCAGGAGTCGGTCGACCAGTGGACCAACGTGCACGGCCTCAGCCTCAACCCGACGTCCACCGACACGCCCCAGTCGGGCTGGAACCGCCGACGGTGGACCAGCGGCGGCACGACGCTCGTCGAGGCGATCGCCGTCAACGGTGCCGGCCACAGCCTGCCGATGAGCGGCATGGCGCTGGCGGCGATCCAGTTCTTCGGGCTGACCGGCGGTCCGACCACGCCGCCGACGACCCGGCCGACCACGCCGCCGCCCACGACGACACCGCCGGTCACGCCACCGCCCACGACCACCCCACCGCCGGGCGGCGCCACCTGCCGGGTCGGCTACACGGCCAACAGCTGGGGCAACGGCTTCACCGCCAGCGTGACGGTGACCAACACCGCCACCGGTGCGGTGAACGGCTGGACGGTCCAGTGGACCTGGTCGGGCAACCAGCAGGTGACCAACGCGTGGAACGCGCAGGTCACCCAGTCCGGCACCCAGGTCTCGGCGCGCAACGTCTCGTACAACGCGTCCATCGCGCCCGGGGCCAGCGCCACCTTCGGCTTCCAGGGCACCTACAGCGGCAGCAACCCGACGCCGACCCAGTTCACCCTCAACGGTACGAGCTGCTCCCAATGACGGCACATTGACAGACGACAGTTGATGGTCATGTCACAGCTCGACCAGGCCGGCGCCCAACACCGGGGCGCCGGCCCGGTCCCGGCTCTCGAACCGGTACCCGTCCCCGTGTGCCCAGACCCGGGTGGTCAGCGCGTCGCCGGGACTGATCGGACGGGTGAAGCGGCAGCTGAGCCGGGTCACGCCGGCCCCGGCGGGCAACACGGTGTGCCCGGCCAGGGCGAGCAGGGCCAGGCCGTGGACGATCACCCCGGGCAGCCCGGCCGCCCGGGCGGTGGCGTCGTCCAGGTGGATCGGGTTGTGGTCACCGGAGGCGGCGGCGTACCGGCGCGGAAGGTCCACGGGGAGCGCGACGGTGCCGACCCGGACCGGCTCGCCGGCCGGCGGGTCGGCCGGCAGGGCGGGGGCGGGCACACCGAGCCGGAGATCCGTCGGCACGCCCCGGTAGAACTCGGTGACGTACTGCTCGTTGAGCAGGTCGCCGTCGACACCGCGGGTCTGTACGCCGATGGTGGCGACGGTGCCGCTGCGTTTGCCGTGCAGGCCGACCACGGCGGCGCGTACCGCCACCCGGCTGTTCTCCGGCAGCGGCTGGTGGAAGAACATGTCCTGCTGGCCGTGCACCACCCGGGCCCGCAGCTCTTCCGACGCGGCCGTACCGGCCACGGCGAACACGAGGTCCATCGCCGGTACGACGGCGTACACCGGGGAGGGCCCGCCGACCGCCCCGGCGTAGGCGGCGACGCCGGCGGCGGTCACCTCGAACCAGTGGTCGTCGCTCCAGCGCCCGACCACCGAGGTGTCGAAGGACGTCATCGGTCGGTCACCTCCACCACGACCGCGCCGGCGGTGTCGCCGGCCGCACAACCGGTGAACAGGCCCCGGCCGCCGCCCCGGGCGTGCAGGGCGGCGACGAGTTCGGCCACCGCCCGCATGCCGGTGGGCCCCTGCGGGTGGCCGTAGACGAGGCTGCAGCCGTACGGGTTCATCCGGTCGAGCGGGAAGCCGGTCTGGCGGGAGAAGTACAGGTCGTTGACGGCGAACGGGTTGTGCGTGGTCACCACGTCGACCGAGCCGATGTCGAGGTCGGCGGCGGCGAGGGCGGCCCGGGCCGCCGGTACCGGCGCCGTGGGCATCCGGGCCCGTTCGGCACGGGCGAACCCGACCGAGAGCAGCCGGGCGACGCCCGTGCCGCCGCCGAGCTCGCGGGCCCGTTCCACGGTGGTGACCACCAGGCCGGCGGCGCCGTCGGCCGGATGGGTCTGCGACCCGTACGTCACCACGCCGTCCGGACGCAACGGAGAGAGCTTGGCGAGGCCCTCGGCCGTCGTGTCGTGCACACCCTGGTCGTCGGCGACCACGGTGTCGCCGCGTCGGCCCGGCACGTGCACCTCGACCAGGTGACCGCGCCGCCGCGCCGTGGCCGCCCGGTACTGCTCGTACCGCAGCAGCGTGACCGCGTCGATCTCGGCGCGCGGGTAACCCTCCTCGGCCGCGACGTGCTCCGCGGTGTCCAGCATGGATTCACCGGTGTTGGGATCGTGCCGCATCGGGTCGAGCACCCAGTGCTCGGTGACCGGCGCGGCGCCGGGCGTGTCCTGCGCCGACCAGACCATCAGCGGACCGTTGCTGGTGCGGTCGGTGGTCAGCGCGAGCACCGTCCGGTGCGCGCCGAGCTCGACCTGTACGGCGGCGGCCTGCAGCACGGCGACCGAGGTGGCGCACGCCTGGGCGACGGTGGGGCCGGTGACCCCGTCGAGCCCGAGACGCGGGGTGACGGTGGTGACCCCGTAGAAGGAGGCCGGCTGCGGCACGGTGGTGCCGAGCGCCACCTGCGTCACCTCCGCGATGTCGAAACCGCGCGCGCCGAGTGCCCGGTTGGTGACGTCGACCAGCAGGTCGACGCTGGACATCCCGGCGAGCGGCCCCTGCCAGCGGCAGAACGGCGACGACCAGGCGAATCCGATCGGCACCGCCACGTCGGACAGTCTCATCGTGCCTCCTCGACCAGGTCGGCGAGCTGCTCGGCGTGGCTCTGCTTGTGCCCGAGGACGTACCGGTCCAGGAACGCGGTCAACGGCTCGGGGCCGTAGCGCCGGTTCACCCTGACCATGGTCAGGTGGTCGTCCCGCACCGCGTCCAGCGCGGCGGCGAGGTTCGCGAACGCGGCGGTGAGGTCGGCACGCAGGTCGTCGAGGGAGCGGCTGCCCGCGGCGGCGACCGCGGCGAGCCGTTCCGGATGCTCGTGGGTACGCCCCACCGGGGCGGCCGGGTCGGCGAGGAAGCGGCGCAGCTCGTCGGCGAAGAACCGGGAGAACTCGGCGACGTGTGCGAGGACCATCGCCGCGCTCCAGGCCTCCACGCCGTCCGGCTTCGCCTCCAGTACGTGCAGCCGGCCCGGATGCACCGAATCGACGGTCGACAGGATCCGGTCGTCCAGCTCGGCGTTGCGGTCACGGACCTCGTCGGCGTTCATCCGGTCTCCTTGACGCACTCGTTCACACACTCGCCGAGGCCCTCGATGCTGGTACGGAGCACCTGCCCCGGGCGGAGGAAGACCTTCGGGTCGCGGGCGTTGCCGACACCGCCGGGCGTACCGGTGGCGATCAGGTCACCCGGCCGCAGGGTGGTGAACCGGCTGACGTACGCCATCGTCTCGGCCGGTCCGAAGAGCAGGTCACCGGTACGGGCCCGCTGCATCACCTCGCCGTCCACCTCGCAGCGCACCTCCAGGTCGGGCTCGTCGCCGACCTCGTCGACGGTGGTCAGCCACGGGCCGACCGGCGTGCTCGCCTCGAACGCCTTGCCGGGCAGCCACTGCGAACTGTGCACCTGCCAGTCGCGCATCGACACGTCGTTGAGCACCGTGTAGCCGGCGATCGCGGCGGCCGCCTCGGCGGCGGTCCCCCGACGCAGCGGCCGCCCGACCACCACGGCCAGCTCCACCTCCCAGTCGACCCGGTCACTGACCGACGGCAGGACGAGCGGGTCGCGGGCGCCGAGCAGGCCGGCCGGGAACTTCGCGAAGAGGGTCGGGGTGGCCGGCACCTGCCGGCCCATCTCGATGATGTGGGCGCGGTAGTTCAGCCCGACGCAGAAGATCTGCGACGGGCGGGGCACCACCGGGGCGAGGTCGAGTTCGGCGACGGGCAGGCGTGGCCCGCCGGTCAGCGCGGGCCAGCTCGGGTCGGCGAGCAGCGCGCCGACGTCGGGCGCGGGGAGCAGCACGGCGTGGTCGCCGTCGACCCGGGCGGCCCGGGTGCCGCCGTCGATCCGGATGGTGGCCAGGCGCATCTCAGCTCATCCCTTCGGCCTGCCCACCGGCGACGGTGAGCACCTGCCCGTGTACGAAGTTCGACCACGGCGTGCAGAGCAGGAAAATGCCGCCGGCGGCCTCCGCCGGGGTGGCCGGGCGGCCGAGCGGGATGCCGGCGGCGGCCCGTTCCCGCACCGCGCCCGGGATGCCCAGCGGTATCCGGCGGTCGCCGTGTGCGAACGCCCCGCCCTCGTCGGCGTCCGCGGTCAGCCGGGTCTCCACGAACCCGAACGCGACCGCGTTGACGTTGATCTTCAGCGGCCCCCACTCCTTGGCGAGCGTCTTGGTGAGGCCGACCAGCGCGGACTTGGCGGCGGCGTAGTTGGCCTGGCCGACGTTGCCCATGGTGCCGGCGATCGAGGTCACGTTGACGACCTTGCGGAAGATCTCCCGGCCCTCGGCGGCGTCGCGCTTGGCCGCCTCCCGCAGCACCGGAGCGGCCGCGCGCAGCAGCCGGAACGGGACGACCAAATGGATGTCGAGCATCGCGGACAGCTGCTCGTCGCTCATCTTGTGGAAGATGCCGTCCCAGGTGTACCCGGCGTTGTTGACGACGATGTCGAGCTGCCCGTGTTCGTCGACCGTCCGGGCGACCACCTCGGCCGGCGCCGCGGGCTCGGTCAGGTCGGTCGCGACCGCCGTGCCTAGACCGTCGAGCAGCTCCACCGTGCCCTTCAGCGCCTCGCCGTCGATGTCGGCGCAGACCACCCGGGCACCGTGCCCGGCCAGCAGCACCGCCGTGGCCCGCCCGATGCCCCGGCCGGCGCCGGTGACCACCGCGACCCGCCCGTCCAACAATCCACTCACGACTGCTCCTTCCGGCCACCCGCCGTCTCTGCCGCGTCGGCGAGGATGTCCCGCCACTGCGCGCGCGCCGCCACCTTGTCGAACTTGCCGGTTGCCGTCGTGGGCAGCGTCTCGACGAACCGGATGACGTCGGGCAGCCACCAGCTCGCCACCCGGGGGCGCAGGTGCGCCAGCAGCGTCCGGGCGGTGACCGGCTCGGCGGCCACGACGAGTGCGGCCGGACGCTCGCCCCAGGTCGGGTGCGGCACCGCGATCACCATCGCCTGCGCCACGCCGGGGTGGTCCATCAGGTGGTTCTCCAGGTCGATCGAGCTGATCCACTCGCCGCCCGACTTGATGAGGTCCTTGGCCCGGTCGATCAGGTGCAGGTACCCGTCGGCGTCGACGGTGCCGACGTCGCCGGTACGCAGCCACCCGTCGCGGAACCGGGTGCTGTTCGCGTCGTCGTCAGGCCGGTGGTAGGACGTGGCGACCCAGGGCCCGCGTACCTCGATCTCACCCGCGGCGACCCCGTCGTGCGGCAGTACGGCGCCGTCCGGGGCGATCACGCGCAGCTCCACCCCGGCGGTGGGTACGCCCTGGGTGGCGTGCAGGGCCAGCCGCTCCGCGTCGGACCGGTCCTCCAGATGGCGGCGGACCATGGTCAGATTGCCGGACGGCGACATCTCGGTCATGCCCCAGCCCTGCCGCATCGCCACCCCGCGCGCGTGGTAGCGGTGGATCAGCTCCTGCGGGATCGCCGCGCCCCCGCACAGGATCCGGTCCAGGCTGGCGAGGTCGTCGGCGGTGGGCCGGAGCTGGTCGACGGCGAGCCAGAACGTCGGCACACCGGCCGCGACGGTCACCCGCTCGTCCCGGATCCGCCGCACGATGGTGGCGGGGCCGGTGTCCGCACCGGCCAGGACCAGGCCGGCACCGGCCAGGGCGGCCGCGTACGGCATGCCCCAGGACAGCGCGTGGAACAGCGGGGTGAGCGGCAGCAGGACGTCCCGTTCGCGGATCCCGAACGAGTCGACGAACAGGCCGCTCATCGCGTGCAGGGTCAGCGAGCGGTGCGAGTACACCACCCCCTTGGGGTGGCCGGTCGTGCCGCCGGTGTAGCAGAGGCAGGCCGGCGCCCACTCGTCCACCTCGGCCGGCTCGTCGGTCGGCGCGTCCGCCAGCAGTTGTTCGTAGTCGAGGGCGTCGGCGAAGTCGGGGTGGGGTTCGGTGCCGTCGGGCAGCACCACGTAGCGGCGGACGCTGGACAGCGTGGGCCGGATCGGCGCCAGCTGCGCGGTCAGCGCCGCCGACACGAACATCACCCGGTCCTCCGCGTGCGCGACCACGGCCGCCACCTGGTCGGCGTGCAGCCGGACGTTCACCGGTTGCAGCACCGCGCCGGCGAGCGGTACGCCGTAGCACAGTTCCAGGTGGGGCAGACCGTTGCCGGCGTACGTGCCGACCCGGTCACCCGGGCGGACACCCAGGGCCGGTAGTGCGTTCGCGAGTCGCCAGGCCCGGGCGGCCAGCTCCGGCCAGGTCCGCGCGTCGCGGCCGGCGGCCGTGTAGCCGACGAGCCGCGCGTGCGGGCCCATGGCGATGCCGCGGCGCAGGACCATTCCCACCGACAGCGGCATCGAGCCCATCGTGCTTCGCATCTGTCAGCCCTCCTGTGGCCCGCCCCGGCTCAGGAGCGTGCGGAGCCGGTCCGGCCACGGTCCGCTGCGTCCGGTCACCGGGTCCAGCCACACCACGGTCAGCGTGCCGCGCGCCAGCGGGGTGCCGTCCCGGGCGACGCTGAACGCGTACCGCAGGGAGCCGCGTCCCACGTGTTCCACCGCGAGTGTGGTCTGCCCGACCTCGCCGAAGTGCAGTGATCCGAGGTAGTCGACGGTGAGGTTGACCCGCACCATCCGCCGGAAGTCGGCGTCCGGGACACCGAGCCGGTGGTGCAGCAGCGTCTCGGCGCTCTCCACGAAACGCAGCACCGCGCCGTAGTGCCACCGGTCGGCCGGGTCGGTTTCCGACCATTCGAGGCGGCGGCAGGTGACGATCGACGCTGGCTCGGTCATCACGCTCTCTCAGTACTTGTGGATGGTGTTGCCGGGCGGCAGCCCGCGTGGCCCGTACGGCGTGGTGTCGAGCCAGTGCCCTCGGCTCTCGTCGGTCGCCGCGTCCCGCGCCGCCTGTTCCAGCACCTCCCGTTCGGCGGGGCCGGGCCGCAGGTGGGCCAGCGCGGCACCGGCCGCGTCCCGGTTGAACAGCGCGGCCCGGCGCCGGGAGAGCGCGAAGTCCTCCACGGCGGCCCGGGCCCGGGCCGGTACGGCGGCGGAGAGCGCGACGTGCACGGCGGTCGCGGCCGCTTCCGCGTCGGCCACGCCGGAGTTCAGGCCCCGGGCGCCGAACGGCGCGAACAGGTGCGCCGCCTCCCCGACCAGCAGGGTGCGCCGTGCCGGTTCGGCGAAGTCGTCCGCCACGACCTGGAGGAACCGGTAGGTGGAGGCCCAGCCGACCCGTTCCGCGTACGCGGGCGGGAGCACGGCCCGCAACCAGTGGCGCAGCCCGTCGCCGTGGCTCAGCTCCTCCGGATCGTCGTCGTCGTGCAGCTGCAGGTCGACCCGCCAACCGCCGGCGAAGGGAACCAGCAGCACGTTACGGTGCCCGGCGGCCGGATGCCGGTAGTGGAACACCCGCTCCACCGGCAGCGGCTCGGCCGGGTCCTCCTCCACGTCCACCACGACGTACCAGCCGTCCGAGCGGCTGCCCTCCATCGGCACGCCGAGCGCGCGACGGACCCCGGACCGGGCGCCGTCGGCGGCGACCACGTAGTCCGCCGTCCAGCGGGCACCGGCGGCGGTCCGCAGCGTGACGCCGCCCGTCGTGGACTCGACGTGTGTCACCTCCGCGTTCCAGGCGAACTCCACACCGGCCGCCTTGCACGCCTGCAGCAGGTAACGTTCGGTCTCCACCTGGGGCAGGCTGGTGAAGTGCGGCAGCGTACCGGCCGGTGGCGGCGGATAGCTGCGGGCGAAGACCTGCCGGCCGGCGTAGAAGGTGCGTTTGGTTCCCCACACCAGCCCGTACGCGGCCAGTTCGCCGGCCAGGCCGGGTGCGGCGCGGTCGAGCACCTCCAGCGTGGCGCGGTGTACGAAGATGGCGCGACTGCCGGGCCGCAGCCGGTCCTCGGCGCCGGCCTCCAGTACGGTGGCCGGTCGGCCGAGTGCCCGCAGCGCCAGCGCGGCGGACATGCCGACCGGGCCGGCCCCGACCACGATCACCGGTCGGTGTCCCCCGGTCACGCCACCTCCTCGCGGTAGAGGCCGAGCGCGGTGATCGCGGGCGCGTCGGTGTACGAGAAGAGCACCGCGTCCTGGCTGGTGGAGGAGTTGACGTGCTGGTAGCGGGCCCAGCCGGGCACGGCGAACACGTCCTTTTCCGACCACTCCAGCAACTGGTCGTCCACTCTGCTCGCCCCGCTGCCGCGTACCACGTGGTAGATCGTGCTCGGCGTCTGCCTGCGGACGACACCCCGGAAGCCGGGGCGCAGCCGGGCGATCCGACAGCCGATGGTGGGCATGACCGGCCCGCCGTTCCACGGGTTCGTGTACTCCAGCACCACCCCGTCGGCGTCGCTGCCGGTCGCGTCCTCGGCGATGGCGTCGAACGCCCGGGCGGTCTCCGTCCAGGGGTAGTTGCCGATCGGCGAGTTGGGGCCCGGTCGGGGGTCCCAGGCCGGTGTCAGGCGTCCGTGGATGAACTGCCGTGACGAGATGTCGTCGGGTACCTCCGCCTTCTGCGTCCGCTCGCCGAACAGTTCGAAGAACCCGGCCTCCAGTGCGTTGACGAGGGGGAAGTCGAGGCCGTCCAGCCACAGCATCGGACCGTCGCCCTCGTGGGCGTGGTCGTGCCAGTGCCAGCCGGGCGTCAGCAGCAGGTCGCCGGGGTGCATGTGCACACGTTCGCCGTTGACCGTGGTGTAGGCGCCGCGTCCCTCGATGATGAACCGGAACGCGCCCGCGCTGTGCCGGTGCGCCTGCGCGGTCTCGCCGGGCAGGATCACCTGGATGCCCGCGTACAACGTGGTCGTGGTGGCCGGTGGGTCGGGCAGGCCGGGGTTGACGAGCATCAGTACCCGACGCTCGGCCTCCTCCAGGGAGAGCACGTCCGCGAAGTGCAGCAGGTACGGCCGCAGTTCCGGGTAGCGCCACAGGTACGGGACGGCCCGGCTGCGTGGCTCGGCGTTGAAGAGGTTGCCGAAGTATCGCCAGAGTGGGGCCGTGCCGAGTCGGGCGATGGCCTCGTAAGCCTCCTCGGTCATGGGCCGAGTTTGACTCTATCTCCGCCTGGCGTCAAGGCTAGTGTCACATGTCGCGGGTGGTGTGGCTGCGTACCAGCGCGGCCAGATCCGGGTCGTACGCCGCGACCACCTGGACCACCCGCTGCTCGGCCAACCCGGCCAGCCCGTCGTACAGCTCGACGAAGAGTTCCCGGGCCCGCACCCGGGGCCAGTGCGGCGGCAGCAGCTCCGTCGGCAGTTCCGGGTCGAGGCTCGGCATGGTGCGCCACTCGTCCATCAGCGCGGTGCGCGAGGCCAGCGCCTCCGCCGTGCCGATCCGCCCACTGCGCCACCGTCGCAGGACCGGCTCGAACGTCGAGAGAAGACGCTCGTACCCGGCCCGGAGTGCGTCGAGGTCCCACGCCCGGATCGGGTGGCCGGCCACCGGGCCGCCCTCGGCCAGTTCGGCGGTGAACACGGTCGCCCGGTCGATGCCCAGTTCGGACAGGATCGCGGTCACCTCGGCCACCCGCTCCTGCGGCGAGACCCAGAGTCCGTCGTACAACGGGGCGAAGCCGTACCAGCCGAGTCGGGTGCGTAACGCGTTGCGGCGGGAGCGGTCGTCCTCCGGCACCGAGAACGCGGCCACCGTCCACCGCCCGGTCCACCCGGTCCGTTCCGCGCCGAACGACAGGATGTGGGCCCGGCCCTCGGTGAGCACCTCGGACGCCCGGGGACTGAGCGAGTAGGAGGTGCGCCGCCCGGACTTCGACTGCTCCAACAGGCCGCGGCGGGCCAGCCGGCTCAGTGCCGCGCGGGCGCCGACCTCGGTGATGTCGAACTCGCCGAGCAGGGCCACCAGGGCCGCCGAGGGCAGCGGTGCGCGCTGGCCGTACCAGTAGTCGCCGAGCAGGGTCAGCAGCAGGTGCTGCGGACTGCCGCCGGTCTGCATGCGGGGGAGGTCGACGGCGGGCGCCGCGGGCGGGACCGACATGCAGGTAACTATACAGTTGGCGTGTCGCTCGCCATCCCACGAGCTGCGCGCGGGGCGGCCTGGGATCGGGTGTCCGGCCGGGTGTGGGACGGCGACACCGAGACTGCGCCAGCGTCCCCGGGAAGCCCTCGGCGGAGGGGTGTGGCGGTGCGGGGGACCGGGGCGCGTCCGGGCGGAGACGACCCGGCGTCCCTCTCTTTCGGACGTCGACAGAAGGCATGAATATTGACCGGCGTGGAATAGATGTCTAGCGTCCTTGTGGCAAGCTGTCCCCTCGTGGTGGGAGGCACCCGTGCGACGTACCGCCGTATCCGTCGCCGCGCTCACCGTGGTCCTCGCCACGGCCGGCTGCTCCGACGACTCACCCGCCGGTGACGGCGCGGGCCCGGTCAGGGTCGGCCAGATCGTGTCGCTGACCGGCAACTACGCGCCGCTCGGCACGGAGAACGAGAAGTCCGTCGCGCTCGCCGTCGAGCAGGTCAACACGGCCGGCGGGGTGCTCGGCCGCCGGATCGAGCTGATCGTCCGCGACGACAAGAGCCAGCCCGACCAGTCGGTGCTGGCCTTCAACGACATCAAGGGCCGGGACGCGGTCGCGGTGATCGGCTCGCCGTTCTCCAACTCCGCGTTGGCGACCATTCCGCTGGTCGACCGGGAGAAGATCCCCTACATCTCGCTGACCCCGGCCGACGAGCAGGTCGACCCGGTCCACCCGTACGTCTTCGTCGTGCCGGCCACCTCCGCCACGTACGCGGACCGGATCCTGCAGTACCTCAGGGCGGAGGGGATCAGCCGGGTCGCCGTGGCGTACGACGGCAAGAGCTCCTACGCCAGGGCCGGCTTCGACGGGACCAGGGAGAAGGCCGGCACGTACGGCATCTCGCTCACCGCGACCCCGGAGTTCCAGACCACGACAACCGAGTTCTCGGCGGTCTTCAACCAGGTGCGTTCGTCCGGGGCGCAGGCCCTCGTGGTGTGGGCCACCGGGCCGCCCGGCGTCGCCCTGGCCAAGCAGTACGCCACGGCGGGCCTGGACGTGCCCGTCGTTTTCACCGGCGCGCAGGCGAGCAAACTGTGGCTGGACCCGGTCGGCGCGGCCGCCGAGGGTGCGTTCGTGGCCAGCTCGATCGGTGTTGTCGGCGCGCACCTGCCGGACGGTGCCCAGAAGCGGGCGATCGACGAGCTGGCCGGCCCGTTCCAGAGCCGGTACGGCTACCCGCCGCCGCAGTTCGCGCAGGACGGGTACACCGGGGTGAAGCTGCTGGTCGCGGCGATCGAGAAGGCCGGCAGCACCGAGCCGGAGAAGATCCGGACCGCGTTGGAGGGGCTGACCTTGACCACCCCGAACGGCAGCTACGTCTACAGCGCCACGGACCACGCCGGCCTGAAGGCCGACTTCATCTCGGTCAACGTGGTCAAGGGCGGTGCCTTCGTACCCACCGAGTGGGCGCGGGAGCAGCTCGCCGCGGTGGCGGGCAGGTGACCGAGCCGCTGCTGCGGGTGGCCGGCGTGTCCCGGTCCTTCGGTGGCGTGTACGCCGTGCGCGACGTCCACCTCGACGTTGCGCCCGGGGAGCTGCGCGGAGTGATCGGGCCGAACGGCGCCGGCAAGTCCACACTGTTCGGTCTGATCGGCGGGCAGCTGGCGAGCCGGACCGGCACGATCACGTACGCGGGGCAGCGGATCGACCGGCTGCCGCCGCACCGCCGGGCCACCCTGGGTATCGCGATCGTCTTCCAGGGTGCCCGGGTCTTCGGGGGCATGACCGTGCTGGAGAACGTGATGGTCGGCGCGCACGCCACCACCGGTGGTGGTTTTGTCGGCGCGGCCCTGCGGCTGCCCCGGCACCACCGGGAGGAGCGGGAGATCCGGCACCGGGCCCGGGAGGCGCTCGACCGGGTCGGGCTGGCCGGGTGGGCCGGCCGGTCGGCCGAGTCCCTGCCGTTGGGCCAGCAGCGGGCGCTCCAGGTGGCTCGGGCCCTGTGCGGCCGGCCCCGGCTGCTGCTGCTCGACGAGCCGGCGGCCGGCCTGCGTGCCGCCGAGCGGAACGCGCTCGCCCAGCTCATCGAGGAGCTGAAGGCCGGCGGCCTCACCATGATCAAGATCGAGCACGACGTGGCCTTCGTGACCCGGCTCGCCGACCGGGTCACTGTCCTCGACCTCGGCAGGGTGATCGCCGAGGGCACGCCCGCCGAGGTCCGCGCCGACCCCGCGGTCGTGGCCGCGTACCTCGGCGGGGAGGTCCCGACGTGATAGAGGTCCGCGATCTCACCGTCCGGCACGGGGCGGCGGTGGCACTCGACCAGGTCAACCTCACCGTGGGTGCCGGCGAGATGGTCGCACTCATCGGCCCGAACGGCGCCGGCAAGTCCACCCTGGCCGACACGCTGGCCGGGATCCTCCGCCCGGCCGCCGGCGCCGTGACGGTCCAGGGCCGGCTGGCGTACGTGCCGGAGGGGCGCCAGATGTTTCCCGACCTGACCGTCGACGACAACCTCCGCCTCGGTGGCTGGGCCATCCGCAACCGGGACACCGGACCGGTCTACGGCATCCTGCCCCGCCTCGACCCGCTGCGCCGCCGCCGCGCCGGCTCACTCTCCGGCGGCGAGCAGCAGATGGTCGCGGTCGGCCGGGCCCTGATGGCCCGCCCGGAGGTGCTCGTCGTCGACGAACTCTCCCTCGGCCTCGCCCCGCTGGTCGTCGCCGACCTCGCCCGGCACCTGCGTGAACTCAACACCGACGGCCTGGCCGTGCTGCTCATCGAGCAGAACGCCCGGCTCGCCCTCGACCTCTGCGGGCGCGGGTACGTGATCGAGGCCGGCCGGGTCGTCGCTGACGGAACCGCCGCCGAACTCGCCGCGGATCCCCGGGTGGCCGACGCCTACCTCGGAGCGGCCAGGTGAGCGACCTCCTCCAGTACCTGATCACCGGACTCGGCGGCGGTTGCGCGTTCGCACTCGTCGGCAGCGGGATGGTGGTCATCCACCGGGTCACCCGGGTGGTCAACTTCGCCCAGGGCAGCTTCGCGGTGCTCGCCGCCATGACCACCTCGACCCTGCTCGCCAGCGGGTTGCCGCACGGGGCGGCCGAGGTCCTCGCCGTGGCGGTCGGCGCCGGAGCCGGACTGCTGGTCGGCCTGGTCGCCATCGGCAGACCGGGTACGCCGCCCGGCGCCTCGCTCATCATCACGCTCGGGCTGGCGGTCTGCGCGTACGCGGTCGAGGTGCTGATCTGGGGTGACCAGCCCCGCTCGTTCGGTGGGGTGCCCGGCGCCGTGGAGCTCGCCGGGGCCCGGTTCCAGGCCCACTACCTGCTGATCATCGGCGTGACGTTGGTCGTATTCGCGATCCTGGCGATCCTGTTCGCCCGTACCGACGTCGGTCGGGCGCTCTCCGCCTGCGCGTCCAATCCGTACGCCGCCAGGGTGGTCGGCATCAGCGTCACCCGGATGGGCCTGTTCTCCTTCGCCATCGGCGGTGCGCTCGGCGGGCTCGCCGGCGTGCTGGTCACGCCGATCCAGCTGGTCACCTTCGACTACGACGTCACCCTGATCGTGGGCGGCTTCGCGGCGGCCATCCTCGGCGGGCTGGTGCGACCGGCGCTCACCCTGGTCGGCGGGCTGCTGCTCGGCGTCGCGCAGGCGCTCGTCGCCGGATACGGCAACGCCGCGTACCAGATGGAGGTCGCCCTCGTGCTGATGCTGGCCGCGATGATCTGGCAGGCCGCGCGCCAGCCGGCCGCCCAGCGGGAGGCGGCCTGATGGCCAGGTGGGCACCGGTGGCGGCGGTGGCGGCGGTGACGCTCGCCCTGCCGCCGCTGCTGTCGGCCAACCACCTGGCCATCTACATCCTGCTCGGCCTCGCCGCGATGGTCACCGTCGGACTGTCGCTGCTGATGGGGTACGCCGGGCAGGTGTCCCTCGGCCAGGCCTCGTTCTACGCCATCGGTGGCTACACGGCCGGCCTGCTCAGCGTGCACAGCCTGCCGCCGCTGGTCGGGCTGCTCGCCGCGCCGCTGGTCTCCGCCGCGTTCGCCACCGTCGTCGGTGTGCCGCTGCTGCGACTGCGCGGCCACCACCTCGCGTTCGCCACCCTGGCGATGCAGCTGATCCTGCTGTCACTGCTGAGCCAGGCGGACTGGGCCGGCGGCGCCATCGGTCTGCAGGGCATTCCCCGGCTGTCGGTCGGTGGCCACGAGTTCGCCGACGACACCTCGTACGCGTACCTGGTCTGGGCGGCGGTCGCGCTCACCCTGCTGGTGGCCCGCAACGTCGTCGCGTCCCGTCCGGGCCGGGCCCTGCGCGCCCTGGCGACCAGCGAGACCGCGGCCGCCGCCAGCGGGGTACCGGTCGGCCGCTACCGGCTCACCGTCTTCGCGCTGGCCGCCGCGTTCGCCGGCCTCGCCGGCGGCATCTACGCGTTCTATCTCGGCTACCTCGCGCCGGGCTCGTTCCCGGTCCTGCTCTCCATCGAGTACGTCGTGATGGCCGTCGTCGGCGGCCTCGGCACCCTGTGGGGGGCCCTGATCGGCGCGACCGCCATCATCCTGCTGGTCCAGGTGCTCAACACCCTCGGCACCCAGCCCGGCATGCCCAGCTACGCACCCAGCGTGCTGTCCTACGCCGGGTACGGACTGCTGCTCGTCCTGGTTGTGCTGTTCCTGCCGCACGGCATCGTCCCCGCCGCCCGGGACCGGCTGACCCGCTTCCGGGCCCGCAACCGGCCGGCGGAACCGGTCGCCCCGGAGCCGTGAACCCGGCCGGCGTCCCACCGGTGTCCCCGGCAAGAGACGAACCTGTACGGCCTGACCCAGCGCCGCACAGTGGCGACCGGTCCTGTGCCGGGCACACCTCGTGGTCGGCGTCGGCGTCGATGACGACGCACGCGTTCAGCCGATGAGCGGGTGCTGGAGCTGACGGTCTCGTGGCCGACGCTCATCAGCCGGGAGGGACATGGAGCGGGGCGGGATCTGCCCAGGGTCACGTACCCGGTAATGCTGTGCACATGAGTAGCCCTGTCATCGCCGCCGGACGCCGACACTCGTTGGGGCTGTGTACCGATGGCACCGTGGTTGCGGCCGGCACGGGGGCATCGGGTGAGTGTCGAGTCGAGGACTGGGCCCAGGTGGTCGCCGTGGCGGCGGCACCGACGTTGTGCATGGCCTGGCGGGTCTGGGCTGCCCAGTCTTCCGTGGGAGCTGGGGTGCCGTCTGCCGGCGATGGGCACTTGACCGGACGTCCAGACCACCCGACTGCCCGGACCAATGGTGGCTACGTGGCTGTACCCGTTCGGACGCGGGAGCGTCGGCGGCGTAGTGAACTCGATCTGCGTCGTGGCGAGCACTTCACGATCGGGCGCAGACAGGGACCGGCCCTGGCCACCCGTACGTGCCGCTGTGCCCGTTCGTTCGTATCGCAGCCTCACTCAAGGCTGGCCGCGCCGCCTGACCCAACGCCAGCCACGGTAGGACCCGTCGGGGTCTGTGGACTGGCCACAGACCCCGAGGGATGCCTTAGCTCAGCAGAACGATCGCGCCGACGACGAGTGCTGCGGCCACGAGCAGGGTGACGAGAATCAGCGTTGTCCTGCCGAATCTGCGGCGGATCAGCTTCGGGTTGTGACTCATCGGTGAGGTTCCTCTCTGGTTCAGGTCCGGCGGCGTATGGCCAGGTAGGCGATGCCGGTCAGGAGGAGCGTGAGGCTGAGATAGGCCGCTGCCTCGGCCGACTGCATGGGCCAATACGGCAGGTCGATGTGGCTGCGCACCGCCCGGCCACCGAGTTGGCTGACGCCGACCAGTAGCACCGCTAGCGGCATGGCGACCCGGGAGTGTCCTGTGACTGCGCCGAGTGCGGCGCCGAGCGTGAGGGCGAACAGCACTCTGGCGAACGGGATCATGCCGTGGCTCTCGTAGTATGGCCAGGCCGTCGGGTCACCCCCGGCGGCGGGCGGTGCCCAGGCCAGGACCGCGGCGAGCAGAGCGGTCGCGGCCAGGGCGCCGGCGGCCGCGGTGGTGAGGGTGGCGGCGAGCCAGCGTCCCCGGGTGATGCTCTGTGTCCAGGCGAGTTTGAAGGTGCCTGTCTCAAGTTCACGGGCGATGAGGGGGGCGCCCCATACGAGGCAGACGGCACCGGGCAGGAATCCCGCCAGTTGGCCGGTGAGACCGGTCAGCTCCGGTTCCAGACGCTCCACGAGTGTGGCTGCGCTGTACAACAGCAGGAGGGCGGCGATGGCGGCGAACTGGGCGCGTTGCCCGCGCCAGGCCACCCACAGCAGCCCCATCAGCGGGCCAGTTCCGGGCTACGCAGGTATCCCAGCACGAGTTCCTCGAGGGTCTGGGCGCGATGGGTGTTCAGCAACTCGGTGAAGGTGCCGCATAGGCGTACCCGGCCGTTACCGAGCAGGATCAGGTGGTCGCACACCTGGGCCAGGTCGGCCAGGACGTGTGAGGAGAGCAGCACGGTGACCTCCAACGTTCGGACCACCTCCATCACGTGGACGCGGGCCAGCGGGTCGAGTTCGGCCAACGGCTCGTCCAGCACCAGCAGGTCGGCCTGCTTGCCGACGGCCAAGGCGAGCGCCACCAGGGTGCGCTGACCCCCGGAGAGGCGGTCCACCCGCTGGCCCGGCGGGATGTCGTGTGCGAGCAGGAGCGACTCGGCGCGTCGCCGGTCCCAGCGGGGGTTGGTGGCCGCGCCGAAGCGCAGCAGATCGGCCACGCTCCAGCGTTGGTACAGCGGCCTGTCTTGAGCGACAAAGGCGACCCTGGCTATGTCCAACGGCCGGCCGAAGATCCGTACCGTGCCCGTGGTGGGTGCGAGCAGGCCGGTCACGAGATTGAGCAGGGTGGATTTTCCTGCCCCGTTCGGCCCGACCACCGCAGCTGCCGCGCCGGCGGGCAGTTCGATGGTGCATTCGCTCAGTGCCCACCGCTGCCGGTACCGTTTGCCCAGCCCGCTGGTTTCCAGGGCGGCGTTCATGCTTCCTCCTCGCCGGTCAGCTTCCGCATGCGGCGCAGCAGCGCGGCGCGGCGGGTGTGGGCTCGCAGGGCCAGCACCAGCGCCGCCGCGACGAACAGGCTCCCGATCGCCAGCGCAGGCAGCAGGCCGGTGCCGTTTTGGCCTGCGATGACAGCCACGAGCCCAGTCGTCACCACGGAGGCAATCAGGGCAATCCAGGCGGCGATCACCTGCTCGGTGGCGAACAACGGCACCCTGCGCGTCAGCAGCCAGCCCCCGTAACCGGCCCAGGCCACAGAGAACACGGTGAACAGCGCGAACGCCAGCTGGGTACGGCCAGGCAACGGTCCCGGCTCGCTCCACCACAGCGAGACCACAAAGACCGTGCCGGCCAGCCCAGCCAGCAGCGCCGCAACCGCGCGAATGCGTGTCCTTACTGACAGCGCGGGCGCAAGTCGGTCGATCATCTCCTGTGCCGACATGCGTGGCTCGTCTGTCACGACTGGTCCTCCTTCTCGTTAAGGCGCTCCCGTAGCAGGCGACGGGCCCGACTCAGCCTGGATTTGACGGTGCCCGCCGGGATTTGACAGATGTGGGCACAGTCCTGCACCGACAGGTCTTCCAGGTAGAACAGGACAAGGATCTCCCGCTCGATTACGGGCAGGCGCGAGAGCGCGGCAACGAGTTCCACACGCGTCACCACTGCCTCGCTGGGGTCGTCGGTAACCGGTTCGTCCCGCGTCAGCGCCGTCTGCTCGCGGGCGTACTCCGTTCGCAGGCGGTCGATCACCGATCGACGAGCGATGGTGAACAGCCAAGGGGTGAACCGGTCAGGCTCGTGCAACCGTGGCAGGCCTCGGACCACAGCCAGCCAGATCTCCTGGGTGACGTCGTCGGCCCGATCCGCGCCCAGCATGCGACGTACGTACGTCCATACCGGCACCCGCCACCGCGCCACCAACTCCGTCAATGCCACCCGCTCGCCCAGTTGGGCACGCACCACCAGTAGCTCATCGGTCATCTCGTCCTCCCGTCACCACCAACAGTCGGGGGAGAGGCCGACCGGGTTCACGACCCACGCATTCCTGATGCGGCGGTCAACCAGCTTCACGTCAACAACGATCCAGACCTGTCGCTGTATTTGCCGCCGGTGGAGATCGACGCCCGGCTGATGGCGAACGTGAAAACTCCACGCGGGTGCCGGACGAAGGTCGGCGGCGGGGAACCGCGGGCGCCGTAGACCGCTGCGAACAGCCCAGACCGCAACTCTGGATCTACCATGAACCCGCAGAACGATCACCAAACAGACCCAACGCATAGATCAACCAAAGCGGTCCGAACCGCCCTCTCAGCGCCGACGGGACCACCGTTGCCGTGGGGAACGATCGCCGTGGGCAGTGCGCGGTCGACACATGGCGTGACGTCACCGCCGTCGCCGCCGGCTACCTCCACACGGTCGGTCTTGGCAACGACGGACGCGTCCTCGCGGTCGGGGATCGATCGACGGGCGCCTGCGACGTCAGTGCTTGGCGGGACGTCGTGGCAGTGACGGCTGGGAGCTACCACACCGTGGGAGTCACCGCGGCTGGCCGAGTCGTGGCCGTCTGAAGCAGAGATTCCGGCCAGTGCGACGTGGCCGACTGGCGCGAGATCGTAGCGGTGGCGGCCGGATCCACCCACACTCTCGGACTACGCGCGGACGGCACAGTTGTCGCCACCGGCAACAACGAGCACGGTCAGTGCGACATCACCGGCTGGGACGCCATCAGGTCGCCCAACTAGATACCGCACGGAGGCTTGCGCTGCTCCTGTTCCCGGCCCGGCATCCGCACCTGACGCCGTTCGTGCGCCGCCCGTAGCCGGATCCGTCACTCGGCGGTGATCGCCCGTCGAGTCGGGTCGAACATCGCCGACATCGGCGAGCTCCGATCGAGGAGGAAGCGGGCCGTCGCGTCGATGACGTCGTCGAAGTACCCGTCATGGCCGGGGTGGTGGAACCCGTGCCCGGCATGTTCGTACTCGAGCAGTGTGCACTCGTTGCCGGCCCGCACCATCGCGTCCCGGAACCGCCGTACGTGGTCGATCGGCTCTACCTCGTCGTCGGTGCCGTGGTGAATCAGCATCGGCGGATTCCCTGGCCGCACGAACTCGACCAGCGAGTAGTCGTCCGCCCTGCCCGCAGAGATGCCGGCCTGCCGTTCGATGGCACGCTGGCGCTCCGGCGAGAACGCACGCAGGTCCAGGCCCGCCGGATTGAGGGCCACGACGGCAGCGACGCCGGGTACGGGCGCGGGTACGGCCCCACCCGGGGCGGTCATCGCGGCGACCAGGGCGAGATGCGCACCGGCCGAACTGCCGCCCGAGACCAGACACGACGTCTCGAGCCCCCGTGACGCGGCCAACCCTCTGACGCGCTCAACCGCCCGCCGGACGTCGGTGATGCAGTCGTCGATGCTCACCGCGCCCCGACCGAGCAGCCGATACCCGGCAGATACCGCGAAGATCCCGCGCGACGCCAACTGACGGCAGTGCGGGGCCAGCCCGTCGGCCGATCCCGTGCGCAGAGCGCCACCGTGGAACAGGACGATTCCGGCCGCGAGCCGCGTGCCCTCGGCCGGTTCGAAGACCAACAGGGGCAGCTCACTGCCGTCGGCGGCGTCGAAGGTCATCGAAGATTCACGACAGGCTGTCATGAACGGCACCCGTTGGCCACGACCACTCATCCTCCCATGGGTGGGCTGTTCGTGAAGTGTGCTCCGTCGGCCCTCCACTCTTGTGTCAAAGCTTTAGCGTGGAATGAATGCCGGGCGCGACGGCACCGCCAACGGGCCAGTGAGTGGCGTGGCCAAGAGGAGGTTCAGATGCCCTACCAGAGCCCTGCCGACTTTTGCGCCAAGTACGCCGGAGCGCACGACCGCGACCAGATCGATGGTTCGGGTGGCGTGTCGAGACTGGATGGTGTGACCGTCGTCAGCGAGACGCCGGACACGGCCCGGATTGAGGCGCTCTGGTATGCATGTGGCCACGACCCGTATTCCGGGTACTGGGACGTTTTTGAGCGCATCGCCTTCGTCCTGGTCAAGCGGCACGACGGATGGCGCGTGCACTCAGAGGAAAATCTCGGCTACGAGTGACAACTGATTGCTGACGGACGGCGCCGCGCTCTGTGGCCCTCACCCAGGTTCCATCACGTCGGCTCGGCTGTGGAACGATCACGCGGGTGACCGATGCGGCGTGCCGAATCCTTGAGGACACCGACTGGTCAGGTCTGGAACACGCCTACGGCCCGGCGTGTCCGGAGACGCCCACCACACTCGCCGGTCTGGTGTCGGGCGAGCCTGACGCGGTGAGAATCGCCCTCAACCACCTCTCGGACGAGCTGATCCACCAGACCACCCTGTTCTCCGCGACGGTGCCCGCCGCCCTGTACGTCGCCGCGTTGGTGAGCGATCCGGAGTGCCGGGAGTCGGTCACGCCCGGCTGGGAGACGGGAAGGTATCCGCTCCGCGCCAAACTACTGGACTGGCTGGAGGCCATCGCCTACGAGATCAGCGACTCGAAGGTGGAGGTGTACCGGTCCTGGGGGTTTTCGGAGGCAGAGGCCCTGCTCCTGTATCCCGGCGTCCGACAGATCCGCCCGACTCTGTTCCCCTACGTGGTCAACTGTCTGGACGATCCCGACCTCAGGGTCCGGAGGGCGGCGGTCAGGGCGGCGGTGAGGCTGGCGGACTGTTCCGACCTGGCGTCCCACCGCGAGCTGCTGGCGCCGTTGGTGCGCGATGTGCTGGTCGTCAGCGCCGAGGAAGAACACCGACGCCTGGCGATCAACACGCTCGAGGCGTGGGGAGAGGACGTGGAGCCTCTCAGAAGCTCCGTGACGCCGATACCACCCGCCGTCCCGGAACGCGCTCCGGAAGGTCCGTTCGACGAGCCACCGTTCTGAACACTCGCCACATAACCTCGGCGACGGCCGGCCCGTTGCCGGCGCTCGCACCATGCCCTCCGTGTCGGCCAGGACGCATCGGATCCTGCGGGAGAGTTGTCGGAGTGTCCGCATGTCGGATCGGCGTAGGTTCCATGACCGTCTTCGCCGATGCGGTTGGCTGGCCATGTCTGCGGTGACCTTGTGTCTGCCGGCAGCGCGCACCGATCAGGTTTTCGCGCAGCGCCCGTCTGTACGTAAGTAGATCGACTTACGAGAGGCTGGCATGATGCGGAAACTGACCTTCGGCATGAATGTGACCCTGGACGGCTACATCGCCGCGCCCGGCGACGACCTCGGCTGGAGTGGCGGTGAGGGACCGGACTCGTCGTCGGGCGACGAGTTGTTCCAGTGGTGGTCCGACCGGGTGGCGGCGACGGGCCTGGCGCTGTACGGGCGCAAGCTGTGGGAGGTGATGAGTTCCGCCTGGCCGACCGCCGACCAGCGGCCCGGCGCCACACAGGCGGAGATCGAGTTCGCCCGCCGCTGGCGGGACATGCCGAAGGTGGTGTTCTCCTCGACGATCGACAAGGTCGACTGGAACACCCGCCTGGTCACCGGCGACGCGGTCGCCGAGATCACCCGGCTCAAGACAGAGGACGCCGGCTCGATGGACATCGTCGGCGCGACGCTCGCCGGGGCGGCCATGCGGGCCGGGCTGATCGACGAGTACCTGCTGGTCACATACCCGGTCCTGGTGGGCGGCGGCACGCCGTTCTTCACCGCGCTGGACAGCTGGGTGAACCTGAACCTCGTGGAGACGCGGACATTTCCCGGCGGCGTCGTGCTGACCCGATACGAGACGAGGCGATGAGCACGGGCCAGTTGCTCGGTTCGTAAGGCCGGGTCGAAATCCTTCCTGGCGTTTCTTCGGGCATCAAGTTGCCCCGCCGGCAACGCCGGCGGGGCGGTGGTGTTCGCGTTGTCGCGTTGGCGTTCAGCTGGTCGGGGTGCTCATTCCGCGGTGACTTCGGTGACCCCGGCCCGTGGCGCTGGACTCGTTGACGACGGGGACCTGTCTGATCACAGTGTCGGGGGCAGGGCCAGCCATGGTTTGTCGGTGGCGTCGAATCCGGTGAGTTCGGCGATCTTCCCGTCGACGATGTGCAGGACCGCGATGTTGAACAACCGGTACTCCGGGTCGTCAGGGGTGCGGAGGTACAGCGCGGCGGCGGGCATGCGGTTGACCGTCGTGGCGATGCAGCGCCAGTCGTCGTAGCCGGGCTGGAAGAGCCCACCGGAGACCCAGCCGTCCACCGCGTCCTTGGCGGTGATGACCGAGGTGCCCGCCTCGGGCAGCATCACGAAGCGCAGGTCGTCGCGGAGCAGGGACATCAGCCCGTCGAGGTCGTTGCGCTCGTGGGCGTCGATGTACGACTTCACCACGCCGCGCTCGTCGTTCGACAGCTCGTGGGCGGCAGGGCTCCGCCAGTCGAGGCGGCGGTCGGGCAGCTGCTCGCGCATCGTCACGCGCGCCCGCTGCAGCGCGCTGGTCACCGATGCGATGGTCAGATCGAGGGCGTCGGCGGCCTTCGACGCCGGCCAGCCGACGACGTCGCGCAGGATGAACACCGCCCGCTGCCGCGGCGGCAGGTGCTGGACGGCGACGATGAACGCCAGCTCGATCGTCTCCCGCGCCACCACCGATTCCTGCGGGTCCTCGGGGAGCATCCGATCGGGGTACGGCTGCAGGTACAGCACCTCGGAGCCGAAGTCCGGCAGCCCGGACGGTACGGGTGTGCGGTCATTGCGCTTCTCCAGGAAGTCAAGGCAAACGTTCGTCGCGATCCGATACAGCCAGGTCCGCAGCGCAGCGTGGCCCTTGAACGACTCCCGCTTGTTCCACGCCCGCAGGAACGTCTCCTGCGTCATGTCCTGGGCGTCCTCGTAGTTCGCAAGCATCCGGTAGCAGTGCACCTGCAGCTCACGCCGGTGGCGCTCGGTGATGAGCGCAAACCGCGCCGTATCGCCTGAGCGAACCACCGCGATGAACGAGGCCTCGTCAGCGCCCAGCGGTCCAGCGTCGGTCATGGTCACCAATCCTTCCAGCGGTGCGAGGGAGCTACCAGAACCGACGACGTGGCGGAAGAATTCTGATCGGTCACGCCATCGTCATCGGGCTAGCGACTTCACGCGGCCGGCGGAACGCCCAAACGAGGTGAGGCCCAAGCCGAGTGCCGCACTTCGCAGCGACCGGAGAGTGGGCCAGATCAGAATACCGCCCGACCCCGCAACCTGGCCGGACTGCGGTCGTACCGCCAGTCAACATGGAACAGCGATCCCGGCGCGTTCCGCGCCCGTACATCGCGCCAACGCGAGGATGCCCCCGGCCGCTCGGCCGGGGGCATCCTCGAACGTCTGCTCGAACGCGAAACCGGCCTCTATGATCAGCGATCGGCCGGTCGCGCTGCGCGTTTGCAGTTCTGTGACGTGCCCCCGGCAGGATTCGAACCTGCGCCCCCGCCTCCGGAGGGCGGTGCTCTATCCCCTGAGCTACGGGGGCTCAGCGACTGGAGAAGAGTAGCAAACGAGGTCGCCCGGCGCCGAATCGGTATCCGTCGTGGCGTCGGGTGCCGCCGTACGACCTCGTGCCACCGACCCCGGCCGTGTTACCGGCCGCAGCTCGGCAGCGGGTGCAGGACGATGCGCGGAGGCAGTCGACGCGGCCACTCGGTACGGGTCCAGGAGCCGTCGACCACCACGTGCAGGGTCCGGCCCTCGGCGCCGCTGAGCCGGAGCAGGAAGTCCCGGGGCAGCGGCGGGTCGACGTTCGGGGTGGCGATCTGGAAACGTACCCGGCCCCGGGCCGAGATCGCGGAGAGTACGTCAGCCGCCGGCACCACGCCGTGCAGTCGGGTCCGGCCGATCCACCAGACGTCGGCCCGATGCTCCAGGGCCGAGCGGACGATCGCCGGATACTCCTGTTCCACCCAGGTCGCCACGGAGTCGACGCAGAGGCCGCAGGCCCGGTCGGTCGGCTGGCGTGGCCCGAGGCCCCAGGCGCGC
The DNA here is from genome assembly GCF_036422035.1 of Plantactinospora sonchi. Lineage (NCBI taxonomy): Bacteria > Bacillati > Actinomycetota > Actinomycetes > Micromonosporales > Micromonosporaceae > Plantactinospora > Plantactinospora sonchi. The sequence goes on from NZ_JAZGQK010000003.1 coordinate 165,910, forward strand.
AGGTAGCCGCTCATGTCGGCGTCGGCCGGCAGGTCGTACCGGCGTTGGGCGAGGGCGGCGACGCTCTGCCGGGTCCAGAGTTCGTCGTCGAGGCCGAGCTGGTCGGGGTAGGCACCGCGGAGCGTCTCGATCAGTTCAAGTTCCTGGTCGCGGCTGAGGGTCCCGGTGGCCTCGCCCGACCGCTGTCCGCGACGTGCGGCCGCCACCGCGCCGTCGCCGCCGATGGTGTGTCGACGGCACCAACTGGTGGCCGACCGACGTCCGTCCCGGAGAGCAACCGTCATGTCTAGGACAACGAAGGCAGATCGTGACCGGTCACGTTATGTACGGAGAAAACTCGTCAAACTGGGCAAGTCCTACAAGCTGCCCTTAAGTGGACGTACCGCCGAGGTGGCCTGACGACGGTCGGTGATCACAAAACGGCGGCCACCCCGGAGGGCGGCCGCCGTGTGACGGTGTCGGTGATCGTCGCTACCGGGCACCGAGCTTGCTCAGCAGCGCCTGGATCAACTCGATCTCCTTCTTCTGCCCGTTGACCATCGACTGGGCCAGCGTGGTCACCTGGTCGTCGTCGGAGAGGTCCAGGATTCCCTCGGCCATGTGGATGCCGCCGAGGTGGTGGTTGAGCATCAGGCGGAGGAAGCGGACGTCGAAGTCCCGGCCGGTGGCGGCCCGCAGCTCGGTGCGTTCGGCGTCGGTCGCCATGCCCGGCATCAGGCCGTTCTTCACCGACCCGGCGAGGTCCGGCATCCACGCCATCCGGGGCTGGCTGCCGGTCGGGTTCAGGCCCCAGGTCTTCAACCAGGTCTGCATGGTGCCGATCTGCGCCTGCTGGGTGAGGGCGATGTCGGCGGCCAGGGTCCGGACGTCCGGGTCGGTGGCCTTCTCGTGGGCGAGGATCGACATCTCGACCGCCTGGGCGTGGTGTGTCGACATGTCCCGGGCGAAGCCGGCCTCGGGGGAGTCGTCACCGGGCCGGAACAGGGTCGGGGCGAGCAGGCCGGCGGCCAGCCCGAGCACCAGTCCCAGCACGACGCCGAGCGCCAGCAGGCCGGTGCCCGGTCCGCGTCGACCCGGTCCCTCCGCGACGGCGCCGGCCCCCGGACCCCCGACCGACGGTCCGCCGGTCGAGGGCTCACCGGTCGGGGTCCCCGCCGGCCCGGCCGTCGTGGCCGCGTCCGAGGTCAACTCCTCCGGACCGGCGGTCACCGTCTCCGACCTGCTGGTCACGGTGCTCAGCTTCCCGGCGGCGGCGGCACCGGCTGGTCACCGGGGACGCCTCCCGGCGGCGCCGCCGGCTGGTCACCGGGGACGTTGTCCCGCGGCGTGGTGCCGGTGGCGGTGATTCCGCCGGAGCAGGGCGCGCCCGGCTCCATGCTGGCGTTCTGCCGCAGGGCCCCGATGAACTCGCCGATCCGGCCGTCGTCGGCGCTGTCGAGCTTGAGCTGGTAGCCCCAGGCCTGCAGCGAGATCGGCTTGTCGAGACCCTCCACCGGGCTCATCAGCATGAACTCGTTGCCCCGGACCTTGCTGGCGAGCTGCTCCACCTGGGCGGGCGGCAGGTCGGGCCGGTAGGTGACCCAGACCGCGCCGTGCTCCAGGCTGTGCACCGCGTGCTCGTTCGCGATCGGCGCGTCGTAGACGTCGCCCATGCAGTTCTGCCAGGCGTTGTTGTGGGTGCTGCCGACCGGCGGGTTGACCTTGTACGTCTGCGGGCCCGGCTCGTGCGACTGCTTGCCCGGCAGCGGGTCCACCACCGACGGGTCGCTCTTCCGGAAGTTGACGATCCCGTCGATCGCCGCGGCCTTGTCCTCCCAGCCCTTGCCGTTCTGGATCACCGCGTACGCGCCGTACCCGATGATGCCGGCGGCGATCACCCCGACCGCGACGAAGATCCCGATGTTCCCCCATGACCGACCACCGCTGACCTTGACCGGGGCGATCGGGCGGCGCTGCTGCGGCTTCTTGCCGCCACCGGTGCGGCCGGCCGGCACCCGCCCACCGGAGGGGCCCTTCGACGGGGTGGCTGCCGGCTTGGTCCCGGCCGCCTTGCCCTCGGCGGGCTTGCCGCCGGCCGGCGCCTTCTTTCCGGTGCTGACCACGGACGGGCGGCGCTGTTCGCCACCCGAGGTGCTGATGCTCATGGTCCCTCGTCAGGTCGGTCGGTCAGGGGATGGCGGCCGGCACACCTGCAGGGTCGCCACCGAGTGACCGAGTCTACCCCCGGTAACATGTTTCGGTGACTCCCGCCAACCTCGCCGAGGCCGTTCTCGCCGCCGCCCACGCCGTCTTCACCCGGCGTGGCCTCGATCACTCCGTCCTGCCGGAGTCGGTGACGCTGGAGCGACCGCGCAATCCCGAGCACGGCGACTACGCCTCGGCGATCTCGCTGCAGCTCAGCAAGCGGGTCGGGGTGCCGCCCCGGGAGCTCGCCGGCGCGCTCGCCGAGGAACTCGCCCGGACGCCGGGGGTCAAGTCGGTCGAGATCGCCGGTCCCGGCTTCCTCAACCTCCGGCTCGACCCGGCCGCCGCCGGGCAGCTCGCCCGCGACGTGGTCCAGGCCGGTCAGGCGTACGGGCGCAGCGACCGGCTCACCGGCCAGCGGGTGAACCTGGAGTTCGTCTCGGCGAACCCGACCGGCCCGATCCACCTCGGGCACACCCGGTGGGCGGCGGTCGGCGACTCGCTGCACCGGATCCTCGCCGCGGCCGGCGCCGAGGTCACCAGCGAGCACTACATCAACGACGCCGGCGCCCAGATCGACCGCTTCGGCCGGTCGCTGTACGCGGTCGCGGTGGGCGAGCCGACCCCGGAGGACGGCTACAGCGGCGAGTACGTCGCCGAGATCGCCGAACGGATCGTCCGCGAGCAGCCCGACCTGACCGGCAGGCCGGCCGAGGAGGCGCTGCCGGTCTTCCGGGACCGGGGCTACCAGCTGATGCTGGACGAGATGCGGACCAGCCTGGAGCGGTTCGGCGTGCACTTCGACGTCTGGTTCTCCGAGCGCACCCTGCACAGCAGCGGGGCGATCGAGCACGCCCTCGGCCGGCTGCGCGAGCAGGGCCACGTCTACGACGCCGACGGGGCGATCTGGCTGCGCACCACCGACTTCGACGACGACAAGGACCGGGTGCTGATCCGGGGCAACGGCGAGCTGACGTACTTCGCCGCCGACTCGGCGTACTACATCAACAAGCGGGAGCGTGGCTTCGACAAGTGCGTCTACCTGCTCGGCGCCGACCACCACGGCTACGTCAACCGGCTCCGGGCGATCGCCGCCTGCGCCGGTGACGACCCGGACTTCAACATCGAGATCCTGATCGGCCAGCTGGTCAACCTGGTCCGCGACGGCCAGCCGGTCCGGCTCTCCAAGCGGGCCGGCAACATCATCACCCTGGACGAGCTGGTCGACGCGGTCGGCGTGGACGCGGCCCGGTACTCGCTGGCCCGCTCCAACACCGACTCGCCGTTGACCCTCGACATCGAGGTGATCACCCGGAACTCCAACGACAACCCGGTCTACTACGTCCAGTACGCGCACGCCCGGATCGCCTCCCTGCTGCGCCGGGGTGCGGACCTGGGGGTGCTGCGGGGTGCCGACTTCGACCCGGGGCTGCTCAGCCACGAGAAGGAGAACGAGCTGCTCAAGACGCTCGGCGAGTTCCCCGAGGTGGTGGCCGAGGCCGCCGGGCTGCGCGAGCCGCACCGGATCGCCCGCTACCTGGAGGAGCTGGCCGGGACGTACCACCGGTTCAACGACGCGTGCAAGGTGCTGCCGCTCGGCGCCAACCCGCCGGCGCCGGAGCTGACCCAGGCCCGGTTGTGGCTGGTCGACGCGACCCGGATCGTGCTGGCCAACGGGCTGGCGCTGCTCGGCGTCTCCGCGCCGGAACAGATGTGACCGACAGGGCAGCGAACGGAAGGCGGAGCTGATGCGCGCGCACGAGGCCGGGGCGATGCACGGGGAGCTCGGGGTACGGGGGCCGGCGTGGCTGCGTACCCCGGAGGACGTCAACGCGCTGGTGCCGCGACTGTGGCCGCGCAACGTGGCGCGCGGCGCCGACGGCGCGCTGACCGTCGCCGGCCTGGGCGTCCGTGAACTGGCCGCCGAGTACGGCACCCCGGTCTACGTCCTCGACGAGGACGACCTGCGGGCCCGGTGCCGGGAGTTCCGGGCGGCCTTTCCGGACGAGGACATCTTCTACGCCGGCAAGGCGTTCATCTGCAAGGCCGTCGTCCGGGTCATCGCCGAGGAAGGGCTGCACCTCGACGTCTGCTCCGGCGGCGAGCTGACGGTGGCGCTGGCCGCCGGCATGCCCCCGGAACGGATCGGCTTCCACGGCAACAACAAGTCGGTGGCGGAGCTGACCCGGGCGCTGGACGCCGGGGTGGGGCGGATCGTCGTCGACTCGTTCCACGAGATCGACCGGCTGACCGCGCTGGCCCGTGAGCGGGGCGTCCGGCCCTCGGTCCTGATCCGGGTCACCGTCGGGGTCGAGGCGCACACCCACGAGTTCATCGCCACCGCGCACGAGGACCAGAAGTTCGGATTCTCGCTGGCCGGCGGCGCGGCGGCGGCCGCCGCGTTCCGGATCATCGACGAGGACGTGCTGGAACTGCGCGGCCTGCACTCGCACATCGGCTCGCAGATCTTCGACACCAGTGGCTTCGAGGTGGCCGCCAAGCGGGTGCTCGGGTTGCAGGCGCAGATCCGCGACGCGCGCGGGGTCGAACTGCCCGAGCTGGACCTGGGCGGCGGCTTCGGTATCGCGTACACCACCCAGGACGACCCGTCGAGCCCGCACGACCTGGCGAAGCGGCTGCACAAGATCCTCGAGGGGGAGTGCGAGGCCGAGCGGCTCGCCGTGCCGCGGCTGTCGATCGAGCCGGGACGGGCGATCATCGGCCCGGCCATCTTCACCCTCTACGAGGTCGGCACGGTCAAGGACGTCGACGGGATCCGGACGTACGTCAGTGTCGACGGCGGCATGAGCGACAACATCCGGACCGCGCTGTACGGGGCGTCGTACTCGGCCACGGTGGCCTCCCGGGCGTCCGACGCGGAGCCGATTCTCGCCCGGGTGGTGGGAAAGCATTGCGAGGCTGGGGATGTGGTGGTGAAGGATGAATTCCTGCCCGCCGACGTGCAGCCCGGAGATCTTGTCGCCGTGCCCGGAACGGGCGCCTACTGCCGGAGCATGGCCAGCAACTACAACCATGTTCCCCGACCCCCCGTCGTCGCGGTCCGCGACGGCCGGGCGCGGCTGATCGTCCGGCGGGAGTCCGAAGACGATCTGCTGGCATTGGATGTGGGATGACAAAGCCTGTCCGTCTGGCCCTGCTGGGCTGCGGGACCGTCGGTACCGAGGTGGTACGCCTGCTGCACGAGCAGGCCGCCGACCTGACCGCGCGGGTCGGCGCCCCGCTCGAGGTGGCCGGCATCGCCGTACGCCGGGCGGGCCGGGACCGGGGGCCGCTGCCGGTCGACCCGGCGCTGTTCACCACCGACGCGCTCGGCCTGATCAAGCGTGACGACGTCGACCTGGTCATCGAGGTGGTCGGCGGGATCGAGCCGGCCCGGGGCTGGCTGGTCGAGGCGATGCGGGCCGGCAAGAGCGTGGTGACCGCCAACAAGGCCCTGCTCGCCGAGGACGGCGGCACGCTGCACGACGCGGCCGCCGAGGGCGGGGTCGACCTCTACTACGAGGCGGCGGTGGCCGGTGCCATCCCGCTGCTGCGCCCGCTGCGCGAGTCGCTGCACGGCGACACGATCACCCGGGTCACCGGCATCGTCAACGGCACCACCAACTTCATCCTCTCCGCGATGGACGCCACCGGGGCCGGCTTCACCGAGGCACTGGACGAGGCGACCGAGCTGGGTTACGCCGAGGCCGACCCGACCGCCGACGTGGAGGGCTTCGACGCCGCCGCCAAGGCGGCGATCCTGGCCTCGCTCGCCTTCCACACCCGGGTCACCGCCGCCGACGTGCACCGGGAGGGGATCACCGAGGTCACCGCCGCCGACATGGCCAGCGCCAAGGCGATGGGCTGCACCATCAAGCTGCTCTGCATCGCCTCCCGGGGCCCGGACTCGGCCGGCGTCGAGTCGGTCAGCGTCCGGGTGCACCCGGCGATGATCCCGGTCAGCCATCCGCTGGCCAGCGTCGGCGACGCGTTCAACGCGGTGTTTGTCGAGGCGGTCGCCGCCGGCCAGCTGATGTTCTACGGCCGGGGCGCCGGTGGGGCGCCGACCGCGAGCGCGGTCCTCGGCGACGTGGTCGCCGCCGCCCGCAACCACCTGGCCGGGGTCCGCGCGGCCAGCGAGTCGGCGTACGCGGCGCTGCCGATCCGGCCGATGGGGGAGGCGGTCACCCGCTACCACATCAGCCTCGACGTGGCCGACCGTCCGGGTGTGCTCGCCGCGGTCGCCGGGGTCTTCGCCCGGCACGACGTGTCGATCGCGACCGTCCGGCAGGCGTCGGTGCCGCCGGGGCCGGCCGGTGGCCCGAGCGGGTCGGCGACCCGGGGCGGTGACGCGGACCTGGTCATCGTCACCCATGCCGCGCCGGACGCCGCGCTCGCCGCGACCGTCGCCGAGCTGCGCCGCCTGGAGATCGTCCGGTCGATCGCCAGCGTGCTGCGGGTCGAGGGCGAGGGCAGCTGACCCGACCGGCCGTCCCGCCAGGTGGTTACCGGCTGGTGCGCGGGGAGCCGATCGGCGACGGTGGGTCACCGTGGAGGTGGGTCGCCGAAGGTGCGACCGACGCGGGAGTCGCGAGGAGAGCGATATGTGGCGGGGTCTGATCGAGGCGTACCGGGACCGGCTGCCGGTCAGCGAGGCCACGCCGGTGATCACCCTGTACGAGGGGAACACGCCGCTGATCCCGGCACCGGTGCTCGCCGACCGGCTCGGCTGCGACGTCTACCTCAAGGTGGAGGGGGCGAACCCGACCGGCTCGTTCAAGGACCGGGGCATGACGTTGGCCGTCTCCAAGGCGGTCGAGGCCGGCAACAAGGCCATCATCTGCGCCTCCACCGGCAACACCAGCGCCTCCGCGGCGGCGTACGCGGCCCGGGCCGGGCTCACCTGCGCGGTCCTGGTGCCCCAGGGCAAGATCGCGCTCGGCAAGCTGGCCCAGGCCCTGGTGCACGGCGCCCGGCTGCTCCAGATCAACGGCAACTTCGACGACTGCCTGTCGCTCGCCGCCAAACTGGCCGTGGACTACCCGGTGGCGCTGGTCAACTCGGTCAACATCGACCGGCTGCACGGGCAGAAGACGGCCGCGTTCGAGATCGTGGCCGCCCTCGGCGACGCCCCCGACATCCACTGCCTGCCGGTCGGCAACGCCGGCAACATCACCGCGTACTGGATGGGCTACCAGGAGGAGGCCGAGGCCGGCAACACCACCCGCCGCCCCAGGATGTACGGCTTCCAGGCCTCCGGTGCCGCGCCGATCGTCACCGGCCAGGCGGTCCGTGAACCGTCGACCATCGCCACCGCGATCCGGATCGGCAACCCGGCGAGCTGGACGAAGGCGGTCGACGCCCGGGACGCCTCGGGCGGTCTGATCGCCGCCGTGACCGACCGGGAGATCCTCGCCGCGTACCGGTTGCTCGCCCGCGAGGTCGGGGTTTTTGTCGAGCTGGCCAGCGCGGCCAGTGTCGCCGGGCTGTTGCAGCAGGCCGCGGCCGGCCTGGTGCCGGCCGGCTCGACCGTGGTGTGCACGGTGACCGGGCACGGGCTCAAGGATCCGGAGTGGGCCATCTCGACCGCGCCCTCACCGGTCACCATCCGGAACGACGTACTGACCGCGGCGCGGGCGCTCGACCTGGCCTGAGCCCGGCCGGGCCCGGGGACGGGGTCGGCTGACCCGCGCTGGGCGCTCGGGTCCGATCCCGTCGCCGGCCACCCGACCCCAACCGTCGCGGCGGCCCGGGTCCGCCCGGCGTTCAACGGCGTGGGCGTACCAGGCCCGCGTCGAACGCGGCGATCACCAGCTGGGCCCGGTCCCGCGCGGCCAGCTTGGCGATCAGGTGCGTGATGTGCGTCTTCACCGTCTTCACCGAGATCACCAGGGCGGTGGCGATCTCGTCGTTCGACAGGCCGCCGCCGATCAGCGTCAGCACCTCGACCTCCCGGCCGGTCAGCCGGCGCAGCGCCGGTGTCGGTCGGTCCGGGCGCGGCGCCGCGACGTAGTGCGCGACGAGCCGGGTGAGGATCGAAGGCGCGAAGAGCGACTCACCCCGGTGGGTACGCCGGATCGCCTCGATCAGTTCCTCGGGACGGGCGTCCTTGAGCAGGAAGCCGGAGGCGCCCGCGTGCAGCGCCTCGTAGACGTACTCGTCGAGTTCGAACATGCTCAGGACCAGCACACGCGTCCTGGAGAGGGCGGGATCGGCGCAGATCCGGCGGGTGGCCGTCAGGCCGTCGAGGCGCGGCATCCGTACGTCCATCAGGATGACGTCGGGGAGTGTGTCGCGGGCGTACGCCACGGCGTCGTCGCCGTCACCGGCCTCGCCGACGACGGTCAGGTCGGGTTCGTTGTCGATGATCATCGCGAGGCTGTGTCGGAGCAGCGGCTGGTCGTCGACCAGCAACACCCGGGCCCCGCTCACGACACCTCGTCCGGGATCCGCGCGCTGACCCGGAAGCCTCCGTCGACGTGCTCCGCGGACAGCGTGCCGCCGAGGCTGCCGACCCGCTCCCGCACCCCGGCCAGCCCGTGTCCGGCACCGGGCGAGGCCGGCCAGCCGTCGACCGACGGGCCGGCGTCCGCCACCGTCAGCACCACGTCCGCCCCGTCCCGGTACAGCCGCACCCGTACGTTCGTCGGTCCCGCGTGCCGAGCCGCGTTGCTGAGCGCCTCCCGCACCGTCTTGCAGACGGCGACCTGCACGCCCTGGGACACCGGGCCGAGCGGCTCGACGTCCAGTCCGATGTCGAGTCCGGCGCGGGACGCCCCGCGCACGATGCCGGGCAGGTCGTCGAGGCTCTCCACCGGCGCGCGACGGCCGGCGGTCGACGGCTCGCGCAGCACCCCGAGCATGCGGCGCAACTCGGCGGTGGCGTGCCGGCTGGTCTCCTCGATGTCGGTGAGCGCCGACTGCACCTCGGCGGACTTCGGCAGGTGCCGGGTGGCCGCCGCGCGTACCGTGATCAGACCGAGGCCGTGCGAGACGATGTCGTGCAGGTCGCGGGCGATCCTGAGCCGCTCCGCGAGGACCGCCTCGGAGGCGGCCCAGGCGGTCAGCCGCGCCTCGTAGGCGGTGCGGTCGGCGCGGGACCGCCGCAGTGCCCACCCTGCCGTCGCGACCGCCCCACCGACCAGCAGCGGCGGCAGTACGACCGCGGGCGGGCCCTGCGCGCCCACCGTGCACATCATCATCACCAGCACGCTGATCACCACGGCGGCCACCGGGACGGCCGTCGACCGACCGGAGGGGCGGGTTCGGGCGTTCACCGCCCCGACTGTAGTTCTCAGACCAGGGTCTGACGGTCCACGGACCGACCCGGCGGGCGCGATCCGAGAAGGGTCCGATGTGCGCGGGCCGCAGCGCCGGTTGACTCGGCCTATGATCACGATCGACCGCGTCAGCAAGGCCAGAGGCCGGACGCAGATCCTGTCCGACATCACCTTCGAGGCCCGCCCCGGCCGGGTCACCGGCTTCCTCGGGCCGAACGGTGCCGGCAAGACCTCCACACTGCGGATCCTGCTCGGCCTGGATCGCGCCCAGAGCGGGACCGCGCTGGTCTGCGGCCGCCCGTACCGGCAACTGAAGCGTCCGCTGACGACGGTCGGTGCGCTGCTCGACGGCAGCGGTGCGCACCGGGCCCGGACGGCCCGCGCCCACCTGCGCTGGATGGCCACCAGCAACGGCCTGCCGGGCTCCCGGGTCGAGGAGGTCCTCGCGGCCGTCGGCCTGACCGGCGAGGCGGGCAAGCGCGCCGGCCGCTTCTCGCTCGGCATGAGTCGCCGGCTCGGACTCGCCGCCGCACTGCTCGGCGACCCGGAGGTGCTGATCCTCGACGAGCCGGTCAACGGCCTCGACCCGGCCGGGATCCGCTGGATGCGCGAGTTCCTCCGGAGCAGCGCCGAGCAGGGCCGGACGGTCCTGCTCTCCAGCCACCTGATGGGGGAGCTGGGCGAGACCGCCGACGACGTCATCGTGATCGACAAGGGTCGGATCGTCACCCAGGGCAGCCTGGCCGACGTCACCGGCGGTCACCGCACCCTGGAGGACGCCTTCTTCGCGCTGACCGCCACCGAGGCCGGTGCACCGTGGTGAACCTGGTCCGCGCCGAGTTGCGCAAGCTGCTGGGCCTGCCCACCGCCTGGATCGGCCTGCTGCTCGGCACGCTGCTGGCTCCTGCGATCACCCTGCTGAACGCGCCGTACGTCCGCCGTTCGATCGCCTCCGGTACCCTCACCGACCTCTCCGACCTGGGCCTGCAGAACCTCGGTGTCGGCCTGCTCGGTCCGATGATCCTCGGCGTGGTCGTGGTGAGCGGCGAGTACACCTCGACCGGTGAGAACGTCCCCGGCGCCCGGCAGCTCACCGCCACCCTCACCGCGGTACCCGCGAGGATCTCCCTGCTCGCCGCGAAGACCACCGCGCTGGTGCTGGTCGTCGCCGTCCAGGCGGCGGTCACCACCGCCGCCGCGCTCACCCTCGTACAGGTGCTGCACGGCGCGCAGGTACCGGTGCCCGCCCCGGCCCGGATCGTCGGCGTGGTCCTCTACTGGGTGCTGACCGCGCTGCTGGCGTACGCGATCGCGCTGATCACCCGCAACGGCATCGTGCCGCTGGCCCTGCTGATCCTCAACAGCACCGTCGTCTCGGTGTCGTTCCTGCTGACGAAGGTCACCGACCTCGCCGCCTACCTGCCGGACATCGCCGGTGCGCGGATGTTCATCCGGGCCGCGGACTTTCCGGTCGAGATGGCCCCGGTGACCGCCGGCCTGGTGATGACCGCCTGGGTCGCCGCGCTGCTCGCGGCCGGTGCCGTCCTGTTCCACCGGAGGGACGCGTGAACGCTGTCCGGGCCGAACTGCGCAAACTGCTGACCCTGCCGTCGTTGCGGCTGACCGCCCTGCTGACCTGGGCCGGCACCCTGCTGCTGGGGTATGCGTACCGGCACGCGGAGTCGCGCGGGGAACCGGTCGGCGGCGGGGACTCCGCCCTGGCCCCGCTCGGCTACGCCCAGGCCGGCTTCCTCGTACTCGGCGTGCTCGCGGCCGCCTCCGAGTACCAGGCGGGCGGCCAGATCCGCAGCACGCTGCTGGCGATGCCCCGCCGGTGGCCGCTGCACGCGGCGAAGGCGGTCACGCTGGCCCTGGTGACGCTTCCGGTGGCCGCCGCGACCGCCGCCACCAGCACCCTGTCGGCCGGCGGGTTCGGGTGGACGCCGGCCGCGACCGGGTACCTGACCCTCACCACCCTGCTCGGCGCGGCGGTCGCCACCCTGGTCCGCCGGGCGGTTCCCGCCGTGGTGCTGCTGTTCGCCCTGTACTTCGTCGCGGGTCCGCTGCTGCGCGCCCGGTACGACGCCAGCGCCGGCTATCTGCCCGACACCGCTGCCCTCGACCCGTCCGGCGGCGCCACCGCCACCATCGTCTGGACGCTGGCCGCCCTGGCGCTCGCCGCCCTCGGTTTCCACCGCCGGGACGCCTGAGAACCGGCGACACGGGCCAGCGGCACGGCACGCGGCCTCGATAGACTGCCCCGGTCGACCACCGGTGTCCGACACCTGCCGGCACCCGCCCGGCCCGTCCGGTGCCCGGATCCGGCGCGCTGAGAGCGGGCTGAGTCGGGCTTGACCGGCGAGCTGAGAGCGGGCTGAGCCGGGGTTGCCCGGCGGGCCGACACCCCGGAGACTGCGGCCCGGTGTTCAGCAGCGGGACGAGTGCCCCAACAGCGGGGACAAGATCCGCGTCAGGCACACTGCTCGTGCCGCGCAGACTCGCAACTCGCGTGAGGGTCATCTCGCGCTAATCGACACAGGAGTGAGCCGCCGCATGTCGTTGCTCGCCAGACTCAGTCTCGCCAACCGGGGGCTCGTGGCCCTGGTGGCAATCGTGATCACCGGGTTCGGGGCGTTCGCCGTACCGTCGCTGAAGCAGCAGCTCCTGCCCTCGCTGGAGTTCCCGGCGGCGTTCATCATCGCGCCGTTCCCGGGTGCCGGTCCCGAGGTGGTGGAGGCGCAGGTCGCCGAGCCGATCGAGAACAGCATCCAGGGCATCGCCGGACTGTCCAAGGTCACCTCGACGTCGCAGGAGGGCAGCGCGACGTTGCAGGTGGAGTTCGAGTTCGGCACCGACCTCGACGACGCGGTCAACAAGCTGCAGACGTCGATCAACCGGATCGGGGCGCAGCTGCCCGCCAACGTCGAGCCGCAGGTGCTCGCCGGCAGCACGGACGACCTGCCGGCGGTGGTACTGGCCGCGGCCGGCGGCGGTGACCAGCAGGCTCTCGCGGACCGGCTCGCCGAGACCGTCGTACCCGAACTGGAGGCCATCGAGGGGGTCCGTACGGTCGAGGTGACCGGCGCCCGCGACCAGCAGGTGGTGATCACGCCCGACCCGGCCAAGCTCGCCGCCGCCGGGGTCGCGCCGACCGCGATCGGTACGGCGCTACAGGCCAACGGGGTGACCATTCCGGCCGGTGCGGTCACCGAGAACGACCAGACCCGGACGGTGCAGGTCGGCGGTCGGATCAACTCGGTCGAGGAGCTGGCGGGCATCTACCTGCCGCCGTCCGGGCCCGGCAAGACGCCGGTACGGCTCGGCGACATCGCGGCGGTGCAGCAGCAGCCCGCCGCGGCCACGTCGCTCACCCGCACCGACGGTGTGGACAGCCTCGGCCTCATGGTCACCGCGACGCCGGACGGCAACGCGGTGCGGATCTCGCACGAGATCCGGGACCGGCTCGACGACCTCACCGCCGCGTCCGGCGCGACCCTCACCGTGGTCTTCGACCAGGCGCCGTTCGTGGAGAAGTCGATCGAGAGCCTCACCACCGAGGGCCTGCTCGGCCTGGTCATGGCGGTGCTGGTGATCCTGGTCTTCCTGCTCTCGGTCCGGTCCACCCTGGTCACCGCGGTCTCCATCCCGCTCTCCGTGGTGGTGGCCCTGCTGGCGCTCTGGATCGGCGACTACTCGCTCAACCTGCTCACCCTCGGCGCGCTGACCATCGCGGTCGGCCGGGTCGTCGACGACTCGATCGTCGTACTGGAGAACATCAAACGACATCTCGGGTACGGCGAGGACAAACGCCAGGCGATCCTGACCGGTGTCCGGGAGGTGGCCGGCGCGGTCACCGCCTCCACTCTCACCACGGTCGCGGTTTTCACCCCGATCGTGCTGGTCGGCGGTTTCGTCGGGCAGCTCTTCGCGCCGTTCGCGATCACCGTGACGGTGGCGCTGCTCGCCTCGCTGCTGGTCTCGCTGACCATCATCCCGGTGCTGTCGTACTGGTTCCTCCGCCCGGCGAACGGCGGTGCGGACGTCGAGGAGATCCGTCGGGAGGCGGAGGAGAAGGAACTGCGCAGCCCGCTGCAGCGCGCGTACCTGCCGGTGATCGACTTCGCCACCCACCGGCGCTGGCTCACCGTCGGCCTCGGCCTGGTGGTCCTCTTCGGTACGTTCGGGCTCGCCACCCGGCTGGAGACCAACTTCCTGGACAGTTCGGGGCAGGACACCCTGAGCATCAGCCAGGAGCTGCCGGTCGGTAGCAGCCTCGGCGCCACCGACGCGGCGGCCCGGCAGGTCGAGGGGGTGCTGTCCCGGACCGACGGGGTCGAGTCCTACCAGGTCACCGCCGGTGGCGGCGGTGGCCCGTTCGGCGGCGGAGGTGCCGCCAACACCGCCAGCTTCTCCGTCGCGCTCGACGAGGGGGCCGACGCCGCGCAGGTCGAGAAGGCGCTGCGGGCGGAGTTCGACAAGCTGTCCGGCGTCGGCGATCTCCGGTTCGGCGGGGCCGGTGGACCGGGCGGCGGTTCGGCCAACGAGATCCAGGTGATCGTCCGGGCGGCGGACGCGGACGTACTGGCCCGGGCGAGCGAGCAGGTCCAGCGGATGATGGCGGACATTCCCCGGGTGACCGACGTGCGGAGCAGCCTGGCGGAGAGCGCACCCCGGATCGACGTCACGGTCGACCGGGCCGCCGCCGCCCGGGTCGGGCTCACCGAGGCCGCCGTCGGTCAGCTGGTCGCCCAGCAGTTCCGGGGCACCCCGCTCGGCCAGGTCAACCTCGGTGGCGAGCCGCAGGACGTGGTGCTGCGGGGCGGGCTGCCGCCGGCCGGGATCGAGGCGCTGCGGGCGCTGCCGGTCGGGCCGGGCGGTGCGGTCAAGCTCGACGACATCGCCGACGTGGCCGAGGTACAGGGTCCGCTGGCGGTCACCCGGATCGACGGCGAGCGCAGTGTCACGGTGAGCGGTACCGCCGCCGGATCGAACCTCGGCGCGATCACCACCGACCTGCGGGAGCGGCTCGACGGGCTCGACGTACCGGGGGCGACGTTCACCATCGGCGGGGTCAGTGCCGAGCAGCAGGAGGCGTTCGCCGACCTGACGCTGGCCGTACTCGCCGCGATCGCGATCGTCTTCGTGATCATGGTGGCCACCTTCCGCAGCCTGATCCAGCCGCTGATCCTGCTGGTCTCGGTCCCGTTCGCCGCCACCGGTGCGGTCGGCCTGCTGCTGGCCACCGGTACGCCGCTCGGCGTACCGGCGCTGATCGGGATCCTGATGCTGGTCGGCATCGTGGTGACGAACGCGATCGTGCTGCTCGACCTGGTCAACCAGTACCGCGAGCAGGGAATGGGAATCATCGAGGCGGTGGTCGAGGGCGGCCGGCGACGGCTGCGGCCGATCCTGATGACCGCCATCGCCACCATCTTCGCGTTGCTGCCGATGGCGCTCGGGTTGACCGGCGAGGGTGGGTTCATCTCGCGGCCGCTGGCCATCGTGGTGATCGGCGGACTGATCAGTTCGACGCTGCTCACCCTGGTGCTGGTGCCGACCCTCTACACCATGGTCGAGAACACCAAGGAGCGGTTCCGGCTACGCCGGGCCGCAAAGCGCGGGCCACAGGGGCCTTCCGGCCCGGAGACGCCGGTCGCCTCGGCCGCCGACGCCGGGACCCCGGCCGGGTCCGGTGGTGCGGCCGGTGCCGGCGGGGTGCCGGTGACCGCCGGGGCGTCGGCGACCGGAACGTCCACATCGGCCACCAGCCGTCCGGCGCCGTCCGGGGCGCTGATCGACGGCACCGACCAGTTCGAGGTGCTGCGGCTGCCGAAGACCCGCCGGTCTCCGCTGCCCCCGCCGACCGAGAGCTGACCCGCGTGGATCGGACGCTGACCGTCAGGGTCACGCCCTGACCGTCAGCAGGCACTGACCGTCGGCTTCGGGCCGGACCGGATCCCACCGGTCCGGCCCGAAGTGTTCTGCGGGCCGGCCGCGCCCCGCCAGCCACCCTCGGGACCGCCGCTGGTGGTCGCGTGCTGGTGCGCCGCGCTGCGGGTACGCCTGCGGGTAAGGTTCGTGTACGTGTCATCTCCCCTTTCGGTCCTTACGGGTAACCGGGACTTCCGTCGCCTCTTCGCCGCCGAACTGGTGGTCTTCGGCGCCGACTGGTTCGTCATGGTGCCGTTGCTGGTGCTGCTGCCCAAGTTGACCGGCAGCGGGGTGTGGGGCGCGCTGGTGCTCGCCGTCGACACCGGCATCCTCGCCCTGCTGCTGCCGTACGCCGGGACGGTGGCGGACCGGGTGGACCGCAAGAAGATCATGATCGTGGCGAACCTGACCGCGCTGGTGGCGGTCCTGCTCCTGTTCGGCGTTCGGAGTGCCGGCACGGCCTGGCTGGCGTTGCTGGCGATCGGGGCGATCGCGGTCGCCAAGGCGTTCTACTCCCCGGCGGCCCAGGCGGCCCTGCCGAACGTGGTCGACCCCGTCGACCTCGCGGGGGCGAACGCGGTCGCCGGCTCGGCGTGGGGCACCATGACCGTCGTCGGTGCCTCGCTCGGCGGGGTACTGACCGCCCTGGTCGGCCCGTATGCCTGCTTCTGGGTGGCGGCGGTCGGCCTGGCGGTGGCCGCCGGCCTGGCCGGGCTGATCCGCCGCCCGTTGCAGGCCCCGCGTGACCACGCGCTGCCGGTCCAGCGGCCCTGGGTGGCGATCCGGGAGGCGTTGGCCTACATCGGTGCCCGTCCCCGGGTGCTGGCGCTGGTCACCGTCAAGAGCGCGGTCGGGCTCGGCAACGGCGTACTGACCGTCTTTCCGCTGATGGGCGCCCTGTACGGGGTCGGCGCGATCGGCACCGGCCTGCTCTTCGCGGTACGCGGGGCCGGCGCCCTGGTCGGTCCGCTGCTGATGCGCCGGGTACTGAGCCACCGCTCCTGGCTGCTGACCGGCCTCGCCATCTCGATGTCCGCGTACGGCATCGCCTACCTCGGGGTCTCGCTCGCCCAGTGGTTCCCCCTCGTGCTGCTCCTGGTCTTCGTCGCCCACTTCGGCGGCGGTGCCAACTGGGTGATGTCGAACTTCGCCCTGCAGGGTGAGGTGCCGGACCGGTTGCGGGGCCGGGTCTTCGCCACCGACATGATGCTCGCCACCCTCGCCATCTCGGTCAGTCAACTGGCGGTGGCCGCGGTGGTGGACCACGTCGACGAGCGGGTGGTGGTGGCCGGCTGCGGTCTGGTCACCGTGGTCTACGCGGTCGGCTGGTGGGTGGCCACCCGGCGGCTCGACATGTCCGACGAGCGGTCCGACGGACGGGACGCCGGCCCCGCCCCCGCCTGAGGGGTAAGGAAGGGCCCCTTCCTATCGCTTTCTGTATAGGAAGGGCCCCCTGTTAACCGGCGTGGCGATCGGGTACTGCCCGACCATCGACCAGTTGCCCGGAACCCGACCCGCCAGCCGCCTGGCCAGGTGGCGTGGTGGTCGGCTGCTGCACCCGCGCGGGCTCTCGTTCACCGGGGAGATCGACATCTGGGGCCGGCTCGCGGTACGGATGGCGGGCGGCCCGGGGCGGCTGCCGGTGACGCTCCGGCTCTCCCGGGGTGTTCCGACGCCGGACGGCTGGCCGGACGTGCTCGGCCTCGCGGTTCGGCTGCACGGCCCCGCCGGCCCGTTCGACCTGCTGCTCTCGACCAGCGCGGCACCGCCGATCCTGCGGCACCTGCCGATACCCCGCCGTGACTTCGCCGGCCCGTACGGCAGCCTGGTCGGCTTCCGGCTGGACGGCCGGCGGACGTACCTGCTGGCCCGGTCGGACCGCCCGTTGGGCCGTACCTGGGCGGAGCTGACCGGGGTCGCCGGCCGGGGCGAGGGGTGCCTGGAGTTGGCGGCGGCCCGGTTCGGCGGTGGGTGGCACCCGTTCGGCCGGATCACCTTCGGTGAGCGGTTGCCCGCCGAGGTGGACGCGGCGCTGGCCTTCGACCCGGCCGGCAACCACTGTTCGGACCTGCGTCCGCGTGGTCTGGTCCCGTGGCTGCGTACCGCCAGCTACCCGTTCTCGCAACGTTCCCGTGGCGCGGCGCGTGACCAGGGGCGCCTGCCCTGAGGGCCGGCGGCATCCGCTGGACGTGCGCCGGGTCGTGGCCGGCTCCGGTCTTGAATCCACGTGCGGCCGTTCGCTATCTTAGTGATATCACTTTAATAGCGAGGAGATGTCATGGAGCGACCCGCCTTCCGGCTCTCGGGCTTCGCCGCGATCGGAGCGCTGCTGGTCCTGACCGCTGTCGGTCTGGCGGCCACCCTGCCGGTCCTGGCCGATTCCGGTCCGGCGCCCTGGATGCTCGTCGCGGTCATCGGCTACGGCCTGGTCACCCTGGTCGGGCTCACCGGATTTCTCGTGGTCGACCCGAACGAGGCCCAGGTCGTGCAGTTCTTCGGCCGCTATGTCGGCAGCGTCCGCCAGCCCGGCCTGCACTGGACCTGGCCGCTGACCGACCGCAAGAAGGTCACCCTCCGGGTTCGCAACTTCGAGACCGACCGGCTCAAGGTCTCCGACGCCGACGGCAACCCGGTGGAGATCGCCGCCGTCGTCGTGTGGCAGGTGGTCGACACGGCCAAGGCCGCGTTCGCCGTGGAGGACCACATCGAGTACGTCGCCGTGCAGTCCGAGGCCGCGGTGCGGCACCTCGCCACCAGCTACCCGTACGACGCGCACGACTCCGCCCGGGCGAGTCTGCGGGACAGTGCGGTGGTCAGCGAGGAGTTGACCCACGAGCTGCGTGAACGGGTCGAGCTGGCCGGTGTCGAGGTGCTCGAGTCCCGCACCACCCACCTGGCGTACGCGCCGGAGATCGCCCAGGCGATGCTGGCCCGTCAGCAGGCGAACGCGATCGTGTCCGCCCGGTTCAAGATCGTGGAGGGGGCGGTGGGCATGGTCTCCAACGCCCTGGAGCGGCTGCGCGAGGAGCACGTGGTGGAGTTGGACGAGGAGCGTAAGGCCCAGATGGTGGCCAACCTGCTGGTCGTACTCTGCGGTGACCGGGCCGCCCAGCCGGTGGTGAACGCCGGATCCCTCTACAGCTAGGACCCTTCTCTCCCATGGCCGAGCGTAAGAAGCTCCTGCTGCGGCTTGATCCACAGGTCTACGACGCGATCGCGAGATGGGCCGCGGACGACCTCCGCAGCGTCAACGCCCAGATCGAGTACGCCCTGCGACTGGCCCTCCGGACGGCCGGCCGCACCCTGCGGCCGGCCCGGGGCGAGACGGCGGCCGACGGGGGCGCCCCGGAACCCGGGCCGGACGGCACGACCGGCGCCTCGGGCCACCCGGCTGGCGTCTCCGACCGCCCGACCGGGCCGGCGACCAGCGCCTCGGACCGCCCGGCCGGGCCGGCGACCAGCGCCTCGGACCGCCCGGCCGGGCCGAACGGCACGACGGAACCGGAGTAGCCGGTGTCCCAGCGCGCGGACAACGGACCGGCCCGGAGCGGGACGGCGCCTAGCATGAACCGGTGCGCCCGTCCTTCCTCTCCGAGCCGGTCCGGGTCCGTGTGCCCGCGACCAGCGCCAACCTCGGCCCGGGTTTCGACACCCTCGGCCTGGCCCTGGCGCTGTACGACGACGTCAGCGCCCGGGTCGTCCCGGCCGGCTGTCGCGTCGAGATCGCCGGGCAGGGCGCGGGCGAGTTGCCGACCGACGACGGACACCTTGTCGTACGGGCCATGCGGGCGGCCTTCGAGGCGCTCGGCGGCCAGCCGTCGGGTCTGGCGGTGGAGTGTGTCAACCGGATCCCGCAGGCCCGTGGCCTCGGTTCCTCCTCGGCGGCGATCGTCGCCGGTGTGACGTTGGCCCGGGCCCTGGTCGTCGACGGGGAGGAGCGGTTCGACGACGCGGCGGTGCTCCGGCTCGCCGCCGACCTGGAGGGGCATCCGGACAACGTCGCGCCCTGCCTGCTCGGCGGTTTCACCATCGCCTGGTCGGAGCCGGGGGTCGGGGCCCGGGCGCGCCGGCTCCCGGTCGCGCCGGAGGTCCGGCCGACGGTGCTGGTGCCGGACGAGCGTGGCCTGACCTCGGTCGCCCGGGCCGCCCTGCCGGCGGTTGTTCCGCACGCCGACGCGGCCCGCAACGCCGGCCGGGCGGCCCTGCTGGTGCACGCGCTGACCACGGAACCGGCGCTGCTCTTCGCGGCCACCGAGGACCGGCTGCACCAGGGCTACCGGGCGCCCGGAATGCCGGCGACCGCCGACGTGTTGGCTGGGTTGCGTGCGGCTGGTGTGGCTGCTGTGGTCAGCGGGGCGGGCCCGACGGTCCTGGCCCTGACCAGCATTCCTGACGAACACCTTCCGGGAATGGGCTGGGCTGTGCAAAGGTTGGTCGTAGACGTAGCCGGGGCCCGGGTTGATAGGGGTAGACTGGGACACGCCGAGCGGGACCCTGTTGCCGCAGGTCGGAAGAGTTGATTACGCTCTAGACCTAGCACAGCCGCGAAGCAATGCGACTCCTGCGGGTCGGTGCACCCCCGAAGCTCTCGGCGGTCAGCCCGTCTCACCCCTGCCTAGGTCTACGCCGCACCGCAGTTTCCACAGGTCGCCGCAGACGGCGAGACCTGCTCACCGATGTTGGTGGGTCGGAAATCAACCGGCTGCTGTGTTACAGACTCCCGCGACGCGTCAGGCGAGGCGGGTGCACCGAGGCCGCCCGGCCACCGTGTTTCTCGGGCCAAGGGCAGCCCCGGCCTTATCGAGGGAAGGACTCCATTGAGCGACACCACCGACGTGACGTCGGATGTTTCCAACGTCGCTGGCGAAGCCACCGCAGGTTCCACCCGCCGTCGGCGGACCGGAACCGGGCTGTCGGCAATGCTGCTGCCAGAGTTGCAGAGCCTGGCCGCGTCGCTCGGCATCTCCGGTACGGCCCGGATGCGCAAGGGCGAGCTGATCAGCGCCATTTCGGAGCGGCAGTCCGGCGGAGCCGCTGCCAGCACCGGCGGAGCGCCACGTCCCCGGGCCGAGGTGGCGGCCGCGGCCGCGCCGGCTCGGGAAGAGGTACGCGCCGAGGTGCGCGACAGCGCTGAGCGGCGTTCGGCCGAGCAGGCGCCGGCGGTAGCCGCCGAGCAGACGCCGGTGGCCGCCACCGAGGGACGTACGCGGACGTCCCGGCGGTCGCGTACGGCCGCGACGGCTGCCACCGAGGTGGAGACCGAGGCGACCCCGACGGAGCGCACCGAGCGTTCCGAGCGGGCGGACCGTACCGAGCGGGCGGACCGTACCGAGCGGGCGGACCGTACCGAGCGGGCGGACCGTACCGACGGCGGTGAGCGTACCGACGGCGGTGAGCGCGCCGAGCGCAACGACCGGGGCGAGCGCGAGTCGCGCGGCGGCCGGGAGCGCAACGACCGGGGCGACCGCAACGACCGGGGCGAGCGCGGCGAGTCGCGCAACGACCGCGACCGGGCTCCGCGCTCGGCGGACCGGGACAACGACGACGACGAGGGCGACGCCGGTGGGCGCCGCAGCCGTCGTAGCCGCTTCCGGGACCGGCGGCGCGGCCGTGGGGACCGTGCGGAGGGCAACGACGGCGGTAGCGGCAGCAGCGGCGGTGGCGGCCGGGAACCGCAGGTCAACGAGGACGATGTCCTCGTGCCGGTGGCCGGCATCATCGACGTGCTGGACAACTACGCCTTCGTCCGGACCACCGGTTACCTCTCCGGCCCGAACGATGTCTACGTCTCGATGTCCCAGGTCAAGAAGTACGGCCTGCGGCGCGGTGACGCGGTCACCGGTGCGGTCCGGGCGGCTCGCGACGGTGAGCAGCGGCGGGACAAGTACAACCCGCTGGTCCGGCTCGACACCATCAACGGGATGGACCCGGACGAGGCGAAGCGTCGTCCCGAGTTCTACAAGCTGACTCCGCTCTACCCGCAGGAGCGGCTCCGGTTGGAGACCGAGCCGCACATCCTCACCACCCGGGTCATCGACCTGGTCACGCCGATCGGCAAGGGCCAGCGGGCGCTCATCATGTCGCCGCCGAAGGCGGGTAAGACCATGGTGTTGCAGGCGATCGCCAACGCGATCACCCAGAACAACCCGGAGTGCCACCTGATGGTGGTACTCGTCGACGAGCGGCCCGAAGAGGTCACCGACATGCAGCGCTCGGTCAAGGGCGAGGTTGTCGCGGCCACCTTCGACCGTCCGCCGCAGGACCACACCACGGTCGCGGAGCTGGCCATCGAGCGGGCCAAGCGCCTGGTCGAGCTGGGCCACGACGTGGTCGTACTGCTCGACTCGGTGACCCGGCTCGGTCGGTCGTACAACCTGGCCGCGCCGGCCAGCGGCCGGATCATGTCCGGTGGTATCGACTCGACCGCGCTCTACCCGCCGAAGCGCTTCCTCGGCGCGGCCCGGAACATCGAGAACGGCGGCTCGCTGACCATTCTCGCCACCGCGCTGGTGGAGACCGGTTCGGTGATGGACACGGTCATCTTCGAGGAGTTCAAGGGCACCGGTAACGCGGAGCTGAAGTTGGACCGGAAGATCGCCGACAAGCGGGTCTTCCCGGCGATCGACATCCACACCTCGGGTACGCGTAAGGAGGAGATCCTGCTCGCGGCGGAGGAACTGGCGATCATCCACAAGCTGCGCAAGGTGCTCCACTCGCTCGACTCGCAGGCGGCGCTGGACCTGCTGCTGGACCGGCTGAAGAAGACCCGGACCAACATCGAGTTCCTGATGCAGATCGCGAAGTCCACGCCGGGCGAGTAGTCCGGACGTACTTCGAGGGTTCTCCACGTGGGGCCCGGCCGGGAAACCGGCCGGGCCCCACGGCTGTCCCGGTCCCGCTCAGCGGAGCAGCAGGTCGACCCCCCCCGGGTGGCTCTCCGCTCCCTGGCCGGCGGGGCGCACGTCGGCCATCAACCCGGTGTACGGGGTCAGCAGTTCGGTACTGACCCCCTGCTCCTCGGCGGTACGCAGCAGGGTGGCGTTGGCCGTGACCATCATGGCGAGATTGGACGCCACCCCCGTGGTGTGGTCGCCGCTCTCCAACTGGGCTGCGGTCAGGTGTGCGGAACCGGCCATCGCGGCGAGCCATTCGGCGAGCAGCGGGGCGAACTCCTTCGGGGCGATCTCCTCTCGCCGGATCAGCGCGAAGGCGTGCGCGATTCCGGAGAACATCCCGGTCATCGCGCTCAGCAGCGCGACGTCGTGCAGGGCGGCGAAGCCGGGATCCGCGCCGACGTACCGGGTGCCGGCCGGGACCGCCAACGTGTGTCGGTACGCCTCGAAGGCGTCGGTCGATCCGCTGTAGAGGATGTACCCGCCGGAGTCCGGTACGCCGATCATCGGAGGTACCGCCATGATCCCGCCGTCCAGGAACCGGGCGCCCCGGTCCTCGACCCAGCGGGCCAGAGCGCGGGCCTGGCCGGGCGTGCCGGTGCTGAGGTTCACCACGTCCCTACCGGTCAGGTCGGTGTCGGCGAGGGTCTGTCGGACCGACTCGTCGTCGAGCAGGCAGACGACCACGAGACGGCTCGCGGCCACCGCCTCCGCGGCGGTACCGGCGACTGTCGCGCCCTCGGCGGCGAGCGGCGCGGCCCGGTGCTGGCTGCGGTTCCAGACGGTCAGTGGATGCCGGGCGGCGAGCCAGGCGCGGGCGAGTGCGGTTCCCATGGCGCCGAGCCCGAGCAGGGTCAGCGGCTGGTGGGCGGAGGTGTCAGAAGCGTGCTGTTCCACACCAGGAAGACTTCCCGGTGCCGTGAGAACGCTCAAGTACGCACTCTGAGGTGCGTGGTTACGCTGGGGTATGTGAGCAGCCAGAAGAGGGTGGCCCTGCCGACGCTGCGGAGGCCGGGGGCGTACGTCTGCGGGATCGACGCGGCGATGGACGTGGTCGGCGGTAAGTGGAAGGTGCTGATCCTCTGGGCGCTCAACGAACAGGTGTGCCGGTTCGGCGAGTTGCGCCGCCTGGTGCCGGGGGTTACCGAGAAGGTGCTCGCCTCGCACCTGCGGGAGATGGAGACCGACGGCATCGTGCACCGCGAGGTGTACGACGAGGTGCCGCCCCGGGTCGAGTACTCGCTGACCCCGCTCGGCGTCTCGCTGAACGACGCGCTGGAGCCGCTCGGCGCCTGGGGTCGGGAGCACGTACTCGGGCGGGGCCCGGACACCGACGGACAGCGATGAAGTTTTCCTTCAGTTTCGTCGCCAGATATTGAAAGTTCTGTGCGACGTCGGGTTGACTACCGGGCATGGTGAACCGCCGTCGATCCGCCGCACTCGCCGGCCTGCTCCTGCTGCTGCCGTCCCTGGTCGTCACCGGACCGCCGGCCACCGCGTCCGGCGTCCCCGGCCGGGGCACCGCCACCAGCACCGCCAGCGAGGACAGCCCGGCCGCCTCGTCCGGCCGCACCGGGTCGTCGTCACCGATCACCGCGACGGCCGCCGACGACGGGATCACCACCGACACCCGGACCCGTCCGGTCGCGCCCGGGCTCCAACTCACCTCGTACGACCGCTTCGACGCCGACGGGTGGATCCGGGCCGACGCGCTCACCGCCGACCTGGCCGGCGGGGTCACCGTCGACTACGTCAACTCCGGTGCGGTGGCCCGGGCCGAACCACTGCGCGGGCCGGTCGACCGGGCCGGCGCGGTCGCCGCGGTCAACGGTGACTTCTTCGACATCAACAACTCCGGCGCCGCGCAGGGCATCGGCATCCAGGGCGGTGCCCTCGTCCAGTCACCGGTCGCCGGACACCACGAGGCGGTCGGGATCACCGCCGAGGGCATCGGCCGGGTGATCCAGGTCCACTTCGACGGCACCGCCACGCTGCCGACCGGACCGGTCACCCTGACCCAGTTCAACAACATGGTCGCGGCGAACGGCATCGGGGTCTTCACCGCGCTCTGGGGGTCGTACCCACGTGGCCGGGCGGTGGAGGGGGCGACCAGGGTGACCGAGGTCACCCTGACCGGCGGTCGGGTCGGCACGGTGGCGGGAGCGGCCGGCAGCGGCCCGATCCCGGCCGGCAGCACCGTCCTGCTCGGGCGGGACGCCGGCGCCGACGCGCTCGCCGCGCTGCGACCCGGCGACCCGGTCGACCTCCGGTACGCCCCGAGGTCCTCGGACGGCAGCACGCCGCGGGCCGCGATCGGCGGCAACCGGGTACTGGTCCGCGACGGCGTGCCGCAGCAGATCGGCGACGTCAACCCGGAACCGCGTACCGCCGTCGGCTTCTCCGCCGACGGCCGGAAGATGTTCCTGGTCACAGTGGACGGACGACAGGTCGACAGCCGGGGCGTGACGCTCACCGAACTCGGCCGGATGATGGCCGAACTGGGCGCCCACGACGCGCTCAACCTGGACGGCGGCGGTTCGTCCACCCTGCTCGCCCGGGAGCCCGGCCAGTCCACGGTACGGGTCGAGAACAGCCCCTCCGACGGCTCCGAACGACCGGTCCCGAACGGGCTGGCCCTGTTCGCTCCCGAGGGCAGTGGCAGGCTGCGGGCGTACTGGGTGAAGACCGTGCTGGACCCGACGAGCGCCCCCGGGATCGGCCCGGTCCCCGGCGGCCGTCCGGAACGGGTCTTCCCGGGACTGACCCGGCGGCTCGCCGCGGCCGGCTACGACGAGACGTACGGGCCGGCGGCCGGCACCCCGACCTGGCGGAGCAGCTCGGTCGGGCACGGCACGGTCGACCGCGACGGGGTGTTCCGGGCCCGGAAGCCGGGCGAGGTGACCGTCACCGCCGCCCGGGGCGGGGCGACCGGCGACCTCGACCTGACCGTGCTCGGTCCGCTGGCCCGGATCGACACCACCGCCGAGAAGCTCGGCCTGGCCGGCGTCGACGCCACCGGCACGTTCGGGGTGGTCGGTTACGACGCCGAGGGCAACAGCGCACCGGTCGAGCCCGCCGACGTCCGGCTGGAGTACGACTCCGGGCTGTTCGGGATCACGCCGACGCCGGGCGGACACCTGTCGGTGCGGGCGAAGGTCGGCAGCGGCGCCGGGCTGGTCACCGTCCGGGTCGGCGACACCAGCACGGTGCTGCCGGTGACGGTCGGGCTCACCGACGTACCGGTGGCGATGTTCGACGACGCGGCGGCCTGGCGGTTCAGCGCGGCCCGGGCCACCGGCTCGGCCACCCCGGCGCCGGGCCACACCGGCACCGGCCTGAAGCTGGCGTACGACTTCGGCCAGTCGACCGGCACCCGGGCCGCGTACGCCGACCCGCCGGCCTGGATCGAGGTGCCCGGCCAGCCGCAGGCGTTCGGGATGTGGATCCACAGTTCCGGCAACGGCGAGTGGCCGAGTCTGCACCTGCACGACGCGCTCGACCAGCAGCACGTGCTCCGCGGCCCCTACCTGGACTGGACCGGCTGGCGGTACGTCGAACTGCCCGTGCCGGCCGGGGTGGTGTACCCGGTGCGGATCCGCCGGTTCTACGTCGCCGAGACCGACGCGGCGACCGCGTACACCGGCGAGACGGTGATCGACGACATCGTGGCCCGGGTGCCGTCGGAGATCAGCCCGCCGGTCGAGCCGCCCCGGATCGACCGGGTGGTGGTCACCGACGGTACGGCCGACCGGGCACCCTGGCGGTTCGCGGTCCTCTCCGACGCCCAGTTCGTCGCCGCTGACCCGGACAGTGACCTGGTCGCCCAGGCCCGTCGTACGCTGCGCGAGGTCAGGGCGGCCCGGCCGGACTTCCTGGTGATCAACGGGGACTTCGTGGACACCGCGTACCCGGCCGACTTCGCGCTGGCGAAACGGATCCTCGACGAGGAACTGGCCGGCGAGGTGCCGTACCACTACGTGCCGGGCAACCACGAGGTCATGGGTGCGCCGATCACCAACTTCCAGGCGGTCTTCGGCGAGACCACCCGGGTCTTCGACCACAGCCCGGCCGGCGGCGGCACCCGGACCCGGTTCGTCACCCTGGACACCTCCGCCGGCAGCCTGCGGACCAGCGGCTTCAGCCAAGTCGCGGGCCTGCGGGCGGCGCTGGACGGTGCCGCCGCCGATCCCCGGATCGGTTCGGTGGTGGTGCTGGAACACCATCCGTTGCGGGACCCGACCCCGGCGAAGGCGAGCCAGCTCGGCGACCGGAAGGAGGCCGCGCTGCTCGAATCGTGGCTGGCCGAGTTCCAGGACCGAACCGGCAAGGGCACGCTTTTTGTCGGGTCGCACGTCGGTACCTTCGCCGCCGACCGGGTCGACGGGGTGCCGTACGTGATCAACGGCAACACCGGCAAGAACCCGTCCACCGCGCCGCACCTCGGCGGCTTCACCGGCTGGACGATGTTCGGCGTCGACCCGGTGAGCCCGGCCGAGGCGGCGAAGGCCCGGCGTGACCCGGTCGCGGCCGGACCGCGCTGGGTGACGGCCCAGACCCGGGCCCACGTCGACACGCTGGCGATCGCCGCACCGTCGAGCCTGCCGGCCGGGGCGACCGTGCCGGTGACCGCGACGCTCACCCAGCCCGCCGGCCGGCAGGTCCCGGTGGCCGCCCCGGTCAGCGCCGACTGGACCGGCTCGGCGAACCTGCACGTCGGCGTACGGTCCGGGCTTCGACCCTGGCACGTCGCCTGGTTCGACCCGGCCACCGGCCGGCTGACCGGGCTGCGCTCGACCGGCACCGTCCGGCTCGCGGTCACCGTCAACGGCGTCCGGGCCGAGACCACCGTCCGCCTGACCCGCTGACCGCTGCGCTGCTGACCCCTGACCGCGGCGCTGCTGCCCCGCTGCGCTGTTAGGAAGGGCCCCTTCCTATACAAAAAACGATAAAGAGGGCCCTTCCTTTCAGAAGTCGCCTTCGGCGACCTGGAACACGGTCAGGCCGAGGGCGCGCCACATCCGGACCACCTGCATCCGGTCGTCGAAGACCCCGACCACCCGGTAGCGGTCCCGGATCTCCCGGTCGAAGATCTCCCGCTTGACGAGCGAGTCCCTGCGGGCGTCGCCGACCGCGCGCATGTGCAGGGCGAGGTACGGCACCCCGACGTGCGCGGCGAGCCAGCGTTCGGTGTCGGCCCGGGCGGAGGCGTCCCGACCGGAGCAGAAGACGATGCCGTACCCGGCGGCGTGCATCGCCTTGACCGCCGCGATGACGGCCGTGTTCGGCAGGTCCACGCCGACCCGGCTCATGTCGTACGGGCTGCGGTCGCCGAGCAGCGCGACGGTGCCGTCGATGTCGACCAGCACGATCTCCGGCGCGTCCCCGGTCGGCGGGGTGTAGACGGTGCCCGGCGTACCCTGCTCGGCGGTCGGGACCGGCAGCGGCAGGGTACGGCCGGCCAGGTAGCGCTCGTGCAGCCGGCGGATCGCCTCCTCGCCGACCCGGTCCTGCTCGGGGCGCTCGGTGTCGCGGCGTACGCACTCGTCGACCGGTACGTCGGTGAAGTCGTGCACCTCGAAGGTGGCCCCGAACCGGGCGGCGAGCTGTGCCCAGTCCCGCAGGGTGCGGGAACGCAGGTTGGTGTCGTCGACGCAGACGTCGATCCCGGCCTTGAGCAGTGCCTCCACCTGGACCCGCTGCACGATGGTCACCTGCCCCTCGGCCCACTGGGTGAAGAGCCGTTCGCCGTGCAGCATCCGGCGCAGGTCGTCCCGGTTCACCCGGACCACCGCCGGCTGCAATTTCCGGGCGAAGGTGGTCTTGCCGGAGGCGGGCAGCCCGCGGGTGGCGATCAGTCGGGTCATTCCTTCACTCCTGGTCGGGGTCGCTCTCGGCTGCCGTCGGCTGGCCGGAGGTCACTCCTGGTCGGGCTCGTGGCCGTGTGGCGTCCAGTCCGCCGACGGGCGTACCTGCTGCCAGAGCCGGGCGCGGTAGTCCCGGCCGTCGAGGCGCAGGAACAGGTGGCCGGCGTCGGGGTGTCGGGCGGCACGCGCGGCGAAGTCGCGTCGGGTCCAGCCGTCGGGCAGCCCGGCCACGATCTCACCGTACGCCTGCTCGATCTGCGCGGCCCGGGCCTCGACGGACGCGGTCAGCGCGGCCACGACGTCGCGGACCCAGACGTGGAACTCGTCGGGCAGCGGCTCGACCAGCGCGGCGAGGTCCCCGTCGGTGACCAGTCGGTCCCAGACGGCGCGGGCGTTGAGCCCGAAGACCAGCCGGTGCAGTTGGAGGTACTCCGGGTATTTGATCTTCACTCGGGTGTCGGTGTCCGGCCAGTGCACGACCAGCCCCTCCCGGCCGGGCCGGGGCGGCGCGGCCAGCGCCTCGGCGAGGCTCCGGTACGGCAGGCGTTCGACCACCGGGCCGGGCCAGTCCGGGACCGCCTCCGGGCCGAAGCTGCGGCCGGTCGCGATCTCCACCGTGCCGAGCAGCACCAGGTCGTCGAGGCCGCCGTAGTCGAGCACGATCCGGTTCGCCGGATAGACGATCTCGACCAGTACGGTGTGCCCGGGCGGCGGGGTGAAGTGCGGGTACCGGCCGCGCAGCACGGCGGTGGCGTGCCGGGCCTGGGCGGAGCTGAACGAGCCCCGGGTGGCGACGGCGTAACCGTCACCCGTCGGGTACACCACACCGAGGCTGCCGTCCGCCTTGTCGGTTATCGACGCTTCCGCGTCGAGTCGGAGTTCCGGTGCGCCCGGCTGGTCGTGGTTGAAGAACTTCCGGTACGGGCGTGCCACCACCGTTCCGGTCGACTCGTCCACGATCAGCCCCCGGCAGACGAGTGTCTCCGGTGTCCAGTTCGCGGCGTAGACGCACGCCTCGGTGTAGTTGTAGATCAGTAGTGGCAGCTCGGGATGCCGCTGAACCCGGACGAACTTCTCGGCGATCGCCGTGTCGAGCGCGATCGGGTCGACGATGTCGCGCAGGCGCACACCGGTCGGGACGGACGCGGTCGGTGCGGACGCGGCCGGAGCGGACGCCCTCGGGTCGGACCCGGTCGGGCCGGGCGCGACCGGGAGGGCGGCGGGGCGGGTCACGGGTGTGCCTTCCAACTGAGGGGGAATTCGTGAGGGAGGAGTGACGTTAACCGTCACGGATCACGTGTGCAGCCCGATTTCGGGCCGGCCCCAGCGCCATGGCACACTGGTCAGTCGGCCACCGGTTCCGGTTCACGCCCGAGTCCGTCCCCGCCAGGCACAGCTCTGGCCTGCGGGTACGGGTGTCGAGGGGCGACCCGGCGACCATCGACGAAAGGACCGAGGCGACATGAAGCCCAACATCCACCCCGAGTACGTCACCACCGAGGTCACCTGCTCGTGCGGTAACACGTTCACGACCCGCAGCACCGCCAAGGGCGGCGCCATCCACGTGGAGACCTGCAGCGCCTGCCACCCGTTCTACACGGGCAAGCAGCGCGTGCTGGACACCGCCGGCCGGGTCGCGAAGTTCCAGCAGAAGTACGCCAAGGTTCAGGCCAAGAAGGCCAAGTAGCTGCGTCGACGGCGCCCGCCTCCGGTCGTGACCGGGGGCGGGCGCCGTGTCGTGCGCCACGGACCGGGCGGAGCAGTCGAGTAGAGGAGAAGCGGGCATGAGTGCTGGTGGTGACCGGCTGGCCGGTCTCCTCGACGAGTACAGCGAGCTGGAACGGCGGCTCTCCGACCCGGCGATCCACGCCGACCAGTCGACCGCGCGGCGGGTGGGGCGGCGCTACGCCGAACTCGCCCCGCTGCACAAGGCCGCCGGTGAACTGGAGCAGGCCCGCGCCGACCTGACCGCCGCCCGTGAACTGGCCGCCGAGGACGCCGCGTTCGCCGCCGAGGCGGAGTCGATCGCCGCGACGCTGCCCGGGCTGGAGGCCCGGCTCGCCGAGCTGCTGATCCCGCGTGACCCGCACGACGCCAAGGACGTGATCGTGGAGATCAAGGCGGGGGAGGGCGGCGAGGAGTCGGCGCTCTTCGCCGGCGACCTGCTCCGGATGTACCTGCGCTACGCCGAGCGGCAGGGCTGGGTCACCGAGGTGATCGACGCCCAGGACTCCGACCTCGGCGGAGTGAAGGACGTCTCGCTGGCGGTCAAGACGAAGGGCGTACCGGAGGGCGGCAACGGCGTCTGGTCCCGGCTCAAGTGGGAGGGCGGGGTGCACCGGGTGCAGCGGGTCCCGGTCACCGAGTCGCAGGGGCGGATCCACACCAGCGCGGCCGGCGTACTGGTGTTGCCGGAGGCCGAGGATGTCGACGTCACCATCGACCCGAACGAGTTGCGGATCGACGTGTTCCGCTCGTCCGGCCCGGGCGGCCAGTCGGTCAACACCACCGACTCGGCGGTACGGATCACCCACCTGCCGACCGGGATCGTGGTCTCCTGCCAGAACGAGAAGAGCCAGCTCCAGAACCGGGAGCAGGCGATGCGGATCCTCCGGGCCCGGTTGCTCGCCAACGCCCAGGAGCAGGCCGACGCGGCGGCCTCGGACGCCCGACGCTCCCAGGTCCGGACGGTCGACCGCTCGGAGCGGATCCGGACGTACAACTTCCCGCAGAACCGGATCACCGACCACCGGATCGGCTTCACCGCGTACAACCTCGACCTGGTGCTCGCCGGCGAGCTGGACGGCGTTCTCGACGCGTTGACCGAGGCGGACCGGGCGGCCCGGCTGGCCGGCGAGACCGAGCTGTCCCGCCGCTGACCGGCTCCCGCCGCCCAATCGCCCTACCACCGGCACCGGGTCGCGGCCGTCAGTACGCGGCGGCGCGGGCCTCGGCCTTGGCGGTGAGCATCTCGCGGTCGGCGAGTTCGAACGCGGCGCTGAACGGGTCGCGGGTGCCGACCCCGACGGTCTGCACCTCGGCGAAACCGACACTCACCCCGACCGGTGTGCCGGGGACCAGCGACTCCCAGTCCTCGGCCCGGATCGCCGTGCGGATCCGCCGACCCACCTCACCGGCCTCGGCCATCCCGGCACCGGGCAGCACCACCACGAACTCGTCGCCGCCGTAGCGGGCCACGAAGTCACCGCGGCGCATCACCCGGTTGATCACACCGGCGACCCGTTGCAGCACCAGGTCGCCGGAGTGGTGTCCGTGTGCGGTGTTCACCGCCTTGAAGCCGTCCAGGTCACAGACGCCGATGACGGCCCGTTCGCCCCTGCCGACCATGCCGGCCACGTACCGTTCGAGGCGGCGTCGGTTCGGCAGCCCGGTCAGCGGGTCGGTCAACGCCTCGCCCTCGTACCGGGCGGCGGCGCGGCGCATCTCCTCGTGCTCGATCCGGGCGGCGATGCCGTCCACGTAGACGTCCCGGAGCCGGTCGTTGCGCCGGGTCGCCAGCCGGAACGCGTACCGGTCGGCCCGGTGTGCGGCGGCGTGGTCGCCGGCCCGGGCGTGGGCCAGGCTGCAGAGCCGGGCGTGTTCGGCCGAGCCCAGCGTCTCGGCGGAGACGTTGATCGTGTCGAGCCGGGACAGCGCCTGCGCGGACCGGCCGGCCGCGATGGCCAGGCATGCCTCGCCGAGCTGCCGCATGTCCCGGGTCCGCGCGCTGTCCCCGCCGTTGGCGAGCAGCCACGCCGGATCGAGTTCCGACCGGGGTGGCGGTTCGACCGGTGCGCCGAGGGCGGCCCGCCGGACCAGGGCGTAGCCGTACGCGGCCCGGCTGCTCGGCCGGAGCCGCCCGGCGGTGCCGGAGCCGACGAACCGTTCCAGGTCGGCGCCGATGTCGCGGAGCACGCGCAGGCATCCGTCGCTGTCGCCGTGGTGGTCGAGCGCCACCGCGTTGCGCAGCCGGATGCCGGGGGCGGCGAAGGTCTCCTCGGGTATGCCGGCCGCCAGCCCGAGTGTGCGGGCCCGCTCGATCGCGCCGAGCGCGTAGCCGTGGAAGCTGAGGTAGGAGTAGGCCATCGCCAGGTCGTGCCATCCCCAGGCGGTGTCCCGGTCCGGTTCGTCCACCGCGCCGAGCGCCCGGGCACCCTGCACCAGGTGGCTGACGCAGCGGTCCAGCGCGCCCTGGTCGTGCGCGGCGAGCGCGGCGAGGGCGTGCAGATGTCCGTGCAGGTACGGCTCGGTGACGTCCCGTACCGCGTCGAACGCCTGCTCGACGGCGCTGGTGTACTCGGCGGTCCGGCCCAGGTTGAGCACCGCCGACAGCCGCTGGACCAGCGCGTCGGCCCGGGCGTACGGGTCGGTCGTGCTGTTGAGGACGTGATCGAAGGCCACGCACGCCTCGGCGGAGCGACTGCTCTCCACCAGGGCACGGCCCTGCCGCAACGCCTCGGCCTGGTCGCCGACCCGGTCGAGCCAACCCACGCGGAACCTCCATCGGTCCAGCAGACCCGTCGGCCCGGCTGGACCCCGCTGTCCAGGGTGCCCGACCGGTCCGAGACTGGCGTCGGGACGGGGCGGCACCACGGTCGCCCGAAAGCGGGAACGCGGTTGTTCCTGTCGCGGAAACACACCCGGGACGAGATGATCCCCGGCCGACGTTTCATGATTATGTCGTGACCCACATTTCCCGGCATCATCAGGAACGGACGGATGGGACCCGGCCGTCCGTCGCGGTCGCCGAGGCGGCGTCCGCGCTGGCCGAGGCCGGGGTCGAGCCGGCCCGCGTCGAGGCCGAGCTGCTGGTCGGGTACGTCGTCGGCGTGTCGCGGGCCGCGCTGGTGCTCGCCGATCCGCTGTCGCCGGAGCAGTTGGACCGGTTGCGTGAGCTGGTGGCCCGGCGGCTGCGTCGGGAGCCGTTGCAGTACCTGCTCGGCACCGCGGCGTTCCGTTATCTGGAGTTGGCGGTCGGGCCGGGGGTTTTTGTGCCCCGTCCGGAGACGGAGCTGCTCGCCGGTTGGGGGGTCGAGCAGGCCCGGGCGGTCTCGCCGCCCGAGCCGGGGGGCGCGGACGAGCCCGGGGTTCCGGGCGGTCCGGTGGGCGCGGGCGAGCTTGGGGTTCCGGGCGGTCCGGTGGGCGCGGGCGAGCTTGGGGGGCGGGGGGGGCCCCCCCCCCCCCGGGGGGGGGGGGGGGGGCCCCACCCCGGGCGGGCGCCCCCCCCCCCCCCCCCGACGTCCGGTCCCGTGGTGGTCGACCTGTGCAGCGGGTCCGGGGCGATCGCGCTCGCGATCGCCGGGGAGGTCCCCGGGGCGCGGGTGGTCGCGGTGGAGCGGTCCGCCGCCGCCCTGGCCTGGTTGAATCGCAACGCCGACGACCGGGCCCGGGCCGGTGACCCGCCGATCGAGGTGGTCGAGGGGGATGTCGCCGATCCGGCACTGCTGCCCGAGCTGACCGGCCGGGTGGACGTGCTGCTCTGCAATCCGCCGTATGTGCCGGACGGGACCGTGGTGGGGCCGGAGGTCGCCGGGCACGACCCGGCGGAGGCGGTCTTCGGCGGCCCGGACGGACTGGTGGTGATCCGGCAGGTGGTGGCGACCGCCGCCCGGCTGCTGAGGGTCGGCGGCGTGCTGGGTATCGAACACGACGACACCCACGGCGAGGCGGTTCCGGCCCTGTTGCGTACGGATGGGCGGTTCATCGACGTTCTCGATCATGCCGACCTGGTGGGTCGCCCCCGGTACGTCACCGCCCGGCGGAACGAAGCCGGGCTGGGATCGGACCGCACCCGTGGCACGGTGGGCGGCACGGCGTGGCAGACTGGCTCCTCGTGATGCTCTACGACTGCCGGTCGGTGGCAGACCGGGACCGAGGCATCGCCGCGGCGATCGAGGCGGTCAAGAACGGCGAGCTGGTCGTGTTGCCGACCGACACGGTCTACGGGATCGGTGCGGACGCGTTCACTCCGTACGCGGTCAAGGCACTGCTGAACGCCAAGGGACGGGACCGGCACCACCCGCCGCCGGTGCTGGTCGGTTCCCGGCGCACCCTGGACGGGCTGGTCTTCATGCTGCCCGCCGCCGCCCGGGAACTGGCCGACGCGTTCTGGCCGGGGGCGCTGACCATCGTGGTCGAGCACTCGCCGAGCCTCCAGTGGGACATCGGCGAGACCAACGGCACGGTCGCGGTGCGGATGCCGCTGCACCCGGTCGCCCTGGAGGTGCTGCGCGAGACGGGTCCGATGGCGGTCTCGTCGGCGAACAAGACCGGGCAGCCGCCAGCGGTGACCGCCGAGGAGGCGCGGGAGCAGCTCGGCTACTCGGTGCGCGCTTACCTGGAGGCCGGGCCGTGCCCGGATCCGGTGCCGAGCACCATCGTCGACCTGACCGGCGAGGTGCCCCGGGTGCTCCGGCAGGGTGCGATCCCGCTGGAGAAGCTCCGTGACGTGGTACCGGACATCGAAGGTATCGAGGACGCGCGGTGATGCCGCCGTTCACCGTCCTGCACGTCTGCATGGGCAACATCTGCCGTTCGCCGATGGCGGAGCGGCTGCTCGCGCTCGCCGTACGGGAACGCCTGGCCCGGCGGGTCGGTGCCGGGGCTGCCCCGGTCGACGCCACGCTGGCGGACCAGCTCGTGCACAGCCACAGTGCCGGCACGGGTGGCTGGCACGCGGGCGAGGAGATGAACCCGCCGGCTGCCCGGCAGGTGCGGGCCCGGGGCGGCGACACCGAGGACTTCGGTGCCCGCAAGCTCCGCTCCGAGCACATCGACGCCGCCGATCTGGTGCTCACCGCCACCGCCGACCAGCAGGAGTACGTGGTGGCGCTGCGCCCGGACGCGGCCGGCCGGACGTTTGTGCTGGGGGAGTTCGGTCGGCTGCTGGCCGGCGTGGACGCGGGCGCGCTGCCGCCGGCCGGGGACACCCCGGACGAGGTGTACGCCCGAGGGGTGGCCCTGGTCGAGGCGGTGCACGCCGCCCGTAGCCACGCGTCGCCGCTGCCGGCGGACGATCTCGACGACCCGTGGGGTCGGGGGGAGCAGTGCTTCAGCCGGGTGGCGGACGAGATCGAGGAGACCGTCCAGCCGCTGGCGGCCGTACTCCTGCCCTGAGCCGCCGGATCCGTGGGCGGGCCCTCGCTGGACGCCGCGTTGCTGCTGTGTGCGGTGCATTGCGCCCGGGTCGTCGTGCCCATCGTGCCCAGCTCTCGGCGGTGTCGGTACGGCTCGGCAATCCGGTGCGGCGGAGCATGATCACTGCCACTATGCTCAGGCCCGCCCAGAACGGGATCAAAGGCGGTCAGGCTTGAACATCTTCGAAGCGGTGCTGCTCGGCGCGGTGGAGGGTTTCACCGAGTTCCTGCCTGTGTCGAGCACAGGCCACCTCACCATCCTGGAGAAGCTGCTCGGGTACGAACTGGACGATCCTGACATCACCGCATTCACGGTGATCATTCAGTCGGGTGCGGTGCTGGCTACGATCCTGTTCCTGCGTAAGGACATCGCGCGGATCGTGCCGGCCTGGTTCCGAGGGCTGTTCTCGGCGGCGGCGAGGACTGATCCGGGCTACCGGTTCGGTTGGGCGGTGATCCTGGGGTCGCTGCCGATCGTGATCGTGGCGCTGCTGTTCAAGGACACGATCGAGACGACGTTGCGGAGCCTGTGGGTCGTGGCCGGGGCGCTGATCGTGTGGAGTGGGGCGATGGCGTTCGCCGATCACGCGGCTACGCAGGCGCGGCACGAGAATGACGTGACCTGGAAGGACTCGCTGATCATCGGGACGGTGCAGTGCCTGGCGCTGATTCCGGGGGTGTCGCGCTCGGGGGCGACGATGTCGGCGGGCCTGCTGCGTGACCTGGACCGGGTGACGGTGACAAAGTTGTCGTTCTTCCTGTCCATCCCGGCGCTGCTGGGCGCGTCGCTGCTACAGGGTGTGGAGGAGGCGGGCAATATCGCCGACGGCGTGGGCTGGACGAACACGCTGGTGGCGACGGCGGTCAGCTTCGTGGTGGCGTACTTTTCGGTGTCCTGGCTGCTGCGGTTCATCGCCCGGCACTCGTACAGCATCTTCATCGTTTACCGGGTGGCGCTGGGCCTGCTACTGATTGTGCTGCTGGCGACGGGTGTGATCGAGGCCCAGTGATCGGGTGCGGTGAGCCCGCCGTGCGGGGGCGGGCGCCGGTGCCTGTGATGGCCTCGTCCTCGCAATGTCATGGCTCTGTGCTTCCGGTCGGGCCGGCCGCCTCTGTCCCAGGTGGGGGACGGGTCGGGTAGCCGGCGGCGAAGCGACGGGCGAGGGCACCGACGACGAGGCGGCGTTCCGGTACCCAGCCGAGAAACCGGGCGTGCAGGGCGGCCGGGTCGGGTCCAGGATTCGGGTGCAGTTTGTAGAGGTCCTCGGTCGCCTCGTAGAGGCAGATGCCGAGGTAGACGAAGAGGGCCAGCGGGTCGAGTCGGAACTGTGCCGGCAGTTGCGTCCTGGCAGTCCGGCAGGGCCAGTCGTCGTGGCAGTCGCGGCACGTCCAACTGGGCCGTTGGGGGACGTGCTCGCGGTCGGGGTCGTCGAGTCGCCTCAGTGCTCGCATCACCACCACGCCCATCTCAGTGTGTGTTGGCGGCGGCGGCGCGGGGGCTGCCGGCGGCGGCGCGGGCGCTGGTGGCGGTGGCGGTGGTGCGGGACTGCTGGGCCGGGGTGAGTCGGCCGGCCCGGCCGACCCGATGGCCGAACCCGGTCGGGCCATCCCAGGCCGGTCGCTGGTTGCGCCCAGAGATCCCGGCCGGCCTGTTCCACACCGTTCGCTGGTTGCGCGATCTTGTCGGGGTCGGATCGGGGTTGAACGGCATCGGTACGACGGGTGTCGCGTCCGGACAGGTCCAGCGGAATCCGCACCAGCAGTAGCGCCAGAGTCGTCGCCAGTCTCTCCGGTGTCTTTTCACAATGCCGCCGCCTTTCCGGGTTTCCGAATGTGTGGGAGGCGGGGACCGCCACGCTCGATACCGGCGTCATCGGGCTGATGCCGGTACGGGCCTTGCCGGTGGGCGGCCCCCGCCGACGGAATGCGGCCCACGGGGAGCGCGGAGGGGAACGCGATCACCCCGACGCGTTGGGCTTTTCGATTCCGTCGATATCCACTCTGGACCGGCTCCCGCCATCGGCGGAAGATGATTGGTGCGTACGGGAAAGCCGCAGGCGCGCCGACCGAAATGACCATCAGGGCCGAAGTGATTTGGGGGACGTGAAATCCTATGTCTGCGAGTCAATATCTGGTAAAGGAGCTTCGCTGGACGCGGGAAGTTCTCGGGCTGACCCAGGAGGCGTGGGGCGAGCGGATCCACTTCTCGGCCAAGCATGTCGGCGCGGTCGAGCGCGGCGAGCGGGCGGCGTTGCCGGACTATCTGGCATCTGTTGATCGGGCGTTCGGGACCGCGTTGATGGAGTTCTACCGGATGTTCGTGACGGAGGAACTCGTCCCGGTCTGGTACCGGCCGTTTGTCGAGCACGAGGGCCGGGCGAGCCTGCTCCGGGTCTACCATCCGCTGCTGGTGCCGGGCATCCTGCAGACCGAGGCGTACGCCCGGGCCGTTCTCCAGGGTTACCGGTTCCAGCCGGACACCGTGGACGCCATGCTGGCGACCCGGCTCGGCCGGCAGGAGATCCTGCGTCGCCGGCCCGATCCCTGCCGGTTGGTCGCCGTGCTGGACGAGGGCGTGCTGCACCGCCGGGTCGGCGACGCCGAGGTGATGCGCGACCAACTGAAGGCCCTGGTCGCGGCGTGTGAGCAGCCGCACGTGCGGGTCCAGGTGGTGCCGTTCGACGCTGGCGCCTACGTCGGGCTGAACGGTCCGCTGGTGCTCGCGTCCGTGGAGGGCCGGTCCGTCGGCTTCCTGGAGGGATATCTGGAGGGTCGACTGGTGGAGAGCCCGGAGGCGACGACCGAATTGGAAGGCGCCTGGGAGGCGATCCGGGACTACGCTCTGCCCGGTAACCAGAGCCTGGAACTGATCATGAGGACGGCGGAGAAATGGACCTGATCACCACCCCGAACTGGCACAAGTCGACGCGCAGCGACAGTGGGTCCTGCGTCGAGGTGGCGGACAACCTGCCCGGCGTGGTGCTGGTCCGGGACACCAAGGACCGGGACGGCGGGACGCTGGCCTTCGGTCCGGCCGTCTGGCGGGCGTTCGTCAACCTGGCGAAGTCGCACCGCTGACCCTCCGTCCGAATTGTTCGGAGGGCAGCCCGGAGCGCCGAGGTGACCGCCACCTGCGGATGGCGCTGCGCTCGACGGCGCTGCCCTCGACGACGGTGCGCTCGACGGCGGTGGTTCGCGACGGCCCGCCGGCGAGCGGCACCCGCGACGCACCCCAGACCAGGAAGACGCGAGCTGTCGGCGTGACCCAGGGCGTCGCCGGGTGCCTCAGGCGGGTGGCTTGGCCGGTGCGACGTTGCGGAACCGCTCGTGCGCCGACTGCCGGCTGATGCCGAGCGCCTTGCCGATCTCAGCCCAGGAGAGCCCGGCCTCCCGCGCCGCCAGCACGGCCCGTTCGGTCAGCGGCCGCTGCCAGCGTTCCACCTCGGCGAGGATGCCGAGCGCCTGCAACGGCCAGGTGGTGGCCAGCTCCGCGACGTTGTCCCGAAGACTGTCGGCGCGGTTCAACAGCCAGCCGGGCGGAGTGGCGGCCAGGATCGGCTTGACGTGTCCACTCCACTCGTGGGTGGCCATCCAGCGCCCCTCCTCGGCGGCCGGGTAGTCACCGGTGCCGACCCAACCGCAACTGCACCGGGCCCGGTAGCCGACGGTGCCGGCCGGTGCTGCGGCGGCGGTACTCAACGTCCCGTCCGGCAACCGGAACGCGATGAGGTCCGCGTGCCCCGCAACCAACTCCTCCGCCATCCCGCAAGCATATTGTTGTCAGGGTTCCCTGACTTACGATGTCAGGGTAGCCTGACGTACCTGTTCGGGCTGGTTGTCGTCCGGGCCCGACTCTGCGGGAGGAGAAGCGCATGTCCGTGGTCAGTGGCACCGTCGCGGCGGGTTACGAGCCGGTTCGGGAGGCGTTCCTGGCGAACTTCGAAACGCGGTCCGAGATCGGTGCGGCCCTCAGCGTCTACCGGCACGGCCGGGAGGTGGTGCGGCTCTGGGGCGGGGTCGCCGACCCCGCCACCGGTCGCGCCTGGCGGGAAGACACCCTTCAGGTGGTCTACTCGACCACCAAGAGCGTCCCCGCCGCCTGCGCGCACCTGCTGGTCCAGCGCGGGCAACTCGACCTGGACGCACCCGTCGCCGAGTACTGGCCGGAGTTCGCGGCGGCCGGCAAGGGCGACATCCCGGTCCGCTGGCTCCTGTCCCACCAGGCAGGGCTGCCGGTACTCGACCGTCCGGTGCCGCTGGAGCAGGCGTTGACCTGGGAGCCGGTCGTCGCCGCGCTGGCCGCCCAGGCACCCGTCTGGCAACCGGGTACCGCGCACGGCTACCACGGAATCACCTATGGTTGGCTGGTCGGTGAGGTGGTCCGTCGGGTCTCCGGCCGCAGCCTCGGCACGTACTTCGCCGACGAGATAGCCAAGCCGCTCGGCCTGGACTTCTGGATCGGCCTACCCGCCAGCGAGGCACACCGGGTGGCCCGGACCGTGGAGCAGCCGACCGCCCCACCCGCTGTCGAGGCGCTGCCGGAGGTGGTGCGGGAAGCGCTCGCCACGTACACCGATCCGACGTCGCTGATGGTCCGGTCGGTGAACGTGACCGACCCGCCGCTCGACCTCACCGATCCACGTACCTGGGCGGCGGAGATCCCGGCGGGCAACGGCATCTGCACCGCCTCGTCACTGGCCCGCTTCTACGCCGGGCTGATCGGGGAGGTCGACGGCGTCCGGATCCTCGACGCGGCCACCCTCGCCGCCGCCACCCGCGAGCAGGCCAGCGGAATCGACCGGGTGCTGATGATGCCGACCCGGCCCGCGCTCGGGTTCGGCCTGCCGCTGCCGGACCAGCCGTGGTGTTCGCCCACCGCCTTCGGCTTCCCCGGCTACGGCGGCTCGCTCGGCTACGCCGACACGGCCAGCGGCATCGCCTTCGGGTACGTGATGAACGGACTCCGCGTCACGTTGGACCCGGACCCCCGCACGGCCGCCCTGATCGAGGCGGTCCGCGCAGTCGTGTCCCGCCAACCGGTCTGACCGCTCTCGACGGCACCCCTCGTCGGACCCGGTGTGGACAGAGACCCGCCGGGTCCGTCCGCCTCCGCTCGTACGGTCGGACCCCCACCTGGGTGCACTGCCGGCGCAGCCGACGGCGAACAGCGGACATTGTCCCATTGAGAGTGACTTATTGCAATTGGCATCGTTACGCCCTATTAGGAGACGATCCGGCCCGGTGCGGGATCTTGACTGGTGGGGGAAGTCCGTGACGGTGAACCGTGTGGCTCGCACGCGTCGTGCACGCCGTTGGTCTACTGCGTCGATGGCAGGGGTGATCGGCGCTACGACGATCCTCGTTGGGCTCGTCGGGATGCCGGCGGCGTGGGCTCAGCCTCCGGTGCCGTTGGGGGTCGCCGAGACGTACGGGGTGCTGGCGGGCCAGGCGGTCACGGACGTTCCGCCTCCGGTCGGTCCTTCGACCATCAACGGGGACCTGGGTGTCTGGCCGGGAACCTCGTTGACCGGTGCTCCCGTGGTGAACGGTGAGATTCACGTTGGCGATACCGAGGCGATGCAGGCCCAGGCCGCGCTGACGACGGCGTACAACTTCGCGGCGGCCCAGCCGGCGACCGCGACGGTGAGCGCGGATCTTGGTGGTCAGACGTTGGTCGCGGGGGTGTACCGGTCGCCGGCGACGATGTCCCTGACCGGGACGCTGACCCTGGACGGGCAGAACGATCCCAACTCGGTGTTCATATTCCAGGCGGGATCCGATCTGATCACCGCGACGGACAGTCGGGTTGTCCTGACCCGTGGTGCGCAGGCGTGCAATGTGTTCTGGCAGGTGACCAGCTCGGCGACGTTGAACACCAGGACGGTGTTTGTCGGCACGATCCTGGCGTTGCAGTCGGCGACGCTGGGCGAGGGGGCGACCGTGGCGGGGCGGGTGTTGGCCCGCAACGGCGCCGTCACGCTGATCCACAACACGATCACCCGGCCGTTCTGTGCTCCGTCCATCGCACCGCCGACCATCTCCAAGGCATTCGGGGACGCCATCATCCCGGCCGGTGGGTCGACGTCGTTGAGCTTCACGCTGACCAACCCGAACACGGGTACGGGGTTGACCGGGGTCAACTTCACCGACGCGCTTCCGGCGGGTCTGGTGGTCGCCAGTCCCGCCGGTCTGACCGGTTCGTGTGGTGGTGGCACGATCACCGCGACCGCCGGTGGCACCAACATCAGCCTGGCCGGGGCGACGTTGCCGGCTGGTGGGAGTTGCACCTTCTCGGTCAACGTCACCGGCACCACCGGTGGTACGAAGGTGAACACGAGCAGCCCGGTCGACTCGAACGAGAGCGGCCCGGGTGCTGCCGCCTCGGCGAGCGTCACCGTCGCCGCCCCGGTCGTCGCACCGCCGACGATCGCCAAGGCGTTCGAGGACGCCACCATCCCGGTCGGCGGGACGACCACGCTGGACTTCACGCTGACCAACCCGAACACGGGTACGGCGTTGACCGGGGTCAACTTCAGTGACGCCCTGCCTGCCGGGTTGGTGGTGGCCACACCCAACGGCCTGACGGGTTCGTGTGGTGGTGGCACGATCACCGCGACGGCCGGCAGCGGCACCATCAGCCTGGCCGGGGCGACGTTGCCGGCTGGTGGGAGTTGTACCTTCTCGGTCGACGTCACCGCCACGACCAGTGGTACGAAGGTCAATTCGAGCGGTCCGGTCGACTCGAACGAGAGTGGTCCGGGTGCCGCCGCCTCGGCGAGTGTCGCGGTCGGTGCCGAAGTGGTCGCGCCGCCGACGATCGCCAAGGCGTTCGAGGACGCCACCATTCCGGTCGGCGGGACGACGACGCTGGACTTCACGCTGACCAACCCGAACACGGGTACGGCGTTGACCGGGGTCAACTTCAGTGACGCCCTGCCGGCGGGGTTGGTGGTGGCCACGCCGAACGGCCTGACCGGTTCGTGTGGTGGTGGCACGATCACCGCGACGGCCGGCAGCGGCACCATCAGCCTGGCCGGGGCGAC
This sequence comes from Plantactinospora sonchi, assembly GCF_036422035.1. NCBI lineage: Bacteria > Bacillati > Actinomycetota > Actinomycetes > Micromonosporales > Micromonosporaceae > Plantactinospora > Plantactinospora sonchi. Next base: position 208,241 of record NZ_JAZGQK010000003.1, read on the forward strand.
GTTGCCGGCTGGTGGGAGCTGCACCTTCTCGGTCGACGTCACCGCCACGACCAGTGGTACGAAGGTCAATTCGAGCGGTCCGGTCGACTCGAACGAGAGCGGCCCGGGTGCCGCCGCCTCGGCGAGTGTCGCCGTCGCCGCGCCGGTCGTCGCCCCGCCGACGATCACCAAGGCGTTCGAGGACCCGACCGTCCCGTCCGACGGGACGACGGCGCTGACCTTCACCCTCAGCAACCCGAACACGGGTACGGCGTTGACCGGGGTCAACTTCAGCGACACCCTGCCTGCCGGGTTGGTGGTGGCCACACCCAACGGTCTGACCGGTTCGTGTGGTGGTGGCACGATCACCGCGACGGCCGGCAGCGGCACCATCAGCCTGGCCGGGGCGACGTTGCCGGCTGGTGGGAGTTGCACCTTCTCGGTCGACGTCACCGGCACCACCAGCGGTACGAAGGTCAATTCGAGCGGTCCGGTCGACTCGAACGAGAGTGGTCCCGGTGCCGCCGCCTTCGCGAGCATCACGGTCAGGGCTGTCATCGCACCCACGATCACCAAGGCGTTCGCGGACACGACCGTCCCGTCCGACGGGACGACGGCGCTGACCTTCACCCTCAGCAACCCCAACACCGTCACGGCGCTGACCGGGGTCAACTTCAGTGACGCCCTGCCGGCGGGGTTGGTGGTGGCCACGCCGAACGGCCTGACCGGTTCGTGTGGTGGTGGCACGATCACCGCGACGGCCGGCAGCGGCACCATCAGCCTGACCGGGGCGACGTTGCCGGCCGACGGAAGTTGCACCTTCTCGGTCAACGTCACCGGCACCACCAGCGGTACGAAGGTCAATTCGAGCGGCCCGGTCGACTCGAACGAGAGCGGCCCGGGCACCCCCGCCCTGGCGAGCGTCACGGTGCAGGCCGCCGCGGCGCCGGAGTTCGCCAAAGCTTTCGGAAGCGCTGCCATCCGCCGCAACGGGACGACCTCACTGGTCTTCACGCTGACCAACCCCAACGCGGCTACGGCCCTGACCGGTGTCAGCTTCGTCGACAACCTTCCTTCCGGACTGGTGGTCGCCACGCCCAACGCCGCGCAGACCAACTGCGCCTCAGGCACCGTCGTCGCGGATCCCGGTAGCAGCAGCATCAGCCTGTTCACCGCGACCCTGCCGGCAGGCGGGAGTTGCACAGTGTCGGTCAACGTCACCGGCACCACCACCGGAACCAAGGTCAACACGACCCTTGCCGTCACGTCGGTCGAGAGCGGCCCCGGCGCCCCCGCCACGGCCACCATCACGGTCGGCCCCGTCCTGCCCGTCACCGGCAGCCGAATCTCCAGCTATGTCACCATCGCCCTGGTCATGATCGGCCTCGGCCTGGCGCTCCTCGTGCTCAGTCACCGGCTGGTCCGACGTCGGCGCTACGTCGCCTGAACCCGGGCTTTCCTGGGACAGTCGTGATCCGACAACGCGTGACACGGTTCCCGGCGTTCGAAGTTCCCGCGCTGGCTCGCGGATGTGGTGACAGCCCGGCAGGCGGGGCAACGGCGCCCCGCCTGCCGGGCAGGGCCGAAGGCGGGCCGGGCTCGCCGTTGCGGAGGGAACCGGGGGCGGTTGCCCTGCCCGGTCTGGGGTCGGACGGCGCCGCTGGGGTGAGTCACCCCGAACCGTGAATTCGCCCCGGATTGACACGAAACGGGTGCGACGCCGGAAATCGGCCGGCAGGCTGGCGGGGGACCGGCCCACCTGGCCGCGTCGTACGCCTGCCTGTTTCCGCCCGAGGAGCGCCCATGCTGCGGCTGCGGCTCAACCAGCTCTGGACCCTGACCCTGGCCGGGGTGCTCGCCGGTACGATCCTGGCCGCCGCGCTGCTGCCCGTCTACGCGGTGGCAGCGGTGGGGCTGAAGTCCGTCGGCGCCCGCTACGAGGACCTGCCGCAGGACCTGCGGGTGCCGCCGACCGCCCAGCGGTCCTACCTCTACGCCAACGACGGCCGGACGCTGATCACCTCGTTCTACGACGAGAACCGGACGAACGTCCCGCTCGACCAGGTCGCCCCGGTGATGCGGCAGGCCATCGTGGCGGCCGAGGACGCCCGGTTCCACGAGCACGGCGGGGTCGACCTGCGCGGGGTGATCCGGGCCCTGGTCGCCAACCGGGCCGGCGGCGAGGTACGCCAGGGCGCCTCGACGCTGACCATGCAGTACGTCCGCAACGTGCTCAAGAGCGACCCGAACCTCACCCCGGAGCAGCGGGCCGAGGCGGTCGCCACGAACGCCGGACGCAAGATCCAGGAGATGCGGTACGCGCTGGCCCTGGAACGGCGGCTGAGCAAGGACGAGATCCTGAGCCGCTACCTGAACATCGCCTACTTCGGCGCCGGGGCGTACGGGATCGCGGCGGCCAGCCAACGCTACTTCTCCAAACCGGCCAGCCGGCTGACCCTGCCCGAGGCGGCGCTGCTCGCCGGGCTGGTCCGGTCACCGGAGACGGACACCCCGATCGGCGGCGACACCGACGCCGCCCTGACCCGGCGCGGGTACGTGCTGGCACAACTGGCGGAGACGGGCGTGATCACCGCCGACACCGCGACCCGTACCCAGGCCGCCCCGCTCGGACTGCGGCCCGGGGCGGAGCCGAACGACTGCGCCGGAATCCCCGACGACCACTCCGACTGGGGTTTCTTCTGCGACTACTTCCGGCAGTGGTGGAACGCCAATCCGGCGTTCGGCACCACCGTCGAGGAACGACGGCAGAACCTGCGCCGGGGCGGCTACAAGATCACCGCTTCCCTCGACCTGACGGTGCAGGCCGCCGCCATGACCCAGACCCTGCAGGTGTACGACCGCGACAACCGGCGTGCCATGCCGATGGCGGTGGTACAGCCCGGTACCGGCAGGATCCTGGCCTTCGCGGTCAACCGGAACTACCGGCTCGACCCGAACCCGCCGGGCCAGGGCAACTATCCGAACACGGTGAACCAGTTGATCGCCGGTGGCGGCGACATCGTCGGCTACCAGGCGGGCTCCACCTTCAAGATCTTCACCCTGCTCGCCGCCCTGGAGGCGGGGATCCCGCTGCGGGCCGGCTACGTCGCCCCGGGCCGGCTGGTCACCGACTACCCGGTCGACGGGCCGAGCAGCTGCGGCGGGTACTGGTGCCCGGCCAACGCCAACCCCGCCTGGATGAACGGCTACCACACCATGTGGACCGCCTTCGGACGCTCGGTGAACACCTACTTCGTGGCCCTGGCCGGACGGATCGGCGTCGACCGGGCGGTACGGATGGCGGAGCGGCTGGGCATCGTCTTCCGGGCCGAAAGTGACGCCCGGCTGGCGACGTACGGGACGGACAAGTGGGGGGCGTTCACCCTCGGGGTCTCCGCCACCACCCCGCTGGACCTGGCCAACGCGTACGCGACGCTGGCCGCCGAGGGGACGTACTGCAAACCGCTGCCGGTGGCCGCGATCCTCGACCCGACCGGCCGGCCACTGCCGGTGTCCAAGCCCAGCTGCGGAAAGATGCTCAGCCCGGAGATCGCCCGGGCGGCCACCGACGCGGCCCGCTGCCCGGTCGGCAACCCCTCCGCGTACGGCCAGTGCAACGGCGGCAGCGCGCCGGAGGTGACCCGGATCCTCGGCGACCAGCCGGTGGCCGGCAAGACCGGCAGTGCCGAGGGGTACGCGACCGAGACGTTCGTCGCCTTCACCCCACAGCTCGCCGCGGCCGCGATCGCCGCCAACCCGGACGACCCGGGTGACGCCGTCGGGCAGGCGGTGCAGCGGCAGGTGATCGCCGCCGTGGCGCACACCATGGCCTTCGCCCTGCGGGACCAGCCCCGGCGACCCTTCACCGCGCCCGGACGGGAGATCGCCCTCGGGACCAGCGCGGACGACCTGGCTCCGCCGCCCGGTGCCGGCCCGGCCGTGCCTCCCGGTGCCGTGCCACCCGTGCCGGTTCCCCCGCCGAATCCGACGGTGCCGCCGCCGGCGGGCGGTGCACCCGTGCCTCCGGTACCGGTGCCGACCGCGCCCCGCCCGACCGTGACCGTGCCGCGTCCGGTGGTCCCGCGCCCGACCGTCGTCGTGCCGCGTCCCGTCGCACCACGCCCGACCGCCGTCGTGCCGCGTCCCCTCGCACCAGCGCCGACCGCCGTCGTGCCCCCTCCCGCGCCCCCGCCCAGCGCCGTCGCCCGCCCCTGACGCCACGCGCACACGCCGGCCCGCCACACACGCCGGCCCGTCAGCCCGCCACACACCCCGGCCCGCCACACACCCCGACCCGCCGCACACCCCGGCACGCCGGCTGGCTGTGGTGTTAGGAAGGGCCCCTTCCTCTACAGAAAGCGATAACAAGGGGCCCTTCCTTACACTCGGGGGATGGGTGGCCGTGGGTGTTGTGGGGTGGTGGGGTGACCCTGTTCTGGGGGCCGGATTTCGACGAACTGACCAGGACCGACCCGGAGATCGCCGGAGTGGTCGTGGGTGAGCTGGACCGGCAGCGTGCCGGGCTGCAGTTGATCGCGAGCGAGAACCTCACCTCGCCGGCGGTGCTGGCCGCCCTCGGCTCGACCCTGACCAACAAGTACGCCGAGGGCTACCCGGGCCGGCGGTACTACGGCGGGTGTGCCGAGGTGGACCGGGCCGAGCAGATCGGCATCGACCGGGCGAAGGCGTTGTTCGGGGCCGAGCACGCGAACCTGCAGCCGCACTCCGGGGCGAGCGCCAACCTGGCCGCGTACGCCGCGCTGGTCCAGCCCGGTGACACGGTGCTGGCGATGGAGCTGCCGCACGGTGGACACCTCACCCACGGCAGTCGGGTCAACTTCTCCGGCAGGTGGTTCAGCACGGTCGGTTACCGGGTACGCCGGGACACCGAGGTGATCGACTACGACGAGGTCCGGGATCTCGCCCTGGCCCACCGGCCCAAGATGATCATCTGTGGCGCGACGGCGTACCCCGCCTGATCGACTTCGCCCGGTTCCGGGAGATCGCCGACGAGGTCGAGGCGTACCTGATGGTCGACGCGGCCCACTTCGTCGGGCTGGTCGCCGGTCAGGCGATCCCGTCCCCGGTGCCGTACGCCGACGTGGTCTGCGCCACCACACACAAGGTGCTGCGCGGTCCACGCGGCGGAATGATCCTGTGCCGCGCGTCGCTGGCCGACCGGATCGACAAGGCGGTCTTCCCGTTCACCCAGGGCGGTCCGCTGATGCACGCCGTCGCGGCCAAGGCGGTGGCGCTGCGCGAGGCGGCGTCCCCGGAGTTCCAGGCGTACGCTGCCCAGGTGGTTCAGAACGCGAAAGTGCTGGCCGCCGCCCTCGCCGAGGTGGGGATGCGGCCGGTCTCCGGCGGCACCGACACCCACCTGGCCCTGATCGACCTGCGGACGCTCGGCGTGACCGGCCGGGACGCCGAGGCCCGCTGCGACGCCGCCGGCATCACGTTGAACAAGAACGCGATCCCGTACGACCCGGAGAAGCCGATGGTCGCCTCCGGGATCCGGGTCGGCACGCCCAGCGTCACCACCCAGGGCATGAAGGAGCCGGAGATGCGGCGGATCGCCGAACTGATCTCCCGGGCGGTACTGACCGACCCGGCCGGACCCGGGGGCAGCGACACCCTGACCCGGGTCGCCACCGAGGTCACCGAACTGGTGACGGCGTTTCCGGCGTACCCCCGTGGCTGAGTCGACGGGGCGGGCCGGCGGAGCGGAGGGCGGTGTGGCGACCGATGCCGACACGCCCAACGGCGGCGTGGCGACCGATGCCGACACGCCCAACGGCGGCGTGGCGACCGATGTCGACACGCCGAACGGCGGCGACGCGCCGGAGAACCCGGCCGGGGCGCCGGCGGCCGGCACCGGCTGGGGGGAGCGGCACTGGCGGCTGGCACACCTGCCGACGGTGCTCGCCGCGTCACTGGCGCTGCTGGTCCTCGCCGCCGTGGTCGGTGCGGTGTTCGCCGGCGGGGTCGGCGCGCTCGGGGCGGCCACCGGCGTCGGTGTGGTCACGTTCAGTTATCTCATCTCCACCCTGGTGATCGCCTGGGCGGACTCGGTGCACCCCAATCTGGTGCTCCCCTTCGGCCTGGGCATGTACGTGGCGAAATTCAGCCTGCTCGGGGTGGTGATGGCCACGGTGGCCGGCAGTGGCTGGGCCGGCCTGCGGCCGTTCTGCGCCGGTGTCGTGGTCGGTGTGATCGCCTGGACCGGGGCGAACATCTGGTGGGTCACCCGGGTCCACCAGGCCCGGCTCCGGCGCGCGACCGGCGGCTGAGTCCACGTTCGCCGCGCGCCGCCGTCGGGTCGTCCCGGGCGCGTCCGGGACGCCGTCGGGTCGTCCCGGGCCACCGAGGCGTCGTCCGGGCCGGGTTTTTGTCCGGTAGGTGGGACGGCACAGCAAACTGTCAGTGATCGGTCATTCCTGAGTGGGCCGAACCGGAGTAGCGTGCCGGGGAGACGACGCGCCCACCCATCTGCCCACACAACCGAGGTTGTGCGGGGGGTGAGGCTCAGCCTCGTATCCCCGGCTGATATCGTTCGGCCGTCATGACCGGTGACCAAACCCCCCAGCCCGCAGGCGGCTCAGGCCCTCCGCCCGAGTCCGGCGCTGGCTACACCGCGCTCGGATACCTCATCGGTGGTCTGGCGGTGTGGGGTTTCATCGGTTGGTTGGTCGACCAGTGGCTCGACACCGGTGGTCTGGCCACCGGGATCGGGTTCCTGCTCGGCGGGGCCGGGGGCGTCTACCTGGTCATCCGCCGACTTGGCACCCCTAGCTAGGGAAGGGACGCGGTGATCGGACAGTCGATCGTCCTCGCGGCAGAGGGCGACATTCCGTTTCCACCCAGCGTGGAGGACTTCTTCCTGCCGGCCATCGTGCCGTGGGGGGCGCACAACTCGTACTGGTTCACCAAGTTCACCGCGCTGATCTGGCTGTCCGTCGGCATCCTGATCATCTTCTTCCTGCTGAGCTACCGGAAGCCGCAGCTGGTGCCGACGAAGAAGCAGTGGATCGCCGAGTCGATCTACGGCTTCGTCCGGAACAACATCGCGGTGGACATGATCGGCCACCGGGGCGTCGCGTTCGCGCCGTACTTCACCACGCTGTTCGTGTTCATCCTCATGAACAACATCTGGCAGATCATTCCGGGTGTGCAGATCTCGCCGAACACGCACATCGCCTTCCCGGCGATTCTGGCGATCATCAGCTACGTGCTGTTCATCTGGGTCGGCATCCGGCACCACGGCTTCGTGAAGTTCTTCAAGCACTCGCTGATGCCGCCGGCGCCGTGGTTCATGCAGCCGCTGCTGATCCCGATCGAAATCATCTCGACCTTCATCGCCCGGCCGGTCTCGCTGGCGCTGCGGTTGTTCGCCAACCTGTTCGCCGGACACATCATCCTGCTGGTCTTCACTCTCGGCGGCTTCGTGCTCCTGAACGCCGACTCGTTCTTCCTGAAGCCGATCTCGGTGCTGTCCTGGGCGGTGTCGATCGCGATCACCTTCCTGGAGGCGCTGGTCATCGTCCTGCAGGCGTACATCTTCACCGTGCTGAGCGCAAGCTACGTGCAGGGCGCGCTCGCCGACGAACACTGAGTCCACACGCACACCGTTGTCGTCCCGCGTGAACCGTCACGCGTGATCTCAGGAGGAACCAACCAATGTTGTCGTCGACCCTCGCCGCCGTCGAAATCACCGGCAGCCTCAGCTCCATCGGCTACGGCCTCGCGGCCATCGGCCCGGGTATCGGTGTCGGCCTGGTCTTCAGCGCCTACATCCAGTCGACCGCCCGCCAGCCGGAGTCGTCCCGGATCACCCTGCCGTACGTCTGGATCGGCTTCGCCGTCATCGAGCTGCTGGCGCTGCTGGGCATCGCCTTCGGTTACGCCTTCGGCAACTAGCCGTATCCCTCGAAAGGGAGGTTCCGGATGTTGAGTCTTGCCGCGGAAGGCGGGCACAACCCGATCGTGCCGCTCTGGCAGGAGATCGTGGTCGGCACGGTGGCGTTCGCGCTGCTCTGCTTCGTGCTCATGAAGTACGTCTTCCCGCGTATGGAACAGACGTTCCAGGCCCGGGTCGACGCGATCGAGGGTGGCATCAAGCGGGCCGAGGCCGCGCAGGCCGAGGCCAACCAGCTGCTGGAGCAGTACCGCGCCCAGCTCGCCGAGGCGCGGACCGACGCGGCGAAGATCCGGGACGACGCCCGGGCCGACGCCGAAGGCATCCGTTCGGACGTGCTGGCGAAGGCCCGCGAGGAGTCCGACCGGATCATTCAGGCCGGCAAGGACCAGCTCGCCGCCGAGCGGGCCACCATCGTGCGCGAGCTGCGTACCGAGGTCGGCACGATCGCGGTGGACCTGGCCAGCCGGATCGTCGGTGAGTCGCTGGTCGACGAGGCCCGCCGCAAGGGCACCGTCGAGCGGTTCCTGGCCGACCTGGAGGGCGTCGGAGCCGGCAACGGATCGGCCAACGGCTCCGCCGTGAGGACGAGCTGATGCAGGCCGCCAGCCGGGAGTCGTACGCCGCCGCACGGCAGCGTCTCGACGCGTACGCCGGGGACGCCGCGGCGGACCGGATCGCCACCACCGGTGACGAGATCGGTCTGGTCGCCGGCCTGCTGCGGCGGGAGCCGCGGCTGCGCCGGGCTCTCTCCGACCCGGCCCGGGCCGGCGAGGACCGGGTCGGCCTGCTGGGCAACCTGGTCGGCGACAAGATCGGCGCCGACTCCCGGGAGCTGCTCGGCGCACTGGTCGCCGGTCGCTGGTCGGCCCCGTCGGAGCTGCTGGAGGGGACCGAGCGGCTCGGTGTGGAGGCGCTGCTGGCCAGCGCGGACCGCGCCGGGGAGCTGGGCGAGGTGGAGGACGAGCTGTTCCGCTTCGGTCAGCTGGTCACCGCCAACCCGGAGCTGAGCAACGTGCTCTCCGACCCGATCGCGCCGGTGGCGCAGCGGGCCGAGCTGACCAGGTCGCTGCTGGCCGACAAGGCCGCGCCGGTCACGGTCAAGCTGGTCGAGGTGGCGCTCGCCGGCTTCGGTGGGCGCTCCTTCACCGGGGCACTGACCCGGCTCGTCGAGCTGGCCGCGGACCGGCGGGACCGTCAGGTGGCGTACGTCACCGTCGCGGCCCCGCTCTCCGACGACGAGGAACGCCGACTGGGCGTCAAGCTCACCGAGCTATACGGTCGAGAGGTCTCCGTCAAGCAGACGGTGGACCCGGCTGTGCTCGGCGGCCTGAGCGTCCGGATCGGTTCCGACCTCTACGACGGCACAATCCTGCGCCGCCTCACCGACACCCGAAACGCGCTCGCGAAGCGTTGAGTTCCCTCGACGTCCGCGCCGAGCGCTGACCAGACATTCCCGCCGTTCCGGTTAACCGGGCCCTGAATAGAGGAAGAAGAGGATGGCCGAGCTGACCATCTCGTCGGAGGAGATCCGCGGCGCGCTGGAGCGCTACGTCTCCTCCTATTCGCCCGACGTCTCCCGTGAGGAGGTCGGCACCGTCGCCGACGCCGGTGACGGCATCGCCCACGTCGAGGGCCTGCCCTCGACCATGACCAACGAGCTGCTGGAGTTCGAGGACGGCACCCTCGGTGTCGCCCTGAACCTCGACGTCCGGGACATCGGCGTCGTGGTCCTCGGCGACTACGGCGGTATCGAGGAGGGGCAGCGCGTCAAGCGCACCGGCCGGGTGCTCTCGGTGCCGGTCGGCGACGCGTTCCTCGGCCGGGTGGTCAACCCGCTCGGCCAGCCGATCGACGGCCTCGGCGACATCGTCAACGAGGGCTACCGCGAGCTGGAGCTGCAGGCGCCGAACGTGATGGCCCGGCAGAGCGTCAGCGAGGCGCTGCAGACCGGCCTCAAGGCCATCGACGCGATGACCGCGATCGGCCGGGGTCAGCGGCAGCTGATCATCGGTGACCGGCGGACCGGCAAGACCACGGTCGCCCTGGACACCATCCTCAACCAGCGGGACAACTGGCTCTCCGGCGACCCGGCGAAGCAGGTCCGCTGCATCTACGTGGCGATCGGGCAGAAGGGCTCGACCATCGCCTCGGTGAAGGGCCTGCTCGAGGAGCACGGCGCGATGGAGTACACCACCATCGTCGCCTCGCCCGCCTCCGACCCGGCCGGCTTCAAGTACATCGCCCCGTACGCCGGCTCGTCGATCGGCCAGCACTGGATGTACGGCGGCAAGCACGTCCTGATCGTCTTCGACGACCTGACCAAGCAGGCCGAGGCGTACCGCGCGGTGTCGCTGCTGCTGCGCCGCCCGCCGGGCCGTGAGGCGTACCCGGGTGACGTCTTCTACCTGCACTCCCGGCTGCTGGAGCGCTGCGCGAAGCTCTCCGACGAGATGGGCGGCGGCTCGATGACCGGTCTGCCGATCATCGAGACCAAGGGCAACGACATCTCGGCGTTCATCCCGACCAACGTCATCTCGATCACCGACGGCCAGATCTTCCTGGAGACGGACCTGTTCAACCAGGGTGTCCGGCCGGCGATCAACGTGGGTACCTCGGTCTCCCGGGTCGGTGGCGCCGCGCAGGTCAAGCCGATGAAGAAGGTGGCCGGCCGGCTCCGGCTGGACCTCGCCCAGTACCGCGAGCTGGAGGCGTTCGCCGCCCTCGCCTCGGACCTGGACAAGGCCTCGCAGGACCAGCTCAGCCGGGGCGCCCGGCTGGTCGAGCTGCTGAAGCAGACCAACTACTCGCCCTTCCCGGTCGAGGAGCAGGTCGTCTCGGTCTGGATCGGCACCGAGGGCAAGCTGGACGACATCGCGATCGGCGAGGTCCGGCGCTTCGAGTCCGAGTTCCTGGAGTTCCTCCGTCACCAGTACAAGCCGACGATGCAGTCGATCGCGGACAACAACTGGGACGACGACATCATCAACTCCCTGAACGAGGCCGTCGCGCGGTTCAAGCAGATGTTCCTCGGCAAGGAGGACCAGGTGCGGGTCAACGAGGCGGCCGCCGCGCCGCTGGAGGGCGAGCAGGACCGCGAGACGGTCACCCGGTACCGGGACAGCGAGCCCGCGTCGGACGAGAAGTAGGGCTGACCGGTGGCTGCCCAGGTTCGCGTTCTTCGTCAACGGATCCGCTCGGCGAAGTCGATGAAGAAGATCACCAAGGCGATGGAGCTCGTCGCGACGAGCCGGCTCGCCAAGGCCCAGTCCCGGGTCGAGGCGTCGCTGCCGTACGCCCAGGCCATCACCGGGGTGCTCACGGCGTTGGCTTCCAACGCGCGGATCGACCACCCGCTGCTCACCGCCCGGCCGAAGGTGCGCCGGGCGGGGGTGGTCGTGATCACCAGCGACCGCGGCCTGGCGGGTGGGTACACCTCCAACGCGATCAAGGCGGCCGAGTCGCTGATCGCGCGGCTGCGGGCCGACGGCAAGGAACCGGTGCTGTACGTGATCGGCCGCAAGGGGGTCGCTTACTACCGGTTCCGTCAGCGCAAGGTCGAGGCGAGCTGGACCGGCTTCTCCGAACAGCCTTCGTTCGAGGACGCCAAGCAGGTCGGTGACACGCTGGTCAAGGCGTTCGTCTCCGGTGCCGACGACATCGACGGCGGCGGCCCGGGCATCGACGGGGTGCTCGGCGTGGACGAGTTGCACATCGTCTACACCCAGTTCAAGTCGCTGATGGCGCAGACCCCGCAGACCCGGATCATCGGGCCGATGGAGGTCGAGACCCGGCCGCGCAGCGAGGCGAACACCCCGCTGCCGGCGTACGAGTTCGAGCCGGAGGCGGAGGCGCTGCTCGACGCGCTGCTGCCGAAGTACATCAACACGCGGATCTACGCGGCGTTGATCGAGTCGGCGGCGAGCGAGTCGGCCTCACGCCGTCGCGCGATGAAGAGCGCGACGGACAACGCCGAAGAGATGATCGAGAAGTACACGCGCGAGATGAACTCGGCCCGCCAGGCCGGCATCACCCAGGAGATCAGCGAGATCGTCGGCGGCGCCAACGCGCTGGCCGCGTCGGGAAGTGAAGTGTGATGACTGCTCCAGTTAAGACCGCGACGGGCCGGGTGGTCCGGGTCATCGGCCCGGTCATCGACGCCGAGTTCCCGCGCGATGCCATGCCCGAGATCTTCAACGCCCTCAACCTGGACGTGGAACTCTCCGGTGGGCGTCGGACGCTCACCCTGGAGGTCGCCCAGCACCTGGGTGACAACATGATCCGGGCCATCTCGATGCAGCCGACCGACGGTGTGGTCCGGGGCACCGAGGTACGCGACAGCGGCTCGCCGATCATGGTGCCGGTCGGTGACGCCGTCAAGGGCCACGTCTTCAACGCCATCGGCGAGGTGCTCAACCTCAAGGAGGGCGAGACGTTCGAGGCTGCCGACCGGTGGGGGATCCACCGCAAGGCGCCGGCCTTCGCCGACCTCGAGCCGAAGACCGAGATGCTGGAGACCGGCATCAAGGTCATCGACCTGCTCGCCCCGTACGTCAAGGGCGGCAAGATCGGCCTGTTCGGCGGTGCCGGCGTGGGCAAGACGGTGCTCATCCAGGAGATGATCACCCGGGTGGCGAACAACTTCGGTGGTACCTCGGTGTTCGCCGGCGTGGGTGAGCGGACCCGTGAGGGCAACGACCTGATCCACGAGATGACCGAGTCCGGCGTCATCGACAAGACCGCGCTGGTCTACGGCCAGATGGACGAGCCGCCGGGTACCCGGCTGCGGGTGGCGCTCTCCGCGCTGACCATGGCGGAGTACTTCCGTGACGTGAACAAGCAGGAAGTGCTGCTCTTCATCGACAACATCTTCCGGTTCACCCAGGCCGGTTCGGAGGTCTCCACCCTGCTCGGCCGGATGCCGAGCGCGGTGGGTTACCAGCCGACCCTGGCGGACGAGATGGGCGAGCTCCAGGAGCGGATCACCTCGGTCCGGGGCCAGGCGATCACCTCGATGCAGGCGATCTACGTGCCGGCGGACGACTACACCGACCCGGCGCCGGCCACCACCTTCGCCCACCTGGACGCCACCACCAACCTGGAGCGGTCGATCTCCGACAAGGGCATCTACCCGGCGGTGGACCCGCTGGCGTCCTCGTCGCGGATCCTCGCGCCGGAGTTCGTCGGCGCCGAGCACTTCGCGGTCGCCTCCGAGGTGAAGCGGATCCTGCAGCGCTACAAGGACCTGCAGGACATCATCGCCATCCTCGGTATCGAGGAGCTCTCGGAAGAGGACAAGCTCACCGTGGGCCGGGCCCGCCGGATCGAGCGGTTCCTCTCCCAGAACACGTACGCGGCCGAGGTCTTCACCGGCATCAAGGGCTCGTACGTGCCGGTCAAGGACACCGTCGAGGCGTTCAAGAAGATCGCCGAGGGTGAGTACGACCACTTCCCCGAGCAGGCCTTCTTCATGTGCGGTGGCCTGGACGACCTGGAGCGCAACGCCCGCGAGCTGATGAAGGACTAGTTCGAGGGCCAGATCACACGACAGGACCGCGTCGGCTTCGTCCGACGCGGTCCTTCGTCGTTCTGGCTGGTCACGCTCGTGCTCTCCTGCGCCTTTGTTCGCCCTTGACCCGTTTCTGACGCTTTCGTAACGCGTTATTAACTCGGATCGCCGTTGGCGGTCAAGCAAATCCGGCGTTAATCTCTGCAACGTCTCTGCCCGGTGGGCTCGTCCTTCTCTACGGGGCGCTACGAATGGAGAAGCTGGTGAGTGAAGGCGGCAAGGGCGGAGGCCGACCGGGCAGGAGAGCCGGCCGCCCGGACCGGGAGCGTCCGGTTCCGAGGCACCCCGGCGGCCGGCTGGACGCCGAGCGATCCGGTGGTGACGAGATTGCCGGTCCGGCCCGGAAGGGCAGGGGCCGGACGAAGGACAGGAAGTCCGGGGCACCGAGATGGGCCCGCCTCTGCACGGTCTTCGGCGCGGTGCTCGTGGTGCTCAGCGGGTTGGCGCTGGGTGGTTTCAAGATGGCACTCGCCCGGGTCGAGGGTGCGGTGACCGAGGCCGACCTCTTCGGCGACGAGGCCGGTGGCGGGGCACCGAAGGTGGCGGACATCAAGGGTCCGCTCAACATTCTGCTGGTCGGCATCGACCCGCGGAATCCGGAGACGCCGCCGCTGGCGGACTCGATCATGGTGCTGCACGTCAACTCGACGCTCGACTCGGCGTACCTCTTCTCGCTGCCCCGGGACCTGCTGGTGCAGATCCCGCGGTTCGAGAAGGCCGGCTTCGCCGGCGGCCGCGAGAAGCTGAACGGGGCGATGGCCCACGGCAGCAAGGTGCCGGGCAAGCTGCCGAGTGCCGCGCAGGGCTTCGAGCTGCTCTCCCAGACGGTCAGCAACGTGACCGGGATCAAGCGGTTCGACGCGGGCGCGATCATCAACTTCGGCGGTTTCCAGAAGATCGTCGACGCGATGGGCGGTGTCACCATGTACATCGACCAGAACGTGAAGTCGGAGCACAAGCGACCGGACGGCAAGCAGCGGACCCTCCGGCCGGGCGGCGGCGGTTATCTCGGCCCGCAGAAGGAGTACAAGAAGGGCACCCGTCATCTCCAGGGCTGGGAGGCGCTGGACTACGTCCGACAGCGGTACGGCCTGCCCAACGGTGACTACGACCGGCAGCGGCACCAGCAGCAGTTCGTCCGAGCCATGGCCGACCAGGCGTTGAGCAAGGACGTGGTGACCAACCCGCTCAAGCTCGACAAGGTGGTTCAGGCGGCCGGAAAGTCGCTGATCTTCAGCGGCCGGGGCCACCGGCTGCTGGACTTCGGCTTCGCCCTGCGTCAACTGCGCTCGGACACCATCCAGATGATCAAGCTACCGGGTGGCGGCGTCATGGAGGGCGGCAAGTACCAGGGTGAGCGGTTCGAACCGATCGCCGACGACTTCTTCGCCGCCCTGCGGGACGGGACCATCGACACCTTCGTGATGTCCAATCCCAAACTGTTGAACAAGGTCAAGTGACCTGACCCCACGGGCCGACGCCGCGCGGTACGACCGCTGCCGCACGGCGTCGCTCCGCCGCCGGATCCACGGGTGGATCCGGCGTGAACTCGGCACGAACGGCGTCCCGGACGTCCGCCCACGGTAGTGGGCGCACCGGGCGCGCTGCCCGCCGGCACCCGGACGGCAGGCGGGCGTGATGGATCTTCAGGAAGAGGCGCGGCGATCCTCGCCTGGTGGGGCTGGACGGATGAGGCGCGCCGATGCGAGGCGTGGGTGAAACGAAACGGAGAGATGCGGGTGAGCGAGGGCGGCAAGGGCGCTGGTCGGTCCGACAGACGTACCCGCCGGTCGGACGCGGGTCGACCGGACGGCGTCGGCGGCGAGGGCGGCTGGTCGAGCAGCGTACGGCCGATCAAGGAGGGCCGGCGGAAGAAGTCCACGGTGCCCAGGTGGGCCCGGGTCTGTCTGATCTTCGGGATCGTGCTGGTGGTGCTCAGCGGGGGCAGCCTGGTCGGGTTCGAGGCGGTGCTCGCCCGCTTCGAGGGGGCCGTCCAGCAGGAGGACCTCTTCGGCGACGAGGCGGCCGGGGCCACCGAGGTGAAGAAGGCGGACATCAAGGGTCCGCTCAACATCCTGCTCGTCGGCATCGACCCTCGACAGCCGGACGTGCCGCCGCTGGCCGACTCGGTCATGGTGCTGCACGTCAACTCGACGCTCGACTCGGCGTACCTCTTCTCGCTGCCCCGGGACCTGGTCGTGCAGATCCCCCGGTTCGAGAAGGCGAACTTCAACGGCGACACCACCAAGCTGAACGCGGCGATGTCGTACGGCAGCCACAACCCGGCGAAACGGCTCCCCGACGCCGCCCAGGGCTTCGAACTGCTCTCGATGACGGTCAGCAAGGTCACCGGGATCAAGCGGTTCGACGCGGGCGCGATCATCAACTTCGGCGGTTTCCAGAAGATCGTCGACGCGATGGGCGGTGTCACCATGTACATCGACCAGAACGTCAGCTCCGAGCACAAGCAGCCGGACGGCAGGCAGCGGACGCTCAAGCCCGGCGGCGGCGGTTACCTCGGCCCGCAGGCGAAGTACAAGAAGGGCAGCCGCCATCTGGAGGGCTGGCAGGCGCTGGACTACGTCCGGCAGCGCTACCCGGAGAACGGCGTCACCGACGGTGACTACGGGCGGCAGCGGCACCAGCAGCAGTTCGTCCGGGCCATGGCCGACCAGGCGCTGAGCAAGGACGTGGTGACCAACCCGCTCAAGCTCGACAAGGTGGTGCAGGCGGCCGGGAAGTCGCTGATCTTCAGCGGCCGGGGTCACAAGCTGCTGGACTTCGGCTTCGCCCTGCGTCAACTGCGCTCGGACAGCATTCAGATGATCAAGCTGCCGGGTGGTGGCGTCTTCCAGGGGGACAGCTACAAGGGCGAGGCGTTCAAGCCGATCGCCGACGACTTCTTCGCCGCCCTGGGGGACGGCAGCATCGACACGTTCGTGATGTCCCATCCCGAACTGTTGAACAAGGTCAAGTGAGTTGGCCGGCCCGGAGCGGACGAGCCGGTCCGCTCCGGGCACCCGGCTGGGAGCGCCGCCGGGAGTCGGACTAGAATTTGCCCATCCCGCCGCCGCAGCAAGGAGACAGCGTGGCACAGCTACAGGTCGAGCTCGTAGCCGTCGAGGAGAAGATCTGGACCGGCGACGCCGAGATGGTCGTGGCCCGGACGACCGAGGGCGAGCTCGGGGTGCTGCCAGGGCACGCTCCGCTGCTGGGTCAGCTCGCCGAGCCCGGCCAGGTGCGGATCAAGCTGGCCGGCGGTGAGCAGCTCACCTACGAGGTGAACGGCGGATTCCTGTCGGTGACCGGCTCCGGGGTCACGGTGCTGGCCGAGAGCGCCAGCCGGGTGACCGAGTCCGTAGCGCGCTGATCCGGGGCGTCGATGCTGGTCTTGCGATGGATCGGAGTCGGCGTTCTCGTCCTGCTCGTCGCGGTCGCGGCACTGTTCATCCGCCGTGCCCTGGTCACCAGGTCCGGCGGAATCATCCGGCTCAGCGTCCGGGTCTCGACGATGCTGGACGGCCGAGGCTGGTCGTCGGGGTTCGCCCGGCTCTCTGAGACCGAGCTCCGGTGGTACCGGATGTTCAGCTTCGCCCTCCGGCCGAAACGGGTGCTGTCCCGGCGCGGCCTCGCGGTCGAGCGTCGCCGGCTGCCCGAGGGTCAGGAGCGGCTGATCATGCCCGCCGACTGGATCATCCTCCGCTGTACCAGCCACCAGGCGCCCGTGGAGATCGCGATGGCGAAGTCCACGGTCACCGGTTTCCTCTCCTGGCTCGAATCCGCCCCTCCGGGGGCGGTTTCTCATTTGGTCCTCCGCGACTGAGCCGACCCAGCCGCCCAGCAGCCCCGACCGGTACGGTCAGGAGGAGACGGCGGCGGGCTGCCGGATCGGGCGGCGACAGTGGTAGACCACGGCAGGCGGCAGATTCGCCCACACCGTGCCCCCGACCACCACTTCCTCGAAGAGTTCGCGGAGCATCCGCTGCAGCCGCCGGGCCGGGGGCGCCCACCGGGCGTGCTGGTAGGCGAAGGTGGTGAACGCGCCGTCGTCGGCGAGAGCCGCCACGACCGCGACCAGGATCTCCCGCTGCTTCTGTTCGCTGAAGACCGCCCAGGGCAGACCGCTGACGATCACCTCGGCCCGGGGCAGGTTCCGCTCGGCGAGCAGCCGGCCCAGCGACCCGGCGTCGGCCTTCAGGACGTCAACCTCCGGATGCCGCTGCGCCAGCAGGTCCGCGAAGGTCGGGTTGATCTCCACCGCGAGGTGGCGGCCCTGACCGGCGAGCCGTTGCTGGATCATCCGGGTGAACGAGCCGGTGCCCGGTCCGAGCTCGACGACCAGCGGCTGGCCGGTACGCGGGATGGTGGCGGTGATCCGCTCGGCGAGAGGCACGCTGCTCGGCGCTACCGCACCGACCGCCAGGGGGTTGCGCGCCAACTGGGTCAGGAACGAGATCATCTCGGTGGACACGGACCGAAGCTAGGCGAGCCCGCCAACCTCCGATGTCGTACGGACGGCCGGTATGCCGGCCACTCGGAGGAGGCGGCGTGGCCGGTGGCAGGAGTAGCTGCCGCGGCTCCGCCTCCGTATCGTTGCCGGGTGCGGGAACCGCGAAGATGGTGGCCAGACGTGCTGATGGGACTCATCGGCGGTGGCGTGGGGCTCGTCAAGATCGGCTGGCCGATGGTGCAGAGCGGACCGCTAGCGCTGGTCGTCACGCTGGCCACCGGGCTGACCCTGGCGGCGGCCCGCCGTTGGCCGTGGCCGGTGCTGGTGGTGGAGAGCCTGCTGCTGGCCACCGCCAACTGGACCGCGCCGTTGAGCGGGGACATCGCCCAGTGCGGCTCGCTGATCGCGCTGGGCCTGATCGCGTACACCGCCAACTGGCCGGCGACCGCCCTGGCGCTCGGTCTGGCGTACGGGGCCTCGCTGGTGCACCTGATCGGACCGGGTAGCCAGGGACTGCTCCCCGGCCAGCAGGGGTTCGTGCAACTCGCCGGCTTCGCCGGGATCGCCGTGGCCCCGGTCGCGCTGGCCCGCTACCTCGGCGGGCTGCGCCGGGCCGCACAGTCGGCCGAGGAACGGGCCCGGGAGGCCGAGGCGCGGCAGGAGGTCCAGACCCGGGCGGCCAGGTTGGCCGAACGGGCGGCGATCGCCCGGGACCTGCACGACATCGTCGCGCACCACGTCGGCGCCATCGCGTTGCAGGCGGGCGCCGCCCAGTACGCGGCCCGGCGTACCGGCCGGGTGGACGACGCGGTGCAGGCGCTCGGTGAGCTGCGGGTCACCGCCGGCCAGGTACTGGACGAGTTGCGGGCGCTGCTGGAGGTGCTGCGGGATCCGGACGCGGTGGCGGCGGGCGGCCCCCCGATCGAGCCGGAGCAGTTGATCACCGACGCGGAACAGCGGGTCCGGGCGGCGGGGGTGGCGGTGAGCATGAGCCTGGCCAGCGACATCGGCGACGCCCCGCTGGTGGTACGGACCACCGCTGCCCGGGTGGTCCAGGAGGGGCTCACCAACACGCTGAAGCACGCCGGCCCGGGAGCGAGCGCCTCGGTGGACGTCCGGCCCGACAGCACCGGTCTCCTGGTCGAGGTGCTCGACAGCGGGCCGGAGCATCCCCGTCCGGACCTGCTCCCACCGTCCGGCCACGGGCTGGCCGGCATGCGGGAACGGGTACGCCTGCTCGGCGGCACCCTGCGGGCCGGGCCCACCGGCGCCGGCGGCTGGCGGCTCTCCGCCCACCTGCCGATCCGGGAGAAGACGACGACGTCCGGGCCCATCCGGACCGAGCATCGGCAGGGGCGATGATCCGGGTACTCGTGGTGGACGACCAGGCCCTGGTCCGGGCCGGGGTCACGTTGCTGCTGCGGACCGCCGGCGGCTTCGACATCGTCGGCGAGGCCGGCGACGGTCGGGAGGCGGTACGGCTCGCCGAACGGCTCCGCCCCGACGTGGTGCTGATGGACCTGCGGATGCCCCGGATGGACGGCATCGAGGCGACCCGGCGGATCCTCGACCAGCATCCCGCCACCCGGGTGCTGATCCTCACCACCTTCGCCGACGACGCCAACATCTACGGGGCGCTCGGTGCCGGCGCGATCGGCTACCTGGTCAAGGACGGCGCCCCGGAGGACCTGGTCGACGCGGTCGGCCGGGCCGCCCGGGGTGAGCCGCTGCTGGCCTCGGCGGTGCTGTCCCGGATCGTCAACCGGGCGTTGCGGGCGCACACCCAGGAGGCCGAACGGGAGGCCGACAACGCCCGGCCGTCGGCGCGGCGGCTGCTCAGCGGTCGGGAGCGGGAGGTGCTGGCCCTGGTCGGCGCCGGCCTCTCCAACGCCGAGATCGCCGGCCGGATGCACCTCGGGGTGACCACGGTCAAGACGCACGTCTCGGCGGCGATGGAGAAGCTCGGACTGCGCAACCGGGTGCAGGCGGCGGTGGTCGCGCACCGCCTGGGCCTGGTCGACGACGACTTCCGGCCGGTCGACCCGATCCGGTCCGGTCCCGGTCGGGACCTCGGCACCGGACCGGGCTGGGACGCGGCCGGCGACGACGGCACCGGTGACGACGTCGACCGCCGCCCGGTGCGCTGACCCATCGGCCGACGCCGTCCCGGCCGTCCCCGCCCCGCGAAGCGGGCGGGCGGGGCAGCCACCCCGCCCGCCCGTGATCCCCCGGCCGCTCAGGCCCTCACGAGGCGAGGAAGGCGAGTAGTGCCCGGTTGACCTCCTCGGCGTGGGTCCAGAGCAGGCCGTGCGGTGCCCCTTCGATCTCGACGTAGTCGGCGCTGGGCAGCGCCCGGTGAAAGGGACGCCCGGTGGCGTCGATCGGCAGGATCCGGTCGGCGGTGCCGTGCAGGATCAGGGCCGGCACGTCGATCTTCGGGATGTCGGCCCGGAAATCGGTGAACCAGGTCATCGGGGCGGCGGCGGCGCCGTACCAACCGCCGCCAGCGGCGACGGACCAGCTGTTCCGGACAGCCTCCTTGCTGATCCTGGTGCCCAGATTCTCGTCGAGGTTGTAGAAGTCGGCGTAGAAGGCCGTGTAGTAGGCGTACCGGTCCTTCCGCACCTGCGCCGAGACGTCCGCGAAGAACTCCCGGGGCGCGGCGCCGGTCGGGTTGTCGTCCGTCTTGAGCAGGAACGGCTCCAGCGAGGCGAGGAAAGCGACCTTCGCGACCCGCGCCGATCCGTACCGGCTGACGTACCGGGCGACCTCGCCGGTGCCCATCGAGAAGCCGACGAGAACGGTGTCGGTCAGGTCGAGCTTCTCCATGAGGACGTTCAGGTCCGCCGCGAAGGTGTCGTAGTCGTACCCGAGCGCGGTCCGGCTGGACCGGCCGAAGCCGCGGCGGTCGTAGGTGATGACCCGATAGCCGGCCCCGAGCAGCTCGACCGCCTGCCTCTCCCACGACTGCCCGTCGAGCGGGAAGCCGTGGATCAGTACCACCGGCTGACCGCTGCCGTGGTCCTCGTAGTACAGCTCGATCGCCGTGCTGTTCTCCTCGCCCACGGTGATGTACGGCATGTGCGTTCCTCTCCCTGATTCGGCCCCTCGGATTGAGGGCACCGCTGCGCCGGCGGCGCGAGGGCGCGGCCGGGTCCCTGTCACCGGCCGCGCCCTCCCGGCGCGCCACCGCGATCACAGCGTCGGGGAGCCGTTGCCGGTACCGCATCTGTCAGATGACTTGGATGCCGGCGGTACCGGGGGACCGCCGGGAGCCGGTGACGTACCGACCGGTGTCCGAGATACGCCACGCGGCGGTGTGACGGCACGGCACACCCGCCACCGCCCGGCCGCGCGTGTCGAGCCGTGGTGACCCCCGCCGGCCGCACCCCCGCGCCGACCACGACCTTCCGGCGGGCCGGCAGTCAACCGGCCAGTCATGTGACCGGTCACTCGGCACGCCGGTGGCAGGAGGCTCGATCTCGTGCGGGTGTGGAACGTCGGGCACCCGTCGGAGCGGGCCGACCGGACGGACAGCGGGTGCCCGGAACAGTGGAAGGAGGGACGGCATGACGCACCACCGGGCCCGTCGCGGCGTGTCCTGGGCGCGTCGGGACATCCACCGGCCCGCGGACTTCACGCCGGCGTACACGGAATCGTCCGCGCACGGCGAGGCCGTCATCGAGGCGTCACCGCGACGGGTGTACGCGCACCTGGTCGACGTCCTGCGATGGCCGGGTTGGGTCCCGCAGGTACGCCGGACGCACGTACCGGGCGAAATCAGGGTCGGTGCGGCCTTCGAGATTGAGATGTACGGGATCCGTCTGGATGCCGTGGTTTCGGAGTACGAGCCGGAAAGCCGGTTCGGCTGGATCGGCTCCTCGCCCGACCTGAGCGTCTACCAGGCGTGGATCCTCCTCCCGCTCAGCCCGGGCACGCAGGTGATCGCCAGGAAGGTCGAGCGGGAACTGAACACCGCGCCGGTACGCGACGTCCAGGCGGAGGAGATCTACTACGCCCACCAGGACACGCTGCTGCGCCTCAAGCGGTTGGCCGAGGACGGGCATCCGTCGGCGTGAACGCGGACGTCGGCGGGGCGGGTGGACGCGGCGGCACGCCGCCCGACCTACCGGTCGGGCGTCTCTTCGAGTTCCGCGTCCGCCTCCTCGGGAAGCGCCGCGAGGGCGTCGCGGAGCGCGGCCCGGGAGGCGATCCCCAGTTTGGGGAAGACCTGGTAGAGGTGGGTGCCGACGGTGCGGTGCGAGAGGAACAACTTCTCGCCGATCTGCTTGTTCGTCAGACCGGACCCGGCGAGTTCGGCGATCTCCCGTTCCTGGGGGGTGAGCACGGCCGGCCGCGGAGCCTTCCTCGGCTTCGCCAGACCGGTGGCCCGCAACTCACTGCTCGCCCGTTCGACCCAGGGCCGGGCACCCAGCCGCTCGAAGGCCGCCAGCGCCCTCCGGAGTTGCACCCGGGACTTTCCGGTTGCCCTGGTGCGGCGCAACCGCTCCCCGTACGCCAGCCGCACCCGTGCCAGATCGAACGGCCACCGCTCGATGTCCGGCAGCGCCAGGGCCTTCTCGAACAGCTCCGCTGCCTGGTCGTCGGGGGTGGCGACCGCAGACGCCGCCGCAGCGAGCAGGGCGAGCCGCGACGACAACGCGGCGAGGTTCGCCTGCCTGACGGCGGCGGCGTGTGCGGCGGCCTCGGAGAACCGGTTGGTACGGACAGCCGCCTCCACAAGATCCAGACACACCCACATCGCGTGCGGCACGTACGGGGCGAGGGTGCCGGCCGGACTGATCAGGGCAGTGTGCTGGTACGCACTCTCGTAGTCACCACGGGCGAGGTCGTTCAGTCCCCGTACGTGGTAGGAGTAGAACTCCGCGGCCCGGGCTCCGCGCGGCGCCGCGAAACGCAGCATGGCGTCCGTCAACGCGTCGCTGTGCCCGGCGTTTCCCGACGCCGCCGCGAGCAGCGCCTTGACGTACTGGAAGTACCAGGTGAAGAACCGGAAGCCGTGCTCGTCGCAGAGCCGGATGCCCTCCTCCGCGAGTTCCGCCGCCTCGCCCCACCGCCCGGCGTGGTAGTCGTCGAAGCAGAGGTGCAACAGCGCGCCCAAGTGGCGGCGGGCCGGCGCGGCGCCGTCCCGCCCGAGGCGGACCACCCGCCAGTCCGCGTCCCGGCACTCGGAGAGCCGATCCAGGTAGATGGAGGCGATCCCCACCCGGACGATCTCCGTGGGGTCGACCTCGTCGCTCGTGCCGGCCACGAGCGCGTCGAGGCGGGCCACCGCCGCCTGACCCGTCCGTGCCGGGTCGCCGAAGGTCGCGGCCGCCACCGTGAGCAGGTCCGGCGCCCGGGGCGTCAGCCGGTCCAGCGCGAGGAGAAGGGGCTCCCACGCGGTGGGCTCACCGGAGTAGAAGCAGACCAGCAGGAGCGTGTGCAACACGTCGATCAGGGCCGGGTCGTCGGCGTCGTAGCCGTGGTCGCCCGACTCGATGGCGCCGACGAGTAGCCGGTGTGCGGTCCTGATGTCGCCGTCGCTGTTGAGCAACAGGTGCACGGCTGCGGCGGTGGCGTACAGCGAACCGGCCGGGCTGGCCCGGCGGGCGTCGTCCAACAGTTGCGAGGCACTGGTCAGTTCGCCGCCCGCGTCGGCGCCGATGTAGGCGGCCTGCGCCAACCGTCGGCCGCGCTCGACGGGGTCCGGGGTCAGGTCGGCGGACCGGGTCAACGACGCGACCGCACCCACCGCGTCGCCTCGCCGCAGGATCCGGTGCGCGGCCTGCTCCAGCAGGGCCGCGACGCTCTCGTCCGGTCCGACCGCGGCCTCGCCGAGGTGCCATGCCCTCCGTTCGGGCTGTACGACCAGCGCCCGGGCGAGGGCGGTGTGCGCCCAGCGCAGTTCGCTGCTGGTGGCCACCTCGACGACAGCTGACTCGATCAGCGGGTGCCGGAAGGCGAGACGGCGGGTGTTGGTGTGGACATGGACCAGTTGGTCACGTTCGGCCGGTTCGAGGTCGTCGAGGTCGTGCTCGTCGGCTGCCGCGAGCAGTACGCCCAGTTCGCCGCTACCGTCCAGCGCCCCGAGCAGGAGGAGCCGACGGCACGCCTCGGGCAGTCGGGACACCCGTGACGCGAAGAGTGACTGCAGACGTCGGGTCAGCGGAAGTACCGCAGGCAGGGATGCCGCGCCGAGACGCTGGGATCCGGTCAGCGCGGTGGGCAGCTCCAGCAGGGCGAGCGGGTTCCCGTGGGCCTCGGCGAGCAACCGACGCCGCACGGCCGGGGCGAGCCTGGGACAGCGTTTGTTGATCAGCTCGGTGGCCGCCTGCGGTTGCAGCGGCTGTAGTACCACCTCGGGTATTCCCTGGTGCTCGAAGAAACTGCCGGTGTGCGACCGTGAGGCGGCCAGGAAACCGACGCTGGTGCCGACCAGCCGGCGCGCGACGAACCCGAGCACCGCCGAACTGGCCCGGTCCAGCCAGGGCAGGTCGTCGACGATCAGCAGCAGCGGACGCGCCGTGGCCATCTGGCGGAGCAGCAACAGCACCGCGTTGGAGACCAGCAACCGGTCCGGTGGTTGTCCGCTTCCGAACCCGAGCGCCACCTGGAGTGCTTCGTGGTGTACGGGCGGGAGGTCGGCGAAGGAGTCGTACAGCGGGAACAGCAGCTGGTGGAGGCTGGAGTAGCTGATGCCCGCCTCGAACTCCACCCCGGCCGCCCGGAGCACCCGCATCCCCGCCTCCGTGGCGAACGCCGTGGCCGCGTCGAGCAGTGCCGTCTTGCCGACGCCGGGCTCCCCGGAGACCAGCAACGACGCGCCGTTCACCGTCGCCTGCCGCAGGAACCTACGGGTCAGTGCCAACTCCTCGTCCCGGCCGACCAGGGGCCACGACGGGGCTTCGGGGCGATCCAAGAAGCGGCACCTCCAACCCGTGCTCGTACCACCAGACTTCGGCGTGGGGCCCGTGCCGGTCTGGCTCGTCGCTGGCGGAACCAGCGATGGTCCGGGCTCCACCAGGGGCGAATCTACCCTCCTCGCCCGGCGACCCCGCTGGTCAAGCCCCCCGAGCACCGGCAGGGCGGGCGGCTGCCGGAGCTGACGACCTGCCAGCCGGGCGACGGTGGACCTCGCGATGGGCGCGGGCGCCGGCGGGGACGGTCAGCCGTCGACGGCGGGGACCGTGGCGCAGAGTTCCACCTCAAAACCGGCCTCGTCGGCGAGGTAGCCGGCGTAGTTGTCCGGCCCGCCGGCATACGGGTGGCGGTCGGCGAAGAGCAGCGTCCAGCCGTACGCCGGGGCTTCGGTGACCAGCCGGTCCACCACGGCGGGTGGGCCGGCGTGGAAGGCCAGGTGGTTGAGGCCCGGGGCGAGCCGGTCGTGCCGGCGGGACGACATCGCCGGGGACTCCTCCAGCACCAGGTAGGTGTGGCCGAGCCGCCAGGACCGCCCGCCCGGCCAGTCCTGGAACGGCGTCCAGCCCAGCTCGCCGAGGAGCCAGCCCCAGCCGCGGACGGCCCGGTCCAGGTCCGGTACCCAGATTTCGACGTGGTGCAGGCCGCCTAGCGGGGGATCAGCGCTCGCCACCGGGTACCCATAGCACATCTCCGTCCGGATTTGCCGATCTTGCCAGGATGAACAACAGGTCGGAGAGCCGGTTGAGATACTTTGCCGGAAGAGGACTGGTTCGGTCCGGTTCATGATTGACGAGCGCCCACGCCGAGCGTTCCGCGCGGCGGGCGATCGTGCGGGCCACGTGCAGCAGCGACGCACCCGGGGTGCCGCCGGGCAGGATGAAGGAGTCGAGCTTGGCCAGTTCCGCGTTGAACTCGTCGCACCAGCCCTCCAGCCGCTCCACGTACTCCTCGGTGACCCGCAGCGGCGGGTACGCCGGCTCCGGGTCGACGGGGTTGGACAGGTCCGCGCCGACGTCGAAGAGATCGTTCTGGATCCGGCCGAGGACCACGCGGAGGCGCTCGTCGAGCTGGCCGAGGGCCAGCGCCACCCCGATCGCCGCGTTGCACTCGTCGACGTCGGCGTACGCGGTGATCCGGGGGTCCGTCTTCGCGACCTTCTCGTTGTTGGTCAGCCTGGTCGTGCCGGCGTCGCCGGCCCTGGTGTAGATGCGGTTGAGGTGGACGGCCATGACGCACAGCGTACGGATGTCGGCGCCGACCACGTCCGCCCGGCCGGGGGCGGTCGGGGAGCCGGTGGCCGGGGCGTGGCCGGACGGCGCCGGGCCGGGTGGCGCCGACGACTCTACGATCTGCGACGTGGACGTGATCAGAGTCAGTGGCGGGGCCCGGCTGGCGGGCCAGGTGCACGTGGTCGGCGCCAAGAACTCGGCGCTCAAGCTGATGGCGGCGGCCCTGCTCGCGCCGGGACAGAGTGTGATCACGAACGTACCCCGGATCACCGACATCGCCATCATGGGCGAGGTGCTGCGCCGGCTCGGCTGTCAGGTCTCGTTCGTCGACGACGCGGGGCCGGTGACAACGGGCGGCGGTACCGGGCCGGCCGGCGACGGTGCCCGGTCCTGCTCGGTGACCATCGACGTGCCGGAGGCGCCGGGCACCGAGGCGGACTACGACCTGGTACGCCGGCTCCGCGCGTCGATCTGTGTGCTCGGCCCGCTGCTGGCCCGGCGCGGGTACGTCCGGGTGGCGCACCCGGGCGGTGACGCGATCGGCTCCCGAGGGCTGGACATGCACGTGGCGGGCCTGGCCCGGATGGGCGCGGACATCTCGGGCGAGCACGGTTTTGTCATCGCCTCGGCGCCGCGGGGCCTGCACGGCGCCACCATCTGGCTCGACTTCCCGAGCGTCGGCGCCACCGAGAACCTGGTGATGGCGGCGGTGCTGGCCAGCGGGATGACCGAGATCGACAACGCGGCCCGGGAGCCGGAGATCGTCGACATCTGCACGATGCTCAACCGGATGGGTGCCCGGATCGAGGGCGCCGGCACCTCCACCCTGCGGATCGAGGGGGTCCCCGAGCTGCGGCCGGTGCGGCACGCCACGGTCGGCGACCGGATCGTCGCCGGCACCTGGGCCTTCGCGGCGGCGATGACCCGCGGCGACGTGACGGTGACCGGGGCGAGTCCGGCCTTCCTGGAGATCGCGCTCGACAAGCTGGTCTCCGCCGGCTGTCTGGTGGAGACCCGGGTCGACGCGTTCCGGGTCCAACTCGACCGGCGGCCGTCCGCGGTCGACGTGGTGACCCTGCCGTTCCCCGGTTTCGCCACCGACCTGCTGCCGATGGCGATCGGGCTGGCCTCGGTGAGCGAGGGGGCCTCGCTGGTCACCGAGAACATCTTCGACGGCCGGTTCATGTTCGTGAACGAGATGGCCCGGCTGGGCGCGGACATCAAGACCGACGGGCACCACGCGGTCGTCCGGGGACGCGAACGACTCTCCAGCGCCCCGGTCCGGGCCACCGACATCCGGGCCGGCGCCGGGCTGGTGATCGCCGGACTCTGCGCCGACGGCGTCACCGAGGTCTCACACGTGCACCACGTGGACCGTGGCTACCCGGACTTCATCTCCGACCTGCGTGGGCTCGGGGTCGAGGTGGAGCGGGCCACCGCCCCGGAAGAACCGGCCTTCACGCTATGACCTTCCGCCGTCCGGCCGCGACCGGTGCTCCCCGACCCCGCGCCGCGTTGGTGCGAGGGTCAGGAGCCCGCCGTCACGCCGGCGGCCCGGTCGTCCGGCGGCTCGGCCCGCTGGCCACTGCCCGGCTCGGCCGGCGGTGCGGTCGCGACCCGGCCGTCCTCCGGGTGGTTCTCGCAGACGCCGGTGGTCGCCAGATTCTGCAGGGCGGCGGCGAGCTGGCGGAGGTCCAGGCCGTCGAGGTGGTCCACGATGTGTCGGCGTACGCTCGCCAGCTGGGTGGGGTAGGCCTGCTCCAGCCGGGCGAGGCCGGCGTCGGTGAGCACGGCGTTCCACCCACGGGCGTCCTCGGCGCACCGGACCCGGACGACGTAGCCCGGCTGCTCCAGCCGGCTGACGATCCGGGTCATACCGCTCAGCGAGAGGTCGCAGGCGGCGGCGAGCTCGCTCATCCGCATCTGGCGGTCGGGGGACTCCGACAGGTGCTGCAGCGCGGAGTATTCGTTGAGGGACATCCGCTGTTCCCGCGACAGATCGGCGTCGAGTGCCCGGGGCACGACCAGGATCGCCCGGCCGAGGGCCCGGACCACCGCCTCCTCCTCCGGAGTGAGCGGCGGCAGGGAGCCTGTCATGGAAACCACACTACCACCTCGATTGCTTGACAAAGCAACAAAGTCTCTATTTGCTTGAGCTGACAAGCGTAGGCAACTTGCGCGGTTTTAGAAGGGAACAAGCAACATGACCAGGATTGGGATCATCCTTGGTAGCACCCGGCCCGGCCGGAACGGTGAGGCCGTGGCCCGCTGGGTGCTCGACAACGCGGTGCAGCGCGGCGACGCGGAGTACGAGCTCATCGACCTGCTCGACTTCAAGCTTCCGCACCTGGACGAGGCGGTTCCGCCGTCGATGGGCCAGTACGCCCAGCCGCACACCCTGGAGTGGGCTGCCAAGATCCGCTCGTTCGACGGGTTCGTGATCGTGACGCCGGAGTACAACCACTCCACCTCGGGCGCACTGAAGAACGCGATCGACTTCCTGTTCGCCGAGTGGAACAACAAGTCGGTCGGTTTCGTCAGCTACGGCTCGGCCGGCGGTACCCGCGCGGTCGAGCACCTGCGGCTGGTCGCCGGCGAGCTGATGATGGCCGACGTACGGACCCAGGTGGCGTTCTCGCTCGCCACCGACTTCGAGAACTACAGCGTCTTCAAGCCGGCCGAGTTCCACGTGGGCCCGCTCAACATGATGCTGGACCAGGTCGTCGCCTGGAGCGCCGCCCTCGCTCCGCTGCGCGCCGCGCAGTGATCTGACGGCGGTGGCACACCGCCGAGCATGAACCGGGTGCGGCGGTGGTGACGGAACCCTCCGCCGCCGTACCCCGGTCGCCGTCAACGACGACCCGGTTGACGACGGTCGCCCCGGGCGTGCCGACCGGCCCGCCTCATCGGGTCGGGTGCCGGGGTCGCTACCAGCGCCAGTTGCGCCAGCCCAGCAGTTGGCGGTGGTCGCGTACGGCCGTACCGGCCTGGCGGGCGAGGCGGGCGAGCAGCGGCACGCTGAACCAGAGCAGCACCAGGGCGTAACCGGCGAGAGCCAGACGCTGCAACCCGGTCAGCGGCGGCGCCTCCATGAGCGGCGCCCACAGCGGGCTGAACTCCGGCGTGAAGTGGCAGAGCGCTTCCAGGTACCAGTTGTTGTCGTAGCAGATCAGCGGCCGGACCTGCCCGTACACCAGGCTGTTGGCGGCGCCCCAGACCGAGAGCAGTACGGCGGCGAGGGTGGCCAGGTTCGCCCACGGCCCGGCCCGCTCGGCGGAGAGGCACACGGCCAGCGCCAGGCAGGCCGGCAGGATGGCGAAGAGGAAGAACCTCGGCCCCCAGTACATGCCGCCGTACCAGGCCCACCAGGACGCGTAGACCAGCACCAGGCCGGCCACGAAAACCGCCCACAGCAGCCAGAACGACCACACGTCGTCGCCGGCCGCCCCGCCCTCCTCGCGCAGCCGTCGGCGGATCGGCAGGAAGAGTCCCGGGGTGAACCAGAGCAGTCCCCGACCGAAGGAGAAGAGGATGGCCACGACTCCGAGCAGGAAGGGATAGGAGAAGCCCGGCTCGCCCGAGTACGGCATGACCGTCCGTCCGCCGCCGTTGTCCAGGTAGACGCTGTGCAGCGGGTCGCCGAAGCGCAGCCACGCCTCGCCCATCATCAGCAGTACCGTGACCAGCGGGACCGCCAGGTACCGCAGCCGCCTGCGGCGGAGGCAGAGCAGGCCGACGACCAGGCCGAGCGCCAGCAGCGTAGCCGGGGTGTTGGCGACCCCCAGCACCACCGCGACCCAACCGCCGATCCGGGTCCAGCGGCCGGTCCACGGCAGCGTCGCGGCGAGCAGCCCGACGCCGACCGTCACGGTGGTGAAGACCTCGCCGTAGAAGTCCTGCAGATGCGCGCCGATCATGCTGCCGGCGATCAGGAGCAGCAGGAAGCGGCGGAGCAGCCGGTCGTCGATCCGCTTGTGCAGCAGGATGTGGATCACCATCAGGCCGAGCGTGAAGAGCAGGAAGTTGTACTGCGCCACCACAGCCTGGGTGTCGTCGGTCCACCGGCCGACGAACCAGAGCGGGGTGGCGAACAGCGGCCCGATCAGCGAGTACGCGGTGTCCGACAGTTTCTGCTGTTCGAGCAGCCCGACGAGCGCGTAGTAGCGGGCGAGGCCGTCGCCGATCATCTCCTTGCGGGGGGTGACCGCCAGCACCACCATGCCGACCCCGATCAGGGCCCATTCCAGCAGGGCCGTCGTCCGGCCGGCCGGACGACGGCCGGCACCTCCGGTGGCCCGCCCGGCCTCCGATCCGGTGTTCCGCTCGGCGCCGGGGACGCGTTCGGTGTCCCGCTCGGTGCCGGACTCGGACCTGGGCCCGGGTCGTAGGCTGCGCTCCGCCGGGCTCTCCGGCTCCTCCTCGCGGATGCCGTCGGCGACCGGCGGGTTCATCAACGGGTTCTCCTCCTCGGTCCGTCCCCGGCACCGAACCGGGTCAGGGCGGACCGGATCGCCGGCGGCGTGGCCGGGCGTGACAGTGGCCACAGGCAGTGTGCCAAACAAGGATCGACGGAACCAGCGACGGGGTTGGATGTCGTTCGCGCCGG
This sequence comes from Plantactinospora sonchi, assembly GCF_036422035.1. Lineage (NCBI taxonomy): Bacteria > Bacillati > Actinomycetota > Actinomycetes > Micromonosporales > Micromonosporaceae > Plantactinospora > Plantactinospora sonchi. The sequence continues at coordinate 238,913 of NZ_JAZGQK010000003.1, forward strand.
TCAACGCCGGCTCGGGCCGAGGCCACGCCAGGGTGTCCGACGAGGGTACGGGCTCGGCCCCGGAGCACCCGACCGAGCGAGCGTTAAGGTGCTCCCAGGACACAATCCAGCCGGAGGAGTGAGCACATGGCGGGTCGACTCGCGGTCATCGGGGCCGGTCTGATGGGGTCGGGTATCGCGCAGGTCGCGGCGCAGGCGGGCTGGCAGGTGACGCTGCGGGACCTGGACGACGCGGCCACCGCCCGGGGACTGGACGGCATCCGTACGTCGCTGGGGAAGTTCGCCGCGAAGGGCGTGATCGAGGCCGGTGACGTCGAGGCGACGCTGGCCCGGATCCGGCCGACGACCGAGTTGGAGGCGGCGGCCGACGCGGACATCGTCGTCGAGGCGGTATTCGAGCGCCTGGAGGTCAAGCAGGAGGTGTTCCGGGCGCTGGACAAGATCTGCGGGTCGGATGCCGTCCTGGCGACGAACACCTCGGCGATCCCGATCACCCAGATCGCGGCGGTGACCCAGCGGCCGGAGTCGGTGGTCGGCACCCACTTCTTCTCGCCGGTACCGATGATGAAGCTCTGTGAACTGGTCCGTGGTTACAAGACCAGCGACGAGACGCTGGCCACCGTCCGGGCCTTCGCCGAGGAGATCGGCAAGACCGTGGTGGTGGTCAACCGGGACATCGCCGGATTCGTCACCACCCGCCTGATCACCGCGCTGGTGATGGAGGCGGTCAAGCTGGTCGAGTCCGGCGTGATGTCGCCGGAGGACCTGGACACCGCCTGCAAGCTCGGCTTCGGGCACGCCATGGGGCCGCTGGCCACCACCGACCTGACCGGGGTGGACGTACTGCTGCACGCCACGAGGAACATCTACGCCGACACCGCTGACGAGAAGTTCTTCCCGCCGGAGCTGCTCCAGCGGATGGTCGCCGCCGGTGACCTGGGCCGCAAGACCGGCAGGGGCTTCTACTCGTACTGAGGTCTGCCGGTCGGCGATCCGCCGGTCCCCGTCGTCCTCCACCGGCGGACCGCCGACCGGTGACCAGCCGGACCGCTCAGCCGGACCGCACCGGCTTCAACAGTTCGAAGAGGCTGGCGAAGCTGTCCGTGCCGTGGCCGTCGGCGGTTCGCCGGTCCAGCAGGGCACGGAGCGGCGCGTGCACCTCGGCGTCGACGCCGCGCAGCGTGCTGGTCCGGACCAGGTTGCCCACCGCGACCCGGTTCAGTGCCACCGGGGACACCCCGGCGCCGTAGCTCCGGAACTCGACCTCCTCGGCCAGTTCGGGCATGAACGCCAGCATGCCGTGCAGCCATCGGGTCACCAGGGGCACGAACGCGGTCGGTGGCACCTGGGCGGTGTGCAGCAGTGCGAGGCTGTGCAGGAAGCCGGCCAGTACGGCGTAGCCGCTGCCGAGCAGGGCAAGGTCCCACAGCTCGGCGACGGCGGGGTCCCGGTCGAGGAAGTGGCTGGTGGCCAGGACGTCCAGCGTCGTCCGGTGGGCGTCGAAGGCGTGCCGGGACCCGCTGTAGAGAAAGAAGGCCTCCGGGGTCGCCACGGTCTGGGGCAGGGCCATCATGGCGCCGTCGAGATAGTCGGCACCGGCGGCGGCGACCCGCTCGGCCACCGCCCGGACCTCCTCCGGGGTGCCGGTGGCGAGGTTGACGACGGTACGTCCGGTCAGGCTTGCGGCGGACGCGCCGAGCACCTCGTGCACCGCCCGGTAGTCGGTGACCGTCACCAGGACGAGTGGGCTGGCCAGGATGGCGTCGCCCACGGTGTCGGCGGCCACGGCTCCCCGGGCCACGGGGGCGGCGACCCTGGCCGGGTCACGGTTCCAGACCGTCGTCGGGTGGCCTGCGGCGAGCAGGGCGCCGGCCAGGGCCGTACCCATCCTGCCGAGGCCGAGGACGGTCACCGGACGTGCCGGACCGTCGATGGACTGAACTGTCATGGCGGTTAAGGTAAAGCCTCACGTCGGCGTCAGAGTCGAGCTGTGGTGATGGTGGTCACATGCGGATCGGGGAGCTCGCCCGGCGGACCGGAGTGTCCGAACGGGCTCTGCGGTACTACGAGGAGCAGGGGCTCCTGCGGCCTGAACGACGGGCGAGCGGCTACCGGGTCTACCACCAGGACGACGTACGGCAGGTGCGCCACATCCGCCTTCTGCTGGCCGCCGGCCTGAACACCGGGACGATCGCCGAGATCCTGCCCTGCATGCTCGCCGATGACGACACCCTGGTGCCCGGCTGCCCGGAGGTCGCCGAGATCCTGCTCCAGGACCGGGACCGGCTCAGCTCGGCCATCGAGGGACTGTCGGCAGCCCGGCGCATCCTCGACGCGATCATCGCGGGCGGGCGTACCGTCGACGTTTCGGATCCGGTCGGCGAGGCGGTCGGCTGACCGGCCCCGTCCGTTCTCAGCCGTCGCGGCGGGTGGTCCAGCGGAAGGTGGTCAGGCAGAGCACCAGGCCGACCACGCACCAGGCGGCGAGGACGAGCGCGACCCGGCCGAGTTCGAAGGAGCCGGCGGGTTCCACCGCCCCGAAGGAGTCGGGGAGGAAGACCGAGCGGAGGCCCTGGCACATCCACTTCAGCGGGAAGATCGCGGCGACCTGCTGCATCCAGGAGGGCAGGTCGGTGAAGACGAAGAAGACGCCGGAGATGAACTGGAGCACCAGGGCGACCGGGGTGGCCACCGCGGAGGCGCCGCGTCCGCTACGGGCCAGCGAGGAGAAGGCGATCCCGCAGAGGGTGCAGGCGGTGGTGCCGAGCGCGGACACCCAGAGCAGGGTGAGCCAGCGGTCGACGCCGTCCGGCAGGTCGAGGTCGAAGAGGAGCGTGGCGACCGCGAGCAGCAGCACCGTCTCGACCAGGGCGATCAGCGCAACCATGATCACCTTGCCGGCGAAGTAGACCCACCTCGGCATCGGGGTACCACGCAGCCGCTTGAGCACACCCCGGTCACGCTCGATCGGGATCTGGATCGCCAGGCTCTGGAAGCCGACCGTCATCAGGCCGGTGGCGATCATCCCGGTGACGAAGTACTGGGTGAAGCTCACCCCGCCGCCGATCTCGCCCCGGAAGATCGACGCGAAGATCAGGATCATCACCACCGGGAAGAGCATGGTGAAGACCACCGACTCCCGGCTGCGCAGGAACTGGCGTACCTCCAGGCGACCCTGCCGGACGGCGAGGGCGAGCGGACCGACCCGGCGGGAGTGCGCCGGTGCCGGTGCCGGTGCGGTCGAGGTGGTGGCTGTCGTGCTCATGCCCGGGTCTCGCTTCGCTCGCTCATCGGTGCCCGATCATCCGTAGGTAGACGTCTTCCAGGGTGGGCCGGGTCACGGTCAGACCCGGCACCTCGCCGCCGAACCGCGCGGCCAGCTCGGCGACCAGCGCCGTCGGCGTGGCGCTCTCCGCGCGCTCCACACTCCCGTCCGGGGTACGCCAGGAGACCGTGGCCAGCGCGTTCTCCCGGTCACCGAGCCGGGCCGGGGTGGCCACCTCGACCAGCCGGCCACCCGCGATCACCCCGACCCGGTCGGCCAGCGCCTCGGCCTCGTCCAGATAGTGGGTGGTCAGCACGATGGTGGTGCCGGCGGCGGCCAGGTCGCGGATCAGCTCCCAGAACTCGCGGCGGGCCTCCGGGTCGAAGCCGGTGGTCGGCTCGTCCAGGAAGAGCAGTTCGGGCCGGCCGACGATGCCCAGCGCCACGTCGAGCCGACGCTTCTGGCCGCCGGAGAGGGTGTGCGTCCGGGCCCGCGCCTTGCCGGCCAGGCCCACCCGGTCGACGACCTTGTCCGGGTCGTCCGGATCCGGATAGAAGGCCGCGAAATGGTGCACCACCTCGGAGACGGTCAGGTCGTCGAACTCGCCGGTGCCCTGGAGCACGATCCCGACCCGGGACCGCCAGGCCGCGTCCGCCCGGTCCGGGTCGACGCCGAGCACGCTGACCTCGCCGGCGTCCCGGTGGCGGTAGCCCTCCAGGATCTCCACCGTGGTGGTCTTGCCGGCGCCGTTCGGGCCGAGCAGGGCGAAGACCTCGCCCCGGTACACCGACAGGTTGATGCCGTCCACGGCGACGTTGTCGCCGTACGCCTTGCGAAGCCCCTGGACGGAGATCGCCACCTGCTCGTTCATGACATCAACTATGCGTGACGGCCCGGCAGCGGAGGACACCGGGTGGGTGTCGGCGCTGACCCCCCCCGTCAGTGTTCCGCCAACGACCCGGCCCGGGCCGCCCGGGCCGCCCGCCGCTCCAGCCGGCGGCGGCGCCGACGACGGACCACCCAGACGACAAATCCCGGCAGCGCGACCAGGAAGAGCAGCACCAGCGCCGGAAACAGGAGTGCGGCCAGCGAGCCGAGCACACTCGTCGCGTCCTCGACGGTGCTCGCCACCGGCGCACCGACCCCGGCCGTACCGGCGTTGATCACCGGTCGGGCGGCCGCCTTGACCCCGTGCACGCCGAGCGCGATCAGCACCCCGGCCACGATCGGCAGCCACTGGTGGGAGCCGAAGAACTCTCCCGGGTCACTCACCGTCACCGTTTCCGCGCCGGATCCGGCGCCGAACGCCAGACCGCCGGCGGTCGGCCGGACCACGGTCTGCACCACGTCGTTGACGTGGTCGACCACCGGCACCTTGTCGGCGACGACCTCGATCGCGAGGAGCACCACGAGGATCGTCAGCACCCAGCCGTTGGAGAGCCACTGCCAGCCGCCGGGCAGGGTGACCAGGTCGCTGAAGCGGGCCAGCAGGCCCACGGTGAGCAGAGGGATGTACGCGTTCAGTCCGGCCGAGGCGGCGAGACCGGTTCCGGTGAGGGCTTCCAGCACGGGATCCAGGATCGCACCGACTCGCCAGGACGGCCCGCCGAGCGTCGTCCACGGGCTCGGCTACCCTCGTCGGGTGCGGTTGGTGATTGCGCGGTGCTCCGTGGACTACGTCGGACGACTCTCGGCGCACCTGCCGTTGGCGACCCGGCTGCTGATGGTGAAGGCCGACGGATCGGTCTCCATCCACGCCGACGACCGGGCGTACAAGCCGCTCAACTGGATGAGCCCGCCGTGCAAACTGGAGGAGGCTCCCGGGGTGTGGCGGGTGGTCAACAAGGCCGGCGAGGAACTGCGGATCACCCTGGAGGAGATCTTCCAGGACACGTCGTACGAGCTGGGGGTCGACCCCGGACTGCGCAAGGACGGCGTCGAGGCGCACCTGCAGGAGTTGCTGGCCGCCAGCCCGACCGAACTGGGCGACGGCTTCACCCTGGTCCGCCGGGAGTACATGACCGCGATCGGGCCGGTCGACCTGCTCTGCCGGGACGGCGCCGGGGCCACGGTCGCGGTGGAGGTCAAGCGGCGCGGCGAGATCGACGGGGTGGAGCAGTTGACCCGCTACCTGGAGCTGCTCAACCGCGATCCGCTGCTGGCGCCGGTCTCCGGTGTCTTCGCCGCTCAGGAGATCAAGCCGCAGGCCCGGGTCCTCGCCGTCGACCGGGGGATCCGGTGTGTCGTGGTCAACTACGACCGGCTGCGCGGCATCGAGCGCGACGAACTGACCCTCTTCTGACCTCCGGCCGGGGCGCAGACCAGACGCGGCCGTGGGCCCGGAAGAAGTGTGAGCGCGACCGGCAGGCGGTAGCCACCGTTGGAGGCGAGGCTGACGCCCTCGTCGAGAGCGTGACCTCCGCCGGGATCGCGCCCGCCACCCCGATGTAGCGGGTTCGCCGGCGGCGGAGAGAGCCGGCCTCTCCGCCGCCGTCCGGATGGGTGCTGTCAGGGGCAGACGATCGGTGGGTAGGGCACCTGCCGTACCTGGTAGGACGGTCGGCCGCTCGCGGCGACGACCGAACCGTTCACGGTCACCTTCCCGGCGGGCAGCGATACCGAGCCGGTGGGAAAGGTTTCGGAGACCGGCGTACCGGGCGGCTCGCAATTGTCCACCTCGTCACCGCCGGGCGGGCATGAGCCGCAGGGGGTGGAACAGACTCGGATCCTTCACCTCGGCGACACCCTTGCCCCAGGTGCTCCAGCCGCGGCGGCCCGACCCGTCGTTCTCGTTGATCGCGATCGTGGCGGCCATGATGCGATTGGCCGGGTCGACCCCGAGCGCCGCCCACGTCGCTGCCAACTCGTAGGTCGTCGTCTTCGTCCGCTCGTCCCGTTTCACCGCGGTCGTGATGCCGTCCGTCCCGCCGCTCACCGGCAGCCACCGGGTGAGGTCGACCGGTCCCACGTCGGTCAGGGCGCTGCCGACCTCCCCTACCGGCCTGCCGCTTTCGCCCGGCCAGCCGGGGGAGGACCCGACCTGGAGGCTGTCACCCTGCCAGATGTCCGTGCCTCTGGCGGGCTGCGCGTGGACGTCGTCGACGAGCTGCGCCGTGAGGTAGAGCCGGCTGTCGTCGTGTGTGATCCACAGGCTTCCGCTGAGGTCCTGCGGGCCCTGCCATCCGGTGATCACCTGCTCGTCCTTCCCCAGGGTCTGCGGCGGGAGCTTCCGCAGGGCGCGATCCACCACGCCGTCGACCTGAACCCGCTGGTACGGGACGTCGACCGCCACCGAACTCGCCGCCACCACGATGCCGCTCACGGTGTCGGTCGCGGGTCCGGAGACGGTCGCTGACCACGCGCCGAAGGCGGTGAGCGGAACATCCTGTACGGCCGTGGCTCCGCCGGCCACCTGTGCGTCGACGAGCACCGTTCCCTGCGAGTCGCCGACAGCCCAGGTGACGCCGTCGAGGCGTACCGCATGCGTGCCGCGGTTGCGAACCTTGAGTCGCAGCACGTCCGCGCCGGCGGCGTTCAGCGCATGCTCACCCGTCAGCTGCAGTGCGGGAAGAACCTGCGCGGCAGCGGTGAGGACGCCGATCGCGTGACCTCCCTCCCGCACGACCGCGGTCCAGGTGCGCTGCCCGACCTGAGCGGGTGCGAGCGCCGCCGCGACGTCCTGCGTGGCCCCGGCGGGCACGGTCGCCTGCGTGGTCAGCCCGTCGGAGACCAGCGAGAGGGGGCGGGCCGACGTCCCGGTGTTCGCGATGTGCCAGGTGGCATCCGGCGCGCTGCCACCGACGGCACCCGTCACGGCCAGCGAGAACGGTGAGGCGGTCGTGACCTCACCCAGTGCGCCCCGCAGATAGACCGGCTCCGCACCCACCGAGACGTGCACCCGTCCATCGGCGTCGGGCTCGAGGACGGTCGTACCGCCGTAGAGGTTGGTGACCGTTACCGAGCCGGTCGCCTGGACGCTCCACGTCTGCGGCGTCAGTGCCCACAGTGCCTGCACGCGCGTGTCGGTGGACTCGCCGGCACGTCGGCCGAACTCGACTCCGTAGCGGCCGGTGCCGAGCGACAGGACCGCGCGGACGGGGCGCTCCGCCGTCTGACGCGTGAGTACGCCCTGCGCGGTGAACGCGGGCTTCGGCACGTACGCGCCACGAGCGTCGACCTCGTTGCGGATCATCCCGAAGTTGTGCTCGGGATCGGCCGGGTTCGTGCCGTCGTCCTTGAAGTCGTAGACGGTGTAGCGCGCGATCCCGTCGCCGAGGCCCAGCAGTTGTGCGCGCGCGAGGTTGCGTGCCTGTACGCCGGGCGTCACGCCGGGCGGGTTCTGCGTCGTGTACCAGCCATGCTCGGTGAACCAGATCGGCAGGTCGGGATGCCCGGCGGCGGCGAACTTCTGGCGCAGGGTCGCCACGTGGGTCCGGAACGTCTCCGGCTCGGCGGTGAAGTTGTACGGATGGGTCGAGAACGCGTCGATGTGGTCGAGGCCGCCGGCGGAGATGAAGCCGTCGAGCCAGCCCTGCCAGTCGTTCATCGGCGCGAGGGCGGGCCCGGCCAGCGTCGCGTCCGGATGCGTCGCCTTGACTCTCGCGGCGGTCGCGGCGAGCAGCGCGACGTAGTTCTGCGGCGTCGCCCCCGCGGGACCGTTCACGTCGCGGATGTTCCACTCGTTCCACACCTCGTACGCCGCGTGTGCGGTGCCGAAGTGGTCGACGGATGCCTGGGCGTACCCGGCGAAACCGGCTCGTCCCGCATCGGTCGCGGGTGCTTCTCCCTCGTGGTAGAGCGCGTTGCCGTAGTCGAGTATCTGCAGGAAGTCCACGTCGCTCGCGCGCAGCGTCGCCGTGGCGTTCTCGACGCGGGTGGGGAAGGTGTAGGTGCCTTTGACCCGTTCGACCTCCGACCAGTACGCCTCGTCGCGAGCGAAGCCGAGACCGGCCTTTCCGAGCAGGGATGCGGAGGCTCCCGGCCACCGGCCACCGTAGTGCGTCGAGGCACCGATGCGGCGTTCCCGGAGAGTGGTCGCGGGCAATACCGAGACGTCCGTGCCGCCGTTGACGGTGGTGCCGTCGGGCTGGACGGCGGCAATGTCCACCGTGTACCAGCCGGTCCCGAGCGTACCGAGGGAAATGGTGTTCCCGAGCTGCGCCGGGGTGCCGGAGCCGGTGGCGACGACGGCTCCGTACGCGTCCCGTGCCGACCAGCGCAGCGACGTGGCGGCCGTGTCGACGCCGAACGACACGGGGTCGCCGGTGGTGAACGCGTTACCAAGCGTAGTCGGCGTGATGGCGAGCAGGGGTGGCGGTCCCTGGACGACGACATCGTCGACGTCGAGCGTCACGGCGGGGCCGGGAGAGATGCGAAACGCGTCGATGAGCAGCGAGATCTGCGTCAGCGGCCCGTGCCACACGCCGTCGTTGGCGCCGCCCCAGTGAACGTACTGGGTTCCGCCCGCGAAGACGGTGATCGACAGCTTCTGCCACTGCGTGCCGGGCGAGAGTGCGAGGGTCTGCTGGTGCGCCTGCCCGGTGCTGTCGACGAGGCGCAGGACCAGGCCGGTCAGCTGGGCGCTGCGTACCGAGAGGTCGAGTCTTCGCAGGTCGAGCGAGGGGACGCCGCGCGCCATCTCGACCGTCCCGCTCGGCGCACTCGCCTGGACGCGGGCGGCCGTGGTGCCGCCTGCGGGCGCGTTGGTGGTGGTCGTGAGCGTCGCTGTGGCGCCGCCTGTGGTCACCGGGAACCACGGGTCGGTGCCGTGTTCGAAGTCGCCGATCACGACGGGCCCGGTGCTGGCGGCGGCGGGCTGTGGGACGGACAGCAGTGCCATGACGGCGGCGAGGGAAGCCAGCAGTGCGAGCGCTCGGCGGGAGAGCGCCCTTTCGGAAGGCGGAGAGATTGTCCTGGGCGTGAGCATGAGCACTCCTCGATGGGCGTCGGATGACCGCGATCGGGGGACGGGGAGGCTTTGAGGTGCGAAACCGGTTTCGCAGTTCGCCAATTTTCGCCGGGTGGTCAAACTCTGTCAATGCCCTCGCGTCGGTATGCTTTCGGCATGCCGTCGAACCGCAGCGTCCGATTGAGCGACATCGCGGCGATCGCCGGAGTGTCGATCTCCACCGCGTCCAAGGCCCTGAACGGGGGAGATCGGATCTCGGCGGAGACCCGGGCGCGCGTGCGCGAGGTCGCGGAGCGGCTCGACTTCCAGCCGAACGCGCTCGCGCGCTCCTTCGCGCTCGGGCGCAGCCGGACCATCGGGGTCCTGACCTACCGCGCGACCAGTACCTTCGCGGGTCCGGTCCTCATCGGCGCGGTGCTGCAACTCGGCGAACTGCAGCAGGCATCTCTCGTGTTCGACGAGGACCTGCTCGTGCCGCGTCAGATGACCAAGAGCATCCGGGCGCTCCAGGCGCGCCGCATCGACGGTCTTCTTGTCGTCGGGGACGGTCACGAACGCGTGTCGCACTCGGTGACGCACCACTTCGGCGTGCCTGTGACGTACGCGTTCGCGGCGTCGGACCATCCCGAGGATGTCGTCTACCTGCCCGACAACGAGGGGGCGGGGCGCCTCGCGACACGGCACCTGGTGGGGGTCGGGGCCACCCGTATCGCCCACATCACGGGCAGTCGGGACAGCATCGCCGCCCGCCTGCGTGAGCGTGGGATGCGTGCGGAACTGGAGGCTGCCGGGCTCGAGCAGGCCGGCGAGACCCGGCACGGGTCCTGGTCCCACGACTGGGGCGCCGCGGCGATGTCCGAGATGCTTGATTCCGGTGTCGAGATCGACGCCGTCTTCTGCGGCAACGACCACATCGGCCTGGGTGTACTCGAGGTCTGCGCCGTGCGCGGCCTCCGGGTGCCCGCGGACATCGCCGTCGTCGGCGTCGACAACTGGGAAGGCGTCGTCCTGGATCAGGGCATCCGCCGGCTCACCACCGTCGACCTGGAGCTGCAGCGACTCGGCCGTCTCGCCGCCGCCGACGTCCTCTCGCCCGAGCGGGCGCCCGGCGAGCACCTCGTGGCGCCGACCCTGGTGCTCGGTCCCTCCTCCTGACGGCACGGCCGCAGCGCACAGCCTTTCCGACCGCACGGCAGTCCTGACAGGACCGCCGTGCCTCGGCGTGCGCCGGAGCGGGCCGTCGGCATCAGACTGTTGACATCCTCAGGGGCGTGTGCTTCTCTGCTGCGAAAGCAGTTTCGCAACATCGTTTCCTGACAGTGAGGATCACCGGCGTGCCTGAGCTCATCCGACCCACCCGAGTGTTGGTCACCGGTGCCGACGGGACCGTTGGCCGGCCGACGGTCGAGACGCTCGTCGACCACGGCATCGCCGTCACCGCGCTGTCCCGTAGCTGGTCCGCGCCGACTCCGGCGGACCGGGTCTTCACCGGCGACGCCGCCGACGAAGTCCTGGTACGGGACGCGCTGTCGGACGTGGACGCGGTCGTCCATCTGGCGGCGACGGCGCATCCCGACCTCGACACGCCGCGGGCCGTGTTCGTCGGGAACACCTCCGCGACATTCACGGTTCTCTCGTGCGCGGGGGAGGCGGGTATCCGCCGGGCGGTCATCGCCAGCTCTATCAACGCCTTCGGGATACCGATGAACCGGCACGACGTGATGCCGGCGTACTACCCGCTGGACGAGGCGTCGCCCGTGGCGCACGACGACGCGTACTCGCTGTCTAAGTGGGTCGACGAGCGGATCGGTGCGTTCGCCTGCAGCCGCTGGGACATGACCGTCGTCGCGCTGCGCTTCCCGCTCGTCCGCGAGCTCGCCGCGTTGCGGGACACGGTGCGGCGCATGATCGCGATACCCGGGGAACAGGCACGCCTCGCGCGTGAGGGGTGGGCGTACCTGGAGATGGCGGATGCCGTCGACGCGATCCTGCGCGGCCTCACCCAGCCGATCTCCGGGATGCACACGCTCCTGGTGGCCGCGGCGGACACCATCCTGGACCAGTCCACCGAGGATCTCCTCGACCGCTACGCCGCGCACGTCGAACGCAGGCAACGCTTCGACGGGCGCCGAGCACCGATCGACACGTCCGCCGCGCGCCGCGTGCTCGGCTGGGCTCCCGCCGTCTCGCTCGCCGAGGACGAGGCATCGATCATGGAGGCGACCGCATGAGTACGCAGGACGCAGCGTCCCCCTTCGCCCAGCCCTGGGAGGCACCCGACGACGTGCGTATCACCCGGGTCCGGGCGGTCGCGACCGCACCGGAGGGCATTCCGCTGCTGGTCGTCAAGGTCGAGACGAGCGACGACGGCCTGTACGGGTTGGGCTGCGCGACCTTCACACAGCGCTGGCGGGCGGTCGCGACCTATGTGGAGGAGCACCTCGCCCGGCTGGTCGTCGGCCGCTACCCGGGTGACATCGAGGACCTCGTACGCCTCGCCCGGTTCTCGTCCTACTGGCGTGAGGGTCCGGTCGGCAACAACGCGATCTCCGGGCTCGACCAGGCGTTGTGGGACATCGCGGGAAAGCGGGCCGGGCGGCCGGTGCACGAGCTCCTCGGTGGCAAGGTACGCGGGGCGGCCGACACCTACCTGCACGCCGCCGGCGCGACCGTCGAGGAAACGCTCGACCAGGCGGAACGTCTCCGGGATGAGGGGCTACGGCACATCCGGCTCCAGACGGGCCAGCCGGGTGCCGGTCACTACGGCGCCCCGGCGGTGCCGCACACCGCGACCACGGACCATCAGTATCCGGGCGGCTGGGACGTCGAGGAGTACCTCCGGCGTACCCCGGAACTCTTCGCGGCGGCCCGAGACCGGCTCGGCCCCGACATCGCCCTGCTGCACGACGTGCACTCGCGACTCTCACCGAAGCAGGCCGTCGTGCTCGCCCGCTCGCTCGAGCCGTACCGCCTGTACTTCCTGGAAGACGTCATCGCGCCCGAGCACTGGGACCGCCTGCCCGAGGTGCGGGCGGCCTCGCCCGTGCCCCTCGCGGTGGGCGAGCTGACCACCTCGCTGACGGACGCGGCGCGCCTCGTGCTCGGCGGAGGCGTCGACTTCATCCGTTCCCACATCTCCGGCATCGGTGGCCTCACCGCAGCCCGCAAGATCGCCGCCGCCGCGGAGTTGGTGGGCGTACGCACGGCGTGGCACGCCCCGGGCGACACGTCGCCCATCGGCGCGGCGGCGAACGTCGCGCTGGACATCACCAGCCCGGCCTTCGGCATCCAGGAAGGCCACGTGTACGCCCCCGCCGTGCACGAGGTCTTCCCCGGGACGCTGCGCATCGAGCGCGGCTGGCTGCGCCCCAACGAGGCTCCGGGCTGGGGAATCGACCTCGACGAGGCCGCCGCCGCCCGGTTCCCCGCCGGACTCTCCGGGCACGACGCGTGGGCTGCGCGGGTCCGGGGCCGGGACGGCGGACTCATCGCTCCCTGACCGGCGGCGCTCCCTGACCGGCGGTACCACCCACACCGAGTGATCCACCACCAACACTGTCCGAGGAGTGTCATGACAAGCACAAGAACCCGGCTTCTCGCGCTGGCCCTGGCCGGCGCGACGCTCGCCCTCGTCCCCGGATGCGGCGGGTCGAACAGCGAGTCATCCGGACCCGCGTCGATAACCGTCGCGGGCATGCCCACGAGTCGGCACCCGGAGGAGCTCAACAACTTCAACCGGAACATCTCCGAGTTCACCAAGGCGAACCCCGACGTCAAGGTGGTCGGCGACGAGGCCACCTTCGATGTGCGGACGTTCCAGGCGCTGCTGGCGGGCGGCAAGCTGCCGACCGTCTTCTACGTCCCCTTCACCGAGATGCAGGGCCTCATCGCCCGTAGGCAGGTCGCCGACATCACCAGCGCGATCGGCGCGGACTCCGTGGTCAGCCGGATCAACCCGGCCATCCTGAAGGTGACCAAGGATGCGAGCGACCACGTCTACGGCGTGCCGATCCAGGCGTACAGCATGGGGCTGTTCTACAACCGGGACCTGTTCAGGAAGGCGGGCCTCGACCCCGACAAGCCCCCGACCACGTGGGAGGAGGTACGCGCGGCCGCGAAGGCGATCCAAACGGCCACCGGCGTACAGGGCTTCGCGAGCATGACGAAGGACAACACCGGTGGCTGGGTGCTCACCGCGATGAGCTACGCCAACGGCAGCACGATCGCGTCGGCGGACGGCAGGAACGCGACCGTCGACAACAACGCCACCCGCAGTGTCCTGGAGTTCTACCGTTCGCTGCGGTGGGAGGACAACACGTTCGGCTCGAACTTCCTGACCGGCTACAACGACACCACGAAGGCGTTCGCGGGTGGCAAGATCGGCATGTTCGTGCAGGGCGCGGACGCGTACAAGGTGGTCGTGTCGAACATGGGCATGAAGCCCGACGACTTCGGCATCGCGCCGCTGCCGCAGGGGCCCCAGGGGCTGGGTACGCTCGGCGGCGGTACGGTCGCGATCATCAACCCGCGCGCCTCGGCCGCCGAGACCAGAGCGGCGATCAAGTGGCTGGAGTTCGTCAACTTCCGCAAGTACGACAGCGAGGCGGAGGCGGTAGCGGACGCGAAGGCCAAGGTCGCTGACAAGCAACCGGTGGGCGACCCGGCGCTGCCGCTGTTCGACCAGGCGACGACCGACCGGTACCTCGGCTGGGTGAAGGACTACGTCAACGTGCCGCGGCAGAACTACGCCGCGTACTTCGCCACGGCGCAGACGCTGGCCCTGGTGCCAGAGCCGCCGGCAAAGGCGCAGGAGACGTACGGGACACTCGACACCGTGGTCCAGGCGGTCCTGACCCGCCAGGACGCCGACATCGACGCGCTGCTGAAGGACGCCCAGCGCAAGGTCCAGGCGATCATCGACGCTGGCTGATCCTTGCCCGACCGTCCCTGTCGCGGCGCGGTTCCCGCGGCGCGACAGAGATCCGCCCGCGAACAGACGAGGTGATTCCCCTGAGCGCCCCTGCCCGGTCCAGGCCGGCGTACCGCATGCCCGAAGTCGTGCCGAGCCGTCGTTCCCGCGGCCTCGTCAGCTGGGTACGCCGGGGCGGACTGTCCACGCTCGTGTTCTTCCTGCCCCTGCTGCTGTCGTTCGGGCTGTTCTCGTGGTGGCCGATCCTCCGGTCGCTGCCGCTCAGCTTCCAGCGCACCAACTTCCTGACCACCGAGTGGATCGGCCTCGACAACTTCACCCGGGTCCTGGCCGATCCGCTGCTCGTGACGGCCGCGCTCAACACGCTGTGGTTCGCGGTCCTGGCACTCGTGATCGGGTTCCCCGTGCCGGTGATCCTGGCGGTCTTCATCGCGGAGTTGCGTCGCAGCCGGGGACTGGCCTCGGCGCTCGTGTACCTGCCCGTGATCTTCCCGCCCGTGGTCGCCGTCCTGTTGTGGAAGGCGTTCTTCGACCCGAGCCCGACCGGCGTGCTCAACACCATCCTCGGGTGGGTGGGGCTGGGCCCGTTGTCGTGGCTCAACGACGGAGACCTCGCCATGCCGTCGATCGTGCTGCAGGCCACCTGGGCGTCGTTCGGCACCGCGACCATCATCTATCTCGCCACGCTGATGGGCATCCGGACCGAGCTGTACGACGCTGCGGAGACAGACGGGGCGGGTGCGTTCCGGCGGTTCTGGCACGTCACCCTGCCGCAGATGCGCGGCGTGCTGCTCGTGATGCTGCTACTGCAGTTGATCGGTACCTTCCAGGTTTTCACCGAGCCCTACATCATGACCAATGGCGGTCCCGAGAACCGCACGGTCACGATCCTCATGCTGATCTACCGGTACGCGTTCGTCTCCGGGGACTACGGGCGCGCGACGGCCCTGAGCCTACTGCTGGCGATCGCCCTGTCGGGCCTCTCCTGGATCTACCTCTGGGCGACCAAGCACTGGAGCACGTCGTGACCGCCGACGCTGAACGCAGCATCCTGTCCCGGCTCGATCGGCGCCGACCCGGCGTACGGATCGCCCTTGTCGCCGCCCGTGTGCTGGTCTTCGCCACTCTCGCCGTCTTGTGTGTGGGACCGTTGTTCTGGCTGTTCAAGGCCGCGACATCGACCACGACCGAGACGCTCTCCGCGCCGTTCTCGCTCTGGCCGAGCGGGATCCACTGGAGCACTTTCGCCGAGGTGTGGACAAAGGTCGACTTCGCGCGCTACTTCGTCAACACGCTCTGGCTCATGGCGGGATCGCTGTTCTTCGGGCTCGTCGTCGCGACGACCGGTGGCTATGGGCTCGCCGTCCTGAAGCCGAGGTACGCGAAGGCCGTGTTCGCGGCGATCCTCGCGACGCTGTTCATTCCCGGCGTCATCTCGCTCGTCTCGCTCTACCTGACCGTGATGGACGTGCCGCTCCTGCACGTCAACCTGATCGGAACGCTGTGGGCGGTCTGGCTGCCCGCCTCGGCCAACGCGGTCAACGTGCTGCTCATGCAACGGTTCTTCGCGGCCATTCCCGCCGATCTGTTCGAGGCGGCCCGAATCGACGGCGCGGGTCCCTTCCGGGTCTTCGTCTCGCTCGTGCTGCCGATGTCACGGCCGATCCTGGGCGTGGTGAGCCTGCTGACGCTCGTCGGGGCGTACAAGGAGTTCCTGTGGCCATTGTTGGTGTTGCCGAATCCGGAGGACCAACCGATCTCGGTCGCCCTGCCGCGGCTGGAAACCGCCGGCGACTTCGCGCAGTTCATGGGTGCCCTGTTCATCTCCGTGATCATCCCGGTGGTGCTCTTCCTCGTGTTCCAGCGGCAGTTCCTGAGGGCGGCCGGCAACTCGGGAGCGCTGAAGGGGTGAGCGTGGACCTCGGCAATCCGCTCCGGGCGTCGTTCCTCGCGGATCGGCCGGGCCGGTGAGCACATCGGTCCGCTACGGCGTCAACTACCTGCCCAGCCGTGACTGGTGGTACGCGTGGGTCGACTGGAACGAGGCCGACCTCGCGCGTGACCTCGACGTCATCGCCGGACTCGGCTTCGACCACATACGCATCCAGTGTTTGTGGCCGCTGTTCCAACCGAACCCGGCGTACGTCTCCCCGGCCATGCTCAACCGGCTCGTACGGCTGCTCGACCTCGCCGAAGCGCGCGGCCTGGCGGTCTGCCCGACCGTGCTCGACGGCTGGTTGAGCGGCTTCGACTTCCGTCCCGCCTGGTTGCGGGATGCCGATCCCTTCACCGACCCGGACGCGGTGGAAGCCGCCGCGATGATGGTGACCGCGGCCGCCAGGGCGGTCTCGGGGCATCCGGCCCTGTGGTGTCTCGACATCGCGAACGAGCCGAACGTCCTCATGCGACGGTCCCGGCTCGGACCGGGCGCCTGCGACGACTGGGCGCGCCGCATGGTCACAGCGGCGCGTGCCGGGGCTCCGGGCGTACCGGTGACTGTCGGTGTCGATCACGAACCCTGGATGACCGGCGACTGCCCACTCACCGCGGAGACGGTTGTCGACGTCTCGGACCTGGTCGCCATCCACGCCTGGCCGTACTTCACCGGGGCCCTGGCGCGCTTCGGTGACCAGGAGCGCGGCGCGTGGGCGATCCCGGACTACCTCGCCCAGATCGCGTTGGCGATTCTCGGCGGACGGCGGAAGCCGTTGTGGGTGCAGGAGATCGGCGTGTCCGACCTCTGGCTCGAGCGGGCGACGGTGCCGGACTTCGCCGAACGGATGCTGCGGCGGATCGCCGCGATTCCGGAGGTCACCGCCGTGACGTGGTGGGCGTCGCATGACATCGACCGCCGATTCCGCGGCTTCGACGAACTCGAGTACGGGCTCGGTCTCGTCGACACGGAGAACGCCGTGAAGCCGGTCGGGGCGCGGGTCCGCGACGTGATCGCTGAGCTGCGGGCTCACCCCACGCCACCCGCGCTTGCCGTACCCGGCATTCCGTTGCCGCCGGGAACTGTTCCGGACCTGGAGTTCGCCTCGGAATGGTTCGCCCTGCTCCGAACCGATGCCGGCCCACGCATCGAACGCGAGGGCCGCCGATGAGTGTCGGCGGCCCTCGGCTGCCTGCGTCGGACCGGGCCCTCTCCCCAGGTCAGCTCATACGCCAGCTCGTCTGCGTCGACACCGCCGGTGGAGCCCGTCCCCGGGCAGACCGGTGCGATGCACCGAGGTGCGAAAGGAAAGCGACTGCATGAGTACGGAGCTGCGGACAGATGTTCTGGTGGTCGGCGGGGGAGTCGGCGGCGTCGCCGCCGCGCTGGCCACCGCCAAGCTCGGCCGCAAGGTGATACTCACCGAGGCCACCGAGTGGCTCGGCGGCCAGCTCACCAGCCAGGCGGTGCCACCGGACGAGAACGCCTGGATCGAGACCCAGCTGACCGCCGTCAGTTACGCCGACTTCCGACAGCGCATCCGCCGTCACTACCGCGACAACTACCCGCTGACGCCACGAGCCGCCGCCGATCCGCTGCTCAACCCGGGCCTGGGCCACGTCAGTCGGCTGTGCCACGAACCCCGCTCCGCCGTCGCCGTCATCGATCAGATGCTGGCACCGTGGCAGTCCGCCGGTCGCGTGACCGTCCTGCTGCGGCACGAACCGGTCGCGGCCGACACCGCCGGGGAGCAGGTCACCGCGGTCACCCTGCGCCGCCCCGACGGCAGCGACCTCACGGTCACCGCCGACTACGTCCTCGACGCCACCGAACTCGGCGACCTGCTGCCGTTGGCCGGGGTCGAGCACGTCATCGGCGCCGAAGGCCAGGACACCACCGGCGAACCGCACGCGCTGCCGGTCGCCGACCCGCTCAACCAGCAGGCGATCTCGTGGTGCTTCGCCCTGGAGCACCGGCCCGGCGAGGATCACACCATCGACCGCCCGGCAGGCTACGACGTCTGGCGTACCACGGTCGCCCCGTTCTGGCCCGGTCCGCAGTTGTCCTGGATCGACGTCGAACCGGTCACCCTCAGTACGCGCAACCGGCCGATCTTTCGCGGTGAACCCGGCAGTGGGCCCGCCGACGACCTGTGGCACTACCGGCGCATCCTGGCCGCCCGCCAGTTCACCGGTACCGCCTTCACCGACGTCACCCTGGTCAACTGGCCGCAGATCGACTATTGGCAGACCCCGCTGCTCGGCGTCGACGACGCCACCCGGGCCACCGCGCTCGACGGCGCCCGCGACCTGTCGCTGTCGTTCCTGTACTGGATGCAGACCGAGGCACCGCACCCGGTCGGCGACGGCACCGGATACCCTGGCCTGCGGCTCCGGGGCGACATCACCGGAACCGCCGACGGACTCGCCATCGCCCCCTACATTCGCGAATCACGCCGCATCCAGGCCGAGTTCACAGTCCTGGAACAGCACGTCGGCGTCGATGCCCGCCCACCCGGGGCCGGCAGCAAGGTCTTCGCCGACAGCGTCGGCATCGGCCACTACCGCATCGACCTGCACCCCAGCACCGCCGGGCGGACCTACGTCGACATCGAGTCGTACCCGTTCCAGATCCCGCTCGGCGCTCTCGTCCCGATCCGGGTCGACAACCTGCTCGCGGCCGGCAAGAACATCGGTACCACCCACATCACCAACGGCTGCTACCGGCTGCACCCGGTCGAGTGGAGCATCGGCGAGGCCGCCGGCGCCATGGCGGCGTACTGCCTCGACCGGGGCGTGCCACCCCGCAAGGTCCGCACCGACCACACCCACCAGGCCGACTACCAGCGGCTGCTCACCGACACCCTCGGCGTCACCCTCGCCTGGCCGGACGAGATCCGCAGACACCGAACACCGTGAGTCAGCCCGGAAGGGTGAACCTTCCGCAAACTGGACAGCGCGGCGCGTTCGTCCCGTCCTCCACCCGTGCGACGACGGACCGCACGGGAGGTGCGGATCCGCGGGCCTAGGTGGCGGTCCAGGCGATGACCTGGCCGCGCTCGACGAGTCGGGACTGCAGTCGGGCAACGTCGATGTCCTGCACGTCGGTGTGTTCGCGCAGCGACTGCACCGCGGCGACTGCCGCGGATTCGGCCAGGACGCAGAACACCGGTTCCATCCGGGTCGCCGCGTAGCCGATGTGCGTGGCGGACAGGCAGACCGGGACCAGCAGGTTTCCGCAGTCGGACCGCTTCGGGGTGACAGCCCGGTAGGGAATCGGATACGGCTCGCCGGTGCCCATGTGGCCGCCGAGGAACATGTCGCCCTCAGTCGCCACACCGAGCTGCCCGGTCTCCGGATCACGGTACGGAATTCGCCGTACCGGGTAGACGTCCACGCCGAACAGCGCGAGGCCGATGCTGTCGCTGGGATCGGTCCGGTTGGCAACGTCCGCGTACGTGACCGTGTAGATCCCGGCGAGCCGCCGCGACACCCGCACGTAGAGCTGCGGTGGCCAGCCGTCGGTGTCCGGGAAGACGCCCGCATCCAGGCCGTAGGCGGCTGTCTCCGCCCGGAACTGCTCAGGTACGTCGGGATCGGTCGACAGGAAGTGGTGGATACCGCGGAGATAGTCGATGTGGTGGCGCCACAGTCGCGATCGGTCGTTCCAGTCGCCATCCTGGTAGCGGCGGCTCACTCCGACAGGAGCGTTGGTGATCAGTGACGCGCGCTGGTAGTTGTACTCACCCGAGTTGAGCCAACCGGGAAAGATGCCGCGCAGCGCCTCGACGTCGGAGCCCAGATGTCGGACGTAACGCCGTACCAGCTCGAAGTCGTCGGGGGTGTAGTCGTCGGGGGGAGTGAGTTCGGCCCGACGTGCCGGGTCGGTCGTGACGTAGAAGCGGAAGTTGTACGCCTGCGTGTAGTCGTCGGCCGCGCCGATGGGCAGACCGTGATCGCGATCTACCAGTCTCAGCAGTCCGCTCGTGCTGTCGCCCGGTACGACGTACGGGTCGACAGGTGTCCAGTTCGTGACCGGGCGAACGCCGGCGATCTGTTCGCCGAAGGCGTCTCGTGACTCGCGTCCGGTACGGTAGGGGACCTTGGCCAGTGCCATCAGGTCACCCTCGTACGAGGCGTCGATGAAGACCGCCGCCTGCACGACGACGTCGGGAATCGACTCCGACGCCGGCAACGGGACAGCCCACCGGTCCGGCTGCGAGGTCTCCAGTTCGACGGCGGTGATGCGGTTGCCTTCCCGCCTCACCGAACGGACGCGGCGCTCGAAGATCACCTCGATGCCGGCACTCTTGACCCACTCGTGGAAGGCCAGCATGACGTTGTGGGGGTCGTCCCCGAAGCCGAAGACCACGTCGCTCGTCAGCCCGCCTGCGATCGCGGGAATCGGGCAGTCCTGCCGGGGCTTGATTCCCGAGCTCAGCATGCCGCCAAGCCAACGGCTCGGCTCGATGAGGATCACGGACGCACCCTCCTGATGCGCCGTCATCGCGGCGATGCAACCCGCGGGCGTTCCCCCGTAGACACAAACGTCGGCTGTAGTGGTCATAACCATGGACTCTGCCGTTGCGGGAGTCCCCATGGACATGGCAGTTCCGGCTGTCCACATATACTTTTTTGCCATGGTGACGCTGGACGGCTACCTGCTCGCCCCGTCCCGGGACCAGTTCAGTCTCAGCTTCGACAGGTACGACGACTGGTGCCTGTTGCTGCCGAGGAGCGGATCCTTCACTTTCGAGGTCTCCGGCGGACCGCGAGGGGTTTCGAAGCACGGCGACATCGTCGTCTGCCCGCCGGGTGGCACGCTCTGGCGCCGGATGCAGACTCCGACATCCTTCTTCCATGCGCGCTTCAGCACGGAGCTGGAGCCGCCGATCGGCCGTACCCGGGTACTGGACGTCGACCGCTTCCGCGCCGACCTCGCGATGCTCGAGGCCGCCGAAGCCCACCCCGGCCTGGTGGCCGCTCATGTTGTCACCGACCTCATCCTGATGATGCTCCGCGCCCGCCGCGACGCGCCCGGAGATGAACTGGTGCGGCGAGCGACAGCCTTGATCCTGGACCACTTCACCTCTCCGGATCTCTCGCTCGGCGATCTGGCCGCCGCACTCGGCATCAGTCCGACGCAGCTCTCACGACGCTTCCGAGCTGTCCAGGGCGTCACGCCGGTCGCATATCTCCGCAAGGTCCGGCTGCGGAAGGCACGGGAGTTGCTGACCGAGACCGACGACACGCTGCAGGCGATCGCCGAGCGCTGCGGATACCGCAGCGCTTTCTACTTCAGCCGGGTCTTCAGCACCCACACCGGTCAGTCGCCGTCGAAGTACCGGCACGACAGTCGCGTCTGAGTGAACCTTTCTCACGCGTCCCCTGCTGCCCTCGGACGACGTCCGGCCCCCCACCTGGGACGGTGGAGGGCCGGTTGTCCGACGGTCGATCCCGACCCGGGGTCACCTGGCGATGGTGTCGCCCTTGACCGCGCTCGTGAAGGCCGCCCAGACGGCCGGGCCGAACACCAGCGCGGGGCCGGTGAAGTCCTTGCTGTCGCACACGGCCACGGCTCCGTCGAGGCGCGCCGTCATGACACACTGGCCGTTTCCTGAAGAACGGCTCGACTTTTTCCACACCACATTGCCAAGGTCAGGGGCATTCATGTCCCCAACCCCCTTCCTAATTGAGTGTTCGTATTTTTGTCTCGATCATCTGAAGTGAACTGAAGGGATCGAGAGCCAGCGCCCGCAGATGCTCGAAGACCACTGTGTACCGCCGTACGTCGGGCTCACGTTCCAGGAACAGGTCCCCCGCCATGCTGTCGATGTAAACCAGATCGGGGTCCGCCGCCTCCGGAAAGTCCATAACGACAAACGAGCCAGGCATGCCGGGGTGAGCACCTCGTTCGAATGGGATCACCTGCACCGTGACGTGTGGGTGCGCGGCTGCCCTGACGAGCGCGTCGAGTTGTCCCGCCATCACGCCGGCACCACCGACCAGCCGATGGACGGCCGCCTCGTCGATGATCGCCCACAGTTCCAGCGGTGGCTTCTTCGTGATGAGGGCCTGACGCCGCAGGCGCGCCTCGACCCGGCGTTCGATCTCCTCGTCGCTGGCCAGCGGGAGCGCGCCCCGGATGACGTGACGGGCGTAGCTCTCGGTCTGGAGCAGGCCGGGCATGAACAGGCTCTCGTAGTTGCGGACGCTGCGGGCCTCGGCTTCGAAGCTGATGTAGGCCGTGTACTCCTCGGGAAGTTCCGACTCGTATCCCTGCAGCCAGCCCAGTTGTGTCGCCTGCTTGGAGAGGTCGGCCAACTCGTCGCGTCGGTCCTGGTCGGTCACGCCGTACTTGTCGAGCAGGGCGAGGAGCGTACGGCGCTGTGGCCGTACCCGTGCCGTCTCGATCCGGTAGAGCGTCGCGGGGTTGACGCCGGTCTGCTCGGCCACCTCTTCCCGGGTGAGGCCGGAGATGGCGCGCAGACCACGCAGCTCGGCGGCGAGCCGACGTAGCCGCACGGTGGGTGGTTGCCGACGTGCGGGCAAATCTATATCCCCTTTGCTCCGACTTCGGCTAGCAGTGTCCCCGTCGCCTGTCGGCGCCGGCAAGGCAGGGTGGCAAGTGAAGATCGTGCTAGTGCATACCTTGCAAAGTCCTATCGGCGAGCGCATCATATGCAGTAAGTCACGACAAGCACCCGGCCGTGACACGCGGGTCGACGTCAGGCGGGAACGGCACCTTCCCGGGGGACTGCGTCGGCCCTGGCTTCCAGGCGGCGGCCGGCGGGCAGCGGCAACTGCCCGCCGACCTCCCACCAGCAGGAGATCGCCATGATGCTCGGCCTCTTCGCGGTTGTCGGTTGCACCCTGTTCGGCCTCCTCGCCGGTCTGCTGGTGTTCAAGGTGAAGACCAGGTGGTGTGCCACCTGCGGCTACCCGCTCGGCTGTCTGGCCTGTGCGGGCCGGTCGCAGGTGTCGGGCGCCGGGCACCGACCGCACTGAGCCGATGTACGCGAGCGGGGAAACCCCGGGACAGCCCCCTGCCAGCCCCACCGGCAGGGGCGGAGCGGAGCCGGCCGGGACGGGTCCGCCCGCCGAGTTCTCCGCCCACGACCTGGTCGTGGAGAGCCGGTTCTACGCGGCCATGTCGCGGCTCGCCGAGGTCGCCTGGCAGCGGGACATGACCGCCGAGGCCCTGCTGGCCCTCGTCGACCTGCTGATCCCGGAGCCGCTTCCGAATCGATTCCGGCATTCTCGCGCAGCGGATTCGTGACCCGGGACGGTCATCGTCGTCCCATGGGGGACAGTCGGCGGAGAAGTGGTACCTCCCGGGTGATGCTGGCCTGGCTGGGTGGTCCGGTGAGTCTGCTCGCCGTGCTGCTGCTGGTGGTCAACGACCACGTCGGGAAGGCCGCCCACCCCGGGCTGGTCACCGGCAAACTCAGCGACCTGGCCGGGCTGGTCTTCGCCCCGGCACTGCTCGCCGTCGTCCTCGCCGGGCTGCTGCCGCGACTGGCCCCGACCCCGCTGGCGGTAACCGCCGTGACCACGGTGGGGGTGGTGTTCACGGCCGTCAAGGCGACCCCGGTCGGGGCGGCGACCGCGTCCGCGCTCTGGACCGCGCTGAGCGGACCGTCGGTCGTGCTCGCCGACCGTACCGACCTGGTGGCGCTGCCCGCACTCGGCGTCGCCTGGTGGACGTACACCCGGGCCCGTCGTCGGCCGGTGACCCGCCGGGCGGTACGCCGGTTCGGCGTGTTCGTCGTGCTGCCCGGCGCGGTGCTGGCGGTCGCCGCGACCAGCGCGCCGCAGTATCCGAGCCTGGAGGGCGCCGCCGTGTGGCGGGGCAGCCTGGTGGTGGGGAGCGCCAACCTCTACCACGGCCCGGCCGACGACCCGCTCGACTGGCGGATCGGCGGCCCGGACGGACGCGACTGGCGTCCGATGACCCCGGAGGAGGCCGAGGCGGCAGCCCCGGAGCTGCTCGGTGCCTCGGTCCGGCACCAGCAGATCTGTGTACCCGACCAGGTGGCGTACTGCTACCGACTGGTCCCCGGACGGCTGCGGGTTGAGGAGAGCCGGGACGGCGGTGCCACCTGGCGGACGAGTTGGGAGGTCTCCGAGCCGCACCGGGAGTGGCTCGCCCGGCACTACGACGGGGTGCGGGACCCGGACGTCGAGGTGGTGTCCCGGGCACTGGCGGTACGCCGGGTCGGGGACGGGCACGTCGTCGTGGTGGCCAACGCACGGGACGGGATAGCCGTCCGGGACGTCACCGGGACGTGGTCCCGGGTCGGCTTCGCACCCTACTCCGACGAGGTGGTCGCGCCGGTACCGCTGCCGGAACCGAACCGGCTGCCGGACGGACTCCTGCCCGAGATCACCATCGCGGTGGTCCTCGGCTGCCTGGCGATCTGCCTCGGCTGCGCGCTGCTGACCCGGGGAGAGGCTTCGTCGGCGAGCTGGTTCGTGACCACCGCCCTGCTGGGTCTGCCGTTCGTGGCGGCCGGCCTCGGCGCGTACCTGCTCGGGGACCTCCTGGTGCTGGGGACGCTGGCCCTGATCCCGGTGGGGGCGTTCTTCCTCCTGGTCGGGATCGTCGGTGTGGTCACCGAGGCGGCACGGCTCTGGGGCGTCCGGAGACCGCTCCTGATCGTCCTGGTCGGGGTCCTCACCGCAGCCGGGTCGCTGCTGCCGTTCGCCGGCTGGGCGAACGGGTTGACGGGCCACCGGGGAGCTGCCCTGCTCGGCCTCCTGCTCGCCCTGCTCGGCACCGCCCTTGCCGGTTGGCTCGGTCACCGGGCCGCCCGGCCGGTGTCGCCGGACCCGGCCTGGCCGCCGGTGCCGCCCGACCCGGCCTGGCCGCCGGTCCCGCCCGGCCCGGTCAGGCCGCCAGTCCCGCCCGGCCCGGTCAGGCCGCCGACGTCGACCGGGTGAGCGCCGCCGGGCGGCTCAGGCCGCCGCGGTGCGGACCGCGATCAGGGACTTGATCAGACCGGCGAGCCGTTCGGCGCGGATCTGTGAGTACGGGAAGTAGTGCCGCATCTGGGAACGGTCCACCAGCTCGGTCCAGAGGACCTGCTGGATCGCGATCTCCCGGCTGTCCGGACGGGTGTGCGCGAGCGGCCAGCGTCGGGCCAGCGCCACCCGGAACCGGACCGGGGTGAACTGCATCCCCGGCGCGATCCAGTGTGGCTCGATGGGGAAGTAGCGGTAGGGCGTCTGCACCCAGTGCGCGTCGGCGAGCGCGTGCACCGTCTCGGCGAACCGCAGCCGTCGCTCGTGCCCGCCGACGTGCTCCAGTACGGAGTTGGAGAAGACCAGGTCGTAGCGGCGGCCGGCGATCCGCGACGGGAGTGCGCAGGCGTCGCCGTGGTCGACCTCGGCCCAGTCCGGTACGTCGGCCGGCGCCTGCTCCAGGTTCACCACGTGTACGTGCTTCGGTCGTACCGCGCTCTGCGCCCAGGTGCTCACCCGTCCGCCGAGGTCGATGACGGACATCTGGGCCAGGTCCGGGAACGTCTCGGCGAGCCAGCCGGCCCGACGTTGTCGCCGCCGGGCTCCCCAGGAGTTCTCGCTGTCGACCAGGCGGAATCGCAACGCGTGCAGCCCCATTGGGTGAACGGTACCGATGCGGGAAGCGACGAGGGATGTCCTACCCGCCTATTTGTCGCCACGATCGGTTAGTTACATTTCACCGCCCGTACAATATCCGCGCCATTTTCACAATGCGCTCGACCTGGGCGGGAGTCCGCGCAAAGGTCATCGCGGGCAATGGCGACGGTCCGCGTCGCCTGGTGACGGCTTTCGAGCGGGCGAATTCCCGCAGTCCGTCCGCGCCGTGGATACGCCCGAATCCCGAGTCGCCGACCCCGCCGAAGGGGAGTGTCGACATTCCGACGAAGGTGAGCGTGGAGTTCACCGCGACCATTCCGGACCGGATCCGGGCGGCCAGTTCGGTGGCCCGGCGTCGGCCGAAGACGGACCCGCCGAGCCCGTACGGCAGGGCGTTGGCCCGGGCCACCGCCTCGTCGGCGTCGGCGACCCGGTTGATGGTCAGCGTCGGGCCGAAGGTCTCCTCGCGGACCGCGTCGGCGTCCTCGGGCACCTCGACCAGGATCGTCGGCCGGACGTACGGCGGCTGTACCGCCTCCGGACCGCCGAGCACGGCCCGCCCGCCCCGGTCGATGGCGTCGGTGATGTGCTGCCGGATCACCTCGATCTGCCGGGGCATGGTGATCGGGCCGATGTCGGCGTCGTCCGCTCCCACGGTCAGCCGGCCGGCCTTCGCCACCACCTTCTCGACGAACGTGTCGTGCACGGCGTCGACGACGTACGCGCGCTCGATGCCGATGCAGGTCTGGCCGGCGTTGGTCAGTGCACCCCAGACGCAGGCGTCCGCCGCGGCGTCCAGGTCGGCGTCGGCGTCGACGATCATCGCGTCCTTGCCGCCGGCCTCCAGGACGACCGGGGTGAGCGACTCGGCGCAGCTGGCCATCACCCGCTTGGCGGTGGCGGTGGAACCGGTGAACGCGAGCTTGTCCACCCCGGACCGGCAGAGCGCCGCACCGACCTCGCCGAGCCCGTGCACGGCCCGGAACACCGGCTGCTCGGGTACGACCTCGGCGAAGCTGTCGACCAGCCACTGCCCGACCGCCGGGCTGTACTCGCTGGGCTTGAAGACCACGGTGTTCCCGGCCGCGAGCGCGTAGCAGAGCGAGCCGACCGGAGTCAGCACCGGATAGTTCCACGGCCCGATCACCCCGACCACCCCGTACGGCTGGTACTCCAGGTGCGCGGAGTGTTCGACGAGGACGAGCCGGGAGCGTACCCGGCGCCGGCGGAGCACCCGCTTGGCGTTCCGGGCCGCCCAGTCGACGTGTTCGATGGCCGCGAGGATCTCCACCACCGCGTCGGCGATCGGCTTGCCGGTCTCCCGGTGGGACAGTGCGGCGAGTTCGGAGATCCGGTTCGCCAGCAACGCCCGCCACCGCAACAGCCGGGTACGGCGACTGGCGAAGCCGAGCCCGGCCCACCAGTCGGTCGCCGCCCGGGCCCGGTCGACCGCCCGGGTGACCGCCGCCGGATCGGCGACCGGGAACCGTCCCGCCAGTTCCCCGGTCGCCGGGTTGGTGGAGACCAGTTCGCCGTCGTCGATCGTCGGCACGCCGGGAGCGGTCGTCATGGCGCGAGTCTAGACCCGAGCGTTACTCGCGGGTAGGTACGCGAATGAACATGATCGTCAACGTTCACGCACCGAACCGGCAACCCCGGACCACCGGCCGGACACGCCGACTCGGTCCGCCCGGACGTGGAGGCCGGGCCACGCCGGATGGGAAGCTGACCCCAGAGCCGGCGTTGCCGCGCCGGCCGGGTGGGGACGGGGTGGATTGGGGCGGATCCATGTCCGACGAGCTGCATCTCATGCCGCTGTTGACCGTGACCAGCGGACCGTTGCGGGGGGCGAGTTTCCGGCTGCGGCCGGGGCTGTGCCGGATCGGTCGGGAGGGCGGCGTCGACGTGCTGCTCGACGATCCGCTGGTCAGCCGTCGGCACGCCGCCGTCGAGCTGGGCGGCGGACGGGCGCTGCTGGTCGACACCGGCTCGACCAACGGGACCTGGCTCAACGACCGTCGGATCGGCGCGGGGACCGAACTGCGGGACGGCGACCGGATCCGGATCGGCCACGTCGAGCTGCGCTTCTTCGACCCCGGCTCGGCCCCGACCGAGCCGGTCGGCACGCTGCGTAGGCTGCCGCCGCCGCTCGTCGTACCGCCGGCACCGGCCGTCGTACCGGTGGGGGCCGGGACCGGCCCGAGATCAGCGCCGCTGCCGGCTCCGCCCGGGCCGAGCGGGTCGGCGGCCGCCGCGCTCACCATGCCGACCCAGCTGATGGGTACGCCCCGGCGGTCCCGCCGGATGCTGCTGCTGTTCGGCGCCGCCGCCCTGGTCGGCTGGCTGGCCTGGGCCTACCTCGCCCTGGGCTGAGTACCCGGGTCGGCGTCGCTGTCGACCGGGATGTCGGCTCCGCCCGCTCCGGCGGCGCGGGTCGGGGGAGTCGGCGGAACCGACGGCGAACCAGCCGGCGGCACGCGACACCGGACCCGACGGTTTCCGGCATCGAGGCTGGTGGCGGCTCGGATCCGGGGATGGCGGCCGGGCCCTCGGCGGCGGGCCGGGATATGGCGGTCGGCCACATGGAGCGGCCCCGACCCGACTGGCATGATCCCGCGAATGGAGATCGGGCGTAGGGAGATCATCGCCAACGGCATCCGGCAGCGGGTGCTGGTGGCCGGCGCCGAGGACGGCGAGCCGGTACTGCTGATCCACGGCAACTGCTCCTCCGCCGACTTCTGGCAGCCGCTGCTGCGGCGGCTCCCGGCGACCCTGCGGGTGGTCGCCCCCGACCTGCGCGGCTACGGCGGTACCGAGACCGCCCCGCTGGACGCGACCCGGGGCCTGAGCGACTTCGCCGACGACGTGGCCGCGCTGCTCGACATACCCGGGCTGTTCCCGTCGGGGGCACGGCCGGTGGTGGCCGGGCACTCGCTCGGCGGGGGAGTGGCGATGCGGCTGCTGGTCGACCACCCCGACCGGGTGGCCGGGCTGCTGCTGGCGGCGCCGGTGTCGCCGTACGGGTTCGGCGGCACCCGGGACCTGGTCGGCACCCCGACCACCCCGGACTTCGCCGGCACCGGGGCGGGCAGCGCCAACCCGGACTTCGTACAGCGGCTCGCCGCCGGGGACCGGGGAGCCGACGGCCCGACCAGCCCGCGCAACGTGCTGCGCGGCGCGTACGTGGCGGACCCGGCGAGCCTCGGTCCGGACGAGGAACTGCTGCTCGACTCGGTACTCTCCACCGCCGTCGGTGACGACAACTACCCGGGTACCGCCGAGCGGGTCGAGACCTGGCCGGGTACCGCGCCGGGGGACCGGGGCGTGCTGAACACCCTGGCCCCGAAGCACTTCCGGATCGCCGACGAACTGGTCGCCGTCCCGGTCAAGCCGCCGATCACCTGGGTACGCGGCGACGCCGACGTGATCGTCTCGGACACCTCTCTGTTCGACCTGGCGTACCTCGGCTCGCTCGGCCTGGTCCCCGGCTGGCCCGGCGCGGACGCCTGCCCGCCGCAGCCGATGGTCGGCCAGACCCGGGCGGTGCTGGAGCGGTACGCGGTGGCCGGCGGCAGCTACCGGGAGCTGGTCTTCGCCGGCTGCGGCCACTCACCGAACGTCGAACGGCCGGCCGAGTTCGTCGCCGCGCTGCTGGAGCTGACCGGCGCCCGCTGACCGAAGGGGTCGGATCCTCCGCGGCCGCTCGACGGGGCGACCGGCACCCGGGCGGACGTGCCGTTCCGACAGCGGCGCACGGCATGGCAGACTCGCGCGCAGTGCGCTTGGTGGCCGTTCGGGTGGCGGCCCGGCAACGACGCGGGAGGCTCCAGTGGCAGACGGGTTCACCGACGGAACCGGCATCTCGCGGGTGGGCGTCGTCGGCCTCGGGACCATGGGCGCCGGCATCGCGGAGGTCTTCGCCCGCAGCGGACTCGAGGTGGTCGCCGTCGAGATCACCCCGGAGGCGCTGGAACGCGGCCGGGCCATCCTCACCGCCTCCACCGAGCGGGCGGTACGCCGGGGCAAACTCGCCGAGGCCGACCGGGACGCCCTGCTCGGCCGGGTGACCTTCGCGGCCGGACTGGCCGCGCTGGCCGACGTGAACCTGGTCGTCGAGGCGGTGCCCGAGCGGCTGGACCTGAAGCGGCGGCTCTTCGCCGACCTGGACACCATCTGCAAGCCCAACGCGATCCTGGCCAGCAACACCTCCTCGCTGAGTGTCACCGAGATCGCCGTCGCCACCGGCCGGCCGGGTCAGGTCATCGGCATGCACTTCTTCAACCCGGCGCCGGTGATGAAGCTGGTCGAGGTGGTCCGGACGGTGGTCACCGCCCCCGAGGTGGTGACCACCGTCGAGACGCTCTGCGCCCGGCTCGGCAAGGTCGGGGTGACCATCGGCGACCGGGCCGGGTTTGTCGCCAACGCGCTGCTCTTCGGCTATCTCAACCAGGCCGTCGGCATGTACGACGCCGGCCACGCCTCCCGCGAGGAGATCGACACCGCGATGCGGCTCGGCGCCGGGCTGCCGATGGGTCCGCTCGCCCTGCTGGACCTGATCGGCCTCGACACGGCGTACGAGATCCTGGAGACCATGTACCGGCGGGGTGGCCGCAACCAGCGGCACGCCCCGGCCCCGCTGCTGCGCCAGATGGTGGTGGCGGGCCTGCTCGGCCGCAAGTCCGGCCAGGGCTTCTACCGGTACGAGCAGCCGGGTTCGGCGAAGGTCGCAGCCGACGGGTCGACGGCGGAGGAGGCGTCGCCGGACGGCGGTCGTCCGGTCGGCACCGTCGGGGTGGTCGGGTCCGGGGCGCCCGCCGCCGCCCTCGTCGACCTCTTCGCCGGGGCCGGGTACACCGTGGCCCCGGTGCCGTGGGCCGGCCCGGAGGCCGCCGTGGACCCGACCGGGCTCGCCGCCCCTGATTTCGCCGGGTTCACCGAGCCGGACCTCGCCACGCTGGCCGACCTGGACCTGGTCGTGGTGGCGACCCCCGACGTGCCCGCGACCCCCGACGGGGCGGCGCACTCCAACGGGTTGGCCGGGCAGCGGGCGCTCTTCGCCGAGCTGGGCCGGCGGTGCGGGCCGGAGACGCTGCTCGTCGCCACCGGCGCCGTGCTGCCGGTGATCGAGCTGGCGATGGCGACCGGGCGGCCGGCCGACGTGGTCGGCCTGCACTTCGGCACGGTGGCACCGGAGGCACCCCTGGTGGAGATCGTCCGTACCGTCCGGACCTCGGCGGAGGCGGTCGCCACCGCCCGGTCGGTCTGCGCCCGGCTCGGACGGACCGCGGTGGTCTGCGCCGACCGGGCCGGGTACGTCGTCAACAACCTGCTGTTCCCGTACCTGAACGACGCGGTGCGGATGCTCGCCGAGTCGTACGCGACGGCGGACGACATCGACCACGCGATGACGCTCGGCTGCGGCTACCCGGTCGGGCCGTTCGCGATGCTGGACCGGATCGGCCTGGATGTCGCGCTGGCCGTGCAACGGGGGCTCTACCGGTCGACGCGGGAACCGGGGCTGGCTCCGGCGTCCCTGCTGGAGCAGTTGGTCACCGCCGGTTGCCTCGGCCGGCGTACCGGTCGAGGCTTCCGCGACCACCCGGCGACCCCGGCCGGCTGACCACCCGGCGACCCCCCCCGGCCCCGGTCGATCGGACATAACCCCGGCCCCGGTTGACCGGACACGATTCTGGACCGGACGTCCGGCCGGGTTCAGCGGGCGAGTCGCAGGCTGACCGCCGCGTTGCTGGCCCGGCCCTGCTCGGTGAGCCGGTAGACGAACCGGTCGGCCGCGGCCCGGGCGTTCGGGTTCGGCCGGTAGATGATCGTCCCGGCGCTGGTGATCTGCACCGACCCGTGCGCCGGCGAGGTGACGATGCTGAGCCTGGCCCTGCCGGTGGCGTAGTCGTTGGCGCGTACCGCGAGGTTGGTGGCTCGGAGGCCGCTGACCCGGAAGTTGTCCAGGATCGCCGTGGGACTCCGGTGGAAGGCGCCGGTACCGGTACCGAGGAAGACGTGTTGTACGCCGGTCATGGTGCTGGTGGTACGGACGTCCAGGTGCCCGTCGCCGTTCACGTCCAGCGCCTCGACCGTCCACTGGTCGTCACCGTTCACGTCACCCTGCAGGTCCACCACCGTGCCGTCGTCGAGCACCACCACCACTCCGGTGAAGTAGCTCCCGCAGCCCTCGAAATACCCGATGACGACGTCCATCGCCGTGTCGGCGTCGAAGTCCGCGAGCTGGAACTCGGGCCGGCCGGAGCAGTACCGCACCGGACCGGGCGTCAGCGCCCCGGTGCCGGTGTTCAGGTACGTGGTGAAACCGTCTCCCTGGTCGGTCCACTCGTAGACGTCCTGTCGACCGTCCCCGTTGAAGTCGGCGGTGCCGATGTAGCTGGGCTGGAAGATGGTGTCGAAGCCGGCCGAGACGGCGAACCCGTCGAGCACCAGCAGGGTGTGGTCGACCGACGGCGGCGGCCCGGAGAACCAGGTGATCGCCAGCTCCTCGGCGGCGTCGCCGTCGAGGTCGAGCCCGACCCCCATGTCCGGGCAGTAGAGCGCCGACAGGTACGGATAGGACTCCGCCGGTGCGTAGCCGCCGCCGGGCAGGCCGAGTTCGACCAGGATCCCGCACTGGTTCGGGCCGGACAGGTGACTGAGGGTGTTCCGGTCCGCGACCCCGTCGCCGTTCACGTCGGCGACGATCGGCTCGTCCGGCCCACCGGCCCGGACCGGTACGGTCGTGGCGACCAGAGCCACGGTCACCGTGACGGTGACGGCGGCAAGTCGTCGAGCCCACATGGCGCCTCCTCGGCGTTGGGTGGCCGTCCGGGTGGGCCGGCCTTCGAGGCATACATGCCCAGCTCAGCGACATGATGTCCGGATAATAGTCCAATGTGCCGAAAACGTAATAAAACGCATCACGTGGTCGGAATCTTGATCAGCACGCTCGCCGTGCTGCTCCGGCCGTCCTGGTCGATCCGGTAGACGAACTGGTCGGCCACGCCAGGGTCCGGGCCGGGCAGGTACTCCACGTACCGGCCGTCGGTGACCCGTAGCGTGCCGGCGGTCGGCGGGGTGACGATCTCGATCCGGGCCCGCCGGGTGACCCAGTCGTTCACCTGTACCGGAACCGGGGTCGGGCCGACCCTCGCGACCGTGAAGGTGTCCTGGACGGCCAGCGGGGAGACGACAAAGGCACCGGTTCCGGTCGCCAGGAAGGTGCGTCGCTCCCCACTCGGCACGTGGTAGGTGACCACGTCCGGTACGCCGTTGCGGTCCGCGTTCAGCACGTGCAGCGTCCAGCCCGACCGGTCGTCGACGGCTCCCTGCAACTCGACCAGGGTGCCGTCGTCGAGCACCACCGCGACTCCGCGCGAGCTGTCCGCGCACCGTTCGAGGTAGGCCAGCGCGACGTCCGTCGCCCCGTTCCGGTCGAAGTCGGCCAGCCGGTGCTGGACCAGCGCGGCGCAGTACCGCACCGGCCCGGCCCGCAGCGTGCCGATTCCCGGGTTGAGGAAGGTGGCGAAGCCGTCACCCTGGTCGGTCCAGACGTAGAGATCGGGGCGCCGGTCACCGTCGAAGTCAGCCAGGCCGAGGTGGTTGGGGCGGCGCGGCGCCCGGACCTGATCCACCGGAGTGAGGTTCCGCAGTACCACCAGGTTCTCCTCGGCCCCCCACGGATGACCCCCGTACCAGCCCACCACCAGTTCGTCCACCGCCGGCGTACCGGCCACCGGCGGGTCGAGGTCGACCGCGACCCCCAGGCTCGGGCAGCGGATCGCGGCGGGGGAGCCGAGCGGCAGGTAGGGATACCGGCGAGGGGCGAGGAAACCGCCCTCGGCCGTACCGAACTCGACCGCGACGGCACAGGCGCGCGGCGGTGCGGTGCCGAGCCGGAGCCGGTCGCGTACCCCGTCACCGTTGAGGTCACCGAAGAACAGCTCCCCGGGCCCGGCCGCCGAGGCGGCCGGAGTGAGCATCAGACCGACAGTGATGAGTGTGGCCGTGACGGCCACGGCGGCGACCGGCTTCCTCCACATGACGTTCCTCCGGGGTGAGATGACACGGCGCGGCGGGGACGGCGCACGCGGGTGGACGGGAACGCTGGATGGCGACGGTCAGCCGACGATCTTCAGGCTGACCGCGGCGTTGCTGGTCCGGCCGTCCTGGGTCAGCCGGTAGACGAAGACATCGCTGGTGCCGTGTACCGGGTTCGGGGTGTAGATGACGGTGCCGTTGGTGGTCACCTTCACCGTTCCGTACTGCGGTGGGCTCCAGATGGTGACCCGCGCCCGGTCGGTGGCGTAGTCGTTGGCCAGTACCTGGATGCCGGTCGCCTTGGTGCCGCTGACCGTCGGATAGTCGCGGACCGCGACCGGGGACCGGACGAAGGTGCCGTTGCCGACGCTGATGAAGGTGGTGATCTCGCCGGTGAACTGCTCGTAGGCGGTGATGTCGAGCCACCCGTCATGGTTGGCGTCGACCGTCTCGACCGTCCAACTCCCCAACCCCTCCACGTCGGCGTGCAGGTGGACCTGGCGTCCGTCGTCGAGGAGCACGACGACCCCGCTGAAGTACGCACCGCACCCCTCGATGTACGCGATCACCACGTCCATCGCGCCGTTGCGGTTGAAGTCGCCGAGGCGATAGGTGAGTGGACCGGAGCAGTGGTGGACCGGGCCCGGCACCAGCGTGCCGGTACCTGTGGCGAGATAGGTGGCGAAACCCTCGCCCTGGTCGGTCCACTCGTAGATGTCCTGCCGCCGGTCGCCGTCGAAGTCGGCGGTGCCGATGTAGCTGGGTTGGTAGATGGTGTTGAAGCCGTGGGCGACCCGGAAGTTGTCCAGCACCAGCAGCGTGCTCGACACGGTCGTGGGCGGCCCGGCGAACCAGGTCACCGCGAGTTCGGCCGGAACGTCCGCGTCGAGGTTCAGCCCCACCCCCATGTCCGGGCAGTTCGGCTCGTCGGCCGGCAGCGAGAGATAGGAGTAGGCCTGCTGCGGCCCGTAGCCGCCGCCGGCGAGCCCCAGGCTGACCACCACCTGGCAGGCGACCGCGGCTCCCATGACCGCGGTGAGCACCGCCCGGTCCGGCCGGGCGTCCCCGTTCACGTCGACGATCATCGGCTCGCCGGGCCCACCGGCCGTGGCCGGGAGCGCACCGAGACCCGTCGCGCCGACCGTCGCCATGGTCACCACCACGGTGACCGCGGCGATCCGCCTACCCCTCATGGCACGCCTCCTCGGGCTGGCCAACCCGGACCGGGTTGGACTTATCCGGTCCACCGGATGTACACGACCGCGCTGCTCCGCCGGCCGTCGTCGGTCAGTTGGTAGGTGAACCGGTCCGTCGTGCCGTGGTTCGCCCGGGGCCGGTAGACGATCCGGCCGCCGCTGATCACCTGGGCGGTGCCGTACCGGGGCGGCGAGGTGATGGTGACCGTCGCCGCGCTGGTCGCCCAGTCGTTCGCGAGCACGCTGATCGTCACGGCCCGGGTGCCGGTGAGGTAGACGGTGTCGGTGTTCGCCTGCGGCGTCTGGACGTACCGGCCGCCGGTGTTGATGAAGTAGTCGACCTCGCCGGTGAGCCGGGAGACGGTCCGGATGTCCGGTAACCGGTCAGCGTTGAGGTGTGTCACCCGCACGGTCCAGGTCTCCATCCCGATCGGGTCGCGCTCCAGTTCCAGCGGGGTGCCGTCGTCCAGCACCACCGTCACTCCGCTGGCGAAGGTGGCCGACAGGCAGCGTTCGGTGTAGCTGTTGACGAAGTCCATCCGGCCGTCGACGTCGAGGTCGCTCAGCTCGTACTGGATCGGCCGGGCGCACCACTCCGCCGGTCCGGGGGTCAGTGTGCCGTTGCCCAGGTTCAGGTACGTCTCGATGCCCTGCCCCTGGTCGGTGACCGAGTAGACGTCCTGACGGCCGTCGCCGTTGAAGTCGGCCTCGCCCAGGTAGTACGGCGCGAAGACCGCCTCGACGAGGCCGAACGACGGCTGGAACGCGGTGTTCAGCACCATCAGGTTGTACGGCAGGGTCGGCGGCGGGCCCGGATACCAGGCCACCACCAGTTCCTCGGTCCGGTCGGTGTCCAGGTCGATCGCCACCCCAAGTTCGGGGCAGCGGGTGCTGGGCCCGCTGCCGCCCGGTCGCAGGTAGACGTAGGCCGCCGGAAGCCGGTAGTCGCCGGACGGGGTGCCGTACTCGACGATGACCGAGCAGAAGTCCGGGTCGACCACCCCGAGGGTGACCCGGTCGGTGAAGCCGTCGCCGTTGACGTCGCCGATTATCTGCTCGCCCCGGCCGCCGGCCCAGGCCGGAGCGGCGCGGCCGACGACCGCACCCGCCGTGACCAGCAGCATTGCCGCCGTCAGCAGGGCTGTGCGCTTCCGCCACATGGCGTTCGCCTCCTCGTGCGTACGTCGGTGTTCGGGATTCAGCCCGGGAACTGGACGGTGACCGTCGCGGTGCTCCGCTTTCCGTCCTCGCGGAGCTGGTAGGTGAACCGGTCGGTGCGGCCGTACCGGGGGTTCGGCCGGTAGACGATCCGTCCGTCGGACTGCACCTGGACCCTGCCGTACCGGGGCTGTTGGGTGATGACCAACTCAACGTTCCGGGTGGCGTAGTCGTTGGCGAGCACGTCGATCGCCAGCGCCTTGACCGAGGGAAGTCGGACCCGGTCGGTGTTCGCGTCCGGCGCCTTGATGAAGGTGGTCTCGGTGCCGACCGTGTGGTTGATGAAGTGGTTGACCTGGCCGGTGCCACGGTTCACGGTGCGGACGTCGGTGTACCGGTCGTCGTTGGCGTTCACCGCCTGGCTGCCCCAGGACGTCGCGCCGGTCGGATCGGTCTCCAGGATCTGCGCGACCGTGCCGTTGTTGCGGATCCGCAGCACGCCACTGCTGTTGTCGGCGCAGCTCTGCCGGTAGCTGACCAGCACGCCGTCAACGCCGTCGCGGTTGAAGTCGCCCACGATGACCGCGGGGCTGTCGACGGTGCAGAACGCGACCGGTCCCGGTACCACCGAGGCGCCGTTGATCACGAAGTTCTGCACCCCACCCGGCCCCACGTCGTACGGGCTCTTCCGGCCGCCCAGGATGAACGTTCCCACCCCGACGAAGCTGGGTTGCCGGATGAGCGAGGTGTGGTACGCGCTGGGTATGAAGGTCGGCGGCTGCAGCACGAGGCGGTTGAAGGAGACGGTGACCGGCGCATCGGTGGACCAGCCCACCCAGAGTTCGTCGGCGGGGTCGTCGTCCACGCTGAGCGCGACCCCGACGTCCGGGCAGTGCGCCTCGGAGGTGCCGTTGGGGCGCAGGTAGGTGTAGGCGACCGGCGGTGCGTAGACACCGGGTGCCTGACCGAGTTCGACGATCGTCGAGCAGAGGTTGGGGGCGGTTTCGCCGAGGACCGCGAGGTCGGTGATTCCGTCGGCGTTGAAGTCCCCGTAGAGGGGCTCGCCGGGTAGGGCCGCGTGGGCGGCGGGTGCCGCCGCACCGGTCGCGATCGCGACGAGCACCGCGACCGCTGCCGCAAGGCGCCTGCTGGACATGGTGCCTCCTGCTGTTAACCCCGTTCCGTATGCTGGACCGCTCCTGATACGGACGTTAGACACCTTTTGATAGAGGTCGTTCCGGTCTGACTGTGATCCGACAGCTCTCCTGGGAACATTTCCGCAGTTCAGGACGTTTGTCGGCGCTGCTCTCGGGGTGCTGCGGCGCCGGATTGCCGGGTCGACTCGAACCGTGCTCGGAGCCGGTCGGCGTTCCACCACCCCCCGGCCGGGTCCCGCCGCACCGGCGAATCCGGCGTGGCGTCCTCGCGCTACGGCGCCGCCGGGAAGGTGAGGTAGACCACCGCACTGCTGCGCCGGCCTTCCCGGAGGAGCGCGTAGGTGAACCGGTCGGTCCGACCGTGGGTCGGGTTCGGCGAGTAGAGGATCCGGCGGTCGGACAGCACCTGCACCCGGCCGTACCGGGGTGGAGTCGTCACGATCACCTCGGTCTCCGACGCCGTCCAGTCGTTGGCCAACACGTCGATCGCGATCGGCCGGCTGCGGGGCAGGGTGACCCGGTCGGTGTTCGCCTTCGGGCCCCGGACGAAGTCGCCCAGGCCGGTGCTGTAGTAGTACTCGACCCGGCCGGTGCCGAGGTTCTCGGCCCGGACGTCCAGCAGCTGGTCAGGGCTGAGGTAGGCGGTGGTGACCCGCCAGCGGCTCTCGCCGGCCGGGTCGTGTTCCAACCGGCGTACGGTGCCGTCGTCGAACAGCACCACCACGCCGCTGCTGTTGTCGCCGCAGGCCCGACGGTACGACAGCAGCGTGTCGATCGCCGCGTCGTTGTCGAACCGGGCGTGGACGAAGGCGGGCGCGTCGACCGAACACCACTGCTGTGGGCCGACAACGGGGAGACCTTCCACGAGAATCGCGGTGCTGTAGCCGCCGGGACCGATCACGAAGGGCAGCGCCCGTCCCGTGCCGGTGAAGTCCGCCGACCCGACGACGGTCGGCGCGTTGATCTGCGCGGCCTGGTAGGTGAGGAGCGTCGTGAAGTTCTGGTCGATGATGAGCCGGTTGTAAGTCACGCCGGGTGGCGGTCCGTTGCTCCAGGCGACATAGAGTTCGTCCGTCTGGTCGTTGTCGGCATCGAAAGCGGTGCCGATGTCCGGGCAGTTGGTCCCGGTCGTCACCCCGGGCGCCTGGTAGACGAAGGCGATCGGCGGTACGAAGACGCCCTGCCCGGCGCCGTACTCCACGATCATCGAGCAGAGGTTGGGGTTGATGGCTCCCAGAACCACCCGATCTCTGATCATGTCCATGTTGAAATCGCCGTAGATCGGGTCGCCGGCCCGCTCGGCGACGGCGGACGGCGTCGCGACGAACGCGGCGGCCGCGGTAACCGCGGTGGTGAGGATGGTCAGGGTGGTGACGCGCCTGCTCCACATGGCGCCCTCCTTGCTCCGTAGCCGCCGTCCGTTCAGGGACGACCGCTATTCGCGAACGTTAAACCTGTATGCGGCGTTTTTGCTGATGCTGACTGTGATCTGACAGCTACCTGAGGTAATGGAGATCGCGGTCGTGGTGCCTTGATCGGCCGGTGTCCCGGCTGCGTACGCTGGAAAGGTGAGTCCCCGTCGCAACCGACCCCGCCCCGAGGAGGCCCCGCCGCTGGACCGGGAGCGGCTGGAGCGCGGCGTCGGCTCGGTGCAGACGTGGCAGGACGGCGAATGGCAGGTCCGGGCCATCCCCGCCTCCGCCGCCGGGAAGACGTACCGCTGTCCCGGCTGTGTCCAGGAGATCCGGCCCGGGGTGGCGCACGTGGTGGCCTGGCCAGCCGACGGCCGGGGTGACCTCGGTGACCGGCGCCACTGGCACACCGGCTGCTGGCGGGCCCGGGACCGGCGGGCCCCCGGGGTGGAACGCTCCCGCAGCGCCCCCCGGTACGGCTGACCCCGTAGACCTGGGTGAGACTGGACCGGTGAGCACACCGATCCGCGCCGCCAGCATCCTGCCCGCCCGCCGGGAGGACATCGAGCTGCACACCGCCGACGGCCTGCGCCTGGTCGGCGAACTGGCGCTGCCGGCCGACCGGGAACCGGTCGCCACCCTGATCTGCCTGCACCCGCTGCCCACCCACGGCGGGATGATGGACAGCCACGTGTTCCGCAAGGCCGCCTGGCGGCTGCCCGCGCTGGCCGACCTCGCGGTGCTGCGGTTCAACACCCGGGGCACCAGCAGCGTGCGCGGCACCAGCGAGGGAACCTTCGACGCCGGTGACGCCGAACGCTACGACGTGGCCGCCGCGATCGAGTACGCCGAGTTCAACGAACTGCCGAACATCTGGCTGGTCGGCTGGTCGTTCGGCACCGACCTCACCCTCCGGCACGGCTGCGACCCCGGCGTGGTCGGCGCGATCCTGCTCTCGCCGCCGCTGCGTACCGCCGACGACGACGACCTGGCCACCTGGGCCGCCTCCGGTCGGCCCCTGACCGCGCTGGTTCCCGAGTTCGACGACTACCTGCGTCCGGACGAGGCCCGACGCCGGTTCGCGGTCGTCCCGCAGGCCGAGGTGGTCGCGGTGGCGGGGGCCAAACACCTCTGGGTCGGCGACGCCGAGACCGTGCTGGACGAGATCGTCCGCCGGGTCAACCCGGCCGTCCCGGTGCCGCTCCCCACCACCTGGGACGGTCCGATGGAGACCGGCGACGCCAGCGCGTACGCCGACCGGACCGTGGCCGCGTTCGCCGACCTACCGGTGTCGAAGCCCGAGTCGCACTGACCGGTCAGGCAGCGCCCCGGGCGCCGCTGGCCGGGGCGCTCCCGGTGGGCGGGGCGCTGACGGACCCGCCCGGTTCGTCGATCTCCACCGGGCCGAGTTCGGCGGCGGGCGGCCAACCGGCCAGCCAGACCCGCCGCTGCCGCCACACCTCGCGCCAGTAGCCGGCCCGGCCGGTCACCCGGGAGCCCAGTGCCCGGAGGGCGATGCCGAGCCGCAGCAGTGTCCGGCCCAGCACGGCACGCGAGCGGGACCAGCGCAGCCGCTGGAAGGTGACCTGCCCGCGCAGCAGCATCACGCGCTTGCCGGCACTGGTCGACGCGGCGCCGCCGACGTGCACCACCCGGGCCGTCGGCACCAGCACCGGGCGCGCCCCGATCGCGGTCGCCCGCAGGCAGAGATCGAGGTCCTCGCTGTACATGAAGTAGTCCGGGGTGAAGCCGCCGAGCTGGGCGAAGAGCGTGCGACGGACCAGCAGCAGACAACCGGAGGCGGCCGGCACCCGGACCAGGGTCGACCGGTCCAGCCAGGGCAGCGCCTCCCGGTTGAAGAGCCGGGAGCGCGGAAAGAGCTTGGACAGGCCGGTGGCGAAGCAGGTGAGGGTCCACAGCGACGGCGGGCCGAAGACCGAATGGCCGTCGTCCGCGCCGTCCGCGCCGAGGGTACGGCCGGCGTAGACACCGTGTCCCGGATGCTCCCGGGTGAAGGCGAGCAGCTCGCCGATGACGTTGCCGACCGGTTCGGTGTCCGGGTTGAGCAGCATCAGCCAGTCACCCCGGGCCCGGGCCGCGCCGACGTTGACCGCCCGGCCGAACCCGACGTTGCGGGCCAGCCGGACCACCTGCGCCTCCGGGAAGGCCGCCGCCACCGCCGCCGCCGAACCGTCCGTCGAGTTGTTGTCGACCACGATCACCTCGTACGGCTCGCCGGGGCACGCCGTACCGAGACCGGTCAGGGCGGTCAGGATCAGCTCGCGGGTCTGGTACGACACCACGACCACACTCACCAGCGGCTTCACGACCCCGCCCCCGTCATCGGGTCACCCTCCGGGCGGCGGCTCGACTCGTCCCGTCCCCACCGCTCCCGGGTGCCCGGTCGGCGGGCGGAGGCGGCGGCCAGCACGGTCAGACCGGCGTAACAGACCCCGGCGGGCAGCAGCCACGGCCGGGGCAGCACCACGTCGACCAGCCAGGACGTCCGCCGGGCCGGTCGGACCTGGTCGTCGCCGGCCCGCAGGGTGGCGTTGCCGGCCCGGACCCGGCCGAGTCGGCGCAGCAGGTCGACGGTACGTCGGGGGGTGGCCACCACGGTCGCCACCGAGGTCACCTCCCGCTTCTCGGCGTCGGTGAACTGCGAGTCCAGGAACAGGTCGTCGGCGACCACGTCCGGGAACCGGCCGAACCGGGCCCGACCGGCGGCGGAGAGCGCGATCGCGCCCCGGCCGAAGAGCGCGTTCCGGTAGGCGGGGTGCCGGCGGTTGATCGCGTAGTAGGCGCGTACCAGCAGGGGACGGCCGGTGGTGTCCAGCCGGCGGCCGGGCGCGGCGGCCAGCACCCCCGGCCCGTCGAGCGCGGCGGCGAGTGCCCGGACCGCGGCGGCGTCCAGCCCGATGTCGGCGTCGAGATAGATCCGGGGAAATCCGGTGACGGCGGCGTCACCGGCGTTCAGCGCACCGGGCTTGCCGGCCTCGGGCAGCTCCAGCACCGTCACCCCGGGCACCGAGCGGGCCAGGTCGGCGGTGCCGTCGGTACAGCCGTTGGCGACCACCACCACCTCGAACTCCCCGGGCCCCGCGTCGGCGAGCAGGGTGCGCAGGGTCCGGCCGAGCACCGCCGCCTCGTTGTGCGCGGCGATCACCACGCTGGTCACCACGGTGCCCGCCCGGTCAACGCGAGCCGGATCCGGCGGGCGGCGTTGCGTCGGCGCAACCGCCAGCCCTGATATTCCCGCAGGTCGAGCGGGGCGGCCTGGACCACCCGGGCGGAGTGCCGCATCTGCGCCGTCCACTCGGCGACCGTGGCCACCCCGGTCCGGCGGGCCGACAGCGGTCGGCGGGCCAGGAAGTCGGCGTCGGTCCGGTAGATCGTGTGCGGGCTGCGCGGGTCGTCCATGTGGTCCTCGGGGAGGAAGGGGTGGTACCAGCCGTTCGTCCAGCCGAGCCGGGCGGAGCGCAGGCACCAGGCGGTGAAGGTCTCCCCGTCGCGCAGCGGACCCACCTGGTCGAGCGTCTCGCGCTTGAGCAGGTAGCCGCTGCCCTGCACCCAGTGGTTGCGCAGCAGTCGGTGCCCGCCGGGATAGTCGGCGAGCTTCGCCGCGACCAGGCTGTCGTCGACGTCCTCGGGCGGGAAACGCCAGGTGCCGATGACGCCGAACCCGGGGACGTCCCGGTGTGCCCGGCGCAGCGTGTCGAGCCAGGTCGGATCGGGCAGGCAGTCGTCGTCCACCTTGCTGAGGTACGCCCCGGTCGACTCCCGCCACAGCCAGTTCGTCGGCTCGGTCAGCCCGGCGTTGACCGGGTTGTGGTGGAACCGGTGCACCCGGGGGTGTCCGCGGAACTCCTCGACCGCGTCCAGGGTGGGCTGGTCGGTGCCGTTGTGCCAGAGCCACACCCGGGCGTCCGGAGGGCAGGTCGCCAACAGGTGCGGCAGCGAGAGCCGGACGTACTCCGGCCGGTCGTACGTGATCATGAGGATGTCGACGCCGTCGTCACTCATGCCGCTCCTCGCTGCGCTCGTCAACGCCATGAGCCGTCAACCTGGGCCAGCCGATTCGCTCGCTCCGCTCGCTCATGCCGGTCCCGCCTCCTCGCCGCGTTCGTCCGTCCTGGTCCGGGCGGTCCGACCCGCCTCGATCACGTTGATACGTTCCGCCCTGGTCAGCCGCCACAGCGCGCCGGACAGGCCGAGCAGCAGGTGCACCGTGATGAAGAACGTCGTGAAGTACATCGAGTCGAAGGTGAAGCCGGAGACGGCGGCGACACCGAGCGCCACGGCGAGCACCGCCGCCAGGTCACGGTCGCGTTCCGACCGGGCGAACCGGCGTACCCGACCGGCCACCACCACCCCGGACATGAAGAAGACGGTGAGCCCGGCGACCCCGATGAACCCGGTCTGGACCAGGGTGGTCAGCCACTGGTTGTCGAGCAGTTGGTACAGCTCGGGCAGGAAGGTGCCGATGCCCCGGCCGAGCCACGGACGTTCCCGGATGAACGGCGCCACGTAGTCGTAGTCCTCCACCCGGGCCTGCACGCTGGGATCGCTCTCGCCGGCGAGCAGCAGCGACTTCAGGGTGGCCAGCAGCCCCGGCCGGACGGTCTGGATCAACGCGGTGAGAAAACAGCCGACCACCAGCACGTTGAAGGTGGTCCGCAGCGGCCAGACCAGGATGAAGAGCAGGATGGCGGCGCCGAGGGCGAGCACCCCGGTCCGGGACAGCGAGATCGGGATGACCGCCGCCTGGACCATCGCCAGCGCACCGTAGATCTGCCGGTCCCGCCGCCTGTCGGCGAACCGGGCGAAGTGGATCGCCACCACCAGGCCGATCACCATCAGCACGCTGAACTCGATGTAGTGCCCGGCGGTGCCGGCGACCCGGACCAGCCCGTCGCCGCCCCGCTCCCGGAAGCCGACCACCTCCCGGTGGAAGGTCAGCAGCGGCGGCAGTTTCATGTACGTGGTCAGGTCGATCCGGGTGACGAACTGGGTCAGCGCGACGAACGCCATGAAGGCGCAGCCCCAGCAGAGCCAGCGCAGGATCGTGTCGATGCGTTCCCGGGTCAGTACGCCGTCCGCCGCGGCGAGCAGGATCCCGGCGCCGGCCAGCGCCTGCAGCAGGGTCCGCTCGGCGCCGTTGACCTCCAGCACCGGCATCCCCCGGGCCTGCCCGGCGATGTAGGAGAGCAGCAGGGTGACCAGATAGATCGCCATGGCCCAGCGCATCGGCTGCTGCCCCCGGGTGACCAGGCTCGGGTGCAGCCGGCTCAGCCCCCACCAGACCAGCAGTCCGAACCCCACCATCAACCCCGGCTTGCCGAGGTCGCTCAGCGGCGGGAAGACCAGCCGGAACGGCAGCAGGTAGGCGAGCAGGAGCGAGGCGATGATGGCGGCCGTCGCATCCGGGAAGTGGCGGACGGTGGGGGCGATGCCGTCGTACACCGTGTCGGATCGCCGCGCGGATAGATAGGTCGGCACGTCGCTCGTCTCGTCCGTGCGCCGTCACCCGGCGCTGCTGGGGCTTTCGGCGATCATTGGGACGAATCCTCGGCGGGGTTCCGGACGGTGGTCAGCAGGATGGTCTCGTCGGACTGCGGCGCGGACCGGTATCCGCCCCGGGTCGGCGGTCCGGCCGGGCCACGGTCCCCGGTCCGGTCCGGCCCGGGACCCCGCTCCTCGGCGGCGTGTGCGGCACGCCCGTTGGCCAGGTGTCCGGCCGCCCGGTCGTGGTCGCCGGG
Organism: Plantactinospora sonchi; assembly: GCF_036422035.1. NCBI lineage: Bacteria > Bacillati > Actinomycetota > Actinomycetes > Micromonosporales > Micromonosporaceae > Plantactinospora > Plantactinospora sonchi. The sequence goes on from NZ_JAZGQK010000003.1 coordinate 283,291, forward strand.
GTACGCGGGTCCCCGGTCGTCGCCCGGGCGTCCGGCGATCTTCGCGGCGGCGGCCGAGAGCGGCTGGGTGGCGTCCCGTCCGCCCGGCGCCGACGGCGCCGACCGGGCGGCGGGAGCCGGGGTGACCGAGGGCTGGCCACCGGAGCGGTTCGCTCCGACCGCGGCCTGGCCCCCGTTCCAGGTCATCGGGGTACGCGGATCGCGGCGGCCGAGTCGCGCGGCCGCCCGGCGGCGGAGCACCGCGTCGTAGACGACGGCGGCGACCGCGGCGAGCAGCAGACCGATAGCGGCGATCACCACCTGCGCCCGGAGCACGTTGGAGCGGGACGGGACGATGTTCAGCCCCGGGTCGAGCACCTGGGTGGTGATCTGCTCGCCCGGCCTCGGCTGGTACTCGGCCTGCTTTCCGGCCACCTCGTCGGTGAGCAGCTGGGTCACCGCGATCACGGTCGCCCGCGCGCTCTGCTCGGTGGCGGCGGTGACCGCCACGGTCAGGATCGAGCTCCGGGTCACCAGGCCGACCTCGTAGTCCGGGTCACCGCCGGCCGCCGCCACCCTCATCCGGGCGTCGTGCGAGGAGATCGAGATCTGCACCGCCTGGGCCATCTGGTTCTCGCCGAGGCGCAGCCACGGGTTGCCCGGCTGCGGGGTGGCGTCGGGCTCCGGCGCCGCCTGGGCGGTGGTCGGCGGGACGAGCAGGATGGCCGCCTCGGTCTTGTACTCCGGCTGGATCGCCAGACCGAACGCGAAGGCGGCGCCGAGGGTCCCGACCACGATCGGGGCCGAGACGTACCACCGCCGAAACATGAGTTTCAGCAGGTCGAGCAGGTCCATCGGGCCACCCCTTCGCCGGGTGCGGAAGTGCTGGTGTCGTTGTCGTTACGGCGGCGCTCGTCAGTTCGGCAGGCGCGCGGCATCGGCTCCGCTATCGGGTGAAACTTGGTTGTAGCCGTTTGGCGACGGCCGGAGCAATCGATCCCAGAGTCGGATGTACGACTTGACCTGGTGGTCCCAGGCGAGTTCGGCAATGAACCGTTGACGGCCCGTACGACGCATTTCGGCCCGGGCGTGTCCGTCACTGAGCAGCTGGTCGATGGCCTTGGCGAATTCGTCCGGACTGCCGGTCTGCACATAACTCGCGGCCCGGTCGGCGGTACGTCGGGTCTCCAGCAGGTCCACCGCGACGACCGGTACGCCCCGGGCGACGTACTCCACCGTCTTGGCCATCGTGTAGAACTCGGCCATCCGGCTCGGCAGGTCCGGCTGGATCGCGATCGACGCGGAGCAGAGCAGCGCGTCCACCTCGTCGGACTCCAGCCAGCCGGTGAACCGTACGACGTCGTCGACGCCCCGGTCCGCGGCGAGCCGGCGCAGTTCGGGCAGGCTCTCCCCGTCACCGGCGACGACCAGTTCCCAGTCGTCGGCGCCGCGCAGGCCGACCAGCCGCTCGGCGGCGAGCACCGCGGCCTCGACGTTGTCCTGCGGGTTGATCACCCCGACGTAGACGATCCGCTGCCGGTCCCGGTTGCCCGGGTGGGCGACGTCCGTCCCGGACCCGCTGTCCGGGCCGGTCTGCGGGGGCCGGCCGGCGGGGTGCGGAGCGACCCCGTCCGGGCCGAGCAGCCCGGCCCGGCCGACCTCGGCCAGCGCGGGACCGTTGCGGACCACCACCACCTTCTCCGGCGGGCAGCCGCCCCGGCCCATCGCCAGCTCCCGGAACGACTCGTTGGTGGCGACCACGGCGGTGGCGACCCGCCAGGAGAGCCGCTCGAAGAGCTTCAGCGTCCAGAGCACCGCCGGTCGGGGGGTGCCGGACTTGCACTCGTAGAGTTCCGGGCTCAGGTCGTGGTGGTCGAAGACGAACGGGCGCCCCAGCGCCCGCATCAGCAGTCCGACGATCCAGAAGACGTCCGGCGGGTTGCAGGCCTGCACGGCGTCGACCCGGCCCCGCAGCATCAGGCCGAGCAGTCGTACGGTGACCGCGATCAGCGCCCAGGCGAACTCGGCGGCGAAGGAGAGGACACCCTTCCCGGCCAGCGGCTGGGGAAAGGAGTGGATCCGGGCGGCCACCGTGCCCGGCACCAGCGCGGGCCGCCGCGGACCTCGGGGACAGATCACCGATGCCCGGTAGCCGGCGGCCTCCAGGGCCTGGCACTCCCGGATCACCCGGCGGTCCCGTTCGGCCGGTAGATTGACCACGACGATGACCACGTGCGGGCGTCGATCGGCCATCTCTAACTCCCATCCGCGCAGCTCGGACGACGTTTTCGATGGAGGGTCGCGGCATTGGGGAAATACGCCGCGACCCGAATGAAACTCGTTGTCACCGGGGCATACGCCACCGGCGCCTGTCCTACAAAGACACTGCTCTACCGGCCCGCTGTGGGCAAGGACCGCGCATTGACGAGTCTGTCGACTTACTTACAAGGTCACGACCGATCGGCCGATTGTTCGTTCACTCATTCATCCCCGTCTCAGCGGGCCGGACGGCTGCACTTCCGCGATATCGCCGACAAATCGCCGCGGCCTGTGCCACATGCGCACTGATTGAGCGATCTTCGTCCGCATTCGCGTTTTGACGCGGCGGGCTTTTCTTCGTGCCCCCGGTGCCCGACCGGGCCGGGCGGCACGGTGCCGCGGTTCGACCCGGCGACCGGGGCGGCCGCCCCGGGTATCCCGTTCGCCGGCTCGGCGGACGCCAACGCCCGCCGGAGCGTCGGCCCGGCTGTCGTGCCCGGTCAACCAGCCGACGCTGGTGGACGGCACGTCCGTGATCTACCGGTCGGGCCCGCCGTGCGCCGGTGCGAGCCGAGCCTTCGGTAACCACTCAGCGTGTCGAAGATCGGCCACCGGTGGCTGCGGGACAGCTGTCCCGCCGGGTCGGGCCGATTGTCGTGCCACCGGTCGCCGATGGTTCCGACCCGTCGATCAAACGTCTGACCTGCGGAGCTGATCGGGCGTTAAGTCGGTCTGCTTGACGCCGGCCCCGGTCGGGCTCGCGACAGTCCGGTCGGTCACCGACGGTGATCCTGATGGCGAGCAACGGGTGTCGGGCGAGCCGGCCCCGGGCTCGCGGAGGGAGGCCGTCATGACGCGAGTACTGCGGCGGAGTTGGGCGCTGACCCTGACCGTCCTGCTCGGCGTGCCGGTACTGGTCGGGCTGCCGCCGGTGCATCCCAGGCCGGCGGCGGCGGTCCCGCAGGGCTTCACCCAGCAGGTGGTCTACACCGGTCTCACCCGGCCGACCAAACTGGTCTTCTCCCCGGACGGGCGGGTCTTCGTCGCCGAGAAGAGCGGAATCATCAAGGTCTTCGACAGCCTCTCCGACGACACCGCGACGATCTTCGCCGACCTGCGTCCCAAGGTGTACGACTTCACCGACCTCGGCCTGATCGGCCTCGCCCTGGCCCCGAACTTCCCCACCGACCCGTACGTCTACGTCAGCTACAGCTACGACGGGGTGATCGGCGGCAGCGCGCCGACGTACCACGACAACTGTCCGAAGATCGGCGACTGCGCGGCGAGTGCCCGGGTCTCCCGGCTGCGGGCCAGCGGCGACGTGATGACCGGCAACGAACAGGTGCTGCTGCACGACTGGTGCCACCAGATCGACAGCCACTCGATCGGCGACCTCGGCTTCGGCCCCGACGGGGCGCTCTACGTCTCCGGCGGCGAGGGGGCGTCGGCGACCTTCACCGACTACGGACAGGCCGGCAACCCGACCAACCCGTGCGGGGACCCGCCCGCCCCGGCCGGCGGGGCGATGAGTCCGCCGACCGCCGAGGGCGGCGCGCTGCGCGCCCAGGACATCCGGTCCGCCGCCGACCCGACCGGGCTGAGCGGGACGCTGATCCGGATCTCGCCGACCACCGGCGCCGCGCTGCCGGACAACCCGCTCGCCGCCAGCGCCGACCCGAACAACCGGCGGATCGTCGCCTACGGGCTGCGCAACTCGTTCCGGTGGACGTTCCGACCGGGGACCAGCGAGGTGTGGGCCGGTGACGTGGGATGGCGTACCTGGGAGGAGATCAACCGGATCGTCGACCCGGCGATCGGACCGGTCCGCAACTACGGCTGGCCGTGTTACGAGGGCAACGCGGCGCAGGGCGGCTACAACGCGGCGAACCTGACGCTGTGCGAGAGCCTCTACGCCAACCCGGCGGTGGTGCCGCCGTACCACACGTACCAGCACAGCCAGTCGGTGGCGACCGGGGACGGCTGCCGTACCGGCGGGTCGTCGCCGGCCGGGGTGGCGTTCTACCCGACCAGCGGCGGCGGCTACCCGTCGACGTACGCCGGGGCGCTGTTCTTCGCCGACTACTCCCGCGGCTGCCTCTGGGCGATGCGGGCCGGCGCCGACGGGTTGCCCGACCCGGCCAGGATCGTGCCGTTCGCCGCCACCCCCGGCGTGGTCGACCTGCGGATCGGGCCGGAGAACGATCTCTACTACGTGGACCTCACCGGCGGTACGGTGCGCCGGTTCCACTACAGCTCCGGCAACCAGATCCCCCGTGCGGTCGTCGACGCGACCCCGACCAGCGGGAACTCCCCGCTGACGGTCTCCTTCGACGCGGTCGGCTCCACCGACCCGGACCCGGGCGACATCCTGGAGTACCAGTGGGACTTCACCAACGACGGCACCGTCGACGCGACCGGGCTGACCGCCAGCCACCGGTACACGTCGGTCGGCACGTACACGGCCCGACTGCGGGTGGTCGACATCGGCGGACTCAGCGACACCGCGACCGTGCAGATCCGGGTCGGCACCGCCGCCCCGGTGCCGGTGGTGGAGACCCCGACCGCGGCGCTGCGCTGGGCGACCGGGCAGACGGTCACCTTCCAGGGCCACGCCACCGACCCGCAGCAGGGCACCCTGCCGGCGTCGGCGCTGAGCTGGGCGCTGGTCCTGCAGCACTGCAGCACGGTGGACAACTGTCACAGCCATCCGGTGCGGGACTGGACCGGGGTCAAGGGCGGCGAGTTCCTCGCCCCGGACCACGAGTACCCGTCCTATCTGGAGCTGACCCTGACCGCCCGGGACACCGGCGGACTGACCGGCAGCACGACCCTGCGACTCGACCCGCAGACCGTCCGGATCTCGCTGGCCACCAGGCCGGCCGGGCTGCGGATCAACCTGAACGGGCGCAACCTCACCACCCCGAACAGTGCCGAGGTGATCGTCGGGTCGACCAACACGGTCAGCGCACCCGGGCCGCAGACCCTCGGCCCCGCGACGTACACCTTCGGAAGCTGGTCGGACGACGGCGCGGCGACTCACGTGGTCACCGCCCCGGCCACCGCGCGGACGTACACCGCGACCTACGACGGCGTCGCCGGCACCTGCGGCGACAGCTACGGCTACACCTGTACGACCCAGCCGAACCGTCCCTTCGCGCCGGCCGACGCCACCGTACTGCCGCTCACCGGCGACAACACGACGACCCAGGTGAGCCTGCCGTTCCCGGTGCCGTACTACGGCCAGATCTACACCCGGGCCTGGGTGGACGGCAACGGCACCCTGTCGTTCGTCGACCCGGGCGGCTCGTGGCCGACCAACAAGCCGGTGCCGAACGCGGCGAAGCCGAACGCCGCTCTCCTGCCGTTCTGGGACGACCTGGAGGTGCTGGCCGACTCCAGCGTCCGGACCGCCCGGATCGGCACCGCGCCCGACCGGCAGTTCGTGGTCGAGTGGCGCAACGTGGGGCTGAAGGGGGCGGGGGCGGCCAGGATCAGCTTCCAGGTGCTGATCTCGGAGTGGGGCCAGGTCGTCTTCAACTACACCGCGCTGAACGCCGGCCGGGAGCTGGGGAACTCGGCGACCGTCGGGATCGAGAACCCGACCGGCAGCGGCGGGGTGCAGTACTCCTACAACCAGCTCGTGCTGGCGAACAACAGGGCGATCGTCTTCACCCCACCGGCGCTGACCCCGATCACCGGCGGCACGTCGTAGCCGTCCGGACCCGCCGCCGGAATCAACTGGACCCGTCGACGCCGACCCGGCATCGTGGCCCAGGTGAGTGCTGACGAACTGTCGGACGCCGAGCGGCGGGTGTGGGCCCGGTTGCCGGCCGGCACCGACGCGGCGCTGCGCGGGCTCTCCGCCACCGACCTGCAGACGCTGTTGCTGTCGGTCGCCCGAATCCGCGCGTCTCGGGTACGGCCGGCCGAACTGCTCCGCCGCTGGCGGTCCGACCGCTTCGTCCGTCCCGCCACCAGCGATCCCCGGGCTCTGGGTGCGGTGGAGGCGCGGATGTGGCGACTGCTGCCCGCCCGGTTCGAGGGTGTGGAGCTGTCTCCGGTCGTACCGCTGGGAACGTCCTCGGCGGTCGGCCCGGTGAGCCAGAACCGGATCGTCACCACGATGCGGTCGACCGAGGTGCTCAGCGACTCGACCAACGCCCTGGCGATCGAGGCGGCCGACCGGCGCCTGCGGCAGCCGGCGACGGGCGAGGTGCATCTGGCCGCCAGCCACCGACAACTGCGCGCGCAGCGTTTCGGTCCGGGAATGGCCGCGCACTTCCGGCTCCTCACACTGGTCTCCAGCGCGCGTGACACCGGTTCGGGCCGCACCCAGGCCCGACTGCTCGCCCTGCACCTCGGCTACTGGCAGCGTGTTCTGGCGACCCTGCCGCCGTCCGCGACGCCACGGCTGCGGTTCACCGTCTTCGACAACCCCGTGCTGGCGGAACGGATCACCGACACCGTGCTGCCCGCCCTCGACGCGGCGGACCGCACGGCGGCGTCGGCGGTGCCGGTCGTCGAGGAGGGAGACCGGGAACGCGGTCGTGGCTACTACGCCGACGCCGCGCTGCGGATCACCTTCTGGCAGGGTGGGGAGGTCGTCGAACTCGGCGACGGCGGCTTCACCACCTGGACCGCCCAGTTGACGGGCAACGCCAAGGAACGGTGTCTGGTCTCCTGCCTCGCCACCGAACGACTCGCCGCCCACCCCACGGAGCACCACTGATGTACGCCAAGCAGTACGAGATCACCCTGCCCGCCGACTACGACATGCGGATCATCCACCGCCGGGTCGCCGACTACGGCCACCTGCTCGACGACCGGGCCGGGTTGGCGCTGAAGGCGTACCTGGTCCGGGAACGTGGGGTCGACGGCTCGCCGGTCAACCAGTACGCGCCGTTCTACCTGTGGCGGGACACCGGCGAGATGGCCCGGTTCCTGGTCGGCGGAGGCGGCTTCCAGGGCATCGTCCGCGACTTCGGTCGGCCCGCCGTCCGGCACTGGACCGGGCTGGCCACGGTGGCCGGGGCGGCCCGGGACAGCGCGCCGAGGGCCGCCTCACGCCGACTGACAGCGCTGCCCGAGGAGGCCGACCCCGAGCGCACCGGGCTGGGGCTGGCGGCCCGGATCGAGCGGGAGGTCGAGGAGCTGTCGCTGCTCGGCGGCCGGGACGACGTACACACCGCGATCCTGGCGATCGATCCGCAGCACTGGCGGCTGCTGCGCTTCGTGCTCTGGCGGGACACGGTCGACGCGGCCGAGCCGGCCACCGAGCGGTACCGGGTGCCGCACCTCTCCGCGCCCGAGCTGGCCGAACTGCCCGCCGGCCGGCACTGGTAGCCCGGTCGGCGGGTCAGGTCGGCACGGGTCACCAGGGCTCGGGACCGTCCTCGCTGAAGAAGCCGCCGGTCGGGCCGTCGGCCGGCAGGGTGGCCAGCCGGACCGCCGCGATCGCGCCCTGGGCCGGCGTACGCGGCCCGGAGTGCCCGTTCAGGTCGGTGGCGCAGTACCCCGGATCGGCGGCGTTCACCTTGATCGGGGTGCTGCGCAGCTCGCTGGCGTACGACACGGTGACCGCGTTCAGCGCACTCTTCGACGAGTTGTACGCCAGCAGCGGGAACTGTCCGTACCGGTGTTCCGGGTCACTGGTCAGGGTGAGTGAGCCGAGCCCGCTGGAGAGGTTCACGATCCGTCCGGCGGGGGCCCGCCGGATCAGCGGCAGCAGGCCGTTGGTGACCTCGACCACCCCGAAGACGTTGGTGGTGTAGGTCCGCACCAGCAGCTCCACCGGCACCTGGCTGGGCGCCTGTCCCCGTTCGAGCAGGATGCCGGCGTTGTTGACCAGGATGTCGAGTTTGCCGTACTCCCGGTCGATCCGGGCGGCGACCGCCGACACCGAGACCCGGTCGGTGACGTCCAGCTCCACCGGCACCGCGCTGAACCCCTCGGCGACCAGCTTCTCCGCCGCCTCCGCCCCGCGCCGCGGGTCGCGCGCGCCGACCAGCACAGTGGCGCCGGTGGCGGCGAGCCCCCGGGCGACCTCGTGTCCGATTCCCTTGTTGGCCCCCGTGACGAGGGCGATCGTGTTTCCGCTCATGTCGTCGAGCCTGTGGCGTCCGGCCCGGGTTGAGGAGAGCACGGTCGAACCAGGGATCCGCGCTCCCTGGTTGGACCGGCGTCCGGCGCGGAGGATGGAGGGCATGGACCGCCAGCAGCTCGCCGAGTTCCTTCGCAGCCGCCGGGCCCGGATCCGCCCGACCGATGTCGGATTGCCCGCCGGCTCCCGGCGGCGTACCCCGGGGCTGCGCCGGGAGGAGGTGGCCGGGCTCGCCGGGATCTCGGTCGACTACTACACCCGGCTGGAGCAGGCCCGGGGGCCGCGGCCGTCCCGCCAGGTGCTCTCCGCGCTGGCCCGGGCGCTCCGGCTGTACGAGGCCGAGCGCGCCCACCTCTACCACCTGGTCGGCGAGGTGCCCGCCCCGCCGACCGGCCCCAGTCCGGACGTACCGGCCGGGGTGCTGCACCTGCTCGACCGGCTCGACGACACCCCCGCGTACGTCATCGACGCCAAGTACGACATCCTGGCCTGGAATCCGATGGCCGCCGCCCTGCTCGGTGACCCGTCGACCTGGCCGGCGGACCGCCGCAACATCGTCTGGAACCTCTTCACCGGCGAGCATTCGGCGCTGGCCCTGGCCGACCCGCAGTCCTCGGCCTTCGCCGACGAGTGTGTCGCGGAACTGCGGGCCGCCGCCGGCCGCTACCCGGAGGACCCGGGAATCGCCCGGCTGGTCAGCCGGCTGCTGGCCGCCAGCCCCGAGTTCGTCCAGCGCTGGAACCAGCTCCGGGTCTGTGTCCGGCACGGCTCGACCACCAAGCATCTGCGGCATCCGGTGGTGGGGGAGCTGACCCTGGAGTGCGAGGTGCTCGACCTCGCCGGTCACGGGCAACGCCTGGTGATCTACACCGCCGCGCCGGGCAGCCCGTCCGCCGACGCGCTGCGGCTCCTCGGCGTGGTCGGCACCGGCTGGCCGGCCGACCAGCTCAGCTGACGTTCAGGCTGGGGCGCCCGACCGACGGGGGAAGCGGGCCAGGACCAGGCGGCGGAGCCGGACGTCGGTGAACCAGAGCAGCACCCCGGCGACCAGCCCGGCCACCCCGCCGAGCAGCAGCAGCTCGATTGCCGGGCCGGCGTCGACGCCGAGCCGGTGCAGCGGCCACGGCACCAGCGCGGCGGCGAGCGCGGCCAGCACCGCCGGGAGCGTCGGGGCGAGGAAAGCGGCGATCGACGCCTCGGCCGTCCGGCGTACGGTGACCCAGACCGACAGCGCGGTCACGGTGAGCTGCATGCCGATGCCGGCCAGCGCCACCGCGGTCGCCTCCGCCACGTCGCTGCGCCCGGTCAGCAGGGTGCCGACCGCGGCCAGCGTCGCCACCCCGAGCACGCCCCGGGTCCAGAGGATCGCGGCGAGCCGGCCCGGCTGACCCATCGCCTGCAACGCCGGGCCGAGCAGCACCCCGTACACGTTGATCGCACCGAAGAGGCAGAGCAGCCGCAGCGGCAGCTCGGTGCCGGACCACTGTGGACCGAGGAGGGCGACCAGCGGCCCGGCGGCGGCGGAGAGCACACCGAGCACCGGCAGCCCGGCCAGCGCGCCGAGGTGCTGGAGCTGGTTGAGGTGGGCGGCGAGGGCGGCCCGGTCCCGCTGCAGCCGGGACAGCGACGGGAGCGCCACCTGCTGCAACGACCGGACCGTGACGTCGACCAGCATGTCCGGCAGCCGGGCCGCCAGCCGGTAGATGCCGGTCGCGACCGGTCCGAAGAACAGCCCGGTGAAGATCACATCCGCCTTGGAACTGAGCATCAGCCCGAGTCCGGCGTTCGCCGAATGGGCGGAGAAGACCAACAGGTCCCGGATCCCGGAGAGTTTCGGTCGGCGGCTGGGCCGCCACGGGCAGACCACCCAGAGCACCACCAGCCCGACCGCCGCGTTCACCAGCTGCTGCGCGACCAGCGCCCAGATGCCCGCCCCGAGCAGCGCCAGCACCACCCCGACCACGCCGCTGAGCAGCGAGGCGAGCAGGGTACGGATGGCGACCGCCCGGAACCGCAGCTCCCGGCGCAGTACCGCCTCCGGCACGATGGACAGCCCCTGCAGCAGCACCAGCGGCGACAGCGCCACACAGATCGCGGTCAGCTCGGGCGCCCGGTTCGCCCACGCCCACAGCGGACTGGCGGCGGCGGTGAGCAGGCCGATCCCCAGCCCGGCCAGGATCAGGACGACAAACGCCCCGTCCAGATGCTCCGGCGTCAACCTGTCCCGCTGCACGATCGCCGAGACCAGCCCCTGCTGGATCAGCGTCTGCGCCACCGTGATGAAGACGGTGGCCATCGCGACCAGGCCGAACTCGCTCGGCCCGAGCAGCCGGGCGAGCAGGAAGGTGACCAGGATCGACGACCCGATCCGGCCGGCGGTGAGCACGTACGACCAGCCGATCGCCGACCGCAGCGGTGCGCCCGGCCGTTCCGGGCCGCCCTCCGCCGTCCCGGCGTCCGTCGACGTCCCGGCCGTCACCAGGCGCTGCCCTTCGCCGTACTGGCCCGGGTGCGTCGGGCCAGCCGGCGGCGGAGCCGGCCGAGCCGGACCCGGACCCGGCGGGCCCACCAGGTGGCGAGGAACGCCACCGCCGAACTGAGCCGGGTACCCAACGGTTCCGACCCGGTGGCCAGCGTCCGCAGCGTCTCGGCGAGCATCCGCAGCCGGGGCGCGCGGACCTTTCCGCCCGCCTGGCCGAACCAGGCCAGCGCGGTGGCCGGGGTGGCACCTTCCGCCTGCCGGGTGGAGGCGCCGTGCACCCGGCGCAGGAAGAGCGGCTCGGCGACCTCGTGGATCTCGCCGAGCCGGGCGACCTCGGCGATCAGTGTGTAGTCGGAGGAGAGGAACGGGCGGATCATCCCGGTGCGGCGCAGCGCCGACATCCGGAACACCCCGAAGTGGGCGTGACAGAGGTTGATGTTCTTCGCCACGGTGGCGACCCGGCGCCAGGGGCGCGGGTCGCGCAGGTCCAGCCGGTCGGCGTACGGACCCATCACCTCGCCGGCCTCGTCGATCAACACCGTCCGGGGATAGGCCAGCACCGCCTGCGGGCCGGCGGCGTCGAGCGCGGCCACGCAGGTGCTGAGGTACGACGGCAGGCAGACGTCGTCGTACGCCACCCACTTGAACAGCTCGCCCCGGGCCAGTTCGACCACCCGGGCGTAGTTGACGTGGCCGCCGAAGTTGCGCGGGTTGCGGTACAGCCGGATCCGGTCGTCCAGTGCCGCGTACCGCTGACAGATCTCCCAGGTCCGGTCGGTCGAGGCGTTGTCGCTGATGATCACCTCGAAGTCCCGGTAGTCCTGGCCGAGGATCGCGTCGAGGCAGCCCTCGAGATAGCGCTCGGCGTTGTAGAGGGGTACGCCGAGACTCACCCGTGGCGCTGGATCCATCACTCTCCTCCGCCTCAGGCGACCAGCAGGTCGGCGTACACCCCGAGCTGGCGCAACGCGGCGTTGATCTCGGTCCGGTAGGCGGGGTTGGTAATGATCACCGTGCGGGTGCCGAGCCCGGCGACGGTCTCCGGCGCGGTCACCTCGTGCCCGGTCACCGGCAGGAACCGGCCCCACTTGCGCGGGTTGACGTCGACCACCGCGGCGAGCCGCCGGTCCGGGTCGGCCAGGTGCAGGAACTGCACGCCACGGGAGCCGGCGCCCCAGAGCACCGGCCGGTCACCGGCGCGGATGAGCCGGTCGATCGTGCCCCGCCAGCGGTCCCGTTCGGCGGCGTGCCGCCGCGCGAAGCCGGCGATCGAGGCGAGTTGCCGATCCCGGTCCGCCGGACCGGCCGCCTCGACCGCACCCGACACCGGGCCGGTGGGGTCGACCGGGACCGCCTCCCGGCCGGGACCGGCCGCGTTGACCGAGATCTCGACGAACCGGAACATGCCGGAAAAGAGCCGCCCGGTCGCCTCCACCCGCCAGCCGGCCCGTTCGGCGATCCGGCACAGCGAGTACCCGTCGAAGTAGGAGACGTGCGGATAGATCACCTCCCAGCCGGCGGTGGCCAGGTCGTAGCCGGCGTCCGGCACCTCCAGGTAGCCGTGGACCGGTCGGTCGCCGGCCAGTTCGCGCAGTCGCACGAGGAAGCCGTACGGGTCGTCCAGGTGCTCGAACCAGTGCCGGGAGGTGACCAGGTCGAACGCCGGTGTCCGGTCGTCCAGCGGGGCGTGGCCGGCGTGCAGGACCGCACCCGACGGGTCGGGGCCGACCGGACCGGCGTACATCGCGTCGTAGCCGACACCCCGGCAGCCGGCCACCTGGCACAGCTCGCGGAGGAACTCGCCCTGCCCGCAGCCGACGTCCAGCACCGTGCCGCCGCGCAGCGGGAACCGCTCGGCGAGGTGCTTGACCAGTTCCGCCGAGAAGGACTGGAACGCCGGGGAGTGGTGCAGATTCGTGTCCATGGTGGTGTCGTAGACCAGAACGGCCGGATCGAAGGCGAGGTTGCGCACGTATCCGCATCCTGGACAGTGCCCCAGCCGCATCCGGCCCAGCGGACTGGCCAGCGCCTCGTCCCGACCGGCGAAGTGCACCCCGCAGAGGACCGGGATGTCGCCCAGGTCGGCGAAGGGGAGCAGATCGTGCCGGCCGCAGGCGGCGCAACGTACCGGCTCGGTCACCGGGCCTCCGCAGCCGTCCACCGGAGGTCACGGTCCAGCCGGCCCGCCTCGGTCAACGCCCGGATCCGGCGCAGCCGCTGGTGCCGTTCGCCGCGGAACGTCTCGATGGTCAGCCCGTGCCGCTGGTACGCCTCGACCAGCTCCTCGATGCCCTTGCGCACCGTCCACCGGGGCCGGAAGCCGGGCACCTCCGCGACCACCCGGTCGCCGCTGACCCGGTAGTTGCGGGCGTCCGCCGAGGCGCCGCCGGCGAAGGTCACCGTCGACCCCGGCACCACCTCGGCGACCAGCTCCGCGACGTCCCGGATCAGGTAGTTCTCGCTGGTCACCGCGATGTTGTAGGCCCGGCCGTGAATGGTGGACCGATCCGCCTCCAGCAGCGCCAGGAAGGCCGCCGCGATGTCCTCGGCGTGCACCAACGGCCGCCACGCCGAGCCGTCGGAGAGCAGTCGTACCTCGCCGGTGAGCAGGGCGTGCGCGGTGAGGTCGTTGACCACCAGGTCGCCCCGGAGCCGGGGGGAGAAGCCGTACGCCGTCGCGTTGCGCAGGAAGACCGGGGAGAAGGTGTCGTCGGCGAGGGCGGCCAGGTCCTGCTCGGCGAGGATCTTCGACTCGCCGTACGGGGTGATCGGGTTGAAGCCGGCGTCCTCGTCCAGCGGCCGGTCGTCCGGGCCGGCGCCGTAGAGGCTGCACGAGGAGGAGAAGAGGAACCGGGTCACTCCGGCCGCCTTCGCCGCATGGGCCAGCCGGACGGTGGCCCGGTGGTTGACCTCGTACGTCAGCTCCGGGTTCAGGTTGCCGATCGGGTCGTTGCAGAGCGCGGCCAGGTGACAGACCGCGTCGAAGCCCGCACAGTCCCCGGCCGTCACGTCCCGCAGGTCCCGGCGCAGCGTCGGGATCCCGCCCGGCGGCGGCCCGAGCAGACAGTCCAGGTAGTAGTCGGTGTCCAGGCCGGTCACCTCGTGGCCGGCGGCCTGGAGCAGTGGGGTGAGTACGCCGCCGAGGTAACCATGGTGACCGGTCACGAGAACACGCACGGCAAAGCTCCCGTCGTCGCCCGGGTGAGAAGGCGAGTTTATGGGTGGCCCTTCGAGGCGCCCGGCTATTGTCGGACTTTTTACTGAACCACCCCGGCCGTCCCGGACCCCTGGTTAGCGTGACCCAGGCGGGCGGGCGCCACGCCGGTTATTCCGATCAAATCGGGGTGGGTGGGGCATGACCGTTGCCAAATGCCGGCTGTGTGCCGCGGTATTGACCGAGACTTTTGTCGACCTGGGCATGTCCCCGCTCTGCGAGAGTTATCTTCCCGCCGACCGCCTCGATTCGGCGGAGACGTTCTATCCACTGCACGTACGGATCTGTTCGCAGTGTCTGCTCGTCCAACTCCCGGCGTACGTGACCGGTGAGGAAATATTCTCCGACTACGCCTATTTCTCCTCCTATTCGGACTCCTGGGTCGCGCACGCCCGCCGGTACGCCGACACCATGGTCGAGACCCTCGGCCTCGGGCCGGACTCCCTGGTCACCGAGGTGGCCAGCAACGACGGGTACCTGTTGCAGCACTTCGTCAACCGGGGCATTCCGGTGCTCGGCGTCGAACCGGCCGGCAACGTCGCCGAGGTGGCCCGCGACCGGGGGATCCGGACCGAGGTGCGGTTCCTCGGCGCTAGCACCGGTGTCGAGCTGGCCGACCGGTACGGCCGGGCCGACCTGGTGGCCGCCAACAACGTGTACGCGCACGTCCCCGACCTGATCGGCTTCACCGCCGGACTGGCCGCCCTGGTCAAGCCGACCGGGCTGGTCACCTGCGAGTTCCCGCACCTGCTGCGGCTGATCGAGCGCCGGCAGTACGACACCATCTACCACGAGCACTACCAGTACCTGACGCTGCGTACCGCCCAGCGGGCCCTCGGCACCGCCGGCCTGATCGTGATCGACGTGGACGAACTCTCCTCGCACGGCGGCTCGCTGCGGGTGCACGCCCGGCCGGCGGCGGCGGCCGGCGAACCCTCCGGGAACGTCAAGTCGGTGCTGGACGCCGAGGCGGAGGCGGGGCTGCACACCGTCGTCGGGCACCTCGGTTTCGCCGACGCGGTCTTCGACATCAAACGGGACCTGCTCGACTTCCTGCTGACCGCCCGGGCCCAGGGCAGGCGGGTGGTCGGCTACGGCGCCCCGGGCAAGGGCAACACCCTGCTGAACCACTGCGCCATCCGCGCCGACCTGCTCGAATACACCGTCGACCGGAGTCCGCACAAGCAGGGACTCTTCCTGCCCGGCACGCACATCCCGATCCACGCCCCGGAACGGATCGCCGAGGACCGCCCCGACTACGTCCTGGTGCTGCCGTGGAACCTGCGTACCGAGATCTCCGCCCAACTGGCCTACGTCCGGCACTGGGGTGGCCGGCTGGTCTTCCCGATCCCCACCCTGGAGGTGGTCTGATGAGCGGCCCCTGGCGGGGATACCCATGAAGGTCGTGCTCTTCTGCGGCGGCCTCGGCATGCGGATGCGGGAGGACGCCGCCTCCGCGCCCAAGCCGATGGCGATGATCGGCGACCGCCCGCTGCTCTGGCACGTGATGCGCTACTACGCGCACTTCGGCCACACCGACTTCATCCTCTGTCTCGGCTACGGCGCCGCCGCGGTCAAGGACTACTTCCTCCGGTACGACGAGACCCTCTCCAACGACTTCAGCCTGGCCATGGACGGCCGGAACATCCGGCTCTTCTCCGCCGACATCACCGACTGGAACATCACCTTCATCAACACCGGCCTCGGCACCAGCATCGGGGAACGGCTGATGCGGGTCCGCCGGTACGTCGAGGACGACGAGATGTTCCTGGCCAACTACGCCGACACCCTCACCGACGCCCCGCTGCCGGAGATGATCGGCCGGTTCCGGCACACCGACGCGGTGGCCAGCCTGCTCGCCGTACCGGTGCAGTCGACCCACCACGTCATCGACGTCACCGCCGGTGACCAGGTGACCCGGGTACGCCCGATCCGCGAGCTGATGCAGTGGGAGAACGGCGGCTACTTCGTGCTCCGCCCGGAGATCTTCGACGTGCTCCGCGAGGGCGAGGACCTGGTCCCGCACGGGTTCGACCGGCTGCTGCCGCAGCGTCGGCTGATCGCCCAGCGGTACACCGGGTTCTGGCGGGCCGCCGACACCTTCAAGGACCGGGCCGAGCTGGAGGAGCTGTACCACTCGGCCCGCTGCCCGTGGATGCTCTGGGACCCCCACCGCAACCGGCAGCGGGTGTCGGCCGGCCTGGAACCGGTCCTCGGCTGATGACACCTCTGCGACTGGGCGCGGTGCGCTCGGTGGTGCTGCTCGGTGCCCACCCGGACGACATCGAGATCGGTGCCGGCGGGCTGCTGCTCACCCTCGCGGAGGTGCCCGGGCTGCGGGTGCACTACGTGCTCCTGACCGGATCGCCGCACCGTCAGGCCGAGGCGCGGGCGGCGGCGGCCGCGTTCCTGCCCGACGCGCGGCTGAGCTTCGCCCTGCACGACCTGCCGGACGGCCGGGTGCCGGCCCGGTGGGCGGAGGCGAAACAGGTCGTCGAGGAGGCGGCCGCGACACTCGCCCCCGACCTGGTCGTCGCACCCGGCCCGGACGACGCCCACCAGGATCACCACACACTCGGTGCGCTGGTGCCCACATCGTTCCGGGACGCCACGGTGTTGTACTACGAGATTCCCAAGTGGGACGGGGACCTGAGGCGGCCCAACATCTACCTTCCGCTGACCGGCGAGCGGGTGCGGCGCAAGATCGAGCTGCTGCACGCCTGCTATCCGTCGCAGAAGGCCCGGGACTGGTGGGACGACGAGGTGTTCCTCGGGTTGGCCCGGCTGCGGGGAATGGAGTGCCGGTCCCGGTACGCCGAGGCGTTCCGGTGCGAGAAAGCGGTGATCGAACTGTGACCCGAGACGCGGTGACCGATGTGGACGGGACCCGACGGCCGCTGGCGGCCTGCCTGTTCGGCGTACCCGGGGCCAACCTCAACCTCGGCGTCGGCGCGTTGCGCGCGTCGACGCTGGCCGGGCTGCTGGCCCGGGAGCCGGGTGCCGAGGTCACCGTCTTCGACGACGGCTGGGGACAGCGCCGGGGACACACCTTCGTCGCCGGCCGGCCGGTGCCGATCGGGCTGGCCGGAGCCCGGCACTCGCGCCGCTACCACCGGCCGGAGTCCTATCTGAACATGCGGATCAGTGCCGCGCTCGGCGGGCTCGGCAACGCCGGGCTGGCCCGGATCGACGCCGCCGACGTGGTGCTCGACGTCAGCGGCGGCGACAGCTTCAGCGACATCTACGGCGAGCACCGGTTCCGGACGGTGGCCTGGCCGAAACGGCTGTCCCTGCTGCGCCGCCGGCCGCTGGTGCTGCTGCCGCAGACGTACGGGCCGTTCCGGGGGGCCCGGCTGCGGGCCGAGGCGGCGGCGCTGACCCGGGGCGCGACGATGGCCTGGGCCCGGGACCCGGACAGCTTCGCCGCCCTGGCCGACCTGCTCGGCCCGGACCTCGACCCGTCCCGGCACCGGCAGGGGGTGGACGTCGCCTTCGGTCTGGAACCCCGGCAGCCGGACGAGCCGGCGGTCGAGTTCCTGAACGGGTGGTTCGACGCCGCACCCGGGCCGGTCGCCGGGGTCAACGTCAGCGGACTGATCACCCGTCCCGAGGGGCGTACCCAGTTCGGCCTGGCCGGGGACGGCCACCGGGTCGCCGAGCAGCTCTGCGTACGCCTGCTCGACCACTCCGACCACCGGCTGATCATCGTGCCGCACGTGCTCACCCCACACGGCACCGACGACGACCGGGTGGCCAGCGAACGGCTCTACACCACCCTCGCCGCCCGGTACGGCGAGCGGGTGGCGCTCTCCCCGGCCGGGCTCGACCCGCACCAGACGAAGTGGGTGATCGCCCGGACCAGCTGGTTCTGCGGGATGCGGATGCACGCCACCATCGCCGCGCTCTCCTCGGCGGTTCCGGCGGCGATCGTGGCGTACAGCGACAAGGCGCGCGGGGTCTTCGCCAGCGTCGGGCAGCATCGGCACGTCGCGGACGCCCGCCGGCTCGGCGACGACGACCTGCTCGACGCGCTCTGGCGGTCCTGGACCGAACGGGAGCGGTCGGCCGCCGAACTGGCGGTCCGGACCCCGGTCGCGGTCGCCCGGGCGGCCGCCCAGATGGACGAGATCGTCGCGGTGGCCCGGGCGGAGTACCAGCGCCGGGCCACGGTCGGGGCGCGTTGATGCGCCGGCCGCGCACCGTGCACGACGTGGCGTCGGGCAAGCTCTGCACCGGCTGCGGGGTCTGCGCCTACCTGGCCCCGGACGAGGTGCGGATGGTCGACGTGCTCGACCACGGCCGGCGTCCGCTGCCGATCACCCCGGTCCGCAACGGCAACACCGCGCCCGCCGCCGCTGGCTCCTCCGGCGCCGCGGCCGCACTCGGCTGCTGCCCGGGTGCCGGGCTGGGGCACGAGACCCGCCGCCCGGAACCGGGCGAGATCGCCGAGCTACGGTCCGCCTGGGGACCGGTCCGGGCGATCTGGGAGGGCTACGCCGCCGACCCGGCGATCCGGTACGCCGGCAGCAGCGGCGGCGTGGCGACCGCGCTGGCCGGGCACTGCCTCACCGGGGAGGGGATGGCCGGGGTGCTGCACATCGGGGCCCGCGCCGACGTGCCGTACCTGAACGAGACCCGGCTGTCCCGCAGCCCCGCCGAGCTGCTGGCCAACGCCGGCTCGCGGTACGCCCCGGCCAGCCCCTGCGACCGGCTGGACCTGGTGGAGAACGCCGAGGGACCCTGTGTCTTCGTCGGCAAGCCGTGTGACGTGGCGGCGGTCCGGATGGCCCGGCGACTGCGGCCGGAGCTGGACCGGCGACTCGGGCTGACCATCGCGATCTTCTGCGCCGGCACCCCGACCACCCGGGGCACCCTGGAGATGCTGGACCGGCTCGGCGTCGAGGACCCGACCGGGCTGGAATCGGTGCACTACCGGGGCAGTGGGTGGCCCGGGGCGGCCCGGGCCCGGCTGACCGACGACCCGCCGGAGCGGCGTCGCGAACTCAGCTACGCCGAGTCCTGGGGCGACATCCTGCAGAAGCACCGGCAGTGGCGCTGCTATCTCTGCCCTGACCACACGGGCGAGTTCGCCGACGTCGCGGTCGGCGACCCGTGGTACCGGCCGACCGGCGACGACCCGGGACAGTCACTGGTGCTGGCCCGCACCGAGCGCGGGGTACGGCTGGTCGAGGCGGCGATCGCGGCCGGAGCCCTGGTGCTGACCCCGGTGGCCCCGACGATCCTGCCGGCCTCGCAGCCGAACCTGCTCGGCGCCCGGGGAGCGGTCTGGGGCCGGGTCACCACCCTGCGGGCGGTCGGGCTGCCCGCGCCCCGGTTCCGGCACCTGCCGATGGCCGGGATCTGGTGGCGGCACCTGTCGCTGGCCGAGAAGCTCCGATCGACCCTGGGTACGCTGCGCCGGATCGGACGCAAGCGGCTGCGTGAGCCCGCCGTGCTGACCCCGTACCGACCGCCGGCCGCCCGATCCGGCTCGGCGGCGGTACCCGGACCAGCGGGGCCGAACGGCTCCGCGTCGGCTCAGACCACCGGCAGCCCGTTGTCGAAGTAGACGTTCGTGGGCCGGTCCCAGGTCACCCCGGCCCGGTTCCAGCCGGAGACGACGCCGTACCGGTAGTTGCGGCCGTACTTGTTGTTCCGGAACAGGATGTTGGAACCGATCAGCCGGGGACTGATCCCGATCGAGTAGTTCCCGCCGTTGCAGTAGTTGTCCTCGTAGGTCAGGTTGGTCAGCGTCGGTGCGGTCTCCGAGCCGATCGTCAGGCACGAGTTGAACGGGTCGCCGGTGACCGGGTTGTACGACAGCAGCGTGCTGTGCCGGATCAGGATGTTGTTGCCGCCGGTGCTCTGCAGGACGTCGTTGTGCGAGTTGGGCACCCGGGCCAGGCTGTGGATGTAGGAGTTCAGTACCCGGGTGTTGGTGCTGAGCCGGGGGCCGTCGATCATGTTGTAGATGTTGGCCCGGTTCAGCGTGTAGTCACCGCAGCAGATCGAGGCCGAGTTCTTGCCCATGCCGTTGATCTCGACATCCTGGATCAGCAGGTTGGTCGTCCCGGTCAGGGTCCGGATCGAGTACGTGGTGCTGTTGCAGGTGATCCTGGACCGGAGGATCTGGACGTTGGCGGCGGCGACGGTGACACAGCCGACGATGTTCAGCCCGCTGACCACCTGACCGGCGGTACGGAGACTGAGCGAGCCGGAGTTGCGCAGCGCGGTACCGGTCGGCACCCCGGTGTTCGCCGCGCTCGGCCAGTACGTGATCGGAGTGGGCGGGGTCTGCGCCGGGGCGTACACCGGTTCGTTCGCCATCCTGGCCGCGGCGGCCGGGTCCGGGATCGGGCCGATCGGGCTTGCCGGCGCCCCACCCGGGTACGGACGGCCGTCCTGCTGTGACTCGACGACGGTGGCCGGGTTGGCCTCAGTCTGCCGGAACGCCTCGCGGCAGCCCTTGACCCGGACCCGCAGCGCCGAGTAGCCACCGGGTCCGATCCCGTCGGTACCGGCGGAGACGCACTGGATGGTGCTGTCCTCGAGCAGGGTGCCGACCACCCCGGGACGGATCACGACGGCGGCCGCACCGCCGGCGCGTACCGTCACCCGCCGGATGGTGATGCTGTTCGCGGCCACCTCGATCGGGCGGTTGACGGTCTGCCCCCAGAAGACCGTGCCGGCCTCGTCGAGCACCAGGGGTGCGGTCCGGACCGGTTGCCCGGTCATGGACAGCACCAGGTATCCGCTGGTGGCGAGGACCGCCAGGGTGAGGCAGAAGGCCCCGATGAACAGCGGCCGGCGGCGTGGACGGTCGGGTACGCGTACGGGGCCCGGCTTGGTCGGTCTCACGGCGTTGGTGTCGGTCACGGCTACCCCCCACGGGCGCGTTACACACCGGCTTGGGTGGCAACTCGTCCGTGACGAGGTCGCCCACCGCCGATTTCGGCTGTCTGCGCCGACTCGCTCCGGCCGGCATGATCGTCATGACCATCGCGGCGCTCTTCCCTGGTCGGGAGGGGTGTGGCCGCAGGAAGTGCGATCTGTTGACCCCGACATGAATATTACAAGCCGTGTTGAAGCGGTTACAATTCTCGATTCAGACGGATTGTGGACAGATGCGGGTACCGGGCACCGCCAAGCGGCGGCATCCGTCGGCCGGTCAGCGGAGCTGCTGCCGGGGCAGCACCACCTCGCGCAGCACCAACTGGATCGCCGCCACCGCCGGGATGGCGACCAGGGCGCCGATCACCCCGAACAGGGCCACCCCGAGCAGCGCCGCGACGATCGCCGCCACGTCGTTGACCTCGACGGAACGGCGCATCACCCGCGGATAGATCAGGTAGTTCTCCAACTGCTGGTAGATCAGGAAGAAGACGACGCAGGCGATGCCGGTCGGCACGTCGGTGGCGAAGCCCGCCAGACTGATCAGCACCGCGCCGATGGTCGCGCCGATCTGCGGGATGAGGTCGCAGATCGCCACCACCACGGCGAGCGCGAACGGGTACGCCAGCCCGACGATCATCGCGAAGACGAAGGTGCTCAACCCGGCCAGCAGCGCGATGGCCAGCGCCCCCACCATGTACGCACCGACCTTGGCGAGGATGGCGTCCCCGATGAGCTGGACCCGCTCGCGCCGGCTGGCCGGCACCAGGCCGTACCCGAGGTCGCGGAGCCGGTCGAAGGCGGCCATGAAGTAGATGGTCAGGACCAGCACGGTCAGCACGTTGAAGATCGCGCCGAAGACGAACCGGGCGCCGCCGAACACCCCGCCGAGCGCCCGGGTGACGTTCTCCTGGCTGGCCGCCGCCTTCACCCGCTCCACCAGGTCGTACTGGACGACGAGGTCGTTGACGGTCTCGCTGCGGCGCAGCTGCTCGACGTAGTTCGGCAACTCGGTGATGAACTGGCTGGACTGGCCGACCAGCGGCGGCACCAGCGCGTAGACGCCACCGGCGAGCAGCGCCAGCAGGCTCAGCGTCACCACCGTCACCGCCAGCCCGTGCGGCAGGCCCCAGCGGCGCAGCCGGGCCACCGCCGGGGTCAGCCCGATCGCCAGGAAGAGCGCGATGAAGATGAGTACCAGCATCGAGCCGGCGTTGCGCAGCCCCTGGTAGATCAGGTACGCCACCAGCAGCCCCAGACCGCCGGTGAGGCCGATCAGGAACGGGTTGAGGTGCAGTGGCCGCCCGAGTCGCCCGAACCGGTCACCGTGTCCCGGCCGGCCTTCGGCGGGGTCCTCGTGCACCGTGCCGGACGGTCGCTCGTCACCGGTCGGGTCGACCGCCGGCCGGTCGTCCTCGGCCGTGCCGGCGGGTTCCTCGCCGTGCACCGCTGGCCGCTCGTTCTCCACCCGGACCTCCCGACGTCACGCCTGGCCCGTCAGGTTAGCGGGTGATTCCGAATCCCGGTTGTCGGTGTCACTCGGAGTCAGCGGTGACCTTGGTGGTCTTGCTGCCCTGCTCCTCTTTGGTCTTGCTGCCCTGGTCCTCGACGGTCGGCTTCCCGCTCCGCTTTCCGGAGTCACCGGTACTGGTGATCTTGGTGGGCACCGGTTCGCGTCCGCCGGTGCCGGGAACGGCCGCCACCGTCGGCTCGCCCTCGTGCGGCTGGTCCGCCCCGTTGGTCACCGGGTCGGTCACCCGGGCCGGCCGGTCACCGTCGGCGCGCAGGTCGGCGGAGACCTGCTCGACAGCCGCCTCGACGAGCTGCTGCATCACCGGCTCGGCCTGGGCCAGCTGCTGCTCGGCCCGCTCCAACTGCTCCTCGGCCCGCTGAGCCGACTGCTCCGTGCCGGTCAGCCGGTCCTGCTCGTTGCCGAGCTGGTCGCGGGCCGCCGCCAACTGCCGCTGGATCCGGTCCGACTCCTGCCGCGAGGCGACCGTCTCCTGCCGGATGTCGGCGAGCGCCTGCTGCGCCTCGGCCAGCTCCTGCATCACCTCGGCCAACTGCTGCCGTCCGGCCGCCGCCTCCTGCTGCGTGGTGGCCAGGTGCTGCTGGGTGGTCGCCAGGTGCTGCTGCGCGGTGGCGAGGTACTCCTCGAACTGGAGCCGGGACGCGGTGGCCTGCTCCTCCGCCTGCCGCTGCAACTCGGTCAGCCGCTCCTCGGCCTCCCGACGCAGTTCGGTGGCGTGCTCCTCGGCCTCCGCGCGGATCCGGGCGGCGTACTCCTCGGCCTGGCGGCGCAACTCCTCGGCGCCGCCCTCGATCTCCGCGCGCCGCTCCTCGTACGCCTGGTCCAGCTCCGCCATCCGGGTCTGGTACGTCTGCTCCAGCTCCGCCTGCCGCTCCTGGATCGACTGCTCCAGCTCGGCCGTACGTTGGTTGAACTCACGGTCCGCCCCGGCCCGGTACGCGGCCAGTTCCTCGTCGAGGGCCGCCCGGCCGGCGTTGAGCTCCTGCTCGGCCGCCTCGCGTTGGGCGGCGATCTCCTGCTCGGCGGCGGCGGTACGCCGGTTGATCTCCTGCTCGACCCCGGACCGCCAGGCGCCCAGCTCCGACTGGGTCTCGGCGCGGACCTTCTGGGCGTACTCCTCGACCTCGGCCCGGGACCGACGGACGAGTTCCTCGGTCTCCTCGGTGATCCGCTTCGCCTCCGTGGTCGCCTTGGCGTGTGCCGCCTGGCCGGCCTCGCGAAGCTGGGTCGCCTCGTGCTTCGCCTTCGCGTACGTGCCCTGGCCGGCCTCGCGGAGCTGGGTCGCCTCCGCCCGGGCGAGCTCGATGGTCCGGTCCGCCTCCTGCCGCGCGGCGTCGAGCAGTCGCTGGGTCTCCTGCTGGGCCATCGCGTGGGCGGCCTGGCCGGCCTCCCGCAACCGGGTCGCCTCCTGCTGGGCGGCGTCCCGCAGCCGGTTCGCCTCGTGCTGGGCCGCGTGCCGCAGCCGGGCCGACTCCTGCCGGGCCCGTTCGACGACCTGCTCGGCCTCCCGGGCGGTCCGCTCGGTCAGCTGCTGGGTCTCCTGGTTGGTCCGTTCGGTCAGCCGGGTCGCCTCCTGCTCGGCGGTGTCCCGCAGCTGCTTGGCCTCCTGCAGCGCCTTGGCGTGGGCCGCGTGGCTCGCCTCGCGTAGCCGGTTCGCCTCCTCGGCGGCCCGGTTGCGCAGCTCGGAACTCTCCTGCTGGGCCTTGGCGAAGGCGGCCTGCGCGGCCTCCCGCAGTCGGGTGGCCTCCTCGGCGGCGGCCGCCACGGCGGCCTCGGCCTCGGCCCGGCGGGCGTTGTTGACCTTCTCCTCCTCGGCCCGGCGGGCGGAGAGCGCGAGTTCGAAGTCGCGCAGCGCCTCGGCGGCCTGCTGGCGCGCGTCCTCGAGGACCTGTTCCGCCTCGGCCCGGCGGGCCTCGATCTCCTGCGCCGCGTCCTGGTGGATGACCTCGGCCTGCTCCTCGGCGAGGGTCAGGATGTGCTCGACCACCGGCCCCAGGTGCCGGAACGAGGCACGGTCCACCACGCCGACCTGCCGGCGCAGTGCCATCAGGTCGCGTTGCAGCACCTCGACCTGGCCGGCCAGGTTGTGGATCTGCGCGTACGCCTGCTCGCGCTGCGCCGCCAACCGGGCAATATCCTTCTCGGCCTCGGCGACGTACCGGTCCACCTGCCGCTTATCGTAGCCCCGCAGGGCCGACTCGAAGCTCGGCTCCGTAGCCACGTCCCCGTCCAGGGCGAACAAGTCCTCGCCGTACGACATGGTCCCATCCTCACACGGGTCGCCCGGTTCTGCGGCGATACCTGGCGGCGTTGATCGGACCAGACGCTACGGCACGGTGGGGACGATCCGGTGGGCGGACAGCGCTCGGGGCCGTACCGGAAGATCCGGTACGGCCCCGGCCGTGCTGCTGCCCCGCAGTCCGACCGTGCGACGAGTCGGTCGGTTCAGCTGGCGACGTCGGCGGTCAGCCGCTCGTCGTTGTCGCTCTTCTCGGCGGCCTTGGCCTCCGGCTCGGCCTTGGCGGCGGGGGTGGCGGCGGGTGCCGCCGAGCCGACGCCGGGCACGATGCCGGCCAGTCCGGAGAGCATCTGGCCGAGCTGCGCGGTGACCGCGTCCTTCTGCCGGGTGAGGTCCTCGACCTCGCGGCGGGCCGCCTGCGTGGTCAGCTCCGCCTCGGTGCGGGCCTCGGTGAGCAGGCGGTGGGCCTCGGCCCGGGCCTCGTTCACGGTCTTCTCGGCCAGTGCCTTGGCCTTGTCGACGGTGTCGTTGGCGGTGCGCTCCGACTCGACCCGGCGGGCCTCGGCGCGCTGCTCGATCTCCTTCGCCCGGTCCTGGGCGGCGCGGGCCCGCTGCTCGGCCTCGGCGACCAGCTTCTGGGTCTGGGCGACCTGGGCGGCGTGCCGCTCGGACTCCTCGCGCTCGGCCTTCTCCCGGCGTTCCGCCAGCTGCAGTTCCAGGGCCTGCAGGTCCTTGTCCCGCTTGTCCCGGGCGTCGGCGAGCAGCTTGGTCGCCTCGGCGCGCTTCTCCTCGGCCTCCCGGGCCGCCTTCGCGCGCTGCTGGGTGATCTCCCGCTCGGCGGTCGCGCGCAGCGTCGCCACCTCACGCTCGACGGTGGACCGCAGCTCGGCGACCTCGTGTGCGGTCACCGTACGCAGCTGCTTGGTCTCCCGGTCGGCGTCGGCGCGCAGCGTGTCCGCCTCACGACGGGCCTGCACCCGGACCTCGGCGGCCTCCCGCTCGGCGGCGGTACGGACGCTGCCGGCCTCGCGCTCCGCGGAGGCCTTCATCGCGGCCGCCTCGGCGCGCGCCTTGTCGGTGATCTCCCGCGCCTCGAGCCGGGCGGCCGAGAGGATGCCCTCCGACTCGCGCTTGGCCTCGCCACGGTGGTCGTTGGCCTGTTCCTCGGCGAGACGCAGGATCTGCTCGACGCGGGTACCCAGGCCGGAGAGGGTCGGCCGGTTGTTCTCTTCGAGCTGCTTGTTGGTGTCGGTGAGCTTCTGCTCGAGGGCGGCGAGACGCTGCTCGGCCTGGCGGAGCCGACGCTGCGCGTCGTTCATCCGCTGTTCGGCGTCGGCCCGGTCCTGCTGCGCCTGGTGCAGCGCCGCGGTCAGCCGGCCGAGGTGACTGTTGACCTGCTCACGGTCGTAACCGCGCAGGGCGACTGTGAAGTCTGGCTGCGAGTTCGCGTTGTCGAAGAACGCGAGAGGGGAGGATTGCTGCTGGGGCATTGGGACATACTTGCAGACACACCGGGGGCCTTCGCAAGAGCCGGGACGTTGTATCGCGCCCAGTTCACATGGTCAACTCGACCCGCCGCGCGGCCGTACCTTTTTCATGATCTTCATTCCGTGTGCCCGTACCGGCCGGGGGTCGCGGGTGAGGGTCAGCGGCCGGCGAGGCGGGCCACGATCGGGGCGGCGGCGTCCAGGTTGCCGCCGAGATGCAGGTAGTTGACGCCGTACCGCTCGCGGAGCGCGACCAGCCGGTCGACACACTCCTCGACGTCGCCGTGCAGCACCGCCGGCGAACCTTCCAGGGCGGCGGGGTCGGCGAGCCGGGCGTGGCTGGAGGTGGAGTGGTGGGTGACGCCCCGGTGCGACACCCGTACGTCGAACATCCGCACCTGGAACTCCAGGCTCCCCGGATCGCGGCCGGCGGCCGAGGCGGCGGCGCGGGCCCAGGCCACCTTCCGGGCGAAGCGGTCCGGACTCATCTCCGCCACCGCGGCGAGGGGGTCGACGTCCGGGGCGAGCCGCGGGTTGATCCCGACGATGTCGGCGTGCCGACCGGCCAGTTCGAGGATCCGCCGGCTGCCCCCGCCGACCAGCAGCGGCGGGTGGGGGCGCTGCACCGGCTTCGGCAGCCCGTCCAGTTCGGTGACCCGGTAGTGCTCCCCGGCGAAACTCACCGGCTTGTCGCCGAAGAGGCCGACGAGCACCTCGATCGCCTCGGCCAGCCGGGCCACCCGTACGCCGGGCGGGTCGAACGGCAGGCCGGCGGCGTCGTGGTCGGTCCGCAGCCAGCCGGCGCCGAGCCCGATCTCCACCCGCCCGGTGGAGAAGACGTCGAGGTTGGCCAGGGTTTTGTGCAGCAGCACCGGGTGCCGGAAGTCGTTGCAGAACACCATGCCCAGTACCCGTAGCCGGGTGGTGGCCTCGGCGGCGACCGTCATCGCGACCAGCGGATCCATCGCCCAGCCGCCGGTGAAGTGGTCGGAGACCGAGACCGAGCTGAAGCCGAGGTCCTCGATCCGGCGGATCTCGTCCCGCCAGCGGGTGACCGGCCGGTCCAGCCCGGGCATCGAGGCGGTGAACCGGAACGGCCGGAGGCCGGTGACCGCCGGAGAGCCGGTGACGGCCGGAGAGCCGGGACCGACGGCGGAACTGGCGACGGTCGGGGCGGCGGCACCGGCGACGGCCGGGGAGGCGGGAACGGCCGGGGGCGGGGACGGCATCGTCCGACTCTAAACGCGCTGGCCGGGCCGGTTCACCTGGTTCGGTCGGTCGAACCGGTTCACAGGCAGTCGGATTATCGACACGGTTGGTGACCCGACGGCTCCTTCCGGCCCCGCCCGGCGCGGCTTAGCGTGACCGACGCGCAGACCTACCGTGAGCTACCGCAGGAGGCCGCAGTGACGGTGCTGCACTTCGACTCGCCGATGTCCGACGCGGAACGTCGGGCCAGGCTCTTCGCCGGGGACCTGTTCGTCTACTCGCCGACGCCGCACTCGATGGCGCTGGTCGCCTTCGCCCGGGAGATGGCCGAGACGGCGTTCGCCCCCCACTTCCCGCCCGACGCCCAGCACCACCTGGCCGGCCCGGACTACGTACGGGTGCTGGCCGACCTGAAGCCGACCTTCATCAACCACCCGCGCAGCGCCGAACTCGTCCGAGGTGTGCTCTCCGACCTCGGCGCCGACCCGGGGCAGACGTACTTCGACGTGCCCCGGCTGCGCACGATGACCAGCGAGTACCTCAACGCGGGGCTGACCCTGCAGTTCGAGTCGCACCGGGACACCTGGTTCTCCGCACCGATGTCGCAGCTCAACTTCTGGATGCCGGTGTACGACGTGGTGGAGTCCAATGTGATGGCCTTCCACCCGAGGTACTTCGGCACCGGGGTGCGGAACAGTTCCCGGAACTACAACTACGCCGAGTGGGTCGCGTACGGTCGGGCCACGGCGGCCCAGCAGGTGCACACCGAGACCCGGGAACAGCCCCGGCTGGAGCAGGACCTCGAACGCGAGCCGGACCTGCGGGTGATCACACCGCCCGGCGGCGTGCTGATCTTCTCCGGGGCGCAGTTGCACACCACCGTGCCGAACACCTCGGGCCGGACCCGGTTCTCGATCGACTTCCGGGCGGTCAACCTGGCCGACGTCGAGTCCGGGGCCGGCGCCCACAACGTCGACTCGGAGTGCACCGGCACCACGCTCGGCGACTTCCGCCGGGCCACCGACCTGGCGCCGCTGCCGGCCGAGCTGGTCGAGGCGCACGACACCCTGCCGAGCCAGGCCGGCTGACCGTACCGGGTGCGGGGGTGGTGCGGCTGGCCGCGTCGGCCCGGCCGTCCCCGGCCGCCCCTGAGCCGGTCGGGGGTCGGTGCCCGGCTATCCGGCGGCCGGCTCGACCAGTTCCACCAGTACGCCGCCGGCGTCCCGGGGATGCACGAAGTTGATCCGGGAGCCGGCGGTGCCCCGCCTCGGCGTCTCGTAGAGCATCCGCATGCCGCGCTCCCGCAGTGCCGCGCCGGCCGCGTCGATGTCCGCCACCGTGTACGCCACCTGCTGCACGCCGGGCCCGTTCCGGTCCAGGAACCTGGCGATCGGGGAGTCCGGGGTCAGTGGCGCCAGCAGTTGCACGCAACCGCCCGCCGGGTCCGGGCCGACGCTCAGCATCGCCTCCCGTACGCCCTGCTCGGTGTTGGTCTCGGTGTGCACACAACGCATGCCGAAGACCCGCTGGTAGAAGTCGATCGCGGCGTCGAGGTCGGCGACGGCCACCCCGACGTGATCGATGCGGAGCAGCCCGATCCCTGTGACATAGTCGGCAGCGGGCTCGGCCGGGACGTCAGCACCCATGACGCTAGTCTGGCCTAACTATCGTTAAGCCGTACCGTCAGGTCCCCTCGGAGGCGACAGTACCCATGGTTTCAGCTCCCCTGGTCCCGGCTCGCCCGGCTTCCGTGATCGTCGGTGGCGCCCGTACCCCGATGGGGCGGCTGCTCGGCAACCTGAAGGACTTCCCGGCCACCAAGCTCGGCGGTGTCGCGATCCGGGCCGCCCTGGAACGGGCCGGCGTCCCCGCCGACCAGGTGCAGTACGTGATCATGGGCCAGGTGCTGCAGGCCGGCGCGGGCCAGATCCCGGCCCGGCAGGCGGCGGTCGAGGCGGGCATCCCGATGTCCGTACCGGCGCTGACGATCAACAAGGTCTGCCTCTCCGGCCTCGACGCGATCGCCCTGGCCGACCAGCTCATCCGGGCCGGTGAGTTCGACATCGTGGTGGCCGGCGGCATGGAGTCGATGACCAACGCCCCGCACCTGCTGCTCGGCCAGCGCGCCGGCTACAAGTACGGCGACGTGGTGGTCCGGGACCACATGGCGCTGGACGGGCTGACCGACGCGTGGGACTGCTGCGCGATGGGCGAGTCCACCGAACGGCACAACAGCCGGCACGGGATCACCCGGGCCGAGCAGGACGCCTTCGCCGCGGCCAGCCACCAGAAGGCGGCCGCCGCGCAGAAGAACGGCGCCTTCGCCGAGGAGATCACTCCGGTCACCGTGCCGCAGCGCAAGGGCGATCCGCTGGTGATCAGCGAGGACGAGGGGGTACGCCCGGAGACCACCGCCGAATCGCTGGCCCGGCTGCGTCCCGCCTTCACCCCGGACGGCACGATCACCGCCGGCAGTTCGTCGCCGATCTCCGACGGCGCCTGCGCGGTCGTGGTGATGAGCCGGGCCAAGGCCGAGGAACTCGGGCTGAGCTGGCTCGCCGAGATCGGCGCGCACGGCAACGTCGCCGGACCGGACAACTCGCTGCACTCGCAGCCCTCCAACGCGATCAGCCACGCCCTGGGCAAGGCCGGACTCACCGTCGCCGACCTGGACCTGATCGAGATCAATGAGGCGTTCGCGCAGGTCGGCATCCAGGCCACCCGCGACCTCGGGGTACGCCCCGAGATCGTGAACGTCAACGGCGGGGCGATCGCCCTCGGCCACCCGATCGGGATGTCCGGTGCCCGGCTGGTCCTCACCCTCGCCATGGAGCTGCGCCGCCGGGGCGGTGGCACCGGAGCCGCGGCCCTCTGCGGCGGCGGTGGACAGGGCGACGCCCTGATCATCAGGGTTCCCCGCCAGGGCGGCGGCCAGGAGTGACCGCACCAGGCTCCATCGGGCGACCGGCGCAGGTTGAGGCGACTCCGGTTGAGGCGCCCTCGGCTGGGGCGACTCCGGCTGAGGCGCCCTCGGCTGAGGCGACTCCGGTTGAGGCGGCGGGTGCGCCGGCCGACCCGGCCCGCCCGGTGCCGGTGCGGCGGAGCCGGGACGTACCGCTGCTGGTCGAGCGGGCCCGCGCCGGTGACCCCCGGGCGGTGGCCCGGCTGATCACCCTGGTCGAGTCCGGTGACGAGCTGCTGCCGGAGATCGCGGCGGCACTGGCGCCGCACACCGGCCGGGCCCAGGTGATCGGGCTGACCGGATCACCCGGGGTGGGCAAGTCGACCACCACCAACGAACTGGTCCGGGCGCTGCGGGCCCGGGACCACCGGGTCGGGGTGCTCGCCGTCGACCCGTCCAGCCCGTTCACCGGCGGGGCGATCCTCGGCGACCGGGTCCGGATGCAGGACCACGCCACCGACCCCGGTGTCTACATCCGCTCGATGTCCAGCCGGGGCCACCTCGGCGGGCTGGCCGCCGCCACCCCGGCCGCGGTCCGGGTGCTGGAGGGTGCCGGCTGCGACGTCGTACTGGTGGAGACCGTCGGGGTCGGCCAGGCCGAGGTGGAGGTCGCCTCGCTGGCCGACACCACGCTGGTCCTGCTCGCCCCCGGGATGGGCGACGCGATCCAGGCGGTCAAGGCCGGCATCCTGGAGATCGCCGACGTGTTCGTGGTGAACAAGGCCGACCGGGACGGTGCCGACGCCACCGTCCGGGACATCCAGGGCATGATCGCGCTGGGCGAACGCGGCCCCGGTGAGTGGCGCCCGAAGGTGGTCCGCGCGGTGGCCGCCCGGGCGGAGGGGATCGACGACATCGTCGCCGCGATCGAGAAGCACCGCGGCTGGCTCGTCGAACACGGTGAACTGCGCCGCCGTCGCGAGGCGCGGGCCGCCGCCGAGGTCGAGGCGATCGCGCTCGGCACGCTGCGCGCCCGGCTCGGCTCACTGCGCTCCGGTACGTCGCTGGCCGCGCTCGCCGCCCGGGTGGCCGACGGGACGACCGACCCGTACGCCGCCGCCACCGAACTCCTCCACCAACTGGAGCTGTAAGGAAGGGCCCCCTGTTATCGCTTTTTGTATAGGAAGGGCCCCTTCCTAACACCTGTCAGTTCCTGGCTGCGCAGTCGTCAGCGGTGCAGGGTCGCACCCTTGAGGATCCGGTCCACGGCGTTCTTCGGGCCGTGTACGGCCAGTCCCACCAGGTCGAGCCGGTCGCGCGGCACCGCCCGTACGGCCGCGCGGTTGTCCCGGTCGTTGCCGGTGGCGAAAAGGTCGGCGGTGAAGACGCTGATCGGGATTCCCCGGTCCACCGCGCGTCGGTGTGCGGCGACGACGGTGTCCCGGCTGCCGGCGAAGACCAGCACCGGTTGGCGGAACATCGGCAGGTAGCGGGTGCCGTCCGCGTCCTGGTAGTCCTCGCCGATCAGGTCCGGCCCGGTTCCGGCGATGCCGCTGACCAGGAACGCCGTCACGTTGAGCCGTTGCCAGCCGGCCAGGTCGTCCCGGAGCAGTACGGCGATCTTGCTGTCGAACCGGACCGGTGCCGGGGCCGACTCGACAGTGGTCGGTGCTTCGTGGAGATCGTTCACGCCACCGAGCCTGCCGGTACGCCGGGCCCCGGTCTTGTACGTTTCTGACGTGCGTACCCGGGTCGCGGCCTGGCGCCCGGCGGTGGCCGGCATCGCCGAGGTGTTCCACGCCGACTTTGTCGACCATGCCTACCCGGCGCACACCCACGACGCCTGGACCCTGCTCATCGTCGACGACGGTGCCATCCGGTACGACCTGGACCGCACCGAGCACGGCGCGGTCGGGGCGGCGGTCACCCTGTTGCCGCCGCACGTCGCGCACGACGGCCGGTCGGCGACCCGGCACGGGTTCCGCAAGCGGGTTCTCTACCTCGACACGTCCGTGCTGGGCGAGGAGTTGATCGGTGCGGCGGTGGCGACGCCGAGCCTGCCCGACGCGGAACTGCGGGACCGGGTCCACCGGTTGCACCGTTCGCTCGTACATCCGGGGGACGTCTTCGAGGCGGAGAGCCGGCTGGCGTTCGTCCGCGAGCGGTTGTCCGGCCATCTGCGGCCCCCCGGCGGTCCGCCGGTGTCACCGTCGGACGGGCCCGGCGGTCCGCCGGGGTCGCGACCGGACACCGTCGCGGGCCGGCTCCGCGAGTTGTTGGACGAGCGGTTGACCGGCGGAATCACCCTGGTCGAGGCCGCCGCGACGCTGACCGCCCATCCGACGTACCTGGTCCGGGCCTTCACCCGGCGGTACGGCCTGCCGCCGCACCGCTACCTGACCGGTCGCCGGATCGACCTGGCCCGTCGGCTGCTGTTGGCCGGAATGCCGCCCGCCGAGGTCGCGGTGGCCGCCGGCTTCTACGACCAGGCCCACCTGACCCGGCACTTCCGTCGGTATCTCGGTGTCGGCCCGGCCCGGTTCGCCGCCGTGCACCGGAGCGGCGGTGCCGGACCGGCGGCTCCGTCAACAAGCCGGCACGGCCGACCGGGGGTGGCCGGGAATCCGTCAGGTCATGCCGCTGGTTTGCCCGTGCCGAGTAGGCTCCGTCAACGCTGACTGCGCCGTGTCAGGCTGCCGAGACCAGGGGAGAGACAGAGCATGACCGAGGTTCCGAACGAGGCGGGCCAGGCCGCGGAGACCGCCGCACCCGCCGCCGCACCCGCCGCCGCACCCGCCGCCGCGCCTGCTGCCGCACCGCGAGGCGCCACCGAGGTGTCCGAAGAGGTCATCGAGAAGATCGCCGGTACGGCGGCCCGCTCGGTGCCCGGCGTCGCCGAACTCGGCGGGGACGTGGCCCGGTTCTTCAACAACGTGCTGGACCGGGTCGGTCTGGACGAGGTGGGCGACGCCGGACGGGGTGTCTCGGCCGAGGTGAAGGGGACCAGCGCGTCCATCAAGGTCGTGCTGGTGATCGAGGCCGGGCAGGTCGTGGCCGACGTGACCGAGGCGGTCCGGGCAAAGGTGATCGAGGAGGTCGAGAAGTACGGCCTGCAGGTCACCGAGGTGAACGTCAAGGTCGACGACATCGAGCTGAACCCTCCGGCGGCTGCCGGAGCGTGACCGTCCCGTCGCCGTACACCTGTTAAGAAGGGCCCCTTTCACCGCAGAAAGCGATAAGAAGGGGCCCTTCCTTGCGCCCTTAGCGATCGTTCAGGGAAGCGCTCTACACTGCGATGATGAACGCGGACGAGATCGCCGCCGGTCGGGAACGCTGGCAGGCCCGGTACGACGCGGCCCGGAAGCGGGACGCGGACTTCACGACCCTCTCCGGGATGCCGGTCGAGCCGGTGTACGGGCCACCCGAGGGCACCGACGATCCCCGGTTCGCCCGGATCGGCTGGCCGGGCGAGTACCCGTACACCCGGGGGCTGTATCCGACCGGCTACCGGGGGCGGACCTGGACGATCCGGCAGTTCGCCGGCTTCGGCAACGCCCGACAGACCAACGAGCGCTACAAGATGATCCTCGGCGCCGGCGGCGGTGGGCTCTCGGTCGCCTTCGACATGCCGACCCTGATGGGCCGGGACTCCGACGACCCGCAGGCGCTCGGCGAGGTCGGGCACTGCGGGGTGGCGATCGACTCGGCCGCCGACATGGAGACGCTCTTCGACGGCATCGACCTGGCCGGGGTCACCACGAGCATGACCATCTCCGGCCCGGCGGTGCCGGTCTTCTGCATGTACCTGGTCGCCGCCGAGCGGCAGGGCGCCGCCCTCTCCACCCTGGACGGCACCCTGCAGACCGACATCTTCAAGGAGTACATCGCGCAGAAGGAGTGGCTCTTCGACCCGGAGCCGCACCTGCGACTGATCGGCGACCTGATGGAGTACTGCGCGGCGAACATCCCGCGCTACAAGCCACTCTCGGTCTCCGGGTACCACATCCGGGAGGCCGGTTCGACCGCCGCCCAGGAGCTGGCGTACACCCTGGCGGACGGCTTCGGCTACGTCGAGCTGGGGTTGAGCCGTGGCCTGGACGTGAACGTCTTCGCCCCCGGGCTGAGCTTCTTCTTCGACTCGCACGTCGACTTCTTCGAGGAGATCGCCAAGTTCCGGGCCGCCCGGCGGATCTGGGCCCGCTGGCTGCGCGAGGTGTACGGCGCCACCGACGAGCGGGCGCTCTGGCTGCGCTTCCACACCCAGACCGCCGGGGTGTCGCTGACCGCGCAGCAGCCGGTGAACAACGTGGTCCGTACGGCGGTCGAGGCGCTCGCCGCGGTGCTGGGCGGGACCAACTCGCTGCACACCAACGCGCTGGACGAGACCCTCGCCCTGCCCACCGACTCCTCGGCCGAGATCGCGCTGCGTACCCAGCAGGTGCTGATGGAGGAGACCGGGGTCACCAACGTGGCCGACCCACTCGGCGGGTCCTGGTACGTCGAGGCGCTCACCGACAAGATCGAGGCCGAGGCGGAGGAGATCTTCGCCCGGATCCGGCAGCTCGGCGGCGAGGGACCGCACCCGATCGGCCCGATGACCTCGGGCATCCTGCGGGGCATCGAGGACGGCTGGTTCACCGGCCAGATCGCCGAGGCGGCCTTCACGTACCAGCAGGCGCTGGAGAAGGGCGACAAGAAGATCGTCGGAGTGAACTGCCACACCGGCACGGTCGCCAAGGAGCTGGAGATCATGCGGGTCTCGCACGAGGTCGAGCTGGAGCAGCGGCGACTGCTGGCCGCGCGTAAGTCCGGCCGGGACGACGGTGTGGTGAGGGCGGCGCTGGCCCGGATGGTCGAGATGACCCGTACCGGCGAGAACCTGATCCCGCCGATGCTGGACGCGGTACGCGCCGAGGCGACCCTCGGGGAGATCTGCGACGCGTTGCGGGCCGAGTGGGGCGTCTACCGCGAGCCGGCCCGGTTCTGACCGACCCGCCTCCGACCCGAGCCCTGCCCGGTCCGTCGGCGGTCCGGTGCGTCGGCGCACCCGTGCGTGCGGCGGTCCGGTGCGTCGGCGTACCCGGACCGTCGGCGGTCCGGTGCGTCGGCGTGCCTGGTCCGGTTCCGGTCCGGTCGACTGTCGTCCACTGGCGGTTCGTCTGGGACAGCGGCCGCGCGTGCGAGACTAGACAACCATGAGCGACCCACGGATCACCTCGTCGATCTTCACCCGCGGCGCGGTAGACCTCGGCGCGCTGCGCGCCGCCCAAACGCCCGCACAGTCTCCCGCCACTCCGCCCGCCGGCCGTCCGACGCCGGGCGGCGTCTCTCCCGGAGCACCCGGCGGCGGTGCGGGCGGGGTCGCCGTGATCGACGTCACCGAGGCGACCTTCCAGTCCGAGGTACTCGAACGCTCGCTGACCACCCCCGTGGTCATCGACTTCTGGGCCGAATGGTGCCAGCCCTGCAAGCAGCTCTCCCCGGTGCTGGAACGACTCGCCGTCGAGGGCGGCGGCGCCTGGGTGCTGGCCAAGGTCGACGTCGACGCCAACCCCCGGCTGGCGCAGATGTTCCGGATCCAGGGCATCCCGATGGTGGTCGCGATCATCGGCGGTCAGCCGGTGGACGCGTTCACCGGGGTGCAGCCCGAGGCGCAGTTGCGGCAGTGGATCGCCGCGCTGCTCAAGGCCGGTGGCGTGGCCGTCGAGACGCCGGAGGACCCCCGGCTGGTCGAGGCCGACGACGCACTTATCAGCGGCGACCTGGACACCGCCGAGCGGGCGTACCGGAAGATCCTGTCGGACAGTCCGGCGGACGCGGCGGCCGAGGCGGGCCTCGCGCACGTGACGCTGGCCCGGCGGGTGACCGGGGTCGACCCGGCGGCGGCGCTGGCCGCGGCCGAGGCGACGCCGGACGACGTACCGGCGCAGTTGCTGGCCGCCGACATCGAGGTGCTCAGCGGTCAGGCGGAGCAGGCGTACGCCCGGCTGGTCGAACTCGTCCGACGGACCAGCGGCGATGACCGGGACGCGGCCCGCGAGCACCTGGTGTCCCTGTTCACCATCGCCGGTCCGGACGATCCTGCGGTGGCGGCCGCTCGGCGGGCGCTCTCCCGGGCGCTCTTCTAGAACAATGTGAGTCAGCAGCGGGCATGCCGGCTGGCAGCCGCGATACCGGACGGGAGCACACGTATGCGCCGGATCGCCGTCCTGGACGCCCCCTCCAACCTGGGCCTGCGTCCACCGACCGGCACCTCGGTGCCGGGCTGCGCCAAGGCCCCGGGCGCGCTGCGTGACCACGACCTGATCGCCCGGCTCAATGCCCGGGACGCCGGTTGTCTCACCCCACCCCGGTACGACCCGGGGGACTGGCGTCCCGGGGACGGGGTGTGCCACGCGGGGTCGATCGCGTCGTACTCGATGCTGTTGGCCGACCGGGTCGGCACGATCATCGACCGGGGGGAGTTTCCCCTGGTCCTGGGCGGCGACTGCTCGATCCTGCTCGGCTCGGCGCTGGCCATGCACCGGCTCGGCGAGGCGGTCGGCGGCCGGGTCGGGCTGGTCTTCGTCGACGGCCACTCCGACTTCCGGCACCCCGGCAACGCCTCGTACGTCGGCGCGGCCGCCGGCGAGGACCTCGCCCTGGTCACCGGGCGGGGCCAGGCCGACCTGGCCGCGATCGAGGGGCGGCGGCCGTACTTCCGGGACATCGACGTGGTGGTGCTCGGCATCCGGGCCCACGACGAGTACCGGCTCGACCTGCAGGCCGCCGGGATCGTCACCCGGCCGGTGCCGGCGCTGCGTGCCGAGGGCGCGGCCCGGACCGCGCAGTGGGCCCACGACCAGCTGACCGACTGTGTCGGCTACTGGGTGCACGTGGACGTGGACGTGCTCGACCCGGCGGTGATGCCGGCCGTCGACGCGCCGGACCCGGGCGGGATCGCCTTCGCCGAGTTGGAGCTGCTGCTGGCCGGCCTGGTCGACACCCCGCACTGCCTCGGGGTGGAGGTCACCGTCTTCGACCCGGACTACGACCCGGACGGGGCGTACGCGGCCGAGATCGTCGGCACGCTGGTGGCCGGCCTCACCCCGGTCACCACGCCGGACGTCGCGCCGCCCCGGCTGGTGCCGTCCGCCACCCCCGCCGTCCCCGGCCCGGTGGCGGTGCCGGGACCCCGGGTCGGGCCGACCGGGGCGTCGACCGGTGGTTCCCGGGACGTCCCGCCGCTCGGGCTGACCGGGTTCTCCCGACCGTCCCCGGTGGTCACCGAGCCGGTCGGCCCGCCCGCGTCGGCCGGCCCCGGCCGGCTCCGGCGACCCACGATGCCGGCGGTCGAGCTCAGACCCGCCGAGACCGGGTCGCCGCTCCGGCCGCCGGTCGGTCCGCCGTCCGTCGACGGCTCCGGTGCCGTGGAGCCCGGGCCGGAGCACGACAAGCCGAACCGGGGTGCCGGCACCGGGTCGGCGGCCGAGATCGCCTGATCCCGGGCCGGTCCGGTAGCCGTCGCCGGCCGAGGTCGTCGTCTGCTCCCGGGCCGGTCCGGTATCCGCTGCCGGCCGACCGTCGCGCTACGCCGTCCGGACCGGAGCGGCGGACAGCTCGGCCTCGATCAGCTCGACCGCCCGGGCCGTGCCGCTCTCGTCACGTACCTGGCGGCTGAGGTCGGCACACCGCGCCGACACCACCGCGTCGGTGGTGAGGTGCAGCAGTGCCTCCCGCAGCTCGTCGGCGGTGACCGTGGCCACGTCGACGACCCGGGCAACGCCGAGGTCGGCCAGCCGTTCGGCGTTGGCGAACTGGTCGGCGGCCTGGGGTGCGGCGATCATCGGCGTGCCGCAGTACAGCCCCTCGCTGCTGCCGCCCATGCCGGCGTGGGTGAGGAACGCGTCAGCCTGCTCCAGGATCGCGAGCTGCGGCACCCAGGGGTGCACCTCCACACTGTCCGGCACGACGCCGAGTTCCGCCGGGTCGACGTGCCGGCCGATCTGCAGCACGGTGTGCCAGCCGGGCAGCGTGCCGAAGGCGGTGACGCAGCGCCGGTAGAAGTCGGGGTGCCGGGTGAACGCCGAGCCGAGCGACACCAGCAGCACCTTCTCGGCGGTCGCCGGCCGGGTCCAGCCGCCCTGGTCGGACCGGTCGCCGAGGACGGGGCCGACGAAGCTGTAGACGGTCGGGTCCACCCGGTCGGCGTTCGGTTGCAGGGCGTGGGGGATGAGTGCCAGGCAGCGGGTCGGTCGGCCCTGGAAGGCGAGGCTGTCGGTGACCGACGACCCGTTCTCGGTGAGCCACGTCGTGAACCGTCGGTAGTAGTCCGCCCCGCGCGGATCGGCCCGTATCGCCTCGACTGCCTGCGCCATCTCCGCCTCGTAGCCGTCCCAGGCCACGAAGGTGGGGGAGAGCTGGATCGCGGGGATGCCCCACTGTTCGCCGAGGAGCCGGGCCGGTGCGCCGGCGATGTCGTAGAGGAACAGGTCGGGGCGGTCGTCGGCGTACCGGGCACGTAGCTGCGGGAGCATCGCGATCGCATCGTCGAGGAAGAGCGTCAGTTGGGCGATCGGATCGTCGACCCACTCCTCGTCGGGGGCGGGCAGCGTCGAGCGGTACGGCTTGAGTTCGGCCCCGCTGCGCCGGATGACGTCGGCGAACGACGGGTCGTTCGCGTACGTGACCCGGTGTCCTCGCTCGACCAGGGCGCGCAGGATCTGCACGCTCGGGTTGACGTGCCCGGGGGCGGGGATGCTGACCATGGCGATGTGGGACACGCTTCTCCTCGGTGGAGCGACACGTTAACGAGACGAGACGTCTCGTCCGGTCACTGTGCCCCTGTCGGCTCGTCTTGTCAAGACGATCCGTCTCGTCTCGCTGCGGTACGCTGAGCCCGTGCCCGCCGACCCCGCCCGCCGTAACGAACGCTCCCGCCGAGCGATCCTCGCCGCCGCCCTGGAACTGTTGGCCGAGACCGGCTACGCCGACCTGACCGTCGAGCGGATCGCCGCGCGGGCCGGGGTCGGCAAGCAGACGATCTACCGCTGGTGGCGCGGCAAGGGGGCGGTGATCCTGGACGCGCTGGTGGACGCCGCGACGGCCGGCGACGGGTCCGTGCCCGACACCGGAGACGTCGCCGCCGACCTGCGGGCACTGATCCGTGCCACGGTCGCCGAGTTCGCCGACCCGCGGCTGTCCGCCACCACCCGGGCGATCACCATCGAGACGCTCTCCGACGACGCGCTCGCCGAGCAGGCCCGCGACCGGCTGCTGCGGCCCCAACTCGACGCGGTCCGGTCCCGGCTGGAGGCCGGCCGGCGGGTCGGGCAGGTCCGGCCCGACGTCGACCTCGACCAGGTGGTGGAACTCCTCTTCGGGCCGATCTACCATCGCTGGCTGCTGCGTACCGGCCCCCTCACCGAGGCGTACGCCGACGGCGTGGTGGACCTCGCCCTCGCCGCGATCACCCCTGCGGGCCTCCGCCAGGGTTGACGGTCGACTTGACGGTGGGCGCTAGCAGGATTAGCTTTCCGGCTATGGTCAATACCGTACTGACGAACGGGAAAAGAGCAGGTCACGGGTGGGCCGGTGCCTAGGGCCGGACTCTCCACCGCCGCCGTTGTCTCCGCCGCTCTCGACGTCGTCGACGAGCAGGGCGTCGAGGGTCTGACCCTGGCCGCGGTCGCCAGCCGCACCGGCGTGGCCGCCCCCTCGCTCTACAAGCACGTCGCGGGCCTCGCCGAACTCCGCGCGCTGGTGGGCGTACGGGTGATGGTGGAGATGACCGAGCGGTTCACGGCGGTGGTGATCGGGCGCAGTGGCGACGACGCGGTCGCCGCGCTGCTGCGCAGCTACCGGGAGTACGTCCGCGAGTACCCGGCCCGGTACGCCGCGTTCCCCGCCGACCCGCTGCACGACCCCGCCATGGTCGACGCGGGCAACCGGATGATGGAGGTCTTCCTCGGCATGCTCCGGGGTTACGGTCTCACCGACTCCGCCGCGATCCACGCCACCCGGTGCGCCCGGTCGATCGCCCACGGCTTCGCCTCGATCGAGGCGAGTGGCGGATTCGGCCTGGGTGAGGACCCCGACGAGACGTACGAGCGGCTGATCGCGATGTTCCTGGCGAGCCTGCGGAGCTGACCGGCCACCGGTTGCGAGCACTCTTAGCTTTCCTTATAGTTCGACGCTAATTGATGCCTGTCGGTCGCTCCCCGACAGGCCACCACCGTCGACCGTCCCGGAGGCACCTGTGACGCGTACCCGAAGGACTCTCCTGTTGGCCGGTCTGGTCGCCGCGGTCGCGACCGCGCCGGTGGCCGTGCTGTCGGCGCCACTGACGACGGTCGCCCAGGCCGCCGCCACCCCGACCGCCAGCTTCGCGAAGGTCTCCGAGTGGGGCTCGGGTTGGGAGGGTCGCTACACCATCACCAATTCCGGTGCCAGCACCATCACCTCCTGGCGGGTCGAGTTCGACCTGCCCGCCGGCACCACCGTCGGCAGCTACTGGGACGCCACCCTGACCAGCAGCGGGCAGCACCACACCTTCGGCAACCGCGCCTGGAACGGCACCGTCAACCCCGGGGCCTCGGTGACCTTCGGCTTCGTCGGCACCGGGCCGGGTGCGCCCGTCGGCTGCCGGCTCAACGGCCAGCCGTGCGCCGGCGGCAGCACGCCGACCCCGACGGCCAGCCCGACCCCGACGCCCACCCCGACCGTGCCGCCGGGCAGCACCCCGGTCGCCGCCAACGGGCAGCTCCGGGTCTGCGGCCGGCAGCTCTGCAACGCCCGGGGCAAGGCGATCCAGTTGCGCGGCATGAGCACACACGGCCTGCAGTGGTACGCCAACTGCGCCACCGCCGGCTCGCTCGACGTACTGGCCAACGAGTGGCGGGCCGACGTGCTGCGGATCTCGATGTACGTCCAGGAGGGCGGCTACGAGACCGACCCCCGGCGCTTCACCGACCTGGTGCACAACTACATCGAGCTGGCCACCGCCCGGGGCATGTACGCGATCGTCGACTGGCACATGCTCACTCCCGGCGACCCGAACGCCAACCTGGACCGGGCGCGTACCTTCTTCGCCGAGATCGCCGACCGGCACCGGGCCAAGAACAACGTCATCTACGAGATCGCCAACGAGCCCAACGGCGTGGCCTGGAGCGCCATCAAGAGCTACGCCGACCAGATCATCCCGGTGATCCGTACCCGGGACGCCGACGCGGTGGTGCTGGTCGGCACCCCCGACTGGTCGTCGCTCGGCGCCTCCGGCGAGGGCGGCGGGCCGGACGTGATCGCCGCCAACCCGGTGACCGCCGGCAACGTGATGTACGTCTTCCACTTCTACGCCGCCTCGCACGACGACTACTACCTCGACACCGTGACCCGGGCGGCGGACCGGTTGCCGCTGTTCGTCACCGAGTTCGGCACCCAGGAGTACACCGGCGACGGCCCGAACAACTTCACCATGGCCCAGCGTTACCTCGACCTCTTCGCCAGCCGGAAGATCAGTTGGGTGAACTGGAACTTCTCCGACGACTTCCGCTCCGGCGCGGTCTTCACCACCGGCACCTGCGGGGCCGGCCAGTTCTCCGGCACCGGGCGGCTGAAGGAGGCCGGCGTCTGGATCCGCGACCGGATCCGCACCCCGGACGACTTCTGACCGCTCCGCCGGCCCCGGTCCGCTGCTGACAGTTCTCCGGCCCGCCTCCGCTCCGGGTGTGACACCTCGGAAGCGGAGGCGGGCTTTTCCGGGTCCGGCCCGGTGTGACATCTCCGGCGGAGGCGGGCTCCCGCCGGTCCGGCCCGGATCCGGGATAGTGCAGGATCGGGTGATGGCGAGATCTCACGACTACCCGTTGACGCTCACCTGGACCGGTGCGGGTGACGAGGGCACGGTCAACTACCGGGCCTACGGCCGGGACCACACGCTCGTCGCCGAGGGCCCGCCGCCGCTGCTCGGCTCGGCCGATCCGTTGTTCCGGGGCGACCCGGGACGGTGGAACCCCGAACAGCTGCTGGTCGCCGCGCTCGCCCAGTGCCACATGCTGTCGTACCTGAGTCTGTGCGCGCGCGGACGGGTCGTGGTGACCGGGTACACCGACGAGGCGGTCGGCACGATGGTCGAGAGCGGTGACGGCGGGGGAGCGTTCACCGAGGTGGTGCTCCGGCCCCGGGTCACCGTCGCCGCGCCGGAGATGGTCGAGCGGGCGGCCGAGCTGCACGAGCGGGCGCACCAGCTCTGCTTCATCGCCAGCTCGGTCAACTTCCCGGTCCGCCACGAGCCGGTCATCCTGGTCGCGGAGCCGTCCTGACCTCGTCAGGGACCGGGCCGTCGGGCCGGTACGGCTATCGTGGCGGAGGGCGGCCCGGCGGTCCGGGTGGGTCGGCGGGTGGTTTGTCGGTTCTGTAGTGGGTGGTGGTGGCGGTCGTGGCGGTCGGGAAGTTGCTGCGGTTCGACGAGGTACGCGGTTACGGGTTCATCGCGCCGGACGCCGGTGGTGAGGACGTTTTTGTCCACGCCAACGACTTCGGCGAGGACAAGCACCTCATCTATCCGGGGATGCGCCTGGAGTACGAGGTCGAGCAGGGCGAACGGGGACTGAAGGCGACCACGATCCGGATCGTCGACCGGCCCGCGGTCAAACCCCGGCCGAGCCGCCCGGCGGGCGACAACGAGGAGTTGTGCGACGTCCTCTCCGGTGCCGAACTCAGCGCCGAGATCACCGAGCTGCTGATCGAGAAGGTGCCGACGCTGACCGGCGCCCAGATCGGCGTCATCCGGCAGCAGATCGTCGTCCTCGCCCGGTCGCACGGCTGGGTCGAGCCCTGAGCCCCTCCGTCCCCGGCGACGTCGCCCCGGCCCGGGGTGAGTTGCTGGCCGTCAGCGACCTGCACGTCGGTTACGCCGAGAACCGGAAGCTGGTCGAGGGCTTCGCGCCGGGCTCCGACGAGGACTGGCTGCTGCTCGCCGGTGACCTCGGCGAGCGGGTGGAGGACATCTACTGGGCACTGCGGGTGCTGAAGGAGCGTTTCTCCACCGTGGTGTGGGCGCCCGGCAACCACGAGCTGTGGACGCCCCGACAGGACCGGGTGCAGCTGCGTGGGGTGGCCCGCTACGAGCTGCTGGTCGAGATCTGCCGGCGGGTCGGCGTACTGACCCCGGAGGATCCGTACCCGGTCTTCACCGGACTGGGCGGGCCGGTGACCGTGGTCCCGCTCTTCCTCCTGTACGACTACAC
The DNA here is from genome assembly GCF_036422035.1 of Plantactinospora sonchi. Classification (NCBI taxonomy): domain Bacteria; kingdom Bacillati; phylum Actinomycetota; class Actinomycetes; order Micromonosporales; family Micromonosporaceae; genus Plantactinospora; species Plantactinospora sonchi. The sequence goes on from NZ_JAZGQK010000003.1 coordinate 326,810, forward strand.
GTTCTGGCCGCCCGGGGTGGGCAGCAGCGAGGAGGCGCTCGCCCTGGCCCACTCCACCGGGGTGGTCTGCACCGACGAGTACCTGCTGCATCCCGACCCGTACCCGACCCGGCAGGACTGGTGCGCGGCGCGGCTGGAACTCACCGAGCGGCGGCTGGCGGAACTCGACCCGGCGGTGCCGACCGTGCTGGTCAACCACTATCCGCTGGTGCAGGAGGTGACCCGGGTACTGCGGTATCCGGAGTTCGCGCAGTGGTGCGGCACGGTGCGGACCGCCGACTGGCACGTCCGCTACCGGGCCGCCGCCGTGGTCTACGGGCATCTGCACATTCCCCGGGTGAACTGGTTCGACGGGGTCCGGTTCGCCGAGGTGTCGCTCGGCTATCCGCGCGAGTGGCAGGCGCGTGACCGGCCGCCGGGCCGTCCGGTACCGGTGCTGCCCGGCCGGGCCACCGACCCGGCCTGACGATCCCCGGGCGGTCGTGGTCGGTCCGGCGCGTCAGCGGGTGCGGCGCATCCAGAACGCGCCGGTCGGCAGCCCCCGCAGTTCGGCCGGTACGGCGTCCGGCCGCTGGGACCACAGCCACGAGGTGAAGAGCAGCACCTGCCAGGAGGTGTTGTGGGTGAGGAACGCCCGCAGCAGGTAGACCTCGGTCCAGTCCCGGCCCTCGCGGAGCCACTTCTCCGGGTATTCGAACGGCCAGTGGATGTCGTGGATGTGGACGACCACCCCGGGTCGCAGCGTGGGCAGCACGTGCAGCAGCAGCCAGACGACGTCCGAGCCGGCCTTCACCACGTGCGTCGAGTCGATCAGCAGGATGTCGCCGGAGTCCAGCGCGGCGAAGGTCTCCCGGTCGACGTCCTGGACCCGGCGTTGGATCAGCTCGACCCGGTCGCCCGGCCGCAGCCGGGACCGCAGCCGCTCCGGGTGCGGCTCCACACAGGTGATCCGCATTTCGGGCAGGTGCCGTTCGACGGCGTCGAGCGCGACCGCCGTGGAGTAACCCGAGCCGACCTCGACCAGTCGGGCCGGCCGGTGGTGTCGGAGCATCGCGTGCAGTACGGCGGCGTCGGCGCGGCCGTACATGCCGTTGTGGTCGTGCCAGCGGCCGGTCGGCAGCTCCCGCAGGTACGGCGCCAGTTCGGCGGCGAGGGACACCTGCTCCGCCTCGCGCAGGTCGATCCCGACCGGTGACAGGTCGCGCCAGCCGACAGCGGTCGTACGGTCGGCGGGCGAGGTGGCCGGCGAATAGTAGTGACCCGGTTTCACGTACGGCGGAGTGCTGAGTACGGCACTGATCCCCCGGGCACGCCGGACGACCTGCGTCTGGAACTCCCCAACAGCCATGCGGGAATTCTGGCCTTTATCGCAATACTTCGCTAGTACCCCGTAAAAATAGAACTTCCGCGTGTAATGCCTGAGATTTGTTCTGAAACATAAGGGAGTGGGCGATGGACGACATCACCGGTCTGATCCTGGACGACCACGAGACGTTCCGGCGCGGATTCGCCCGCCTCGACGACGCCCGGGGCGAGACGGAGTTGCGGGCGGTGTGGGATCCGCTCGCCCTGCACCTGGACATCCACGCGGAGGCGGAGGAGGCGATCCTCTATCCGTACCTGGTCCGGCACGGTGACCCCGACATCGCCGTCGACGAGACCGACGACGCGATCGCGGACCACAACAAGATCCGGGACGCCATCGCCGAGTCGCGCCGGCACGTACCGGGTACCGACGGCTGGTGGGCGGCGGTCTGGCAGGCCCGGCGGGAGAACAGCGAACACCTGGCCGAGGAGGAGGACGGCGCGCTCGCCGACTTCCGGCGCAACGCCAGCCGGGAACTACGCCTCGAACTCGGCGCCCGGTGGCTCACCTTCTACGGCGAGCACCCGGGCGGCCGGGACCTGCTCTTCCAGGACAAGGACCCGCGCGCGTACGTCGAGGAGCACCGCTGACGGCGGTGGTGCTCAGGACGCGCTGACGAGTTCCCCGATCCGCCTGGCGCGGTTGGTCACGCCGGGATGGTCGAGCGGGAGGTGGCGGGGCGGACCGAGCCAGCGGCAGAGCTGACGCAGCGCCAGCAGGATCGCGCTGCGCCGGATCGACCGCAGGTGGTCGGCGGGCAGCGGTTGGACCCGCTGGTAGCCGGTGAGCAGGGCGGGCAGCAGGGCGGGGGTCGTACGGTCGTGCAGACAGAAGTGGCCCAGGTCGAACGTCAGCTCCGTGCCCCGGATCTCGCCGAAGTCGATCAGACCCGTGTAGCGGCCGTCGGCGCAGAAGATCTGGTCGAGGTCGAAGTCGCCGTGGGCGAGTCGGGCCCGGGTCGGTGGCTGCCGGCGCTCGTCTGCGACCAGGTCTTCGAGGGCGTCGAGGAGCGGGGTCGCGAACAGCGACGCCAGCGGACCGGGCCACGGTGCCGGCAGGTAGGAGGTCACGAACGGTGGATAGCTGGCGTGCTCGGCCTGGAGCGGCCACCGACGCCCGCTCCGGCGCACCCAACCGAACCCGTCCACCGGCACCTGGTTGAGCACCGCGAGGTCGGCACCGGCGGCCTCCACGATGGACGCGGCGCGAGCCGGCGCGGCGACCCCGGCCAGCGGGACACCGGGAACCTCGGTGGTGATCATGGTGGAGCGGCCGATCCCGGTGTGGAAGGGGTCGACATGGACGACCCGGGCGACCCGGACACCGAGATCCCGCAGCCGCTGGTGCAGCTCGGCATCGGTTTCGAGGTTCTCGTCGGCTTCCTCGGCGATGCGCAGGTAGAACGTCTCGGACCCCCGCCGGACCTGGTAGACCTGCGTGGACACCCCGTCCGGGGTGCGTCGGCAGGACACCGGGACCGAGGTACCGAAGACCTTACGCAGCAGGGCGTCGACGGCGGCGGCGTCGGCGTCCGGCTTACGGGGCGTCAAGGGGCCTCCGGGGCGCGTCCGCCGTCGACGCGTTCGTACCCCGCTGCGGCGAGCCCGGCACCGTCACGGGAAACTGCCCGATCCCGACCGCCGCGATCAATTCGATCGGAAACTCGTTGTCGGCCTGACCGACGGCGAGGCCGACCCAGCGTTCCGTTCCCGCCGGCCACCAGACCAGCACCTCGCCGCTGACCTGGCTGAGCCGGTCCAGTGGTTCCGGCAGAGTCCTGCTGTCGCGCCAGGACGGCGTCAGGTCCACCGCCATCGGCGTACCCCAGCGCGCCGTCAACGCGGCCACCAGCGGCTGACGGGCGGCCTCGATCTCCCGCTCGGCCGCCTCGTACCGCTCCTCGGCACGGTCCTCCCAGAAGTCGTCGGTACGGCGCAGGACCTGGAGGTGGTGCGCGGGTGCGCTGTCCCGGTCACCCTGTGACACGTCGGAGTTCGGAAAGGGCGTCTCGAGCAGGCCGGTGATGACGGCCAGCAGATGTTCGTCGGTCACGCGCCCCAGCATGCCCGACGGCCGCAGTGCCGGTGGACCCGCCGTCACCCTTCGACGCCGGTCCGCGACGGGTGCGGATCCGAGGCAGAATCGCGGTCACCCCCGCCGTCGACGGCAGCGGCGGCGCGACCGGCTCCGGGCAGCGGCCGGGCGGGCCGGCACTGCCCCGGACAGCCCCATTTCCCGACCGTCGAAATAGTTCGCCGGACCGGGCAACCGGTCGGGTCGCCGAGGCGCACCTATCCGACGAGAGGAGCGGGATGCGACGCGACGAGAACGAGGACCGGCGCCAGTTCAGCGAGTACTTCGCCGCCCGGCGGGATGTGGTGCGGCGTAGCGCGTACCTGATGTGCGGCGACTGGCACTGGGCCGATGACCTGGCGCAGACGGCGTTCATCCGGCTGGCCGCCGGCTGGCACCGGGTACGCGACCCGAAGGCGCTGGACGCCTTCGTCCGGACCTGCCTGGTCCGGGCCTACCTGGCCGAGACCCGGCGGGTCTGGCGGCGACGCGAGCGGATCGTGGCGGACACCCCGGAACCGGTCGACCCGGACGACTCGACCGAGGCGGCCACCCGGCGGGTGCTCTTCGCGAGGGCGCTGCGACAGGTCCCACCCCGGCAACGGGTGACCCTGGTCTGCCGCTTCTACCACGAACTCGACGTGGCCGAGACCGCCGCCGTACTGGGGTGCTCCGAGGGCACGGTGAAGAGCCAGACGGCACGGGGACTCGCCACACTGCGCCGGGTGCTCGGCGACGCGGTACCGAACGGTGAACTGATCACGGTGGGGGAGCGGAGCAGATGACCGGACTACGGGAGATGTTCGAGGACGCGGCGGAGCAGACGCCGCCGACCCGGATGCTCGCCGACGAGGTGTACGGGGCCGGCCGACGACGGTGGCGACGGCGCCGGGCCGTACTGGCCGGTGGTGCCGCGGCGGTCGCCACCTCGCTGACCCTGGTACTCGCCACCGTTCTCCTGCCCGGCGGGGCCGGTACGCCGGACGTTGTCGCCGACGGCCCGACGCCGCGCACGACGGCCTCCGGCGAGCCGCCGACGTCGGGCACCCTGCCGGGCGACGGCATCGTCCAGTGGGTCGGTGCCGGCGACGCCCGGCGCGGCTACGTCGCGATGTCGACCTGCTCCCCGGAACGTCAGCCGTGCCGCAAGACCGTCTGGCAGCTGGTCGGTTCCGACGACGGCGGCCGGAACTGGTCGGTGCGCGGCGCCCCGGTCGACGTCGCCGGTCTGGCGGTGCTCGGCCCGGACGCGCTGCTCGCCGAGGTACTGGACGCCGCCACGCCGGGTGTCCCGAGGTTGATGACCAGCCGCGACGGTGGGCGGAGCTGGCAGGCACCGCAGGCCGGGCCGGAGGTGCCGGCGGCGCCACCCGGCCACCCGGTGGTCTGCTGGCCGGTGCCGGGGGCGGATCCGCAGGCGTCCGTGGCGCCCGCCCTGCGCCCCTGCGAGCTGCACGCGCTCGATCCGGAGGCGAACCGGCTCTCGCCGCTCGCCAACCGCGTTCCGCTGGTCCTGAGTGACCTGCTGCTGGTCCGGCAGACGTCCGGCCGGCTCTGGGCGCCGGGCCTCGATCCGGCGACGGGGCGGCCGGCGGTCGCGATCAGCCCCGACGCCGGCCGTACCTGGTCCCGCCACGTCTTCGCGGACGGCCCGGCCTGCGGTACCGGCGGCTGCGTCGCGCCGAAGGTCACCGTCGGCCCGGGAACCGACGGGTACGCCGTGATCAGCACCATGTCGGAGCAGGCGGTGCACCGCTACACGGCGGTCACCGGCTGGCAGCGGGTCACCGCCGTGGACGCGCTGCCGCTCGGCGACTCGGACCTCGGGTCGTTCGTGACAGCGGACGGCAGCCACGTGCTCTACCAGGACAGCGGCCGGACGGGTCTGGGGTACCGGTTCTGGGCGGCCCGGGACGGCGCGGCGGAGTACCGGCAGGTCGAACTGGACGGTCTGCCACCGATGGCGGGCCCGCCGCAACGGACCCCCGACGGCTTCTACTACGCCCGGGACACCGGGACCGGGATCTACGGCTCGACCGACGGCTGGCACTGGTATCCGATGAGCGGCCGCTAGCACCCCCCGATCTCCCCGTCACCCGCCGGGTGTTCCGCACCGGGCCGGGCCGACGACGCATGCCCATGAACAGTCGGAAAGACAGGTAGAAAACATGATTCGTCCCAGAGCTCCGTTCCGACGGCTCACCGCGACCGTCGGCGCGGTCGCCGTACTGGCGTTCGGGCTTCCCGGATGTGGTGCCGGTGAGCAGACGCCGAGTGTCGCCACCGCAAACGGGGCCGAGGCGGCGGGCTCGCCCGGCCCGGCCTCCGAAGACCTCGCCGCGTACGTCGAGGACCGCCGCAACCTTGCCCGGTGTTTCCGGGAACAGGGCTTCGACGTCCCGGATCCCGACTCGAAGGGGCAGTTGGACCTGCGTGCCATCGGCGGCCGGAACAAGGCCGAGCCGGAGGTGGCGGCGGCGTGGAAGGCGTGCGAGGAGTTCGGCAGAATGCCCGTGCCGGAGGAGCTTGAGGAGCGACCGGCACCGCTGACCCCGGAGCAGCTCGCCCAGCGTCGGGAGTACGCCAGGTGCATGCGGGACAACGGCATGCCGGACTGGCCGGACCCGGGGCCGGACGGTTCCTGGCCGGCGGGCGGCGCGCTCGGCCGCGAGCTGACCGAGCAGGAGCAGGCGGCGAACATGCGGGCGCTGCAGATCTGCGAGCCGGTGCTGGACGGCCGACCGCCGACCACTCCGGACCCGAACGCCGTCGTCAACGGATGAGCGGGCAGGAGCGGACCACGTCGCAGCGGGCCGAGCGGTCCGGATCCGCCCGGCGGCGCTGGCGGCCGGCCGTGCTGGTCGGCGCCGCCCTGGTCACCGTCGTGGTGGCCGGCGTGGCGACCCTCGGTCTCGGCGGGCCCGGAGAGGGCGGGCCGGCGCCCGCCCGCACCGGGCCGGCCGCGACCGCCACCGTCACCCGCCAGAACCTGGTCAAGGCCGTCACCCTCGCCGGTGAACTCGGGTACGGCCGGGCCGAGCCGCTCGCCTCGACCGCGACCGGCACAGTGACCTGGCTGCCGGAGGCCGGCGCCACGATCGGGCGGGGCGGCGTCCTGCTGCGGGCCGACGAACAGCCGGTGGTGCTGTTCTACGGCTTCCTGCCGATGTACCGGCCGCTGACCGTCGGCACCGAGGGCTCGGACGTACGACAGTTCGAGCGGAACCTGGCGGCGCTCGACTACCAGGGGTTCACCGTGGACGAGGAGTTCACCGCCAGTACCGCCGCCGCGGTCACACGCTGGCAGCGTGACCTCGGGTTGCCGGAGAGCGGCACGGTCGACCGGGACCGGGTGGTCTACGCGCCGGGCCGGCTCCGGGTCGCCGAGCGGCTGGTCCGGGTCGGCGGCTCCGCGACCGGGGACGTGCTGTCGTACACCGGCAACACCCGGCTGGTCACCGTCGGCGTCGAGCCGGGGCGGGCCGGCTGGGCGCGCGGCGGCGCCAAGGTGACGGTGACGCTGCCGACCGGCGGCACGGTGGCCGGCGAGGTCACCGTCGTCGGGGCACCGGCTCCGGCGTCCACCGGTGGCGGTGCGGCCCCGGTCGATCCGGAACGCCCGGGGACCGGCGCCGCGACGGTGGAGGTCACGATCCGGGTCGCCGACCAGAAGGCGCTGGGCGGGCTCTCCGGTGCCCCGGTCGACGTCCGGTACGTCGAGGAGGAACGGAAGAACGTGCTGACCGTGCCGGTGGACGCGCTGCTGGCGCTGGCCGAGGGCGGCTACGGGCTGGAGGTGGTGGAGGCCGCCGGCACCCGGATCGTGCCGGTGACAGCCGGCATGTTCGCCGACGGGCGGGTCGAGGTGACCGGCGAGGGGCTCGACGAGGGGATGACGGTGGGGGTTCCGTCGTGACATCGACCGCGACCGGCCCGGAGCCGGCGACGCAGCGGGGAACGGCCCCGGCAACGCAGCGGGGAACGGCCCCGGCAACGCAGCGGGGAACGGCGCCGGCAACGCGGCGGGGAACGGCGCCGGAGACCGGCCCGGGTGAGGTCGTCGCGCTGACCGGGGTGCGCCGGACCTACCCCGGCGGGGTGGTCGCCCTGCACGGGGTCGACCTGCGGATCGGGTACGGCGAACTGGTCGCCGTCGTCGGACCGTCCGGTTCGGGCAAGTCGACGCTGCTGCACCTGCTCGGGACCCTGGACCGGCCCTCGCACGGCACGGTGCGCATCGACGGGTACGACGTCTCCGCGCTCTCCGACCGGGAACTCTCCGCGCTGCGCGGCCGACGGATCGGTTTCGTCTTCCAGCAGTTCCATCTCGCGGTCGGGGTGCCGGTGCTGGACAACGTCGCCGACGGGCTGCTCTACGCGGGCGTACCCGGACGGGAGCGTCGGCGACGGGCGGCCGAGGCGTTGACCCGGGTGGGCCTGGAGCACCGGCTCGACCACCGGCCGCACGAACTGTCCGGGGGCGAGCGGCAGCGGGTCGCCATCGCCCGGGCGGTGCTCGGTGACCCGGTGCTGCTGCTCGCCGACGAGCCCACCGGCAACCTGGACTCGGTCGCCGGGGCCGGCGTGCTGGCGCTGCTGCACGAGCTGCACGCCCGGGGCACCGCCGTGGTGGTCATCACCCACGACCAGCAGATCGCCACCGAACTGCCACGCCGGATCGAGCTGCGGGACGGCCGGATCGTCGGTGATTCCGGGGCCCCTCCACCGTCAGCGCCCGCACCGCCGCTGTCCGGCCCGGCGGAGGTACGGCGGTGAGCCGGGCGCTGCGACCGGGTCGGCTCGGTCCGGCCGACCTGGCCCGACTGGGCTCGACCGGACTCCGTACCCGTCCGCTGCGGGTTGTCCTCTCCGCGCTGGGTGTCGCGATCGGGATCGCGGCGATGCTGGCGGTGGTCGGCATCTCCACCTCCAGTCGGGCCGAACTGGACCGGACCCTGGACCGGCTCGGTACCAACCTGCTGACCGTCGGGCCGGGCGAGGGGCGTGCCGGTGCGGAGGCGGTGCTGCCGGAGGAGTCGGTGGGGATGGTCGAGCGGATCGGCCCGGTGGACTCGGTCGGGGCGACCGGCCACGTCGACGCGTACGTCTACCGCAGTGACCTGGTGCCGGCCGGGCAGACCGGCAGCATCGAGGTACTGGCGGCGCAGTCGGAGCTGCTCCGTACCGTGGGCGGGACGCTGCGGGAGGGTTCCTGGTTCAGTACCGCGACCGGCAGCTATCCGGCGGTTGTCCTCGGTGATGCGGCGGCGCGACGGCTGGACGTACCCCGGGTGGGGGTGCGGGTGTGGCTCGGCGGTGAGTGGTTCGCCGTGGTCGGCATCCTGGCGCCGGTGCCGCTGGCCGAGGAGTTGGACTCGGCCGCGCTGGTGGGGTGGCGGGCCGCCGGGACGTACCTGCGGTTCGACGGGCACCCGACCCGGATCTACGTCCGGGCGGCCGAGGAGCAGGTCGCGGCGGTGCGTGCGGTGCTCGGCCCGACCGCCAACCCACAGGCACCGGGCGAGGTGGTGGTGTCGCGGCCGTCCGACGCGCTCGCGGCCCGGCAGGCGACCGACTCCGCGATGCAGGGGATGCTGCTCGGGCTGGGGGCGGTGGCGCTGCTGGTCGGCGGGGTCGGCATCGCCAACACGATGGTGATCTCGGTGCTGGAGCGGCGGGCCGAGGTGGGGCTGCGTCGGGCGCTCGGTGCGACCCGGGGCCACGTACGGGCGCAGTTCCTGGCGGAGTCGCTGCTGCTCTCCGCGTTGGGCGGTGCCGGGGGGCTGCTGCTCGGGATCGGGGTCACCGGCGGCTACGCGTACGTCCAGGGGTGGCCGATCGTGGTGCCGGCCTGGGCGACGGGTGGCGGTCTGGCGGCGACCCTGCTGATCGGCGCGGTCGCCGGGCTCTATCCGGCGGTCCGGGCCAGCCGACTGGCACCGACCGAGGCGCTGGCCGCCGGTTGACCCGATCAGACGCCAAAATGTACGGCCGCGCCGGGATCGATCTGCTCCGCGGACGCGTGTTGTTCGCCAGCTGACCACGTCGTGGGACTTGGGAGGCCGGATCGCGGGATCGAACTACGAGCCGGGGTACTCCGCGCGGATGTCGCCGTCGAACAGCCGCCAGCAGAAGTCGTTCATCCGTGCCGCAGCCGGGGCGTGGCGGGCAATGATAGCCGCCACGGTCGCCGGCACACCCCGCGGAATGTCGCCGTTCGCGCACCGGCGCACGTACATGTTGCGGGCGACAGGACCGCCGGTGGCCGGCACCGGCACCCCGCACACTGTGGTGACCAGCCAGTTCACCAGCCTCATCGCCGCGTAGTCGGCATCGTGGCCGACGTTGTGGGCGACAAAGGCGCGCTCGGCGTCCGACAGGTCGAACCGAGACGATGTGGCCAGGCCGAAATCGACGAGGTGGATCCGACCACCGTCGACCCGCATGTTGCCGAAGTGGCCGTCCATATGCAGCAGCTCGCGGCTACGCAGGAACGCTACGGCCTCGAACAACTGCCGCTCGACCGTCTCGGCCCGGTCGACCGGGTCGGTCAGCCCCCGGAACACCGGATCGGGGACGTACTCGAGGAACAGCACGAGGCTGGAGACAGCGCCGGCCAGTTCCTCGAAGCGGATGCGCACCGTCGGGGCGCCGCCGAACTGCGCCACAACGGCCTCAATGTCACGGTGCTCGGACGCGACAGGTGGACGGCCGGGTAGTACGCGCCAGTGGTACAGCAGGGGGAAGCACCGCGCATCACCGGCGAGGACTCCCTCGGTGACGATCATGTTCGCGGCCACTCGCGCCAGGTGCCGAAGCCCGGACCGGCGAGGCGGTACATGCCGTACTGGCAGTAGACCGGCAGGTCGAACAGGTTCGCCGTGCTGTGTGGCTGAGCCAGCTCCCGGTCGGTGATCGGGATCCGTTTGACGAACACCGGCACGCCGTCGACGTCGAGCACCGAGGAGCCGCCTCCCGCGCCCACAGCCCCGGCAGGCGCGGACTGAAGCAACGCCGCCAGTTCGTCGTCATCGCGGGCGGCGAGAGAGGCCGACATGCGGTCGTGGCGCATACGCCGGGTGATGGCCATCGCGCCATCATGCCAGCGGGCTGCTGCCATCCGACCGCGTCAAGGTCGTACCAAGGAGTCCGGCATGCCTCACGAACGGCGGCAGCATCGGGACGCCGGGGCGTGCTGATCAGCCTGCGGAAAGACGGTCCAAGGCTGGCCTGGCCTGGGGATTCAAGGTATCGGTCAGGTCCCTGCCGGACGATTGACCACGAGCGGGCCGGCACACCGGCCCGTGACGGGCAAACGAGCGAGAGCCGGGGGGAGCTGACAGATGGCGACGATGCGTGACGGCACACCGGGCGCGGCTGCCAGGCGTGGCCAGGATCCGTGGTGAGTGTCTGACGGCCGGGTGTCCGCGCGGTCCGAACGGGGGGATCCGACGCGTTCCGTCTCCGCGAGACGGAGCGCGTCGGCGCGCCGATCACCCGGGATTTCCGGCGGGACGCGGTCCGTGTCCCGCCGCGTCGTGCCCTGGCCGTAACCGGCTCAGCTCACGGTCGCGTTTCTGACGTGTAGTTCGGTACGAGGTACGCCGCCGCCGGCCGACGAGCGGTACGCGTTGTCGTGGCCGCCCTCCGCGACGTGGTCGACGATCTCCAGTCCGCTGGTGACCGTGCCGAACGGGGTGTAGGTCGGCGGCAACGGGCTGTCGTCGAAAACAATGAAGTACCGGCTGCCGTTGCTGTTCGGCCTGCCGTCGTTCGCCATCCCCACCACGCCCCGGGTGTACTTCGCCCCGGTCAGGTTCTCGTCCGCGAACCGGTAGTCCGGGCCGCCCCGCCCGGTGCCGGACAGGTCGCCGCACTCCAGGACGAAGCTCTTTTCCGTCGTCAGGCGGTGGCACGCCTGGCCGGAGTAGTAGGCCCGCTCCGCGAGATGCTGGACGCTCGCGACCGTGCACGGGGTCTTGGCCCGGTCCATCGTGATGGTGATGCGGCCGAGGTTGGTTTCCAGGTTCAGCGTCGCGGTGCCGGTCCGGGGGGCGCCGTCGAAGTCGGGCATCCCGATCGGCCGGTTCGCCTCCCCCTCCACCGTGCTGACCGAGCAGGTCTCGGGTGCGGCCCCGGCGTCGGTTGTCGGCTCGACCCTGACCTCCGACCAGTAGTACGCCCCGACGCCGATGCAGCCGGCGCCGACGCAGAGGGCGAGCACACCCGCGACGATCAGCCCGATCACCAGTGGACGCCCGCGCTTCTTCGCCGGCGGCGCGTCCGTCGGGTACGGCGGGGCCGCTGCCTGCCCCGGCTGCCAGTGTGGCCCGGGCCTGGACGGCGGGGTGGGGCTGCCCTGCGGTGGCTCAGCGGTCGGGTGGATCACCGGGCAAGATTACCGATCGCGGGTCGGGTCAGCGGGTCGCGGCGTCAGCCCACGGTCAACGTCTGGATGGTGACCGGGGTGTTCGGCGTACCCCCGCCGACCTCGCCCAGCGAGTTGTCGTGCCCACCGGCCGCGACCTGCTCGACGATGTCGAGCCCGGCGGTGACGGTACCGAACGGGGTGTACTGCGCCGGCAGTTCGGTGTCCTTGAAGATGATGAAGAACTGGCTGCCGTTCGTGGCGGGCTCGCCGATGTTCGCCATCGCCACCACGCCCCGGGTGTACTTCGCCCCGGTCAGGTTCTCGTCCGCGAACCGGTAGTCCGGGCCGCCCCGCCCGGTACCGGTCGGGTCGCCGCACTGGAGGACGAAGATGCCCTCGGTGACCAGGCGGTGGCACCGGCTGCCGTCGAAGAACTTCTTGTCGGCGAGGTGCTGGAAGCTCGCCGCCGTGCACGGGGTCTTGGCCCGGTCCATCGTGATGCTGATCGGCCCCAGGCTGGTGGTGATCCGCATGGTGACGGTGCCGGTCTGCGGGGCGGAGGCGAAGTCCGGCATGCCGACCGCCTTGATCTCCGGCTGTCCCTGCACCGTGGTGGCCTGACAGGACAGTGGCTGGGCGGGCGGGGGCGCGTCGGAGGTCGGCTCGACCCGTACCTCCGACCAGTAGTACGTCCCGAAGCCGATGCAGCCGGCGCCGACGCAGAGCAGTGCCACCACGCCCGCGACGATCAGCCCGATCATCAGACCGCGCCGGTTCTGCTTCGCCGGTGGCGCCCCGGTCGGGTACGCGGCCGCGGCCGCTCCCGGCTGCGCGGAGTGACCCGGCTGGCCGAGCTGCCAGGCTCCGGGTTGACCAGGCCCGGTCGCCCCTGACGGGCCGGGCTGCCAGGACTGGCCGGCGCCGGCTGGCGAGGTGGGACCGTGCTGCGGAGGTTCGACGGGCGGCTGGCTCACCGCGCCAGCCTACCGATCAGGCTGGATGTCCGCGCGACCCGTGGGATGTGCGGTCGCACCGTCATGGTCCGGTCCGCGCGGCATGGAATGCTCCCGGACATCGTCCTGTTACGGTCGGTCGACGTCCGCGCCGGCGGGAGGATGACAGAGCGTGCGGGTGACGATGGCGAGTGTCGCCGCGGGGAAGGTCGGCCGGGGCAACGAGGACTTTGTCGGTGCCGTACCCACGGCGGTGGTGCTCACCGACGGCGCCGGTGGGGTGGCCGGCGCCGAACTGGTCTGCCGGCACGACGTCGGCTGGTACGCCACCCGGCTCGGCACGGAACTGCTCACCCTCCTGCCCGGCAACGCCGATTCGACCCTTCCCGCACTGCTCGCCGAGGCGATCGGGCGGGTGACGGACGCCCACCGGGACACCTGCGACGTCACGGATCCGCGTAGCCCGTGGGCGGCGGTGGTGATGCTGCGCCGTGTCGGAGACCGGGTCGACCACCTGGTCCTCGGGGACGCGACGCTCGTCCTGGACCGGGTCGGCGGGCCGGTGGTGGTCACCGATCAGCGGGAGGCGACGGTCAGCCAGCCGTACGAGGAGACGCTGGCCACGCTTGTCGAGGGCAGTGCCGAGTACGACCAGGTGTATCGCGAGGCCGTCACCGTGGTCCGGGGCAGCCGCAACCGACCGGGCGGCTACTGGGTGGCCAAGGAGGATCCCCGGGCGGCGGCGCAGGCGTACACCGGAAGTTGTCCAATCGCCGAGCTGTCCGGTGCGGTGCTGCTCAGCAACGGGGCCAGCCGGATCGTGGACCGGTTCGGGCTCGCCGACTGGCCGCAGGTGTTGACGATCCTCGGATCGAGTGGGCCTGACGAGGTCATCCGGCGGGTCCGGGAGGCGGAGGCCCGGGACGCGGTCGCGGCGGATGACGCGACCATCGCCTACTGCACCGACCTGAACCCGTGAACCGGCCGGAGACAACCCCGGTGGTACGACGAGCGGCACAGCCGCAACCCGGGTGGTAGTCGATCTCGCAACTCCGGCATGACGACCGGTGACCACCCCGCTCCATACGCTCCCGCTGTACGTGTCGTACCAGCGGAAGGACCTCCAATGAATGTCCGTCACCTGTTCGTACCTGTTTCCGTCCAGCCGATCGCCGCCGAGGTCTACACCATGAGCGCCGGGCGGATCTGGGCCAGCGTGGCAGCTGTGCTCGGACTGGTCGGCGTGGTCGTCGCCGGGCTGGCGCTGGCCCGTCCCGCCAGTCGGATCGGCACCGGATCCGGCGGGCTCGGCGCCACCGTGGCGCTGGTGGCGGGGCTGACCGGGATGGCTCTCGGTGCGCTCGTCGTGGCCACCTCCGACAGTGGCATCGGCACCGGCAACGGGCGGGGCGGGGCGTACGTGGCCCTGGTGGTGGGGCTGATCGCGGTTGCCCTCGGTGGGCTGGCCCTGCTGCGCTCCCGACGCACCGCCTGACCCGAGGCCGTGCTCAGGAGCGGGTGAGCCAGCCGGGCACTGTCAGGCCGGACTCGTACGCGAGGATCACCAGCTGGGCCCGGTCCCGGACCTGCGTCTTGGTCATGATCCGGCTGACGTGTGTCTTCGCGGTGGCCGGGCTCAGCACCAGCCGTGCCGCGATCTGGTTGTTGGACAGCCCGGCGGCGACCAGCGCCATCACCTCACGCTCCCGCTCGGTGAGCGCGCTCAGCCGGGGTCCCGGGTCCGGGTGGGCGGCCCGGGCGCTGAACTCGGCGATCAGCCGGCGGGTGATCGACGGCGCGATCAGGGCGTCGCCCCGGGCGACCACCCGCACCCCGTGGATCAGCTCCGCCGGCTCGGTGTCCTTGACCAGGAAGCCGCTCGCGCCGGCCCGCAGGGCGCCGTAGACGTAGTCGTCCAGGTCGAACGTGGTCAGGATGATCACGTGGACGTCGGGGATCGTGGTGATCTCCCGGGTGGCGGCCAGGCCGTCCAGCCCTGGCATCCGGATGTCCATGAGTACGACGTCCGGGCGTAGTTGCCGGGCGAGCCGTACCGCTTCGGCGCCGTCGGCGGCTTCACCGACCACCTCGATGCCGTCCTCACCGTCGAGAATGGACCGGAAGCCGGCGCGTACCAGGGTCTGGTCGTCGGCGAGCAGCAGCCGGATCATCCGGTCGCCCCCGCCGTCCGCACCGGTTCCGTCGCTCCGGATGCCTCCGCCGCCTTCGCCGGTACCGGGCCGGATGGCAGCGGCAGCCGGGCGCGTACCCGGAAACCACCCTCCGGCCGTGGGCCCGTGGTCAGCGAGCCGCCCAGCGCCCGGGCCCGCTCGCCCATCCCGAGGATCCCGTTGCCGGGCGGCTCCGGTGCGGCGGTGCCGTCGTCCTCGACCTCCACCAGCAGCTCGTCGCGGTCGGCCCGGACCCGGACCACGGCGGCGGTCGCACCGGCGTGCCGGGTCACGTTGGTGAGCGCCTCCTGGACGATCCGGTACGCCGCCAGGTCGACCTCCGGTGGGAGCGCCGAGGCCCCGTCCAGCTCGGTGTGGATCACCAACCCGGACCGCTCGGCCATGCTGACCAGTTCGTCGAGGCGGCTCAGGCTGGGCGGGGGAGTGGTCGGCGCGTCGCCCTCCTGGCGGAGCATGCCCAGGGTGGTACGCAGCTCCCGCAGCGTCTCCCGGCTCGTCTGTTTGATCGCGGTCAGCGCCTGCGCGGACCGCTCGGGATCGGGCCGGTGCAGTGCGGCACTGGCCTGCACGTTGATCAGCGACAGGTGGTGGCCGAGTACGTCGTGCAGCTCGCGGGCGATGCGCAGCCGCTCCTCGGTGGCCCGGCGCCGGGCCTCCTCCTCGGTACGACGTTCGGCGGCGAGCGTCCGGGCTTCCGCCTCGGCGAGATAGGCCCGGCGGTTGCGGGTCACCCCGACGATGACGGCGACCAGCCAGCCGGCGTGCAACAGGGTCGCCCCGTTCGCGGTGTTCCGGTCGTAGCCGTCCGCGACCGCGAAGGCGACCACCGAGGCGAGACCGAGCCCGATCGCGACGGCGAGGTGTCCCTCGTCGACGACGGTGTAGAGCGCCACGACAAACACCAGCATGATCGAGCCTGGCCGGTGCAGCAGCATCCCGTAGGCGCTGACGGCGGCCAGCGCCACCAGACCCACGATCACCGGATGGCGGCGGCGCAGGTACAGCGCGGCGGCGGAGACCAGCACGACCGGGAGCGCCGCCCATTCGGCGGCGGTGTCGAGGCCGTCCGCCTGCACCAGGAGGCCGACCAGGGCGACCAGGCCGACGACGAGCACCAGGGCCGTGTTCGCGGCCCGTCCGTGCCACCGCCAGGTCAGCATGGGTCGAGCGTACCCATGGCGCGCGTCTGCCCGACCCGTCGAGATCCCGACCCGGCATCGGATGAGGGCAGCCGCGCCAACGCGGTGCAGCTACGGCACACCATGTACGAACAGGCGCTAGGTGTGCTTCGGCTGCGCCGGGTCAGGGGCACCGGCGCGCAGCCGCAGCAGGGCGACGCATCGTAGGCCGACGACGGCGACGCTCATGACGACGCCGCTGACAATCCAGACCACCAGTGGTATCCCGCCGACCATGATCTGAGGCCAGGTGATGGCCGGCCCGTTGAACACGGCGTCCACGATGGGTGGCAGCCACCAGAGTACGACCAGCGGGATTCCGTAAGGCAACAGCCGCAGGCAGAGCCGCCAGATGGGCCGATTACTCCTGTGTCGTGCCCACAGCCGGCTGCGGAGTGCCCCCCGAACGCCTGCGGCGATGGTGAGAAGCGTCATCCCGGCCAGAACCAGGTGGACGACCAGTGTGCTCTTCGAGCCGGGCTGTGGAGTTCCGCCCTCGATGAGGGTGATCAGTCCTTCGGTGATGACGCTGGTGTCGCTGACACCCAGGCCGATGCCGACGTTGGCCAGGACGGCGATGCCGTATCCGGTTTCCGGCAACAGTGTCTGGTTGGCTGTGAAGGTGAACCAGGCGCCGTCGTGGGTGAGTTCATTCCGGCCGTCGTCGGTGTTCGCGAACCAGCCCATCGCATATCCGGGTTCGGGTTTGGGCGGGGTGTGCAGCGCGTCGATCGCCTGCGGAGAGACGACCTGGGCGCCGTCCATGCTCTTTCCACGGTTGTTGTGGAGGACGAGCCATTGCGCCATGTCGTGCGCCGTACTCACGACCCCGTGGCTTCCGTTGACGAACTGTGCCGGTTCCGAACGGGCGACCGCCCGACCGTAGACGTAGGCATATCCCTTGGGTACGCCGTGAAGATCGCGGGTGTTGTTCAGGGTGACGCTGGAGGCCATCTTGAGTGGGCCGAACACGTGGCGGTTGAGGTAGTCGGTGAACGGCGTCTGCGCGACGACCTCAACGAGCCGAGCCGCGACGTGGTAGTGGGGGTTGTAGTAGCTCCAGCTTTCTCCCGGTGCTGTGGCCGGTTCGGCGCTCCGCAACCTTGTCACGCTTTCCTGCAGAGAGGCAGGCTGCGGCCCGCGCGCGTCGGGGAACGTCTGGTCGGACAGACCCGAGGTCTGGTTGAGCAACTGCCGGACGGTGATCGAGGCGGAGCGGGAACCCCGGGGGGCGAAGTCAGGTAGATACCGCTGCACCGGTGTGTCCAGTTCGAGCCTGCCCGCGTCCACGAGTTGCATGACGGCCAGGGCGGTGAACGACTTGCTGACCGATCCGACAGGGAACAACGAGTCCGCCGTGACCCGGTCGCCCGCCGAATTGTGCCCGTACCCCCGCAGGTAGACGACCTGGTCGCGGTGGGTGATGGCGATCGCCGCTCCGGGCAGGCCAGTGCTCTCCAGATGATCGGCCATGAAGCGATCGACAGCCGCGCCGTCCAGGACGGGGGCAGCCGAGGCGAGGCCGGGCGGGCAGAGGAAACCGATCAGAGCCGTGACGACCAGCAGGACCCCGTAACGCCACAGCCCGGCGAGAGAGGTTGTTTTTCGCGATGGTGAGGGAGACACGCGCACTCCAGGAGCCGGTGACGAGGATCCGCTGAACCGTAGGTTCGGGGCCCGCTACCGCACACTGGACGATCGAAGGGCGTCGTCCCTGTCTTTCGTCGGGCTGCGCCTGTTCACCGGCCGTCCGACGACTTCACCGGCCGTCCGACGACCCGCCCGGAGCGGCGTACTGGCCGTTGTGCGGACACCATCCACCTCGCCGCCCTAAACAGCTGGCTGTGACCGGCCTCGACACATTCCCCAGGTTTCGCCTCACCGAGCGTGAAGGTCGTTCGTAAGACCCATCCCTGGAACAGACGCTCTGACGAATCGGGGTGGGCTACGGGCCGTGGAAGACGGCTTGCCAGCGGTTCCGTCGATGGGTCACCTACGGCACCTGAGCCCGGCCACGGCCCAGGCCATCACCCTCGCCGGACTGGACGACGGCATCGACCGGGACGCCCAGGTCGACGGCACGATCGTGCACCCACCAACACGCCGCCCCGTTCGGCGTCACATGTCGGCGGGTACCCGAGGAACGTCAGTGTGTCGGCGGACTCACTCGGCGTCGGCGTCGGACGCCTCTCTGACCGGCGTCGCCGGGACCGGGACCCACAGCGCGTCGAGCCGACCGGTTTCCAGGTGCGCGAACTCGCCACCAGGTTCGACCATTGGCGTGCCGGGGTCACCATCGGTGACCAGCGCGTCCGGGAACAGCGCGCCGAGGGGCCGGGTGGGCAGTGCCTCGCTCGCGAGAGTGACGTCGTCGACCGGAAAGGTCACCATCGGCCGAACTGTAGCGCCTACAGCTACCCAGGCGGATCCGAGCGCTTCCGCCCTGCGGGCCCGGGACCCGTGCTGATGATCCATGAAACCGGCCTAGGTTCTGTTCCGCAGATTTTGTGGTCGGGAACGGCGCGTAGCCAGTCGAGGCTCTCGACCAGGTCGAGGGTGGCTTGGAAGTGGGCGCCGGGGTGTGGATTTTCGTGGTGAGCTCACCCCTCGGTCGGTCGGCGGCCTGCGCTGCCCCGCGAATCTTCCTGGCTGAGCCCCCCTTACGGGCACCGGTCGCGTCTTGGTGGGTACGAACGATCGTGGCGTCGACCTCGGCGTTCCAGTCGATACCGTCGACCAACTCGGCCAGGCCGCAGAACCTAGACGCTGTGCCGTCGGGCGACCCCGGTGACAAAGATCCGCCAGGCGTACGGGTCGAAGGTCAGCGCCGGACCGTGCGGGTCCTTGCTGTCGCGTACCGCGACCACGTCCGGCAGGTTGTCGGCGACCTCGACACAGTTGCCGCCACTGCTGTTGCTGCGGCTGCTCTTGCGCCAGGCGGCGCCGGTCAGCTCCATGTTTCGGCCACCTCCGTGATCAGGTCGAGTGACTGCTGGTGGGACAGCGCAACACTCCGGATGGTCTCCCAAATATCGATCATATGGTTCACAAACTCCGGGCGGTCGTCGACGTGACCGTGCCAGTGTCCCTCGAAATAGACCATCGGCTCGCCGTTGGGTGGGGTGGCCAGCACAAACGGACCGTCCAGCCCGGCGTAGGCGCCGACCGAGGCCGGCACCACGTGCAGGTTCACCTGCGGCACGCTGTTGCCGACCTTGACCAGGTGCAGCAGTTGCTCCCGCATCGTCTGCTGCCCGCCGAGCTGGCGACGCAGCACGTACTCGTCGAATACAAAGGTCAGCAGCGGTGGTTTGGTTCGACTCAGGATCTCCTGCCGGCCCAGCCGGGTCACCACCTGCTCCTCGATCTCGTCCGCCGAGAGCAGTCCCGGCCCGGAGAGCACCGCCCGGGCGTACTCCTCGGTCTGCAACAGGCCCGGCACATAGGTCGGCTCGAACGATCGCAGCGCCTTGGCCTCCTCCTCGACGCCGGCCCACTCCCGGAAGTACTGGACGATGGTTTCCCGGCTGATCCGCCGCTGGATCCGTTCGAACCGGCCGTCGGCCTCGAAGAGCACGTCACAGCGGCGGGCGAAGTCCAGGCTCGGGCGGCGCTCGCAGGTCTCTACCTTGGCCACCATCGGGGCCGAATAGTTGATCGCCTCGGCGACCGCCGCCTGCGACATGTTCCGGGCGGCCCGGGCCAGGCGTAACTCCTCGGCGAAGTGTTCGAGCATCGGTGAGTGGATCACTGACAGCCTCCATACCTCGTCGGTACAGGTGCGACAAAGCCGGATACGGGTGATTGGTGCGGCCGGAGAAGCTCCCCACAGTAGTGCCGTCCACAGCAGAGTGTCACTAGCGGGACCGCTCGGAGCCATGGCATCGGAAAGGACGGGCGGAACCGCGCGGGGGCCGTCGGGATTCCTTCCCCCACCCGGGACGGCCCCCGCTTCCACTTCTGAGGGAGGCACCCGGATGCGGCGGATCCACCACCCGGACTGGCGTCGGCTCTGGCGCTACTGCCGGTGCGGGGCACCCTGGGGCTGCCTCGACACCGTGCCACCCGGCTCGGCGGTCCTGGCGGCGTTGGACCGGCTTCTCAACGACGTCGCCCACGGTCACGCCGCTGACCACGGCACCGCCCACGGTCGCGCCGCTGACCGCCGTGCCGTCGACCACCGTGCCCGCCCGCCGAACCCCGGCCACTTCCGGCAGTCCGCTGAGCGTGGCCGGAGAGGCTCCGGGCAACCGCCCGACCAGGCGCGGGGGGTCGAGCGGTGACCGGCCCCGACGTACCCGGTGGTCGGGAGCATCTGCCTCGCCGACCGAACTGGCGGTGCCGGGTCTGCGGCACCGACTGGCCGTGTCTGGCCGCGCGGAGCCTGCTGCCGCTCGAATACCTGCGCGATCGGGTCGGGCTGTCGGTCTACCTGGCGACCATGTTGCAGGAGGCGATGACCGACCTGCACCGGCTCAACCCCGAGCTGGGCCCCGATCCGGCCCGGATGTACGCCCGCTTCCTCGGCTGGGCGGCCCCGCGACGGAACCCCGACCCGGCGGACGACGGTGCGACGCGCGGATACCGTACATCGATGGAGAACCCCGATCCGCACAGTGCCGAACCGACCGACGCCGAGCCCCAGCAGTTCATGCCGCTACCCCGGGACACCGGGGTCGACCACGCCGCCCTCACCCGGAGCATGGCCGAGCTGGTGGAACTGCTCGGAGGCGAACCGCTGCCCGACTCGGCGACCAGCAAGGAGTGGCGAATTCGGGCGTGGCAGACGCTACGGGCGTCGGCTGGCGAGCCGCCCCAGGAGGAGTGGTTCGTTCCGCTGGTCCGCGCCGGGGTCTACGAGCCGGATCCGAGTTTCAACGCGCGCTTCATCGGGCCCGCGGTGGCCTGGTTCGGTTCCCCGCGGGTACAGACCGTGCTGCTCGGATACCTGCGGACCGGCACCAACCAGGAGCGGGCCGGCGCCGCCCGGGCCTGGTACTGGAGCGAGCGGGCGGACCATCGCTACGTCGGCCCGTACACCCCGACCCAGGACGCCGAGGACGAGGACGCGTCGGAGAAGCGCCGCTGGGAGTGGCAGGAGACGGCGTTGCGGGAGTTCGTCGCGAACGACAACCTCGGCGTACGGGTGTGCATCCTCCCCGGGCTGGTCCTCAATCCGGCCAAACACCGCCCCGAGCTGCGTGATCTGGTGGCCGAGGCGGTACACATCGCCCGGACCTCCCCGAACGCGTACCTGCGGCACCGGGTCGGGGCCCAGCTCACCTGACCCGACCGACCCGGTGCCGCTGGTGGCGGAACATGCGGTTGTCGTCCACCCGCCGGCCGTGTCGTCAGCGCCGCCCGTGGTCGAGGGCGGCGACCTCGCGTACGGACTCGGCGACGGCCGCGAAGTCCTTCTTGAGGATCGCACCGTGGTTGCTGGCGACCTTCGCACCGAGCCGGATGTTCGGGTTGCGGGCGCACACCCCGTCGAGGCTGGTGCGGATCCGCTCCTGCTCGTCACCCTTGCTGCCGAGAGACGTCCCCGAGGCGACCACGTACCGCACCGGGACGGTGATGCCGTCCAGCACCGGCCCCAGCTCGCGCTCGCGGGAGAGCCGGCCGAGTTCGATGTTGCTTTCCGCCTGCTGCTCGGCGTTCATCCGAGGGGTCAGGCCGGTCGGGCGCAGCAGCGGCATGAACCAGTTCATCCGCCGGAACAGCTTGCGGATCCGCAGCTCCATGGCGTCGTCGAGCCAGTCGTGCGGGAACGCGCCGTCCACCAGGACCGCGCCCACGGCACGCTCCGGATTCCGTTCGGCCCAGTGCGCCGCGACGACCGCCCCGTAGGACCAGCCCACCACCAGCGCCCGGTCCACGCCCCGGGCGGCGAGGACGGCGTCGACATCCCGGACGGCGGCCTCGAAGGAGTAGTCCGCCGAACGCTTCGACTTCCGGCCACGGGCCCGTTCGTCGTACGTGATGTGCCGCCACCCCGTGCCCAGTTCGGCGATGACCCGTCGCCAGTACCCCTGGGTGGCGAACTGGCCGTTGAGGTAGACGACTGGGGTACCGGGACCGCCGGTGTCGGTGACGGCCAGGGCCGTGTCGTCGACCGGCACCATGCCGGTCCAGTTCGGAGTGGTCGGGGAGGTCTTGTTCGTCGTCATCTTTTCTTCCACCTGTTCGCGTCGAGGGGGTACGTCTTCTCCGGGCCCTGCGCCTGGATCTCGGTCAGAGGCTGCGGGCGGTGATGTCGCCGTGCTGGGTGGTGGCACGGATGTCGAGTTCGGTGGTGCCCTCGTTCCTGAGGGCGTTGCTGACGCGCCCGTAGCCGGTGCCGGCGTCCAGGGCGGCCGAGACGCCGGCGGCGGCGACGACCGAGATGTCGCCGGACTGGGTACGGAGGACGACCGTGCCGCGTACGGCTTCGGTGATCCGGATGTCGCCCCGTGTGGTGCTGATCTCCGCAGGCCCGTTCAGCCGGCCGACCTCGACGTCACCGTCGATCGCGGTCAGGCGGACACTCGCCACCTCGTCGATCTTGATCTGGCGGTACGCGCCCTCGAACGCGACGTCACCGAGACGGCCGACGCCACGGAGTTCGGAGCTGGCGGTCCTGGCCGTGACGCTTGAGCCGGCGGGCAGTCGGACGGTGACCTCCAGGGATCCGGAGGGGCCGAGGAGCGGATTCCCGGACTCGGTGTGGATCCGCAGAACCCCGTCGGTGTAGGTCACGCTGGTCTGCTCGGCGGTCTGGACGTCGCGGCGCTTGCCCGGGTTGGTGGGCAGGACCTCGACGGTGGTGTCGACGCGGTCGGCGGCGATGAACTGGAGGCGCCCGGCGGGGATGTCCAGGACGGCGGAGATCGGGGCGGGGGTGTCGAACGTCTGCATCGTGACTCTCCGGGGCTCGCTCGTTGTTTCTGACTTGCGAAACGCTACGTTGCTTTCTATTTGGCGGCAACAATGACGTTGCACCAAAGGGGCGTCCGTGCAGGTAGAAGAGCCAAAATCGTTGCAACAGCGATGAAAGCAATGCAACGGCGGTGGAGTAATCATTGCAATGGGTGAGAAGTGAACGCTATAGTCGGGGAGCCGGAACACCACGAGGGATCACCAGGGGGATCGCGATGCCGGGAGGCAGACTCAGTCAGCAGGAACGCCAGCAGATCGCGCTGGGGCTGGCCGACAGCCTCCCGTACGCCGAGATCGCCCGGCGCCTTGGCCGTCCGACCTCGACGGTCACCCGTGAGGTGATGCGCAACGGCGGCCCCACCGCCTACCGCGCCGACCTGGCCCACCGCGCCACCGAGCGCCGCGCCCACCGGCGCAGGCCCGCCTCTTCCCGGGGGGCGGAGTCGGCCCCTCACTCAGCCGGGCGCGATGCCGAGGCCGTGGCCGAGTACGAGGAGGCGCTCACCACCGTCCTCATGGCCTCCGGCCTGCCGAAGATGACGGCCCGGGTGCTGACCTGTCTGTTCACCGTCGACGCGGGCAGCCTCACCGCGTCCCAACTCGCCCAGCGACTCCAGGTCAGTCCGGCGTCCATCTCCAAGGCGATCGCCTTCCTGGAGGGTCAGAGCCTCGTCCGCCGGGAGCGCGACGAAGGTCGCCGCGACCGTTACGTCGTCGACGACGAACTCTTCTACCAGGCGACGATCGCCGGCGCCCGATCCAACGACCAGCTTGTCGAAACCGCCCGCCGGGGGGTCGCCATCCTCGGCCCCGGCACCCCCGCTGCCCACCGTCTGGAGAGCATCGCCCGCTTTCTCGACTTCATCAGCGAGAGCATCCTCCGCGCCGCCGAACAGGCCCGCGAGGTACTCCACACCACACCCGGGACGGCCGCAGCGGACGCCACCCGGCCAGGTCCGGGCCACGGGTAGGCGGCCGCCCCGACCGGCATCGCCGCGAGGCGGGGTGGGCGCTCGACCGACTCGGTGACGGCCGGGTGGGGAATGGGCCGCGCGGGCGGCATCCTGCGCTTCTCCGTCTCATAATTTACGAATTAATCTTGACATCGATCCGGGCCGAGCTGCAAGATCCTCGGAACACACCCCTCAGGAGTCACGGGCTGCCAACCCTCACCGGGTAGCAAAGGAACCGATGTGAAACGACATCTCACCGTCCTGACCGCACTCGCCACCGGCCTGCTCGCCGTGACCGTGCCCGCGTCCGCCGCCTCGGCCGACGTCGCCGTCACCGGCCACGGCACCGGTCAACCACCGGCCGCCCCGCAGGTGCTCAGCCCCACGCCGTACCAGGGCTGGAACACCTACTACGGCCTCGGCGGAGAGTTCTCCGAGGAGTCGGTGAAGCAGGTCGCCGACGCCCTCGTCAGCCGAGGACTGGCCAAGGCCGGCTACGACATCGTCTGGCTGGACGGCGGCTGGCAGGACCCGGAACCGCGTACCGCCGCCGGTGACCTGCAGGCCGACCGGACCCGGTTCCCGAACGGGCTGAAGCCGCTGGTCGACTACATCCACGGCAAGGGGCTGCGGGCCGGCATCTACACCGACGCCGGGCCGTACATTCCGGGCAGGTGCGGGCTCGGCAGCTACGGCTACTACCAGCGGGACGCCGACCAGTTCGCCGCCTGGGAGTTCGACGCGGTCAAGGTGGACTACCTGTGCGGCATCGCCGCCGACCTGGACCCGAAGACCGTCTACACCGAGTTCGCCCGCGCGCTGCGCTCCAACGCCAGCGGCCGGGACATCATCTTCAACCTCTGCAACCCGGTGACCTCGCCCGACTGGGGCAACTACCCGGAGGAGCAGCAGTCGACGTACTCCTGGACCTACGCGCCCGCGATCGCGCAGTCCTGGCGGACCTACACCGACGCCGGCTTCGTCGGTGAGGTCAAGTACAAGGACGTGCTGCGCAACTACGACGCGAACGCCCGGCACCCCGAGGTCGCCGGCCCCGGCCACTTCAACGACCCGGACTACCTCGGCCCCGAACTCGGGATGAGCGACGAGGAGTTCCGGACCCAGATGACCCTCTGGTCGGTGGCCGCCGCACCGCTGGTCATCGCCAGCGACGTCCGCAAGATCAGTCAGACCTCGATCGACATCCTCACCGACCCCGAGGTGCTCGCGATCAACCAGGACCCGGCGGGCGTGCAGGCCGTCCGGGTCGGCCCCGCCGGTACGACCGAGACCTGGGTCAAGCGGCTGGCCGACGGCGACCGCGCGGTCATGCTGCTGAACCGGGGCGACAGCCCGGCGACCCTGACCACCAAGGCGACGACCGTCGGACTCTCCGGAAACCGGTTCACCCTGCGTAACGCGTGGACCAACCAGGTCACCGAGAGCGCCGGCACGATCAGCGCCGCCGTACCGGCCCACGGTGCCGCCCTGTTCCGGGTCGAGCCGAACCGCGGCCTGCCCGGCGTACCGCACGTCACCGTCGGTCTGCCGCGGGTCACCCAGGTGGGCGACGCCCAACTGCCGGCCGGCACCGCCGCGGTGCTCGCCGGCGGCGACCAGGCCCGCGTCGAGGTCGCCGTCCGTAACGACGGAGTACTGCCGGTACTGAAGCCGCAGGTCAGCCTGACCGGGCCGACCGGCTGGACGGTCCGGCCGCTCGACCGGGCACCGATCCTGCTGGCCCCGGGCGGGTCGGCCACCTTCTCCTTCGCCGTCACCCTGCCGTCCACCGCCGTGCCCGGCGCCGGGACACTGACCGCCCGCACGTCGTACGAGGTGACCGGCAAGGGAACGCTGCGCCAGAGCACGGCGACCGACGTGGTGGTCGCGCCGGCACCGCCGAGCGGCGCGGCCGTGCTCTCGCACCACACCTGGATCAGCGCCACCAGCGGCTGGATGAGCCCGACCGTCGACCTCAGCGTCGGCGGCGGATCGCCGATCAGCATGCTCGGCCAGGTGTACCCGACCGGTCTCGGGGTGGCCTCGCCGTCGACGGTCCGCTACTACCTCGGCGACCGGTGTGATCGACTGACCGCGACCGTCGGCATCGACGACGCGGTCCGCAACGTCGGAACCGAGGGCGGTACCTCGACCTTCCAGATCGTCGGGGACGGTCGGGTGCTGTTCGACAGTGGTGTCGTCACCCGCGACGCGGTCGCCCAGGTCGACGTCGACCTGACCGGCGTACGCGTGCTCGACCTGCTGGTCGGCGACGCGGGCGACGGCGGTTACAACGACCGCGCCAACTGGGCCGGCCTGAACGCCACCTGCTGACCGGTCACACAGTGCGGGATCGCGCCCGGGTGCTTCCGAGCACCCGGGCGCGACCGTCTGTCGGCTACCGCCGGGGCTCTGGCCCCCGCGGCCGGGCGACGGTGGGATTACTTACCCGTGGGTCCCGTGCAGGGGATCGGATCTTCACAGTGTGTGAAAATGCCTGCCGGACGGGGGTGGCGGTGATCCCGCCGTGCCCGGTTAGCTGGGACGATGTGCGAGGAGCAGGGCCATGCCCACCGATGAAGAGGTCGTCGCCGGACAGGCGATCTACAACCGGTTCGTGCTGGCCACGTACGACATCTACGTGCTCGGCTTCTCCAACCGGCTGATCTGGCGGTGCCCCAAGCGGCACATGCTCGACAACTACCGCCGCAACACCGGCAACCGGCACCTCGACCTCGGCCCCGGTACGGCGTACCTCCTCGACCACTGCCGCTTCCCGACGGCGTCACCCGAGCTGACCCTGGTCGACCTGAACCCGACCGTGCTCCGGATGAGCGCGTCCCGACTGGCCCGCTACCGCCCGGCGACGGTCCGGGCGGACCTGCTCCGGCCGCTGCCGTTCGACGACACCACCCTGCCACCCGGCTCGTACGACTCGGTCGGGCTGAACTTCGTGCTGCACTGCCTGCCCGGCAACTGGGCGGAGAAGGGTGCGGCGCTGGACAACGCGGTGGCGGCGCTGCGCCCCGGCGGACGCTTCTTCGGCAGCACCATCCTCTCCTCCGGGGTGAAGGTCACCGGAGCGGCCCGCCGGCTGATGGCGGTCTACAACAGCAAGGGCATCTTCCACAACACCGACGACGACCTGGCCGGCCTGCGCTGGCAGCTCGACACCCGGTTCACCGACATCCAGGTGACGGTGCGCGGCAACGTCGCCCTCTTCGAGGCCACCAAGCCGGAGTCCGGCGCCACCCTCGCCACGGGTTAGTCCTGGTCGCTCCGCGATCCGAATCGGCTGACGAGGAGGTCGAGAGGGGTACTCGACGCGTTCAGCGAGGCGTCCACGCCGCCGCCGCGGTGATGCTGACGATCAGCGTGCTCCTCCTCGTCGCGTGATCTATATACCCTGAGGATATATACGCGGGGTATACCCTCAGGGTACGGTCTTTGCATGAGCGTACCCATGACCCTTCTCAGCCTGATCGGACGTGAGCCGAGCCACGGCTACGACCTCAAGCGCGACTACGACACCTTCTTCAGCCGGGGCAAGCCGCTGCCGTTCGGCCAGGTCTACTCGACCCTCGGCCGGCTCGCCCGGGACGGCAAGATCGTCATCGGCGAGGTCGAACCGGGCGTCGGTCCCGAGCGCAAGCGGTACGTCATCACCGACCAGGGCGCGACCGAGGTCGACTCGTGGCTGACCGAGCCGGTCGAGGCCGAGTCCAACCTGCAGAGCGTGCTGTTCACCAAGGTTGTGCTCGCGCTCATGCTCGGCCGCCCCGCCGAGGAGTACCTCGACGCCCAACGCGCCGCACATCTGCGACGGATGCAGGAGCTCACCGAGATCCGTCGGGGCGGTGACCTCGTCGACACCCTGCTGGCCGACCACGGACTGTTCCGCCTGGAGGCCGACCTGCACTGGATCGACACCACGGTCGCCCGGTTGGACGCCCTCCGGAAGGTGGTCGGGGCGTGACGGCGATCGAGGCCCGCGACGTCGCACTGTCCTTCGGCGAGACCCCGGCACTGCGGGGCGCCAACCTCTCCGTCGCCCCGGGCGAGATCGTGGCCATCATGGGCCCGAGCGGCTCCGGCAAGTCCACCCTGCTGCACTGCCTCGCCGGGATCCTGGTGCCGAACGCCGGTGAGATCCACTTCGACGGCCGCCGGATCGACACCCTCACCGAGTACGACCGCAGCCTCCTGCGCCGTGACCACTTCGGTTTCGTGTTCCAGTTCGGACAACTGGTGCCCGAACTGACCGCGGAGGAGAACGTCGCCCTGCCGCTGCTGCTCGGCGGGATCCGCCGGGCCGCCGCGCTCAGACAGGCCCGACCGTGGTTCGAACGGCTCGGCCTGGCCGGACTGGAACGACGCCGGTCCGGTGAACTCTCCGGCGGCCAGGCCCAGCGGGTGGCGCTCGCCCGGGGCCTGGTCGCCCGACCGGGCGTGCTCTTCGCCGACGAGCCGACCGGCGCACTGGACTCCCTCACCGGCGAGCAGGTCATGGACCTCCTCGTCGACTCCGCCCGCGAGCAGGAGACCACCGTTGTGCTGGTCACCCACGAGGCCCGCGTCGCCGCGTACGCCGACCGGCAGGTCATGGTCCGCGACGGCAGGGTGAACGCGCTGGTGCGCTCATGATCCGGTTTGCGCTGCGGTTGACCCTGTCCGGTGGCCGGGAGGCCGTCACCCGGCTCGTCATCATCGCCGGCGCGGTGGCGGTCGGCGTCGGCATGCTGCTCTCCGTCGTCGCCGGCATGAACGCGGTCGGCGCGCAGAACCTGCGGTACGCCTGGCTCAACACCGCCGTCGCCCCGCCCTCCTCCGACACCTCGACCGACCCGATGTGGTGGCTGGTCCGCGAGGACTACCACGACGGCCACTCGATCGGCCGGGTCGAGGTCGCCGCGTCGGGCCCGGCGGCGCCCGTCCCGCCGGGCCTGCCGCGCCTGCCGGGACCGGGCGAGTTCTACGTCTCGCCCGTGCTCGGCGAGCTGCTGCGGAGCACCCCGGCGGCGGAACTGGGGGACCGGTTCCCCGGCCGCGAGATCGGTGTCATCGACCGCTCGGGGCTGCCGTCCCCGGACTCCCTGCTGATCGTCATCGGACGGACCCCGGCCGAGTTGGAGCAGTTGGGAGCGGGGCGGGTCACCCAGATCATGACCACCGCGCCGAGTGACTGCGACGGCTGTTACGTCGGGCTCAACGCGGACGCCATGACGCTCGTGCTGTCCGTCGTGGCGGCCGCGCTGCTCTTCCCCGTACTCATCTTCATCGGCACCGCGACCCGACTGGCCGCGACCCGTCGGGAGCAACGGTTCGCGGCGATGCGGCTGGTCGGTGCCACACCACCGCAGATCACCGGCATCTCGGCGGTGGAGTCCACCGTCGCGGCCATCGTGGGCACCGTCGTGGGCTTCGGCCTGTTCCTCCTGCTCCGGCCGGGACTCGCCGCGATCCCGTTCACCGGCGAGCGGTTCTTCACCACCGACCTGTCACTCGACGCCGTCGACGTGCTGTGGGTCGGGCTCGGCATCCCGCTCGGCGCCGTCGTCGCCTCCTGGCTGGCGCTACGCCGGGTGCGGATCTCCCCGCTGGGCGTGAGTCGACGGGTGACCCCGAAACCACCACGCCCCTGGCGGCTGATCCCGCTGGTCGCCGGGCTCGCCGAGCTGGCGTACTTCATCGGCCGGCGCCCCGACAGCACCGACGGCCAGATCGCCGCGTACATCTCCGGGTTCCTGCTGACCCTGACCGGGTTGGTGCTGGCCGGGCCGTGGCTGACCATGCTCGGCGCCCGGGTGCTGGCCGGCCGCGCGAGCCGGCCCGCCCCCCTCATCGCCGCCCGACGGCTCTCCGACGATCCGCGGGCGGGATTCCGTTCGGTCAGCGGGTTGATCGTGGCGCTCTTCGTGACCAGCGTGGCGACCGGGACGATCACCACGTTCGTCGCCAACCGTGGCGAGCCGCGTACCGACTCGGTGGCCGCCACGTCGCTGGTCAAGCACTTCAGGCCCGAGGACGGGCCGGCGCCGACCCCGGACCAGATTCCGGCCGGACTCGGCGCCGTTCCCGGCGTACGCAGCGTGACCCTGGTGCACACCAACCCCGATCCGGACGGTTGGCGGGGCCTGGTCACCTGCGCCGAACTCGATCGGCTGGCGGTGTTCGGCAGCTGCCCGGACGGCGCACAGGTCGCGGTGGTGGCTGACGACCTCATCGGCATGCGCGCGTTCGACCTGACCAGTGACACGTACCGCTGGGAGGCCGCCGCCGTCGCCCCGGCGGACGTCGACCGCCAGCCGATCCTGTCGGTGGTCGTCGACACCACCAGCCGGGCCGGGTTCGAACGGGCCCGGACGATGCTGGCCAACGCGTTTCCGCTGGGCCGGTTCCCGGCCAGCGTCGGCGAGTGGGAGTCGAACTCGGCCCGACAGCTCACGCAGTTCCAACAGTTGGCCAACGTCATCATGCTGGCCAGCCTGCCGATCGCGGGGTGCAGCCTGGCGGTCAGCGTGGTCGGCGGACTGAGCGACCGGCGTCGGCCGTTCAGCCTGCTGCGGCTCACCGGGGTCCAGTTGGGCACCCTGCGCCGCGTGGTCGCGCTGGAGACCGTGGTGCCGCTGCTGACCGTGGCGGCGGTGGCGACCGGAACCGGATTCCTGGCCGCCCACCTCTTCCTACGGGCGCAGCTCGGCTATCCGCTGCGACCACCGGACCCGCCCTTCTACCTCATGGTCGTCGGGGGTCTGGCGGTGTCGCTGGTCATCGTCGCCTCGACGCTGCCACTGCTGAGGCGGATCACCGGCCCGGAGGCGGCTCGGAACGGCTGAGGCATCCGTCGCCGGCCCGTGACGTGGTCCGGCGGCTCCGCCGTCCGCTCCACGTAGGATGGTGGCGACCGTCGATGCGCACCTGGCTCGTGGCTGTGGCGATCCCTGCCGGGCCCGCTGCTGCCGCCGGCCGGCATGGCCACCGCCGGACCGTCCGCAGACGCCAGGGACCGGCCCGACCACCCGAAGGAGCTGACCGAGTGCCTGCCTCCCCGTCCCGGCTCTTCGCGCAGATCGCGACCGCCGAGCCACCGGCCGAGACCAAGGTGATCATGCGACGTGCGGTGGTGCTGGGTGGCAGCATCGCCGGCCTGATGGCGGCCCGGGTGCTCAGCGACCACGCCGAGGAGGTGCTGATCGTCGAGCGGGACCCGTCCGACGTCGACAACGGGCCCCGCCCCGGCGTACCGCAGGGCAGTCAGGTGCACGCGCTGCTGCCGGCCGGCCAGATGCAGCTGGAACGCTGGTTCCCGGGCATCGCCGAGGAGGCGTTCGCGCTGGGTGCCCCACTGCCGGCGTCCGACGACGTCACGGCGAAGATCTACATCAACGGCGTACTCGGGCTGCCGCCGAGGCCCGGTCCCTCCGGCCCGGGTCTGATCACCACCCGGCCGTTCCTGGAGGCGCTGGTCCGGCGGCGGACCCTCGAGATCGACAACATCCGGATGGTGTACGGCCGGGCGGAGGGCCTGGTCTTCACCGATCAGCGGGTGGCCGGTGCCCGGTACGTCCCGGAGGGCGGCACCGAGTCGGTCGTCGAACCGGCGGACCTGGTGGTCGACGCGATGGGCCGGTCCAGTCGGCTCAGCGACTGGCTGGCCGAGAACGGGTGGCCCAAGCCGCCGATGCAGCGGATGCCGATCAGGCTGAACTACGCGACCGCGCTCTACCAGCGGGACGAGAAGGTCAGCGACACCTGGGTGGTGGTCTACCACACCATGGCGGGCCAGGGGCGTACCGCCCGGATCGGCGGGATCAACTCGGTCGAGGGGGACCGCTGGCTCATGCTCGTCGCCGGGTACGACGACGACCGGCCCAGCCGCGACGTCGCCGACTTCACCGCCCGGTGCCGGGAGCAGTATCCGGAGATGTTCGGGGCGATCGCCGAGCGGGCGGAACTGCTCGGCGGGGTGACGACGTACCACCAGGCGGACAGTCGACGCCGCGACTTCCACAAGCTCGACCGGTTGCCGGCCGGGCTGGTCGCCGCCGGCGACGCCGTCGCCTCGTTCAACCCGGTCTACGGCCAGGGCATGACCTCGGCGATGCTGCACGCCTCCTGCCTGTCGGCGTACCTGCGCTCGGATCCGAGACCGCACGAGGCACCGGCGCGGGCGTACTTCGACCAGGTCCGCGTGGTCGTCGACGCCGCCTGGCAGGTCTCCACCTCCGCCGACATCGAACTGCCGCACGTCGACGGGCCGTACCCGCGCGGGTACAAGATCACGAAGTGGTTCGGCGACCTGGTCTTCCGCGCCTCGCAGACCGACCCGGTGCTCAGTGCCCGGCTCAACCGGGTCACCACGATGCTCGACCACCCCACGTCGCTGAGCCAGCCCTCGACCCTGCTCCGGGCACTCCGGCTGCACCTGTTCCGCACCCGCCGCCCGGCCACTGCCCGCGTGGCGGCGTCGAACGGGCACGGCACCGGTCGCGGGTAGAAAATCCGACGGTCCCGCCGTCGGACGCGCCATTCGGCGGCGGGCCGTTGCGGATTGACAGGTTCCGCCGGCGGAAACATATGTGGAACGAATGGTTAACGCGGTGCGTCGTGCCATCCGCGCCAATCGACCTGGCCGGACCGAGATCGCGTGCCACGGTATGCGGTACAAGTTCGATCGTGAGCTGAATTGTGTCGTCCATCATGACCGCGAATACTGTTGTCCGGCTTGTGGTTCACCTCATAGGTCAGGCGATTCGGCTACCGGAAAGTAGCGGCATATATTTCCGCTGTTGCCGGTCGGGTTCGTGCGCTCCGCGCTGCGGCTTCACGCGGCATTCTCAGACGGCGCCGAATTGAGATCCGACCAGATTCAGGTCCATTGTGGGCAGGGAGTAAATCTTGAACAGCGTTCCATCACTTCTTCTCGTGCACGGTGCCTGGCACGGGCCCTGGGCCTGGCAGCCGCTCATCGAGCAGCTCGCGGACATCGACGTCCACACCGTCACGCTGCCCAGCAGTGGCCACGACCCCGCCGCCCTCGGCGACCTCTACGAGGACGCGGCCGTGGTCAAGGCCGCCGTCGCCGCCATCAACGGTCCGGTCACCGTCGTCGCGCACTCCTACGGCGGCGCCCCGGTCACCGAGGCGCTCGATGCGGCCGACAACGTACGCCGGATCGTCTATCTCGCCGCTTTCCAGCTGGACGTCGGCGACTCGCTGTTCTCCAGTGCCGGTGGCGTAGCCCCGCCGTGGTGGGAGGTGCACGAGGACGCGACCCTGAAGGCCGGCGGATACATCAGGGCGTTGCGGCCACTCGAGACCTTCTACGGCGATGTCGATCCGGAGACCGCGGAAGAGGCGGTCTCCCGACTCGGACTCCAGTCGTCCGCCTCGACGGAACAGCCGGTGACCCGGGCGGCGTGGCACACCATTCCCAGCACCTACATCGTCTGCGAGGCCGACAACGCGTTGCCGCCCTTCGCCCAGGAGATCATGGCGAAGCGGGCCGAACGCGTGCGGCGAATGAACTCCGCGCACTCGCCGTTCCTCTCCCAGCCCGCCGAACTGGCCGCGCTGATCCGGGCGGAACTCTCCGCCTGATCCGGACGGTGCGGCGACGAGCCGGCGGGCATTCCGCCCGGCGACGAAAGGCGGATGTTCGCCGGCTCCCGGCTCCCGGCTCCCGGCTCCCGGCAGCCGTCGGCGACGCGCCCGCTCCCGTACCGCTGCCGGCGCGGCAGGGAATCCCCCTCTGCGGCGGGCGCGGCAGGGAACAGGTCCGCCCTCCAGGGCGGGCGCGAGGTGGGAACCCGGGTGTGATCCTCAGGAGCCGGAGTTCCTCGCTCGGCGGGCCACGC
The DNA here is from genome assembly GCF_036422035.1 of Plantactinospora sonchi. Classification (NCBI taxonomy): domain Bacteria; kingdom Bacillati; phylum Actinomycetota; class Actinomycetes; order Micromonosporales; family Micromonosporaceae; genus Plantactinospora; species Plantactinospora sonchi. Next base: position 360,671 of record NZ_JAZGQK010000003.1, read on the forward strand.
CGAGCGCGCTGCCGAGGGCGGCACCGAGCCCGGTACCGACGGCGAGCCCGAGGCTCAGCCCGAGCACGATGTTGCCCATCGCCAGGCCCAGCACGATCCCGGCGCTGAGGCCCAGCGTCGCACCGAGGCCCACCCCGAGGGCGAGCGTGACCGCCTCCTGGTTGCGACCCCCGCCGGGCCGGGTGGCCTCGTTCCCGGGTCGGGCGGACTCGTCCCCGGTTGCGGCGTCTCCGGTCCCGCTCATGATTTCCTCCGCTGCTCGTCGTGGTTGCTGCCGGCCGTCCGGTGCCCCGTCGGGCACTCGCTCGTGTCCGGTCGCCTGGTTCGAGAGCTAGCGTAGGTGGGTGACTGAGACTTCCCTGGTCCCGCCCACCCCACCGGCCGACCTGCCCGGCACCCTCGGCGAGCTGCGTGCCGCCGGGTACCGGTACCGGACCGTCAAGGAGGAACTCCGGGACAACCTGCTGGCCCGGATGCGTTCCGGCGAGCCCCGCTTCCCCGGGATCGTCGGGTACGACGACACCGTGCTCCCCGAGGTCGAACGGGCCCTGCTGGCCGGGCACGACCTGGTGCTGCTCGGCGAACGCGGTCAGGGCAAGACCCGGCTGATCCGGGCACTCGGCCAGTTGCTGGACGAATGGACCCCGGTGATCCGGGGTTCGGAGCTGAACGAGCACCCGCTGCACCCGCTCACCCCGGCCTCCCGTCGGGCGGTCACGGAGGCCGGCGACGACCTGCCGATCGGCTGGTTGCACCGGTCGATGCGGTACGGCGAGAAGCTTGCCACCCCGGACACCAGCGTCGGTGACCTGATCGGCGACGTCGACCCGATCCGGATCGCCCAGGGCCGTACCCTCGGCGACCCGGAGACGATCCACTTCGGGTTGGTACCCCGGACGAACCGGGGCATCTTCGCGGTCAACGAACTGCCCGACCTGGCCGAGCGGATCCAGGTGGCCCTGCTCAACGTGCTGGAGGAACGGGACATCCAGGTACGCGGATACCAGCTCCGGCTGCCGCTGGACCTGCTCCTGGTGGCCAGCGCCAACCCGGAGGACTACACCAACCGGGGCCGGATCATCACCCCGCTCAAGGACCGGTTCGGTGCGGAGATCCGTACCCACTACCCGATCGATCTGGAGCTGGAGCTGGCCCTGATCCGGCAGGAGGCGACGCTGGTCGCGACCGTGCCGGAGCACGTACTGGAGGTGCTGGCCCGGTTCGCCCGGGCGGTCCGGGAGGCGCCGTCGGTCGATCCCCGGTCCGGGGTCTCGGCCCGGTTCGCCATCGCCGCCGCCGAGACGGTCTCCGCCGCCGCGCTGCGGCGGGCCGGCCTGCTCTCCGGCGCGGCGGCCGACGGCCGGCCCGCCAACCCGGTCGACATCGAGCCGGTGGCCCGGGTCGGCGACGCGGTCTCGGTGGTCAGCACCCTGCGCGGCAAGGTCGAGTTCGAGAGCGGCGAGGAGGGTCGGGAGATCGAGATCCTCGCCCACCTGCTGCGCACCGCGACCGCCGACACGTTCCGGGCCCGGATGGCCGGCCTGGACCTCTCCGGCTTCACCGCGCTGGTCGCCGAGGGGGCGGTGGTCGAGACCGGCGAGCTGGTCAGCGCCAGTGACCTGCTGGGCCAGGTCGGCACCGTGCCGGGGCTGGCCAAGGCGCTGGGCCGGCTCGGCCTCGGTGACGCGCCGACCCCGGGTGAGGCCGCCGCCGGCATCGAGTTCGTGCTGGAGGGGCTGCACCTGACCCGCCGGTTGGCCAAGGACGTGACCGACGAGGGCCGGACCGTCTACGGCGGCCGGAGCGCGGAGCCCGGTCGCGGCCGCCGCGACCTTGGCGGCCGTCCCGACCGCGACGACGACTGGGCCTGACCGTGACCGGCGGAAACCGTTTCCGGTACGGCTCCTGGCGCGGCGGGCCCGACCCGCTCGCCCCGCCGTACGACGTCCGGGCCGCGGTCGACTCGGTCGGTGCCGAGGTGCTGGCCGGCGGCAGCCTGCGGGACGCGCTGCGTAACCTGCTGCGCCGTGGCCCCGAGGACCGGGGCGGTCTCGACGATCTGCTCGCCCGGGCCCGGCGACTGCGTCGGGAGGCGCTGCGCCGCGGCGACCTGGACGGCGCGGTGACCCGGTCCCGGGCCCTGCTCGACCAGGCACTCGCCGCCGAACGCGACGAGCTGCGGGGCCGGGACGACGACGAGGCCCGGTTCAACGAGGCGGTGCTGGACAACCTGCCCTCCTCGACGGCCCGGGCGGTCGAGGAACTCTCCGGGTACCAGTGGGCCAGCGACGAGGCACGGGCGACCTACCAGCAGATCCTCGACGGACTGCGTCGGGACGTACTCGAACAGCGGTTCAGCGGGCTGCGGGACGCGATGCGCGACGCGGCCGACCCGGCGGTGCAGCGGCAGATGGCCGAGATGCTGGGCGACCTCAACGACCTGCTGGCCCGGCACGACCGGGGCGAGGACACCACCGACGCGTTCGCCGAGTTCATGCGTCGGCACGGCGACCTGTTCCCGGAGAAGCCGGAGAACGTCGACGAGCTGGTCGACGCCCTCGCCCGGCGGGCCGCCGCCGGGGAGCGGCTGATGCGGTCGCTGTCACCGAACCAGCGTGAGGAGCTGGCCCGGATGATGGAGTCCGCGCTCGGTCCCGAGCTGGCCGACCAGATGGCCCGGCTCAGCGCCAACCTGCGCTCGCTCCGGCCGGACCTGGCCTGGGACCGCCGGGAGCGGGTCCGGGGCGACCAGCCGCTCGGCTACGGCGAGGCGGCCGGGGCGCTCGGTGAGATCGCCGACCTCGACGACCTGCTGGACCAGCTGGGTCAGGAGCATCCGGGGGCGACCCTGGACGACATCGACGTGGAGTCGGTGCAGCGCAACCTGGGCCGGGACGCCGCCGACGACGTACGCCGGTTGCGGGAGCTGGAGCGGGAGCTGCGCCGGCAGGGCTGGGTGAGTCGGGGTTCCGACGGGTTGACGCTGAGCCCGAAGGCGCTGCGCCGGCTCGGCGGCACCGCGCTGCGGCGGATCTTCGCCGAGTTGCAGACCGGCCGGCGGGGGGAGCACGACCTGCGCTCGGCGGGCGCCGCCGGTGAGGTCACCGGGGCGTCCCGGCCCTGGGAGTACGGCGACGAGCAGCCGTTGGACGTGGTGCGGACGGTGGCCCGGGCGGTCCGGCGCGGCGGTGCCGGGGTGCCGGTGACGCTGGCGGTCGAGGACTTCGAGGTGGTGGAGACCGAGCGGCGTGCCTCGGCCGCGGTGGCGCTCTGCGTCGACCTCTCCTTCTCGATGATCTCCGAGGGCCGCTGGGGCCCGATGAAGCAGACCGCGCTGGCGCTGGCCCACCTGATCGCCACCCGGTTCCCGCAGGACTCGTTGCAGATCATCGGCTTCGGCCGGGAGGCGATGCCGCTGAGTCAGCAGGAGCTGGCCGGCGTCGAGCCGGACCTGGTGCAGGGGACCAACCTGCAGCACGCGCTGAAGCTGGCCGGGCAGCACCTGCGCCGGCATCCCGGTTCCGAGCCGGTGGTGCTGGTGGTCACCGACGGCGAGCCGACCGCGCACCTGGATCCGGAGACCGGCGGTGGGGTCTTCAACTGGCCGCCGCTGCGGGAGACGATCGAGGCGACGGTCGCCGAGGTGGACCAGCTCACCCGGTACGGCACCACGATGAACCTGTTCATGCTCGGGGAGGATCCGGGGCTGCGCCGGTTCGTCGACGCGGTGGCCCGGCGCTGTGGTGGCCGGGTCTTCACCCCGGAACTGGAGGATCTCGGCCAGTACGTGGTCTCCGACTACCTGCGGGCCCGACGCGGCCGGCGGTGAGCCCACCAGCTTCGTCGATCATGGGGTCGTCGGCGACTCCGGGAAGTCATCCGGGCGATAACTCCATGGTCGGCGGGGCTGGCTTCCTAGACTCGGACAGATGGAGGCGGCGGCGTTACGCCGGACGTACGAGGACCTGCTCGCCGAGGTGACGGCGGGCGGTTTCGGCCCGCCGCCGCCCGGTGAGCTGACCGCCGAGCAGGTGCTGGCGCACCTCGCGGCCAACGACGAGCTGTTGATCGAGGCGACCGAGGCGGTGCTTGCCGGCTCCCCGTGGACGTACTACGACGCGCAGTCGACACTGCCGCCGCAGGTGGACGCGATGGTGGCGCACCCGGCCGGGTTGCCCGGGCTGGCCGCCTGGCTGCACACCACGAGCGGGCGGCTCTGCGGGCTGGTGGAGCGGCTGGGGCCGGCGGCGGAGACCCCGGTGGACTGCCACCTCCGGGAGAGTGTCGAACTGTTCATCGAGGAGTCCCTGCCGTGGGGGCGGATGCTCGACATCCACGGCCGGATCCATCTGCCACTCCACCTGGATCAGTTGCGCGCTATGCGTACCGCCGCCCGTTAATGTCCCATGGGAGCGTTCCCATACTTCGGGACACGTGGATCTAGACGTCGTCCACAGCATTACCTTCCTGTTAACCGATGGGAGTCAATATGCTGCGACGTCTATCCCTCGGGCGGCTCTGCGCAGCCGGCGCGGTCGCCGTCCTGGGTCCGGTACTGGCACTCGGTACCCCGGCGGCCGGACGGCCCGGAGCGGACCCGGCCGGCCGGACCGCCCCGGACCGGGTCGCGGCGGCAGCCGTACCGCTGGACCAGCTCACCGTCAGCACCACCCAGGTCGCCTTCGGACTGCAACGACCGACCGCGATCTTCGCCCCCGACGACGGCAGCGGCCGACTGCTGATCACCGAGAAGCAGGGCCGGATCCGGGTCTACCACCCGGACACCGGGCTCGCCGCCGCACCACTGCTCGACATCACCGACCGGGTCGACACCTCCGGCAACGAACGCGGCCTGCTCGGCCTCGTCACCACCCCGGACTTCGCCCAGAGCCGCACCCTGTACGTCACCTACACCGCGCTGCCCGACGGGGCGGTCACACTGTCCCGGTTCACCCTGGACAGCGCCGGCCAGACACCGATCCCCGCCGACCTGGAAGAGATCGTGCTGAGCCAGCCGCACGCCGAGTTCAGCAACCACAACGGCGGGCACGTCAGCTTCGGCCCCGACGGTCACCTCTACTGGAGCATCGGCGACGGCGGCGGCTCGGACGACGTACTCAACTCGGGGCAGAACCTCAGCACCCTGCTCGGCAAGATCCTCCGACTGGACGTGAGCCGGACCTGCGACGGGCGTGCCTACTGCGTACCGGCCGACAACCCGTTCGTCGACACGGCCGGAGCCCGACCGGAGATCTGGGCGTACGGGCTGCGTAACCCGTGGAAGTTCTCCCACGACCTCGGCGGTGACGGCTCACTCTGGATCGCCGACGTGGGGCAGGGCACCTACGAGGAGATCGACCACCTCCCCGGTGACCAGGGCGGGGCCAATCTCGGCTGGTCCTGTCGCGAGGGTCCGGTGGTCTTCGACCCCGACCGGTGCCGGGCCGGCGCCACGTACGTCGAGCCGGTCTACACGTACCGCACCTCCACCGACGGCTGCGCCGTCATCGGCGGGTACGTCTACCGGGGCCGGGAGTACGCGGACATCGCCACCGGCACCTACCTCGCCACCGACTACTGCTCCGGTACGGCGTTCGTGGTCCGGCCGCCGGCCAGCCCCGGCGGTGCGTACCAGACCCGCGCGCTGACCGAACTGACCATCCAGCCGACCAGCCTCGGCCAGGACGCCGACGGCGAGCTGTACCTGGTCAACGACCTGCCCGGCCAGCTGCACCGGATCTCGTTCGGCAGCACCGCCCCGTCGGCGGCGTGTACGGTCAGCTACCGGGTCGACCAGCAGTGGGGGACCGGCTTCAACGCCACGGTCAGCGTCACCAACACCGGCAGCACGCCGGTCAACGGCTGGACGGTCGGCTGGACGTTCCCGGCCGCGCAGCGCGCCGGCACCTTCTGGAACGCCAGCGGCAGCCAGCAGGGTGCGGTGGTGACCGCCCGCAACGCCAGCTGGAACCCGGCCATCGCACCCGGTGCCACCGTCCAGTTCAGCTTCCTCGCCTCGAACACCGGCCCGAACCCGGCGCCGACCAGCTTCACCCTGAACGGCAACCCCTGCGCCTGAGGTGTTAGGAAGGGCCCCCTGTACAACCGAAAGCGATAACAGGGGGCCCTTCCTTACACCTGGGCCGGGGGGCGGAAGGTCCGGCGGTAGGTGCTCGGCGCCACCCCGATCCGCTGGTGCAACTGTTGCCGCAGCGCGGCGGCGGTGCCGAACCCGGACCGCCGGGCGACCTGGTCCACCCCGAGGTCGGTGGTCTCCAGCAGCAGCCGGGCGTGCTCGGTGCGCTGCCGGAGCAGCCACTGTGCGGGGCTGAGGCCGGTCTCCTCACGGAACCGCCGGGTGAAGGTCCGGACGCTCATGCTGGCGTGCGCGGCCATCTGCGGCAGGGACAGCGGTTCGTGCAGCCGCTGCTGGATCCAGAGCCGGGTCCGGGCGGTGCCGGCGTCGCCGGTGGCGGGCAGCGGACGCTCGATGTACTGCGCCTGGCCACCGTCCCGCCACGGCGGGACGACACAGCGCCGGGCCGCCCGGTTGGCCACCGCACTGCCGTGGTCGGAGCGGATCACGTGCAGGCACAGGTCGAGTCCGGAGGCGACCCCGGCCGAGGTGAGCACGTCGCCGTCGTCCACGAACAGCACCTCCGGGTCGAGTTTGACCTGCGGATACAGCGTGCGGAACCGGTGCGCGTGGGCCCAGTGCGTGGTGGCCGGGCGGCCGTCGAGCAGGCCGGCGGCGGCGAGCACGAACGAGCCGGTGCAGATCGACATGATCCGCAGCCCCCGCTCGTGCGCCCGGCGCAGCGCCCGGCCGACCTCCGGGTCGACCGTGCCGTCGGTGAGCGGTGGGCCGCGGTGGATGCCGGGCACGATCACCGTGTCGGCCTGGTCGAGCAGTTCCAGCCCGTGGTCGGGCAGCACCTGGAAGCCGGCGGTGCTGCGGACCGGCTGACGGCCGACCGTGCAGGTGGTCACCGAGTAGAACGGCGTCTCGTCGGTGTCCCGGGCGGTGCCGAAGACCTGGGCGGGGGCGCCGAGGTCGAGCCCGACGACCCCGTCGAGGGCGAGCACCGCGATCCGGTGCCGGCCCGCCGGGGGTACGGCCACCGCCCGCTCACCGGCACCGGCCGGTGGTGTCGCCTGTCTGCCTGCGACCCTGGTCACATCCGCCTCCGGCCTCGCTCGTGGTTGGCCCAATTGTTGCGCATCATGGCTTGCCGGCCACTCGCCGGGTGGTCCGGCGGACCGCAGACTGCTCGGGTGACCCGTACCCGCCGCCTCCATCCGGCCTGGCTGGTCGCCGCCGTCGCGTTCGTCGCGCTGGTCGGTGCCGCCGGGTTCCGCGCCACCCCGTCCGTACTGCTGCACCCGCTGCACGCGGAGTTCGGCTGGCCGCTGGCCACCATCTCCGCCGCCGTCTCGGTCAACCTGCTGCTGTTCGGCCTCACCGCGCCGTTCGCCGCCGCCCTGATGGACCGGTTCGGCATCCGGCGGGTGGTGGCGGTCGCCCTGACCCTGGTCGCTGCCGGCAGTGGGCTCACCGTGTTCATGCGGACCAGCGTCGAGTTGATCCTCTGCTGGGGCGTACTGGTCGGGCTGGGCACCGGCTCGATGGCGCTCGCCTTCGTGGCCACGGTCACCGGGCGGTGGTTCGTCCGGCGTCGGGGACTCGTCACCGGCGTGCTCACCGCCGGAGGTGCCGCCGGGCAGCTCGTGTTCCTGCCGCTGCTGGCCAACCTCGTCGAGGCGTACGGCTGGCGGACCGCGGCGCTGGTCGTGGCGGGTTCGGCGCTGGCGGTGGTACCCCTGGTCGTCTGGCTGCTCCGGGACCACCCGGCGGATCTCGGGCTGCCGCCCTACGGCGCGACCGAGGTGGTGCCGGCGCCGGCTCCGGCCGGCGGCGCGGCCAGCCGGGCGCTGCGTACGCTGCGCACCGCCGCCCGGACCCGGGCGTTCTGGCTGCTCGCCGGCGGTTTCGCGATCTGCGGCGCGTCGACCAACGGACTGGTCGGCACGCACTTCATCCCGGCCGCACACGATCACGGGATGGCCGAGACGACCGCCGCCAGCCTGCTCGCCCTGATCGGCCTCTTCGACATCGCCGGCACCATCGCCTCCGGCTGGCTGACCGACCGGGTGGACAGCCGGCTGCTGCTCGGCGCCTACTACGGGCTGCGCGGCGCGTCGCTGCTGGTGCTGCCGAGCCTCTTCGACGACGCGGCCGGGCCGAACATGCTGGTCTTCATCATCTTCTACGGGCTGGACTGGGTGGCCACCGTGCCGCCGACCGTGGCGCTCTGCCGGGAGTACTTCGGGCCGGCCGGTGCGGTGGTCTTCGGTTGGGTCTTCGCCGCCCACCAGATCGGCGCGGCGGTCGCCGCCACCGGTGCCGGGCTGGTCCGGGACCGACTCGGCGAGTACACCATGGCCTGGTACGCCGCCGGCGTGCTCTGCCTCGGTGCGGCGGTGCTGTCGGTGGCGCTCCGTCGGGCCCGTGCCGGTGGGCCGCCGACGCAGGTCGGGTCCGGCCCGGTCACCCGGCCGGCGCCGGCCGGTGCCGTCTGACGGCGGCGCCGCCGGGTGCGGGTTGACCCGGGTGTCAGCAGCCTGACGGAACAGTGACGGAAACCCGACAGGTGATTACTTACTGTCACGACACGATTACTCCATGAATAGTGGCGTGATCACCCTGATGGTTTCCGGGCCGGTGCCGGGCAGCGAACGCGGCGACGCGGAAGCGGCCACCACCCTGATCAGGGAGCTGCACGCCCGGACAATCCTGCACGTCGCCCGCCCCGAAACCGACGACCGCGGCAGCACCCCGCCCGGAGCCGGGACCGGCTCGGACGTCGGAACGGCGGCCGGCACCGGCGGCCGGGGCGGGACCCCGTCCGGCGGCCCGGTCCGCGGCAAGGGGACCGGGCTCGGCACGCTCGCCGAGCTGGTGGTCACCGGCCTCTTCTCCGCCACCACCGTGGCCGCGCTGGCCCAGGTCATCATCGCCTTCGTCCAGCGTGGCGCGGCCCGCCAGATCACCCTCCGGGACGGTCGCCGCACGCTGACCATCAGCGAGCCCACCGAGGAAACCGAGCGGATGGTGGCCGAATGGTTGGGCGTACCGCCGACCCAGACTGGCGCCGGGTCCGGTGCCGACTAGCCCGCCCGTCGGCCGCTACGCGCTGCTCGTCGCCGTCGGCGCGTACGACGACCCGTCGCTGGACCAGCTGCGGGCCCCGGAGCAGGACGTGGAGCGGCTGGCGGCGGTGCTGGAAGACCCGGCGGTCGGCAACTTCACCGTCCGCATCCTGGCCGACGCCCCCGACCACGAGGTACGGCGGGAGATCGAGGACCTGCTCGCCGAACGGGTCAACGACGACCTGGTGCTGCTCTACTTCTCCTGCCACGGCATCGTCGACCCGTTCCACCGGCTCTACTTCGCCGCCGCCAACACCGTCCGGACCCGACCGGCGAGCACCGCCATCTCCCGCTCCTTCGTCAACGAGCAACTGGAGGCGTGCCGAGCCGCCGCCAAGGTACTCGTCCTGGACTGCTGCTTCGCCGGCGCCTTCGCCGAGGGCTTCAAGGGCAACCCGCAGGGCGCCCTGGACGGCCAGATCGGTCGGGGGTACGTGGTGATCAGCGCCTGTGACAGCTACGAGTACGCCTTCGAGTCCGACGGCCTGGTCGAGTCCGCCCCCCGGGGCTCGATCTTCACCGACGTCCTGCTCGAAGGACTGGCCACCGGCGGCGCGGACCTGGACGGCGACGGCCGGGTCGGCGTCGACGAACTGTTCCGCTACGTGCACGACGGGGTGGTACGGCGACGCCCCGACCAGAAGCCGAAGTGGAGCGCCTACAACGCCGAGCCGCACATCTACCTCGCCAACGTGCCGATGACCGTGGCCGCCTCGCTCGGCGTGCCCGGCAGCCGGGGCGGGGTGGCCAAGGCGGGTGCCGGGGCGGTTCCCCGGCCCACCACGTACAACCGGCACCAGGCGATCGTCGCCCGCGGCTTCCGGGCCGGCGCGGATCTGGTCCGCCGGACCTTCGGACCGCTCGGCCGGCGGGTGCTGGTCGAGGACGCCTCCGGGGCCTACCACGAACTCGGCGACGCGGCCGGCGTGGTCCGGCTCTTCACCGCGTACGACACCCGGGACGCGATCGGCACCAGCTACGTACGGGAACTCGTCGAGGGGGTACGGCACCGGGTCGGCGACGGCGCCACCACCACCGTCGTACTGGCCCAGGCGATGATGGACGGCGCCTCGGCGGCCCTGCGGGCCGGGGCGAACCCGGTCGCGCTCTGCCGGGGGATCGAGTCGGCCACCCTCGCCGTCCTCGCCGAACTGGCCGACCTCGCGGTGCCGGTCGAGACGAAGGAACAGCTCAGGATGGTCTCGACGATCGCCTCCAACGACGAGACGGTCGGCGACCTGCTCGCCTCGGCGATGGAACGGGTCGGCAAGGACGGGGTCGTGATCGTCGAGGAGAGCAATCTCTTCGGCCTGGAACTGGAACTCACCGAGGGGATGCGGCTGCCGGCCGGACACGTCTCGCCGTACTTCGTGACCGATCCGGAGGGTGCCGAGGCGGTACTCGCCGACCCGGCGATCCTGGTCGTCGACCAGCGGCTGGCCAACGGCGCGGACCTGCAACCGTTTCTCGAGGCCGCCGGCGGGCAGGGCCGCCCGCTGGCCGTCTTCGCCCACGACGTACGCGACGGCGCGCTGACCGCGCTGATCGTCGGCAAGATGCGGCACGCCCTCGCCTCGGTCGCGGTCCGACTCGGCGGGCCGGACCAGGAGCGGCGGAGCCTGATGGCGGATCTGGCCCTGCTCACCGGGGCGACCGTGGTCGGCGAGGCGGACGGCGGGCTCGGCACGGCCGGACCGACGGTGCTGGGCGGGGCCCGCAAGGTGATCACGACCCGTCGGGACACCACAGTGGTCGACGGCGCCGGTGACCCGCAGCTGATCCGACGCCGGGTACGCCGGCTCCGGGCCGCCCTGGAGGGGTCCGAGCCCGGCCCGGGGCAGGCCGCACAGCGCGAGCAACTGGCCCGGCTGGCCGGCGCGGTCGCGGTGATCAGGGTCGGCGAGTCGGCCGAGGGGCAGCTCAAGAAGCGCAAACGCCAGATCGACGACGCGGTACGCAACGCGAAGGCGGCGGTCGAGTGGGGAATCGTGCCGGGCGGCGGGGCGGCCCTGCTGACCGTGGCCGGCCGGATCAGCACCCGGGTGCCGCGCGGCGACGACGAGGCGCTCGGCTACGCGGTGGTGATCGACGCGCTGGTGGCGCCGTACGAGGAGCTGATGCGCAATGCCGGGCGGGATCCGCTGGCCGGGCCGGCCGACCTGCGCCGCCGTGGTCCGGGCGTCACCTTCGACGTGGTCTCCGGCACGTACGTCACCGCGCTGGACGCCGGCATCGTGGACGCCGCCGCGACGCTGCGGCAGGCGGTCACCGCGGCGGCCGGTGTGGTGACCCGCTACCTGATGATCGGTTGACCCGCCGCCGGCCGGCGGGTGACCGGCACCGGGGGAACGCCCCGGAGCCGGCCACACCAGCCCGTGCTGCTACGCGGTGCCGCCGACGTGCAGCAGGTCAGCGATTCGCTCCGCGACCGGTCCCGCCTCCAGGTGCAGCCAGGACACGTTCAGCCGATCGTCACCGAGCACCGCGAGCAGGACGTCGTCGCTCACGCCGTACACGGTGAAGTAACCCTGGTCACTGTGGACGGTCAGTTCCCGGATCCGTCCCTGACGCAGGGTCAGCCCGCACTGCCGGCCGAGCCCGAAGGTGGTCGCCGCGAGCGCGGCGAGGTCCAGCGGCTCGGGGCCGGTGTTGAGGTCGTGGCCGATCAGCCGGCCGTCCACACCGGCCAGGACGGTGCCCCGTACGCCGGGGACCCGCTCGCGCAGGGCACCGAGTTCGACGTGTACGGCGGACCTGCCGGGCAGCGTACCGCCGCTGTGCACCAACGGCGCCGGCGGCGGTGGGGCGAAGGTCTCCTCCGGAAGGTTCTCCTCGCCTCCGCTGTCCAGCCGGGCACCCGGGCTGCGTCGGGGCAGCGGGTCGGCGAACAGATCCTGCCCGGACTCTCGGAACTGGGTCATGGCCGGCGTCATCCCTCGACCCGAAGCTGCTGGTCCGCGGCGGACGCGGGATCGACGGGGCGGACGGGGGGAGCCCAACCGCGGCAGGGTTTGCCCACGCGGGAGCTCAGCGGCCGGATCAGGTGGTGGTTCGCCACTGACGGCGCCTCCATTCTCGGTGTGAACGTCACTGCCCGTAGCGCCGCCATCGAGCAGATGGCGATGTTGGGCGACGGCCGGTCTGCCCCGCGAGAACTCCTGCGGCGTGGGTGTCACGCCGGTTGCAGAACGCCGCTCGCAAGACAGGTACTTGTCTGTGCAGCTAACTTACTGTTGTCCTGCCCGCGAGGGAACAGGGCGATACGACCGAAGTTGCACCGCATCTGTCGGACTTCTGCCCGGCGCATCACTGCGCACAGTAATCGGAACTCAGCGTAGTCAATGATCGGGTTCGAGCCGGTACGGTGAGGCGGTGAGTGATGCCATCTGGACGACGGTCCGGGACGCCCGGGTCTGGCTTGACCAGGCGAACGGAACCGACCGGTCCGAGTTGACCTGCCGGATCCTCAAGGTCACCGAAGAGGCCGGCGAGGTCGCCGGTGCGTGGATCGGCCTGCTCGGACAGAACCCGCGCAAGGGCGTCACGCACGACCTGGCCGACGTGGCCGACGAGTTGGCCGACGTCGCGATCACCGCCCTGGTCGCGATCGAGAGCCTCGGTCTCGACCCGCGCGAGGTGCTCGCCGGTCGGGCCGAGCGGGTGCACGCCCGGTTCCCGGTGTCCGACCAGTCCGGCTGATCGTGAGATGTCGGACGGATTGTCCGGCATCACCGTCCGACCCGGCGGCAAACTCTGGGAGTCGGTACGCCGCATCGACCCGACACCGGTGGGACCCCGTCCACCGGTGTGGCGGTGGACCGGTCGATGGCCGACCTGTCGCGACACCGCGGCGGTCGGCCGGCGAACAGGCCCCGGGGCGGGTGCCCGCACCCGCAACCGTCACCTTCCCCCGTAGCTGACGGTCGTCCAGCCCGCCCCGGGTGCCTTTCGTCCGCCGGGTGTCCCCGGCCCCGCCGTACCCCCGGTGCTCTGTCCGATATGGAGCGATTGAGGGGAGTCGTGCCGGGTCGCCCCGAGGTCTGGCGGACGGTGCTGTCCCGGAGCCGCCGCAGGGCCGACAAGGGGGTCGGCCGGAGGGCCGGATTTCACGGATGAGGATATCCAGCAGGTCAGTCCGTGCTATACGGTTGCTGGGTGAGAGTCGAGCGGCACTGGTGGAACGGTGATCGTGGTTCGCGTTCCCGGCGCGACGTGTACATCCGTACGGACGGGGAGCGGTGGGAGGTCGAGGCGCAGGTCGGTGGCGCCCAGGGACGCTCCAAGGTGCAACAGTGCCCTGGTGAGGCCTCCGCCCGGATTCTCGCCGACGCCTGGCTCGGTGGGCGTCCCGAGTGGCGCGAGATGGCGATCTGACCGACGGCTCGACGCCGGACAGTCCGCCCCGCCCCCGTTAGCCGAAACCCCCGCCTGAGGCCAAGGCACTTTCCGTAATCTGCCAAAGCCGGTTGCCGACCGTTACCCCTTCCGATGCATCCAGTTACGATCCAGCCACTTATGGTGGTCGATGTCGTGGCGAGTCGGCGGGGTGAGGTTCGTGGCGCAGGACCGGGACGGACGGTTGACCGGCGGACAACGGCGGATCGTGGCCCTCGACCGGAGCCTGCTGCTCCAGTGCCGGACCAGCCAGGTCACCCAGGCGGCCGAGGTGGCCGACCGGCCCGGAAGCGGCCTGGTCGTCACCGTCGAGCGCGGCAACCCACGCGGCTGCCTCGCCCGGGCACGCCACCTGCTTGAGGTGGACCACTACCGCCAACCGGTGCTGCTCGACGCGGCCCGGTACGTCGGCCCCGACCGGCTCACCGCCTCGGCGTCCTTCGACGACCGGTGGATCGGACGGCAACGCGAGCTCGGCCTGCCGGTGCTCACCGACTCCGGCTACCTCGCCCCGGCGGACACCGCCGGCTGTCTCGGCATCCTCGAACGCGCCGCCCGACTCGGCGACGCCATCGCACTGCTGCCGATGCATCCGTCCTGGCTCGCCGACCCGACCGCCCGGCAACACCTCGTCCGGTACGTCGAGGTGGTCGGCGTACCGGTGGCGATCGTGGTCGAACGCGCGGTCACCCCGGTCGACCCGGTCGAGGTGGTACGCGGGCTGCTGGAACTGCTCCGCTGCGCCGTACCGGTGCTGCTGCTCCGGGCTGACCTGGCCGCACTCGGCGCGCTCGGCTCCGGAGCCGTGGCCGCGGCGGTCGGCCTCGACCCCACGCTGCGCGGTCTCGACCCGCGTGACGCCGGGCCACCCCGACAGCCGCACCAGGCCGGTCGACCGTCGGTGCTGATCCGGCAGTGTCTCTCGTACCAGTCGATCGCGGGCGTCGAGGCGGCCATGCGCCGGTACCCGGACAACGGCATGTGGCACTGCGGCTGCCCGACCTGCGCTGGACGGGACCTGAACTGGCTGGTCAGCCGCCCCGAATCGGCGCGTGCCGGGCTGGTCCTGCGACACTGCGTCGACGTACTGCTCGACCTGCGGACCGAGATGACCGGCCCCTCCGTCCAGCTCAACCAGTGGAGTTGGCGGGCCCGCTGCGCCACCGCCAGCTCGCGGCTGCGCGAGGTGGGCTGGGAACGACTGCCGATGCTGACGCACTGGCAGGAGGCGATCACCCTGCCGACGGTGTCCCGGTTGAACATCCCGGCGCCGCGCCGCTCGACCTCCGGCACCCGGTTCTCCCGGGTGGCCCCGCCCCGCGCCGGCCGGTGAGGCGGCCCGGTCGCGGTCAGGCCAGAGCCATCCGGGCCCACCGGCTCGGGGTGAGGGTGAGCACCCGGAACGGACAGTTCCGGTCGGTCAGCAGCGTGTACGCCTCGATGGCCCGCTCGGCGGCGTCCTGGGCCTGCTCGGCGGGAGTCATGCCCCGTCCCCGGTTGCGGAACAGCGCGCCGTAGAAGGCCGAGCAGAACACCCCGCTCTCGTGCCAGCCGATCTGCGCCGAGGTGCCGATGTAGGTCACCTCACCCTGCAGACAGTCCCGGACCGCCTTCTGCCAGGCACCGGTGCCGGTCTTGCAGCCGTCCGCGAGGATCGCGTGCGCCGAGATGCCCCGACCCCGACTCGCCGCCTCCTCGCCGAGCGCCTCCAGCGAGATCTTCGTCCGGCCGTCGCTGCTGGCGAAGGTGGGCGTACTGCTGTGGTCACCGTGCGCCATCACGTGCAGTACGTCACAGGAGGCGGTGAACGCGGTCAGCACGGTGTCCGGGTCCCGCGACCGGACGAAGTCGATGTCGACGATCGGTCGTGCGTGCTCGGCGTTGATGTTCTGCAACGTCGACTGGACGAACGTCATCGCGGCGTCGAACGACGAGTCGAGCCCGATATCCAGCAGACTTACCCGTTTCGCCCTCACCGCCACGCCCTCCCCCCGGATGCTGCGATCACCGCGCACGGTACTCCGGCCGCGCCAACCCCGTCCGCCCGCTGGCGGTCGTCCGGCCGGCGGGGGTGGTCGGTTCAGTCGACCAGCGCCGCGTAGACCAGCTGGCGCATCTCGGCGCGCAGCGAATAGGTGCTGGAGGGCACGAGCTGGGTGAAGAGCAGGCCGGTGACCTCCTCGACCGGGTCGACCCAGAACGCCGTGCTCGCCACGCCGCCCCAGTAGTACTCGCCGACACTGCTCGGGGTCCGGCTCGGCACGGGATCCTGCACCACCGCGAAACCGAGCCCGAAGCCGATCCCGTCGAAGGTGGTCTCGGCGAAGCCACCGGTGGAGAGCCGCCCCAGGTCCTGCCCACCGGGCAGGTGGTTGCGGGTCATGAACCGGACGGTACGCGGCCCGAGCAGGCGTACCCCGTCGAGTTCGCCGCCGCGGAGCAGGAACTGGGTGAACCGGTGGTAGTCGGACGCCGTGGAGAGCAGGCCACCGCCGCCGGAGAGCAGGTCCGGCTTCTGCAGCGCGTGGTGGCCGAGCTGGTCGTACCGGACCGCCTGACCGGTCATCGGATGCGGGGCGTAACAGGCGGCCAGCCGCTCGGCGTCGGCGCCCTCGGCCCACCAGCGGGTGTCGGTCATGCCGAGCGGGCCGAGGATCCGCTCGGCGAGGAAGGTGTCCAGCGACTGGCCGGAGACCACCTCGACCAGCCGGCCGAGCACGTCGGTGGCGACCGAGTAGCCCCAGGCCGTGCCGGGCTGGAAGAGCAGCGGCAGCCGGGCCAGCTCCGCACAGGCGGTGGCCAGGTCACAGCCCGGACGCGGGTACAGGTCGTATCCGGCGGCCCGGTAGAGCCCGTCGACCACCGAGGTCTGCAGGAAGCCGTAGGTCAGCCCGGCGGTGTGGGTGAGCAGGTGCCAGACCCGGATCGGTTCGACCGCCGGCACCGTGTACGGCTTCAGCGCCGAACCCCTGTCGTAGACCCGTACGTCGGCGAACTCCGGGAGCCAGCGGCTGATCTCGTCGGTGAGCTGGAACCGCCCCTCCTCCCAGAGCATCATGGCGGCGACCGAGGTGACCGGCTTGGTCATCGAGTAGATCCGCCACAGCGTGTCCGGGTCGACCGGCCGGCCCGCCTCGACGTCCCGCGCCCCGTACGTCGAGGCGTGCGCGACCTCGCCGCGCCGGGTCACCACGATCTGCCAACCGGCCAACTGGCCCGCGTCGACGTACCGGGCGAAGTGGCTGTCCACGCGGGCCAGTCTCGCCGGGTCGAAACCCACCTGATCCGGGTCCACGGTGCGCTGCAGGCTCATCTGTGGAAACTTACTGCCGGGTCGGAAACGGCGGCAACGAACCGCCGCTGTCGTGATCGGCACACCGAGAACGGCGCCCCGGCCAGGTCGGACGCCGTGCGCGGGCGAGGCGGGCGGCGGCGTCCCGGCCGCGCTGCTCGGCCCGGGCACCGGGCGGCGGCGTTCCGTCGGTCAGCCGGGCCGGGTCGGGCGCCAGTACTGGCGCTTGTCCTTCTCGCGTACCACCACGCCGAGTCGGGTCAACTCGTCCCGCAGTTCGACCAGGTCCCGACGATCATTCTTGTCCACCGCCCGCTGTCGGACCTTGAGCAGCGCGTCCGCCCCCGGCGGCAACCCCGGGGCACCCTCGGTCCAGCGTCGCCACTCGTCCCGGTACGGATCACCCTCGGCATGCCAGCGGTAGCCGTGCGCCTCGAACGCCGTACGCAGCTGGTCGGCTCCGAGGTCGGACGACTCGCGGGCCAGTTCCTCGGCGACCGGTCCGAGCAGGACGAGCTGTTTGCCGTCCCGGAAGGCGCCCGTGATCCGCTCCCGGACGACCTCCCGCCGGCTGTCGCCCCGTACCAGGAGGACCGCCCGGTCGGAGACGGTGACGGTCAGCCGTTCGGCGGCGGCCATGCCGGCCACGACCAACCCGGCGACCGCGCCGAGCACCAGCGCGGTGACCGTCGTCCACGGCTCCTCCACCGAGTCGACCACCTTGAAGGCCCAGCGCCAGGGCACCCAGCGCATCGACTCCAGCCAGTCCGCCGCGGACCGCAGCAGCCAGCCGGCACCGGCGCCGATCAGGGGGAACAGGCTCCAGACCAGCGCCACGACGACGGTCGGCTCGGCCACCACGGTCGATGGCCCGCCCGACGCCGACGGGCTGTCGGCGGCCGGGCTTCCGGGCTCCCCGCCACCGGGCGGATCCCCGGGGGCGCTGGCGCCGGGCTGGGCAGCCGGCGCGCTTGCGCCGCTGGACGCTGCGTCGTCCGGTGCCGCCGCCGTGTCGCTGGGCGGGGCGGCCGGCGCACCACCGTCGCCGGTCGCTGCCTCGTCCGGTGCCGCCGCCGTGGCGCTGGGCGGGGCGGCCGGCGCACCACCGCCGCTGGATGCTGCGTCGTCCGGTGCCGCCGCTGCGTCGCCGGGCCGGGCAGCCGGCGCGCTACCGCCGCTGGGCGCCGTGCTGCCGGCCGGCGGGGTTCCGTTGGTCGTACCCTCGCGGGCCGGCATCTCAGGAGACCTCGCGCCGAATCGTCCGGACCAGCCCGGCGACCAGCGGAATCCCGACCCAGACCGCGACTGATACGCCGAGCCGGGCCCACTCGCCGCCGGCCAGCTCGCCGGCGCCCGGCGGTTCGATCAGCGGGGCGGTGGTCATTCCGGTGTCCAGCCACCCGGCGGCGGTACGCAGCCCGCTGACCATGCCACCGAGCGTGGACCACGCGATCGGCAACACCAGGGAGAGCACGATCGCCAGCGGAGTGTTCTGCAGCAGCAGGCCGAACGCGATCCCCATCAACACGCCGACCACCTGGAACACCGCCGCGCCCAGCATCGCCGAGCCACTGGTGGACCAGGCCTGCGGAGGGTCGCCGCCGAGCGTGGCGAGCAGTGTGCCGGCCGCCGAGGTGGCCACGCTGACCAGCACCGAGACCAGGGCCGCGACCGTGCCGGCGGCCAGCTTCGCGAGGACCACCCGGTGCCGCTGCGGGACGAGGGCGAAGGTGGTCAACACGGTACGTTGGGAGAACTCGCTGGTGACCAGGAGGATGCCGAGGATCGGCAGCAGAATCCCGACCGGGAACTGGGCGAGCGCGAAGAAGTTCTCGAACCGCTGGTCGGCGTCGGGGCTGAAGAAGAGCATCACCGCGACGATGCCGGCCGAGAGCAGAGCGATGATGATCAGCAACCAGTAGCCGGCCCGGGTGTCCGCGAGTTTGCGCAGCTCGACGGCGGCCAGTCGAAGCAGCGACGGGTGCCGGCCGGCCAACTCCTCCCCGCTCCCGGCCGAGGTCTCCGACCCGTCCCGGTGCGTCCCCGGGTGTCGGATCCCGGGACGGGTTCCGGTCGACGGCCCAGTGGTGTCGGCGCTCATTTCACGGCCTCCCGTACGGAATCGCCCGCGGTCAGGGTCAGGAAGATCTGCTCCAGGCCGGCGCTCTCCGCCGGACGTAGTTCCAGCAGTGCCACGCCGGAGTCGGCGGCGGCCTGTCCGACCGCCCCGGGTTCGGCGTCGACGAGCAGCGCGCCGTCTGTGCCGGACCGGGCCGGCAGCCCGGCCCGGTCGAGGGCGGCCCGCAGCGCCTGCGGGTCCCGGGCCCGGACCGCCGTACCCGCGCCGGCCAGCAGTTCGTCCTTGCTGCCCTGGGCCACCACCCGGCCGGCGCCGATCACCACCAGCCGGTCGGCCACCGCCTCGACCTCGCGGAGCAGGTGTGAGGAGAGCAGCACCGTGCCACCCCGGTCGGCGAAGTCGCGCAGCAGGCCACGCATCCAGAAGATGCCCTCGGGATCGAGCCCGTTCGCCGGCTCGTCCAGGATCAGCACCCGGGGACTGCCGAGCAGCGCCTGCGCCAGGCCGAGCCGCTGCCGCATGCCGAGCGAATACGCCCGTACCCGACGTTTCGCCGCGACCGCGTTCAGACCGACCTGGTCGAGGCACTCGTCGACCCGGCGCTGCGGCACCCCCATGACCTGCGCCGACAGCCGCAACGTCTCCCGTCCGGTACGCCCGGGGTGCATCGCCCCGGCGTCGAGCAGCAGCCCGACCTCACGTCCCGGATTCGGCAACCGGCGGTAGTCGACCCCGTGGACCGTCGCGGTACCGGCGGTCGGCGGGGTGAATCCGCAGATCATCCGCATGGTGGTGGACTTGCCGGCCCCGTTCGGCCCGAGGAAGCCGGTGACGGTGCCCGGCGCACAGGTGAACGAGACGTCGTTGACGGCGGTGTGCCCGCCGTACCGTTTGCTCAGGCGTTCGACGCTGATCATGCCGTCCAGCGTGCCGGTCCGGCCCGGTCCGGCGCTGCGGCCGGCAGTCGACGTCCAGTGACCGTCGGCCATCTCCGGGCGCGACTTTCGGCCACCCCCGGACCTCGACTTTGGTAGCTGTCAGATCGGATACGCCGGTCCGTAACATGGCGTGATGAGCGCGGTTCCGGTCCGGCCCGAGCACCCCTGGCTGCTGCCGGCGACCCTGACCGCGGATCCGCTCACCGCCGCCGGCCGCCGTCCCCGCCGGTCGACCCGGGACTGGGTCGTCGACACGCTCTGCTTCCTGATCGCCGCCGGGTTCGCCGTCATCGCGTTCTGGGACGTGCTACGACCACAGCCGGCGCTGGTCGCCGACCGGGTCGACTCGGAGCTGGCGCTCGGGATCGACATGGTGGTGACCACCGCGCTCTGCCTCGCCATCTGGGCACGCCGACGCTGGCCGGTGGCACTGGCCCTGATCACCCTGCCGGTGGCGGTGGTCTCCACCCCGTCGGCGTTCGCCATCATGATCATCGTCTTCACCGTGGTGGTGCACCGCCCGCTGACGATCTCCGGCCCGCTGGTCGCCGCCCAGTTCGGCGCCGGCCTGCTCTACGAGTATCTGCACACCGATCCGGCAGACGGGCGGCTGGTCGGCATGGTGCTCACCGTCGTGCTGACCGGGTCGGTGCTGGCCTGGGGCATGTTCGTCCGGGCCCGGCGGCAGCTCGTGCACTCCTGGCGGGACCGGGCGATCCGGGCCGAGACCGAGCAGCGGCTACGGGTCGAGGCGGCCCGCCGGATGGAGCGGACCCGGATCGCCCGGGAGATGCACGACGTACTCGCGCACCGGATCTCGCTGCTCAGCCTGCACGCCGGCGCGCTGGAGTTCCGCCCGGACGCGTCGAGCGAGGAGATCGCCCGCGCGGCCGGGGTGATCCGGACCAACGCCCACCAGGCGCTGGAGGAGCTCCGCGAGGTGATCAGCGTGCTCCGGGAGGACCCGCCCGACCTCGACGAGGAACCGGACCGGACGCCACCGGTCAGGTACGGCTCGGACGCCTCGGCCAGGGTGCGGTTCAAGTACGGCCCCGATCCGCCCTACCCGCCGGTGACGCCGCCCGCCGACGCCCCGACCCCGGAGACCGCCGAGCCGGCCCGCGGCGTACCGGAACGACCGCAGCCGACCCTCGCCGACCTGCCGGCGCTGGTGGCGGAGTCCCGCGACGCGGGGATGCGGGTCGAGCTGCGTACCGAGCTGACCGGTGCCGAGGGCGCGCCGGTAGGGATGGGGCGGGGGGCGTACCGGATCGTGCAGGAGGGCCTGACCAACGCCCGCAAGCACGCGCCGGACACCGCGGTCACGGTGATCGCCCGGGGCCGGCCCGGACTCGGCCTCACCGTGGAGGTCCGCAACCGGTGGCCGGTGCGCGGGCCGGCGGAACCCCGCCTCCCCGGGACCGGCACCGGCCTGGTCGGGCTCGCCGAGCGGACCGCCCTGCTGGGTGGCTGGCTGGAGCACGGCCGCACCGACTCGGATGACTTCCGGCTGACCGCCTGGCTACCGTGGCCGTCGTGACAACCGACCCGCACGCCGCGGCCACCCCCGGACCGGACCGGCCGGCGCCGGTACGGGTCCTCATCGTCGACGACGACGCGCTGGTCCGGGCCGGCCTGTCGATGATCCTCGGCGGCGTACCCGAACTGCGGGTGGTGGGCGAGGCCACCGACGGGAGCGAGGTGCCCGCCGCGGTCGCCACGCACCGACCCGATGTGGTGCTGATGGACATCCGGATGCCCCGGGTCGACGGGCTGGCCGCCACCGAGGCGGTACGCCGTACGCCGAACCCGCCGCAGGTGCTCGTGCTGACCACCTTCGACGCCGACGAGTACGTGCTGCGCGCACTGCGGGCCGGGGCCAGCGGCTTCCTGCTCAAGGACACCCCACCGGCGGAGATCGTCCAGGCGGTCCGTCGGGTCGCCGCCGGCGAGGCGACCCTCTCCCCGACGGTCACCCGTCGACTCATCGCACACGTGACCGGCCCCGGCACACCCGGCCGCCGGGACGCCGACCTCCGGCGGAACCGGGCGGTACGGCGGGTCGCCGGGCTCAGCGAGCGGGAACGTGAGGTCGCCGTCGCGATCGGCCGGGGCTGGTCCAACGCCGAGATCGCCGCCGAACTGTTCATGAGCGTCGCCACCGTGAAGGCGTACGTCTCGCGGCTGCTGACCAAGCTGGAGCTGAACAACCGGGTCCAGGTGGCACTGCTCGTCCACGACGCCGACCTGGTCTGAGGTCAGCTGCCTGGCGGGTGTCAGGTCCGGGGTTCGAGGACGTTGAGACCGCTGACGTCCACCACCGGACCGTTCTCCCGCATCCGCTCGGCCACCTGATGCCACCGCCCCGCCTGCCGGGTGCAGATCTGCTGTGTCTCGTCGCCGCGCAGCGCCTCGCCCCGGAAGTCCATCCCGGACAGTCGCCGCCGGGCCCGCAGGCTGCCGTCCCCGGCGTGCTCGGCGACGGTCTGGTAGATCGCGTCGAGTCTGCGGTCGAC
Source organism: Plantactinospora sonchi (assembly GCF_036422035.1). Taxonomy (NCBI): domain Bacteria; kingdom Bacillati; phylum Actinomycetota; class Actinomycetes; order Micromonosporales; family Micromonosporaceae; genus Plantactinospora; species Plantactinospora sonchi. The sequence goes on from NZ_JAZGQK010000003.1 coordinate 383,102, forward strand.
CAGCGCGATGTTGAACCGGGCCAACCGTTCGATGTTCTCCTCGGCGCGGGTGCCGTCGCCGACCAGCCGGTCCGCGCCGGACAGCACCAGGTCGTCGAAGCGCGGGATCTCCGGGGGGAACCGGGCCTCGGCGATCCGGATCGGGTCGACCGCCCGGCGGAGCAGCCGGATGAACTCGGCCCGGTCCCGCCAGTAGCGGGCGTGGTCCAGGGCGATCCGGCAGAGCGTTTCCCAGGTCTCGGCGTCCAGGTCGAGCCAGCGGATCAGCAGGTGCGGGTCGGCGGTCTGCGGCGGCAGGGCGCGGTCGTGCCAGGTCTGTTCGAGCAGCACCGCACCCTGACAGATCAGCTGCTTGGCGTACGCCGACATCCGGATGTTGATCGGCTTGTCCGGGCGGGGGAAGACGACCCGCAGGCTGGGATAGACCTCCTCCTCGAAGTAGCCGAAGTCCTGCAGCCGGCGCAGCGGCGCCAGGTCCGGTTCGCTGCTCAGGATCCACCGCCGCAGCCGGTCGGCGGCGACTCCGCTCTCGGTGCAGGTCAGCGCGGCACGCAGCTGTTCGACCGCCTTCTCGACCAGGGGCGCGACCGGCGGCGGCAGCGGATGTGGACTTCCGTTCCCGACCGGACCACCGGCGGTCGGCACCGTACCGCCGCCGCTGGACGGGGCCGGGCCGTCCGTCGTACCGGTGCGGGTCCACCAGCCGGCGCCCCCGGTGGCCGGGTCGGCCGGTGGCGCGGACGGCCGTCGGGGCCAGCGGGGCGGGTGGGGCAGCGGCAGCGCGTCGGAGATCAGCCGGCGACCCAGCCCGAGCGCCCGACCGGCGGCGGAGACCGGTCGCGGCGGGGTGCCGTCCGGGTCCGGGAAGTACCCCTTGAGCGCGAAGCCGTACGTGCAGGCCGCGTTGTAGAAGTCGAAGGACCGCAGCGGAACCGGCCACCGGCGCCGTTGGGCCTGGTGGATCGCCCGGTCCAGCAGTACGCCGCCACACGGCCACTCCCGCATCAGCGTGCCGGCCCGCCGCCGTGGCCCGCGTCGCCACCAGTCGGCGAGACAGCCTCCGTCGTCGAACGGCCCGGTCGGGTCCCGGCCCACCGGGGGCCAGCCGGCCACGGCCCAGTCGTGCCACGCCTTTGCCAGCCGCAGCGGGGCCCAGACGTCCCGGAGCAGCAGCAGTGCCGAATGGGTCGCCTCGGAGCGGGTGGCCCGGACGAACCAGGCCAGCACCGCGTCCTCCCGCAGCCGGTACAGCTCCTGCGCGGCGGCGATCTGGAACACCACCGTGGTCGCCTCCGGGAACTCCCGCAGCGCCCGGCGCAGCCACTCCTTCGCCGCCGCCTCGCCGGGTGCCTCGGCGAAGGTCACCGCCACCGGCCAGTACCGGTCGACGAAGGCCTTCTCCAGCCGCTGCCGGATCTGTCGGCGTACCTTCTCCCGGTCGCCGACCCCGTCGGACTTGAACCACTGGTGCACCGTCCGCTCCGTGTAGGCGAGGGTGCAGGCGTACTGGTAGCGGAGCTTGATCGAGTCGGGTCGGCGACGCAGGTAGCGCAGCGTGCCGAGGAGGTGCCGGCGGGGGTGGCGGAGCCGGTCGGTGCGGGTGGTCCAGACATGGTCGTCGTACCAACCGCCCTGCTCGCGCAGGACCAGCGCCGACTGGTACGTGTCGAGCGCGTCCAGGAACAGTCCCATCTCCTCCTGCACGCTCGCCACCATCACCCGCAGGTCGGCGTTGAACGGGTCGAGCTTGAGCGCCTCGGCGTAGTACCAGAGCGCCTCGTCGAACTGTCGACGGTCCTGCAACTCCTTGCCCTTGTTGTAGGCGGCGAAGAGGTCGGCCGGCATCTCCCGGCCGCACCAGTTCCGCCACGGCGCCGCCCGACCCAGCCGGGTCACCGGCAGGATCGTGGCCAGCACCCAGTACGCCGTCCGCCGGGTCGCCTCCTCCCAGGTGCCGCCCCACTGGGTGCTCATCGCGCTCCGGCCACCGCCGAGGAACGAGGTGACCGTGACGGAGACGCCGAAACACGGCTCCTGGGTACGTTTCTGCAGTACCCCGGTGACCCGGTAACCGACCTTCGGCCAGAGTCGGGGCAGCATCTGCAGCAGCATGGCGATCGGGTTGGTGGTCTTCGGGTCGACGCCGCTGGCCACGTCGAGGAAACTCTCCGGCGGCGGGTCGGCCGGCCCGGCGTACGGGGGATAGATGTGTGTCTCGGAGAGGCGCTGGCAGAACTGGCTCTTCAGGTCGTCCACCGGTGCGCTCCGGTCGGCCGTCGCGTCGGTGAACTCGTGGACGTCCACCGGCCCGGGGTGGTAGGCGAGCCGGACCCGGCGGTGGTGTCGCCAGGCGGCGAAGCAGATCAGGGTGAGGATCAGCAGCCCGATCCGCTGCCGGGCCGGGTGCGGCCCGTCGCCGCCGACCGCGATGGCCAGCCCGTCCAGTGGGGTGAGCAGCCAGGAGTCGGGCCGGCCCGCGCGCAGGTGTGCCCGTCCGGCCCAGAACAGTGCGGCGAGCAGGGCCGCCGTCGCCAGCGTCTTGAGCAGGACGGCCCGGCCGGTACGCGGCAGCGGCAGCACGGCGGGAGCCGCCCGGGATTCCCTGCCGATGCGCCGGGGCGTCGGCTGCTCCCACTGCTCGGACCGCTGGATTCCGTGGGACGTTCGTTTGGCGCGGTGTGGCATCTCGACCACCGATCGGTCGGCTCGGCTCACCCGGAAAATGGGAAAACCGCAGGTCAAGCCTATGATCGTGGTACGGCGTCGGATGCCGAACGCGAGATTTCGTCCGCTGCCGGGGCGCCGGAGGACCGCCGACCGGAAGCGGACCCTGGTTGTGCCGCCGTCGCGCTGTGCCGACGACAACCGCACAAGGTCCGTGATCTTGTTCTGTGCGCGAACGCGGAACCCGCGGTCGCGGCGAACCGTCCCGCCGCCATCAGACGCGGAAGACGGAACGCGGGGAGGCGGTAGCGGGCGTAGACGCTGCTGTTGATCGTGGTGGCCTCCGGTGGATTCGGCGGGGGCCAGGAATTCCCCCGCCGGAACCTCACTCGTGCCGTGTCACCTCAGTAGGTCGTCGGCAGGAAGCGGTAGCAGTACGCGTCGTCGGTGATGACGGCGAGAAGGTGGTTGCCGGTCTGCGGGCCCACCACTCCGTCGACGCCGATGCCGCGGACCACCTGGAAATAGGTGACCGCATCGGCCGTTCGTGGCCCGTACTGGGAGTCCTCCACCAGCACCTTCTCGCCGAACCACCGGTTCAGGATGCGCTGGACACACCAGACGCCGCTGCCGGTCGATCCCGAGCTGAGGTACGGCGCGTTGATACGGGCCTCGGCTGGGGCGGCGTTGACCAGAGCCGTTCCCGAAATCGTGGTGACCGCCAACACCAGCGATACCGCCAGTCTTTTCATTCCGTGCATTTGTAGCCTCCCCTGTCGGACAACCGGTCGTTTCTGGCGCCAGCTTGCCGGCAGGGCCTGCACTTCTGCTTACGTCTCGCTGACGTCTGATGTCAGCGGGGGCGACGGCGCCACACCGGCATCGTCAGTGCGCTGGTCGGCATCGATGACCTGGGCACTGTGGCCGTTACCGGACGGAAGAAGGCCCCTGACGCTCAGGTCATCCGTCAGCCGGCGCTGGCGCCGACGTGATCCGCGTGCTCCCCTCGGCGGGCGGGAGAATCCCACCGGTCCCAGCGGGCGCCCAAGCGATCCGCTCGGCGAGGTCGTCGACGGTACGCCACACCGCCGGGTCCACCCAGTAGCCGGAGTGCCGGCTCGGCGCCGGGGGGTGCTGGCCGTGGATGTACCAGTTGGTGGCCGGATCGGGCAGCTCCACGTCGATCCTGGCCGGGTGTCCCCGTTCGAAGACCGGTCCGCCGATGTAGTCGGTCCGGTAGTGGAAGTTGCGCCAGGCGTACACCGGGGAGTCGGCGTCGTCGCCGGTCGGGCCGAGCCGACGTAGCACCGACTCGTTGAAGTACGCCGGAAAGGCCCAGCCGTACAGGGTGGTCAGCGGCGAGCCGAAGGTGACCAGGGCCACCGCGTTGTCGGGTGGCCGGTTGTCGGGTTGCAGCAGGGCGGCCGCGGCGAGCACGGTGCCCTGGCTGTGTGCGGCGAGCACCACCCGTCCGCCGCTGTCGTGCAGCCGCCACAGCCGCTGCTGCAGCTCGGGCACGGCCCGCTCGGCGTACGAGGGCGGCGCGAGCGGGTGGTAGGCCCGGGGCCAGAAGGTGAGGACGTCCCAGAGCACTCCGATCCGGCGGCGGCTGTGCAGGTCGCGCCAGCCCTGACGGAGTACGACGATCACCACGGCCGGGATGCTGGCCGCGAGCCAGCTCCCGATGGTGACCGTCCACTGGGTGCTCCACGGCATCCTGCCGTGGAGCCAGTAGCGGACCAGCACCACGGCGAGCAGGACCGCACCGACCGTCGCCATCGCGGTGAGCAGTTTGTCGAGGTCCCGGGGCATCCGGGCGAACCGGCGGGCCCGGGCGATCCCGGCCACCCAGCCCCGGCCGATCCCGCCGTGACGGAACTGGAAGCGGAGCCGGCCGATGATTCTCCGGGCCGACCGGATCGGGCGGAGGCGCGGCCGGCCCGCCCCGGACCGCCCGGATCCCGCCTGGCCCAGTCGGATCCGGTCCAGTCCGATCCGGTCCACCGAGATCCAACCCAGGACGGTGGTCCGGGCCGGGCGCCTCGCACCGGGACGTGGCCGGGCACGCCGTGCGTCGTCGAGCGCGTCGCGTTGCCAGTCCGGCTCGGTCTCCGGCCGGGGACGCTGTCCCCGGTACCAGGCCAGAATCCGGGCCCGTGCCACCGGGTCCAGACCGGCCCGTACGTAGCTGACCGACTCGTAGCACACGAAGATCAGGATCAGTGCCACCGGGACCAGGGTCAGGTAGTGCACCAGCGTGCCGACGACCGGGTAGACGTACAGCTCGACCCGGCCGGGCGGGCCGTTCGGCAGATGCGCCCGGTTCGACACCTCGGCGGTCAGCGCGGCGACCCGGGTCATCATGCCGACCAGTACGACGTTGAGCGAGAAGACGCTGAGGGTGAACGCCACGAACGGCCCGAAGATCAGGAAGGTGCCCCGTACCCAGCCGCCCGGTACGACGGCCGCCAGCACCAGCAGCACGCAGAGGAACACGCCGCCGAGGGTCAGTTCGGCCACGGTACGCATCCCGGGCAGGTAGCCGAACGGCTGGACGTACGCTGGTTGGACCGCCGCGAACCAGCCGGCGGCGCAGACCGCCGTACCGCCGAGCCCGAGCAGCAGACGGGGTGCCGCCGCCGGACGGTGCTCCGTCGCGACGAGGACCAGGGCGCCGAGCAGGACAAGCCCGCCGAGCAGCAGTGCGAGCCAACCCGACACGGCGGCTGCGGTCGACGCTCCGGCGAGCCGCCCGCTCTCCCGTACGGTGTGCGCCAGCGTGACCGCGACGAAGGCCAGTCCGGCGGCGAGGTGCAGGTAACCCAGGTCGAGAGCGCTCCGCTGCCCGTCCCAGAAGCGGGGGTCGGACAGACTCACCCCACACCGACTCGCGGCCTCCGACCGTCGCCCGGACCGACCCGAGCTGTCCCCGGCCGCCCCGTCTCCGGCCGGGCCACCCGCAGCGGAAACGCCGCCGGCCGGTCCGGCCGTCGACTCCGCCGGCCGGTCCGCCGCGTGGCCGGCGACCGTCCCGGCCACCAGTGGCCGGGGACTGACCGCCTCGTACCGGTTGATGGTGCGCAACGCCAGGATCGCCAGCAGCGCGACCACGGCGAGCGGCAGCGCGGCGCCGGCCAGGATCCGCCGGCCCGGGTATCCGGCGAGCGGCGCGGCGTGCAGCAGCCGTACCGGCCAGGTGTCGTCGGCGCAGGCGGGCTGTCCACCGCACTGGTAGCCGAGCAGTTCCATCCCGGTCAGCGCGACGATCAGCAGCAGGTTGAGGGTGAGGCCGAGCGCGGCCCAGCGGACCGCCGCCCGGTGTGCCCAGAACCGGACCGGGCTGGCGTGGGTGCCCGGCGTGCACATCCAGCCGGCCACGTTCGCCAGCGCGAACGGGAAGAGCAGCAGCCACAGCACCCGGGCGCCGCTGCGCGAGGTCAGCCCACCCCACGAGTACGCCTCGACGTGCCGGCCGGCCACGTCCGCCGTCCGGTAGAAGCCGGCGATCCGGTCCCCGGAGACCTGCTGCGGTGCCAGGTCGCCGAGCAGGTTCTCCGGCGTGGTGCCGCCGACCCCGTGCAGCCGGAGTTCGGTGACCCCGCCGAGGTCGGGGACCGGCGGGACGAGCCCGGACGGGCGCGGTACCGGGGACGTGTTGTGACGCTGCAGCGGCATGCGGCTCCACCTGGATCGGACGTGGCTCCGTGCGCGGCAGGCGGTGCCCGTACGCCCGCCGGATGACGCCGGCGGGCGCTTGGACACCCGATCGGGGTCGGGGTCGGTCCGTCCCACGGTGCCCCGTGCCGCCCCGACCCGCTGTCGCAACCCCGACACCCGGACCGATGAGTACCGCGCTGACCAGGGAATTCATCCCAACAGGGGCGGTGGCTCAGGCCAGACCGCCGGTCGCCCGCAGGTTCTGCCCGGTCATCCACCGCCCGTCCGGGCCGACCAGGAACGCCACCACGTCGGCGACGTCGGACGGCTCGCCGAGCCGGCCCAGCGGACTCCACGACCGCATCAGCTCGAGCACCTCGGCGCTGTTTGCGCCGCGCAGCATGTCGGTGTCGGTGGCGCCGGGGGAGACGGTGTTGACGGTGATCCCCCGGGGACCGAGTTCCTTGGCGGCCACTCGGGTGAACTGCTCGACCGCCGCCTTGCTGGCCGCGTAGAGCGAGATGCCGGGGAAGGCCAGCACGGTGTTGGCGGTGGAGATGTTGACGATCCGTCCGCCGTCGCGCATCCGACCGGTGGCGTGCCGCAGGGCCCGGAAGACACCCCGGACGTTGACCGCCATCGTCCGGTCGTACTCCTCGTCGGAGACGTCCGCGATCATCGTGGTACCGACGATCGCGGCGTTGTTGACCAGGATGTCGAGTCCGTCGAGATGCTGGTCGGCGGCGACGAAGAGCGCGTCCACGTCGGCGTCGACACCGACATCGGCCCGTACCGGAATCGCCCGGCCCGCGGACCGCTTCGCGACCTCCTCGGCCGCCGTCCTGTCCTCGCGGTAGCTGAAGACGACGGTGGCGCCGTCGGCGACCAGCCGCGCCACGACGGCGCGGCCGATTCCCCGAGAACCTCCGGTGACGATCGCACCCTTGCCGTCCAGTACGCCCACGATGCCTCCCCGATCGGTGTGAATCTGCTTTGTCCACTGGATACCAGCCGGATCGGATCGGAAACAACCGATCTAGATGGCTGTCGATCATTGCCTCGGAGTTACGTGTGGATGACCATTGATGTCCGGGGGGATCTCCCACAAGGAGGCGTCACATGGCGGAAGCAACCCAGGCTCCGGATGTCCACTCCTACCCACTCGGTACCAGCCGTCCCGCGCTCGCCGTCGCCGACCTGCCCGAACCCGAGGAGGTCTTCAAGGTCCGTCGCCTCGGGCCACGGGAACTGTTCATGTACGCGCTCGGGCCCAGCCTGATCGCGCTCGGCATCTCGATCGGCAGCGGCGAGTGGCTGCTCGGGCCGCAGGCCGTCGGCCAGTTCGGCTTCGTCGGCGTCGGCTGGGTCATCCTGGTCTCGGCGGTGCTGCAGACCTTCTACAACATCGAGTGTTCCCGGTACGTGATGGCCACCGGCGAGGCCCCGGTGGTCGGCTGGGGACGGGTGCCGCCCGGCGTTCTGCTCTGGGTCCCCGCCTCGGTCTTCCTCGTCATCTTCGCGTTCATCGCCGGGGGATGGGCGGCCTCGGCCGGCCAGGGCGTGTACGCGTTGATCCACGGCGAGGTCGCCCCGGCCGGTGCCGAGGAACCCCGGCTCTGGGCGATCGCACTGCTGGTGCTGGTCTTCCTGATCGCCGCCGGGGCGAAGCGGATCAGCCGCGCCCTCGAACTCGCCAACTGGGTGATGGTCGGCACCATCCTGGTGGTCCTGCTGGTCGTCGCCGTGCTGGTGGTCCCGTGGGACATCTGGTGGGAGGGGATCCGGGGCTTCGTCACCCCGGCCGCACCACCGGACGGCATCACCGCCACCCAACTCGGCGGCCTCGCCGGCTTCACCGCCCTCGCCTCCGGCCTCAACTGGTACGTGATGGGCCACTACCGGGACAAGGGCTACGGCATGGGCCACCGGACCGGCTACCTCTCCGGGCTGCGCGGCGAGCGGCGGGAACTGCTCGCCACCGGGGTCACCTTCCCGGACACCCCGGCCAACGCGGCCCGCTGGCGGCGCTGGTACCGGCTGCTGCTCACCGACATGTGGGGCATCTTCTTCGTCGGAGCGATGCTCGGCATGCTGCTCCCGACCATCCTGATGGCCCACGCCGTGCAGGTCTCCGGCACGGTGCCGACCGCCTCCGACGTACCGACGTTCGTCGCCACCGCCCTCGAACCCGACTACGGGCCGCTGATGTTCTACGGCATGCTGCTGATCGGCGTACTGGTGCTGTTCAGTACGCAACTCGGCATCTTCGAGGGCATGGTGCGGGTCAGCACCGACGCCGCGCACGCGACCAGTCCCCGGCTGCGCCGGTTGCTGGAAGGTGACCCACGCAAGTTCTACTACCCGTTCATGCTGGTCCTGCTCGTGATCATCGCGGTGGTGCTGCACCTCGCGGTGCCGGTCAACCTGGTGCAGTGGTCGGCGAACATGTCCAACCTCGGCGCGCTGATCTATCCCTTCCTGCTGATCTACCTCAACAGCCGGCTGCCCCGACCGGCCCGGCCCCGCCCGTGGCACTACGTACTCCTGATCGCCAACGTGCTCTTCTTCGGGTTCTTCTTCGTCAATTTCATCGCCGACTTCGTCGGTGACCCGCTGATCACCTTCTGAGGTGTAAGGAAGGGCCCCTCCTTATCGCTTTTTGTTGCGGAAGGGGCCCTTCCTAACAGTCGGGGTGTCGGTGACGTCGATTTCACCGCCGCCAAACCCCGTGACCGCGCCCCAGGCCGGGGCGTAGGTTGGCCGCAGGCGACCGACGGGGAGGAGCGGTTATGACCGAGCTGGTGGAAACCACGTCCGGGAACGGGCTGGTGGAGATCACGTCCGAGGTCGAGTTGCGGGAGCTGCTCGGCGCGCCGATGCCCCGGGCGGTGACCAAGGAACGCGTACGGCTGCACGAGGTCGACCGGGAATGGCTGGCAAACTCGCCGTTCTGCCTGGTGGCGACCTCCGGCGCGGACGGCAGTTGCGACGTCTCGCCAAAGGGTGACCCGGCCGGTTTCACCCTCGTGCTCGACGACACCACGATCGCCGTACCCGAGCGGCCCGGCAACCGGCGCGCGGACGGCTACCTGAACATCCTCGCCAACCCGCACGTCGGGCTGGTCTACTTCATCCCCGGCCGGGGTGAGACGCTGCGGATCAACGGCCGGGCCCGGCTGGTCTCGGACGCCCCGTTCTTCGACCAGATGGTGGTCAAGGGGCACCGGCCGGTGCTGGCGCTGGTCGTCGAGATCGAGCAGATCTTCTTCCACTGTGCCAAGGCGTTCCTCCGCTCGGCGCTCTGGAAGCCGGAGACCTGGCATCCGGACGTGCTGCCCTCACACGCGCAGCTCGTCAAGCGGGTGCAGGAGATCCCGGAGACGCTGGAGGAACTCGAGCGCTACTACGGCCCCCAGTACGCCACCCGCCTCTACCAGGGCTGAGCCCGACCGACGGCGGCCGACGGCCGGTGGCGAGCGCTGCACAGGGGGCGGTCGCCACCGGGACGGGCCGGGCGCGGACGGCCGGTGGTCACAGCCGGGCCTGCTGGCGGATCCGTACCGCGCCGATCCCGGCCAGTACGACAACGATGCCGACGTGCCCGGCGAGCAGGACGCTCGCTCCGGTCGCCCCGCCGGCGTGCATGACGGCCAGCGACAGTGCCGGCGGCAGCAGCAGGCCGGCGGCGACCACCGGCGCCCGCGCGTCCAGTGCCGACCAGAGCAGCAGCACGACGCCGACCGCCAGCAGCGTGACCGGGCCCAGGTAGTACGACACCGAGAACGCGTTGGGCAGCAGGACGAGGGCGAACGGGATGGCGAGCAGCCAGCCGAGCGGCTGCCGGGTCGGCGCGGGTCGGTGCCGGAGCAGCGGCAGCATCAGCAGCATCAGCACCACCTCCTGCCAGGCCCCGAACTCCGAGGTGTGCGGCCCGAACGGCGGCCAGCCCCGGATCCACAGCTCGACCGTGGACAGTACCGCGACCAGCAGCAGACCCCGACGGTAGCGGCCGGTGGCGGTCGCGACCAGGGCCAGCGTCCCGACCAGCACCGCGACCAGGTGGTCGAGGTGGGCGGTGAGCCACGGCTGCGGGGAGCCCCGCCAGGTGGCGGCGGACACCAGGGCATAACCGAGCGCGTACGCCGTGGCGTACGCGGTCAGCAGCAGGACCGTGACCCGCAGCGCGGACAGCCAGAGCCGTCCCGGGGACGCGCTCACGGTCGCCCCCAGCCGGGTCCGGAGCGCGCCGAGAACCAGCGGCCCGATCTCCCGCCACGCCGGCCGTACGGTGTCCGGCCCGGCGGTCTCCAGCAGCGTCGCGAGCATCTCCGGGCCCCGCTGCTCGTGGTACCAGCGGGGATACAGCCGCAGCAGGTGCCGGTAGCGCCGCTCCAGCTCGTCGTCGCGCCCGCTCATGCCGGCGCCACCTTCGGGCGTACGGCGCGGGACTGGCCGGGGTGGTCGGTGACCAGCCGGGCGGCCTCGGCCATCCGGGCCGCCTCGGCCCGCAGGGCGGCCAGACCCTCGTCCGTCAGCTCGTAGTACCGGCGGGCCCGCCCGTTGACCACCTCTTCGTCGGCGACCTGGACGAGCCGCTCGCCGGCCAGCCGGTCGAGGGCGGCGTAGAGGGTGCCGGTGGCGAGTCGCACCCGCCCTCCGGACAGCTCCCCGGCCCGGCTGATGATCGCGTACCCGTGCAGTGGGCCGGCCTGCAACGCGGCCAGGATGAAGTACGTCGGTTCCCGCATCCGGATAGTCACATCGCCAGAATATGCGGGTGGCCTACCTATGTAAACCTGGTCAGGAGAGCAGCCGTTCGACGGGTAGGCGCCGGATCGACGCGTCCAGTACCTGTGCGGTGTGCGCCAACGCGACACTCCGGCCACCCGGTGAACCCGCGGCACCAGGTGTGTCGGCGACCCGGGGAACGGCGGCGGCGATCTGCATCAGACAGCCCGGGTTCGCGGTCACCAGCAGACTCGCCCCGGTCGCCAGGACGTCCCGGGCCTTCCGGTCGCCGAGCTTGGCCGCCGGTTCCGGATTCAGCACGTTCCACACCCCGGCGGAGCCGCAGCAGAGTTCCGGGTCGGCGATCTCCCGCAGCTCCAGTTCCGGGATGGCCCGCAGCAGTTCCCGGGGCTGGCTGCGGATCCCCTGGGCGTGACCGAGGTGGCAGGCGTCGTGATAGGCGACGCTGACCGGCAGCGGGTGCCGGGTGGCCACCGGACCGAGTTCCACCAGCAGTTCGGAGAGGTCACGGACCCGGGCGGCGAAGGCGGCGGCCCGTTCGGCGTACGCCGGGTCGTCGGCGAGCAGGTCGCCGTACTCCTTCAGGGCCGAGCCGCAGCCGGCCGCGTTGACCACGAAGTAGTCGAGGTGCTCGGCCGCGAAGGCGTCGACCAGGTCACGGGCGAACCGGCGCGCCTCCTCCTCACGTCCACTGTGCAGGCTCAGCGCACCGCAACAGCCCTGCCGCTCCGGGTTGATCACCACCTCGCAACCCTCGGCGGCGAGCACCCGGACGGTCGCCGAGTTCACCCCGGGGAAGAACGCGCTCTGCACACAACCGGTCAGCATCCCGACCACGGCCCGCCGTGGCCCGTACGCCGGAACCCGTCGTGGTGGCCGGGATGCCCGGGTCAGGCGGGGCGTCAACGACTCCAGGGTGGCCAGGGTCGGGGCCAGCCGGCGGAGCAGCCCGGTCCGGTCCACCACCCGACGCAGCCCACTGGCCTGGTACGCCCGCAGCGGCCCGCGCAGCAGCCGCAGCCGCCTCGGGTACGGGAAGAGGGCGAAGATCGCCGACCGCAGGGCCCGTTCCCGGGGCGACCGGTCGTGCCGGCGTTCCACCTGCTGGCGGGTCCGTTCGATCAGGGTGTCGTAGCGCACCCCGGACGGGCAGGCGCTCACACACGCCATGCAGCCCAGGCAGCGGTCGAAGTGCTCGACCATCGCCGGGGAGAGCGGTTCGCCGGCCAGTCCCTGGCCGATCAGGTGGATCCGACCCCGGGGCGAATCCATCTCCTCGCCCCACAACAGGTAGGTGGGGCAGCTGGGCAGGCAGAATCCACAGTGCACACAGTCGGCGACCACCTCGGCCGGCGGCGGCCGGTGCCCGTCGAACGCCGGCTCGCCCGACACCGCCGGCTGGCCGGACACAGCGGGCTGGCCCGACACAACCGGCTCGCCCGACACCGCCGGCCCCGGACTGGTCGGGCCGAGCAGCCCCAGCACATCCCGGGGCACCCGCTGGTCGGGCTGTTCCGGCTGGTCACGCGCATCCGTCGAGGCCATCAGATTCCTCCCACAAAACGTCCGGGCGCCAGCCGTGCCTCCGGGTCGAACCGTGCCTTCACCCGACGCATCAGGTCCAGCCCGTCCACCGGCCCCCACAGGTCGACCCGGTCGCGTACCCGGTCGGGGGCGGTCAGCACCACGGCGTGCCCGCCGGCCGCCCCGGCCGCCCCGCGCAGCTCCTCCACGACCCGGGCCACCCGGTCGGGGTCGGCCCCCGCCGGCAGCCCGGCGTACAGCACCCCGGTGCCGGCCGAGCCGCGTACCCGGATCGGTACGTCGTACCGCTCGGCCACGCTCCGGGCCGCGCCGAGCAGGTCGGGTACGCCGGAGAGCACCCCGGTGAGCTTCAGCCCGGTGCCACCGGCCGACCACGGATAACCTGACCACCACTGCGGCGGCGCGGTGTCGACCACGATCTCCACCCCGTCTCCCCGGTCGCCGCTCCCCGCCGCCGCGGCGAGCAGCCGTCGGGTCGCCTCGGCCCGTCCGGTCACTCCGGCGGTGGTCCCGCCCAGCAGCACCACCAGCTCGACCGGTCCAGCGACCGGGACGTCGACCTCCAGCGCGTCCGGCACCAGTTGCGCCGCCCGCACGGCGGTGACCAGCCGGCCGACCAGGTCCGCCCCACCCGCCCCGGCCAGCGGCACCCGGCAGCGGACGTACGCCTGCGCGGCCGGTACCGGATGCAGCCGGAACGCACACTCGGTGATCAGCCCGAGGGTGCCGTACGCCCCGGTGACCAGCTTGCCCAGGTCGTAGCCGGCGACGTTCTTCACCACCTTGCCGCCGGCGTGCGCGACGACACCGTCGGCGCGGACCAGGGTGACCCCGATCAGCAGGTCCCGGATCGTGCCGTAGCCCATCCGCCTCGGCCCGCTGGTGTTCACCGAGACCGCCCCGCCGACGGTGGACCCGGGCAGCGGATCGTCCAGCGCCAACTGCTGGCCGGCCGGGGCGAGCACCTGACGCAGCTCGGCCAGCGGCGTGCCGGCCCGGACCACCACGATCAGGTCCCCGGCGGCGTGTTCGACCACGCCGGTGAGGCGTCGGGTGTCGACGATCAGGTCCAGACTGGTGGGCGGGGCACCCCAGTCGAGTTTGCTGCCGGAACCCCGGGCGACCACGGTCAGCCCTCGTTCGGCGGCGGCGGTCAGCACCGCCGCGACCTGCGCGGTCGTCTCGGGAGCGGCGACGAACCGGGCCGGTACGCCGCCGACCACGTCGGTCGGCCCGGCCGGACGGACCAGCGCCACGCCGTCGGTGCCGGACCGCCCGTCCCGCTGAGCCGGTGGACCGGACAGGGCGCGCGGCGACGCGTCCTGCGGACCCCGTGGCGACACGTCCCGCTGACTCGCTGGACTGGACAGGGCGCCCTGCGACGCGTCGTGCGGACTCGGTGGATTGGACAGGGCGCCCTGCGACGCGTCGTGCGGACTCGGTGTACCGGGCATGGTCAGAACACCTCCGCGAGACCCGCCTCCTGCAGTGGATGGGGACCCTTGCGCCGGCCGGGCACCTCGCCGCAGAGCCGGGGCGTGGGGAAGATCTTGCCGGGGTTGGCCAGCGACCGGGGATCGAAGGCGCAGCGCAGCAGCTGCATCGTGTCGAGGTCGTCGTCGGTGAACATCCGGGGCAGGTACCTCGCCTTGTCCATCCCGACCCCGTGCTCCCCGGTGATCGACCCCCCGTACGCGACGCAGAGGTCGAGAATCGCCCCGGACAGTTCCTCGGCCCGTTCGGTCTGCCCGTCGACGGTCTCGTCGAAGAGGACCAGCGGGTGCAGGTTGCCGTCACCGGCGTGGAAGACGTTCGCCACCCGGATGCCCCGTTCGGCGGCGAGTTCGGCGATCCGGCGCAGCACCTCCGGCAGCGCGGTCCGGGGGATCACCCCGTCCTGCACGATGTAGTCCGGGCTGAGTCGACCGACGGCCGCGAACGCCGACTTCCGACCCTTCCAGAACAGGGCCCGCTCCGCCTCGTCGGCGGCGATCCGGACCTCGAACGCCCCGTGCGTCCGGCAGAGCGCCACCACCTCGGCGAACTGGGCCGCCACCTCGACCGCCGGCCCGTCCAGCTCGACGATCAGCACCGCGCCCGCGCCGGCCGGATATCCACATCGGACCGCCGCCTCGGCCGCCTCGATGGCGAGCGCGTCCATCATCTCCACCGCCGCCGGCACCACCCCGGCCGCGATGATCGCCGAGGTCGCGGCACCGGCCGCGTCCGTCGTGACGAAGGCGGCGAGCAGGGTACGCACCGACTCGGGCAGCCGGACCAGCCGTACGGTGACCTCGGTGGCGATGCCGAGGGTGCCCTCCGAGCCGACGAACGCGCCGACCAGGTCGTAACCCGGGGTGTCCGGTGCCGCCCCGCCGAGCCGGACGAGTTCGCCGTCCGGCGTCACCACCTGGAGTCCGAGCACGTGGTTGGTGGTGAAGCCGTACTTCAGGCAGTGCGCCCCGCCGGAGTTCTCGGCCACGTTGCCGCCGATGGAGCAGATCTGCTGACTGGACGGGTCGGGGGCGTAGTAGTAGCCGTACGGGGCGGCGGCCCGGCTGACCGCGAGGTTGATCACCCCGGGTTCGACCACCGCCCGCTCGTCGCCCGGGGCGACCTCCCGGATGTCACGCAGTCGGGAGGTGACGACCAGCACCCCGTCCGGGTGCGGCAGCGCGCCGCCGGAGAGTCCGGTGCCGGAGCCCCGGGCCACGAACGGCACGTCGGCGGCGACACAGGCCCGGACCACCAGGGCGCACTCCTCGGCGGTGTGCGGGAGCACCACCAGCGCCGGTACCACGCGGTAGGCGGCCAGGCCGTCACACTCGTACGTCCGCAGCCGGGCCCGGTCGTCGATCACCTGGTCGGGGCCGAGCCGGGTACGCAACTCGGCGGCCAGCCGCGCGATCGTGGCGGCGGCGCGCGGTGGCGGCCCCTGGGCGGTGCCGGCGGACCCTTCGTCCGGCCGGCCGTTCGTCACGTCGTCGCTGCTGGTCATCGCCGACCTCCGCTCCCACGTCACCGGGGCCCGCGATCCGGTGTCGCGGTCCCCGTGCCCGGCGTGTTCAGGACAGCTCGTTCACGGCATCCTCTCGTACGCGGGCAGCGTGAGGAAGTCCACGAATTCGTCCGCGACCGCGACCTCCATGAACAGTGCCCGCGCCTCGGCGTACCCGGCCGGGTCGGTGCCGAGCCGGCCGATCTCCTCGTCGGCGATCCGTTCCAC
This sequence comes from Plantactinospora sonchi, assembly GCF_036422035.1. Lineage (NCBI taxonomy): Bacteria > Bacillati > Actinomycetota > Actinomycetes > Micromonosporales > Micromonosporaceae > Plantactinospora > Plantactinospora sonchi. Next base: position 398,943 of record NZ_JAZGQK010000003.1, read on the forward strand.
CAGTTCCCGGGTGACCGGGACGCCGGTGTCGAGGGTGACGTGGTGGTGCAGCCACTGCCAGACCTGGGACCGGGAGATCTCGGCGGTGGCGGCGTCCTCCATCAGGTTGAAGATGGCGACCGCGCCGGAGCCGCGCAGCCAGCTCGCCAGGTACTGGATCCCGACGCTGACGTTGTTGCGCAGCCCGGCCTCGGTGATCTGTCCCGGGGTGGCGGCGACGTCGAGCAGTGCCGCCGCGTCCACCCGTACCTCGTCGCGGCTCCGGTCGAGCTGGTGCGGCCGGTCGCCGAGTACGGCGTCGAAGACCTCGCGGCAGAGCGGCACCAGGTCGGGATGGGCGACCCAGGAGCCGTCGAAGCCGTCGTTCGCCTCCCGGGTCTTGTCCTCGCGGACCTTGGCGAACGCGGTCTCGTTCACCGCCGGGTCGCGGCGGCTGGGAATGAACGCCGCCATGCCGCCGATCGCGTGGGCGCCCCGCCTGTGGCAGGTCCGGACCAGCAGTTCGGTGTACGCCCGCAGGAACGGCGCGGTCATCGTCACCGCGGCCCGGTCCGGGAGCAGGAACTCGGCGCCCCGGGTGCGGAACTTCTTGATCACGCTGAACATGTAGTCCCAGCGGCCGGCGTTCAGCCCGGCGGAGTGTTCGCGCAGCTCGTAGAGGATCTCCTCCATCTCGAACGCGGCCGGGAAGGTCTCGATCAGCACGGTGGCCCGGACGGTGCCGCGCGGGATGCCGAGCCGCTCCTGGGCGAGGACGAAGACGTCGTTCCAGAGCCGCGCCTCCAGGTGGCCCTCCAGTTTGGGCAGGTAGAAGTACGGCCCGGAACCGGAGGCGAGCTGTGCCCGGGCGCAGTGGAAGAAGTAGAGCCCGAAGTCGACCAGGGCACCGGCGAGGCGTTCGCCGTCGACCAGGATGTGCTTCTCGGTGAGGTGCCAGCCGCGCGGCCGGACCACGATGGTGGCCAGCTCGCCGTCCGGGCGCGGCCGGTACCGCCGGCCGTCCGGCGAAATGTACTGCAGGTAGCCGGCGATCGCGTCGCGGAGGTTGAGCTGCCCCTCGACGACGTTCGACCAGAGCGGGGTGTTGGCGTCCTCCAGATCGGCGAGCCAGACCTTCGCCCCGGAGTTCAGCGCGTTGATGGTCATCTTGGCGTCCGTCGGACCGGTGATCTCGACCCGCCGGTCGACCAGCCCCGGCGCCGGCTCCGCCACCCGCCACGACGGGTCGGCGCGGATCTCCGCGGTCTCCGGCAGGAAACCCAGGGTGCCACCGGCCGCCAACGCGGCCTCCCGTTCCGCCCGTAGCGCGAGCAGTTCCCGCCGCCTCGGTTCGAACGTCCGGTGCAGCTCCGCGAGGAAGTCCAGCGCCTCCGCGCTGAGCACCTCCTCGTACCGTTCGCCGAGCGGGCCGGTGACCTCGATCATGCGTACACCTCCAAGGAAGGGGCCCTTATTATCGCTTTCGATAGAGGAAGGGCCCCTTCCTGACACCTGGGGGGCGAGCACCTGACCGGTCAGCTGACCGCGCCGCCGTTGGCCCGGCAGGTGTCCCGGACGTGCCAGAAGTCGGCCAGGTAGTCGTCGTGCATGCCGCGTCCCATGATGCGCAGCATGGCCTCGTCGGCCTGACGCAGCGCGGAGACGTTGTAGTTGTGGCTGCCGGTGAAGACCCGGGGCACGATGTCGTCGTCGTACGCCCCGTCGATCAGCATGTACTTGTTGTGGGTGCGGATGTCCCGGCCCGGCCCGACGTTGAAGTTGCAGCGGGTGACCTGTACGTCGCTGCCGAGCGCGTCCAGTACGCCGGCGTTCGCCTCGCTGTAGACCACGTCGACCCAGCAGCCGGCGTTGCGCAGCGCGGTCAGCTTCTTCGCCACCTCGGGCCGGTTGAACGAGAACATGTTGACCCGTACGTCGGTCTGGCGGCGGGTGCCGGCGTCGTCGTAGGAGCAGGACGACACCGAGTCGAGCACGCTGACGATGGTGTCGGTGGCCGGGTCGCTGACCGGCTGGCCGGACCGTTCCCTGCGGGGGAAGAAGTACGCCCGGTACGTCGTCCCGGTCGGCGTACCCCAGTAGTAGTTGTTGTTCCCGGTCGAGCTGTACCGGTGCGAGCGCAGGTCGGCGAAGTACTGCCGGTACGCCTGGTACGTCGTCGCGTCGCTGAACGTCACCGCGTTGTTGTACGCCTCGTTCGCGTCCCACCAGCCGAGGTTGGCCGAGCCCTGGAAGACGACGTCGGCGACGGTGGAACTGTTGTTGAGCACCAGACTCGACGCGGTCAGGAACTTGTTGTGGTTGTACGCGGTGACCGAGGACGTGCTGTAGTCGATCCGTCGGGTGCCGATGCAGCCCCGGTCCTGGCTCGGGAACTGGTCCGCGCAGTGCACGATGTACGACCCGGCGGTGTCGTTCGACCCGAGTACCGGCAGCAGCCGCTGGTACGGGCTCTGGCTGACCTGCTCGTGGTCGAGGATGATTTTGACCCGCACTCCCCGCTGGTGTGCGTTCAGCAGTCGGGCCGGCAGGTCGGGGGTGGTCGCCGAGTCCGTCACGTCGGTGACGCCGAAGCCGAACCACGACATCTGGATCTCGCCGCCGGCCGGTACCCGGTCGATGATCCTGGCCAGTTGGATGAAGATGGCGTTCTGTGCGGCGGCGGCGCCGGTCGGCCGGTTGAAGACGGCCTTGTTCAGCACCGGGTCCGGCTCGGCGGCGGCGGCCGGTCCGGCCGGTCCGGTCAGTCCGCCGACCGCGGCGGCGGTGATGGTGAAGGCGAGTGCCGCTCGGGTCACCGTTCGTGGAAAAAATCTACGCATCCGCATGTCTGGATCCTCCCACCGGTCGGCGTCGCGGACCAGGGTTCGGCTGTGTCGGGAACGTGCCGTCCTCCGGTGTGAGCGACGAGACCTCGGCTCGGGGAACCTTCGGCGGCTCCCGGTGGTTGTCGCCGGATGTGAGCGGTCGGGATGTCGACGTGGTGGTGATCGGCGCGGGGCAGGCGGGTCTCTCCGCCGGCTATTTCCTGCACCGGGCCGGCCTCGCCCCGGAGACCGGGTACGTGCTGCTGGACGGCGGTGCCGGTCCGGGCGGCGCGTGGCGGGAACGCTGGCCGACACTGCGGCTGTCCGGCGTGCACGGCATCCACGACCTGCCGGGACTCGCCCTCGGGGCCGCCGATCCGGACCGCCCGGCCGCCGAGGTGGTCGCGGAGTACTTCGCCGCCTACGAACGGGAGTTCGGCCTGCCGGTGCACCGGCCGGTGAACGTGGACTCCGTGCACGACCGACCCGACGGCCGGCTCGACGTCCGTACCGATGCCGGGACCTGGACCACCCGCGCACTGCTCAACGCCACCGGCACCTGGCGGCACCCGTTCTGGCCGGTCTATCCGGGGCAGGCCACGTTCGCCGGCCGGCAACTGCACACCGCCGACTACCGGGGCCCGGAAGAGTTCGCCGGCCGCCGGGTCGTGGTGGTCGGTGGGGGCACCTCGGCCGTGCAGTTGCTGGCCGAGATCGCCGAGGTCGCCGCCGCGACCCGGTGGGTCACCCGGCGCCCGCCGGTCTTCGCCGAGGAGTTCGGCCAGGAACAGGGCCGGGTCGCGGTGGCACAGGTGGAGGCGAGGGTACGCGTCGGCCTGCCGCCCGGCAGCGTGGTCGGGGTGACCGGACTGCCCTGGACCCCGCAACTGCGCCGGATGCACGAGAGCGGGGTGCTGCGGCGGTTTCCGATGTTCGACCGGATCGTCCCTGACGGGGTGGTCTGGGCCGACGGCGACACCTTCGCGGCCGACGTGATCCTCTGGTGCACCGGCTTCCGGGCTGTCCTGAACCACCTCGCGCCGTTGAGACTCCGCGCACCCGGTGGCGGCATCCTGATGGACGGCACCCGGGTCGCCGTCGACGAGCGGGTGCACCTGCTCGGGTACGGGCCGTCGGCCAGCACGATCGGCGCGAACCGGGCCGGGCGGGCCGCCGTACGCGAGATCCGGCGCCTGCTCGACAGCGCGCCGGCACCCGTCGCGGCCACCTGACACCGTCCCCGTCGGGGCGGCATAGCACACGACGCCGGACGGCTCACCGGAGTTGACGAATCAGGTTGGAAGCGGCAACGTAGGGCAAGTACGGCCTGTTGTCACAGCCGAGAGTTCGAGAGAGACGCCGAACGCCGTACGCCAAAGGCGCCAGCCTGGCCGCACACGCGCGGCCCCCATGACGGGCTGGCCACATGTCCGAGGCCTCCCCATCCTCCGCCGGTCACGTGCGTGGCACGGGTGTGTCGGGGGTGGTACGGGGCACCCGCGTCGGGGGGATGCGGCGTGCCGGCCGACCGCAGAAAATCCACAAGGAGTTTGCATGCTCACCATGACCGAGAACGCCGTACTCGTGATCCGGGACCTCACCGCGCAGCAGGAGGCGCCGACCGGGGCCGGCCTGCGGATCGCCAGCGACCTCGCCGCCGGTTCGCTCACCCTGGAACTCGCCGAGAGCCCGGCCCAGGGTGACCAGGTGGTGGACAGCGACGGGGCCCGGGTCTTCCTCGACCCGCAGGCCGCCGAGATCCTCGACGACAAGGCCCTCGACGCGGCGGTGGACGCCGAGGGAACCGTGCAGTTCGGCTTCTCCGAGCAGCAGCCGCTGCTCTGAGGCCACCGGGTCTCGACGCTCTCGCTCGGTCCTTCCGTCCGTCGGCCCGGTCCACCGGGCCGGCGGACGTACCGGCGCGCATCGCCCCGCGCTGTCGTAGCGCGTACCGTGTCCGGTCCAACCGGGCCGGACGGTAGAGTGACGCCGTGCACCGCTGCTTCCCGATCACCCCGCCGCCGCGCTCCTGAGCGGGGCGACCAGTCCAGCGCGTCGAGCCGATCCGGCCGTCGTGCTGCTCCACTGTGGATGATCTGAGCCCGGGTACGCCCCGCTTCCGCGACCAACCTTCCTTCTCGTCGCAGGAGCGCGAACGTCCATGCACACCTCACCGAATCCACTCGTCTCGCCGGCCGGCCCTCGTCGCCGCCCCGGCACCGGCCTGGCCCTGTTGGTCGTCTCGGCCAGCCTCTGGGGGACCGGCGGGCTGACCGGCAGCCTGTTGAGCCGGGACGCCGACCTGTCCCCGGTCGCGGTGGCCGGCTACCGGCTCTGCGTCGGTGGCGGGCTGATCGTGGCCTTCCTCCTCCTCACCGGCCGCCGACTGCCGCAGGGGCGGCCGGCGTGGAGCCGGATCGTCGTGCTCGGCGCACTGGCCGCCGTCTACCAGGTCTGCTACTTCGCCGCCGTGGCGCTGACCTCGGTCAGCCTGGCCACCCTGGTCACCATCGGCGCCGCGCCGGTACTGGTGCTGGCCGGCGAGGCGGTCGCCGGCCGACGCCCGGCCGACCGGCGGGCCGTGGGGATCACCGCTGTGGCGCTCGCCGGCCTCGCCCTGCTGATCGGCCTGCCGTCCGGCGGGTTCGGCACGCTGGCGGTGCTGAGCGGTGCCGGACTCGCCCTGGTCTCGGCCGCCGGGTTCGCCGCGATCACCCTGGTCGGAGCCCGGCCGGTGGCGACGCTGGACGACCTCGCCGGTACCGGACTCGGCTTCTCCGCCGGTGGTCTGCTGGTGGCGTTGGTGGCCGGGAGCACCGTCGGGCTCGGCTTCAGCCCCGACCCCGGTACGGTCGGGCTGCTGCTCGCCCTCGGCATCGGGCCGACGGCGGTGGCGTACCTGCTGTACTTCCGCGGGCTGCGCACCGTCCGGCCGGGCACCGCCGCGCTGCTGGTGTTGCTGGAGCCGCTGGTCGGTGCGTTGCTCGCCGCGATCGTCCTCGACGACCGGCTCGGGGTGGGCGGACTGGCCGGCGCGGCGCTGCTGCTGGTGGCGGTGGTGCTGGCCGCGACCGCACCGGCTCAGCCGGAGAGCACGGTGGTCGCCGCCGGGTAGTCACCGGGGGACCGGCCCGGGCCGTGGTCACCGGGGGACCGGCCCGGGTCGTGGTCACCGGGGGACCGGCCTGGGCCGACGAGCCGGACCAGTTCGGGCAGCACCTCGCCCAGGGGTGCGTCGATGGTCAGCGAGGCGTGCTCGTCGCCCCGGGTCGGCCCCTGATTGACGATCACCACGGGGATGTCCCGCCGTGCCGCCCGGATCACGAACCGGCGGCCGGACATCACACTCAGGGACGAGCCGAGCACCAGCAGCAGTCGGGCCCGCTCGACGAGGTCGAAGCAGGCCCGGACCCGCTCGGCTGGAACGGTCTCGCCGAAGAAGACCACGTCCGGCTTCAGCAGACCACCCGGACAGGCCAGACAGTCCACCACCTGGAACCGCTCGGCGACCGCGTCGGGGAGCGCCACGTCGCCGTCCGGGTTGACCCCGTCGTACCGGGCCGTGAAGTCGGGGTTGGCGGCGCGCAGCCGGCGGTCCAGCGTCTCCCGGTCGGTCCGGTCGCCGCAGCCCAGACAGGTCACCTGGGCCAGGCTGCCGTGCAGTTCGATGACGGACCGGGCCCCGGCCGCCTGGTGCAGCCCGTCCACGTTCTGGGTCACCACGCCGGCGAGCAGACCCCGCCGTTCGAGCTCGGCGACCGCCCGGTGCCCGGCGTTCGGCGCGGCGCGGGCCATCAGCCGCCAGCCGAGGTGGCTGCGGGCCCAGTAACGGCGTCGGGCCACCGGATCACCGACGAACGTCTGGTACGTCATCGGGGTGTGCCGGCGCAGCGCCCCGCTCGGTCCCCGGTAGTCCGGGATCCCGGACTCGGTCGACAGGCCGGCGCCGCTGAGCACCGTCACGTCGCCGCCGGCCAGGAGTTCCGCCAGCGGGCCGTACCGCGGGGCTGTCCTCGTATCCACCCGTCCATGCTGCCTCGCCGGTACCGGCCCGGCGAGGCGGCCTGTGGCGACGATCACCGACGGCCCGGCGTACCGGGTCCTGCCGGCACGGTCAGTGGACGGCGGTGCACCGGGTGTCGCCGATCCGGAAATCGCTCGGCGGTACGAAGGCCCCGACGTACCGGCCGGAGAACCCGAAGACGTACGGGCCGCCGGGCGGCGGGGGGACCGTCGGTCCGTCCCAGTCGGCCGGGGTCAGGGTGGCGGCGGTGCCGCTGCGTTGGACGGTGGCGTTCCAGACCTGGGTGATGACGACGGTGGTGGCGATCGTGAAGCCCATCCGCCAGCGTGGTGCCGGTTCGGGGCCGGACCAGGTCACGTTGCCGCGTACCTGGTAGCCGCCGTAGCGGTCGACGGTGACGCCGATGGTGCAACCGAAGCCGGACGGTGTTTCGGGTTCCTCCGGCAGCGTGGTGAAGGTGAGCGGTTCGGACAGCGGGCTCGTCGTGTACCCCGAGTCGGCCAGTGCGGCGGCCCGGACCGCGACCGTGTACGCGGTGTCCGGGGTGAGGCCGGCCAGGGTCACCGAGTTGCCAGGCATGGAGAGCCAGCCCTGCCACTCGCCGTCGACCAGGCGCTGCATGGAGTAGCGGAAGACCGGTCCGTCGGGTCGGGCCCAGGTCAGGGTGGCGCCGGTCGCGGTGACCGAGGTGGCCACCGGCTGGCCCGGCGGGGGGAGCGGAATCAGCGGGTCGGCGTGTGCCGGGGCCGGCGAGAGCGGCAGCAGGGCCAGGCCGAGCGCGGCGGCGAGCAGTGTAGAGGGCAGCGTGCGGCGGAGCATGGCGAGAGCCTTTCTGAGAGTACGACTCATCCAGTGCCCGGCTCGCATCGATGTCTATCAAAGAGCTGGCCGACTCCGCCATCGGTCGGCCGGTTGTCCGTGATCGGACAGGCGTACTAACTGTGGTCAAGCGCTAACGGAGAGTAACGTCGATTCCGGAGGTGCCGCCGTCCACACCGGCCGGGGAGCCGCCCGCTCGCCACCAGCCTCCGTCCACTCCCTCCGGGCCGTTCTCCCGGCCCGAACAGGCAAGGAGCCACCATGTCCGAAACCAGCGACGCCGCCAAGGCCGCCCAGTCCGTCGAGGCCGAGTACGCGTCCGCCGAACAGCCCCCCGCCCTCGACACCGACGCCGAGGACGTCGGTCTGATGGCCGTACCGGCCACCGCCGCCGGACTGCCGGCGACCGCCCAGGGCCACTTCGCGGTGGTCAACGCGAACGGGACCCTGGCCCGGGGTTTCGGGGTGGTCTCCAGCAGCCGGCTGGCCCTCGGCCAGTACCAGGTGATTTTCATTCAGCCGGTCACCCGCTCGGCCTACACCGCCACCATCGGGCTGACCGGGAGCGTCGGCGCGTCCCCGCCGGGTGAGATCGCCGTGGTCGGTCGGGCCGGCAACGCCAACGGGGTCTTCGTACAGACCTGGAACAGCGCCGGCGCCCCCGCCGACCGCGCCTTCCACCTGCACGTCTCGTCCTGACCCTGGTCGACCGCCGTCCGGCGGGAGGCTCGCTCCGACGTCGGGCCGGCACACCACCGCCTCCGGCGTCCCACCCCGGCCGGGCGGCGGCACGCCCGGCCCCCGGTCCCCGCGGTACGGCCCGGTACCGCGGGGACCGGCGGGTGTGGCTCTGGTTGCCGGGGCGCGTGAAGCGTGCGTTGCCGGGTGCGCGAAGCGTCGCGTTCACGAGCGCGCGGCGCCGCCCATCGAAAGGCGTCGCCGCGCTCCGGCCGTCTCCCGTCCGCGCAGCCACTGCGGCGGTACGCCAGCGGGGACCTGGCCCGCCGGTCCGGCCTGGGGACCGTTCCGGCTAGGTGTGGGGTTTCCCACCGTCTGGAGAAGCAAACCTCCACCGGGCCGGGACCTGATAGAAGCCGCCGTCGCGGCACCTCGCGCGTACCGCTGGCCCCGTCCGGAACTTCACTCCCAGCGGCCCGCGTTATCCGCTCCAGCACGGGGTAAGAAACCGGAATGGAGCACTTCACGATCGCCACCGTCGCCGAGGAGAGCCCGGACTTCCGGCGGGTGCTGTGGACCGGCAAGCACACCCAGTTGGTCATCATGACGATCCCGCCGGACGGAGAGATCGGCGAGGAGGTCCACGAGGAGATCGACCAGATCCTCACCTTCGTCAGCGGTACCGGAGAGGCGCGGGTCGCCGGTGAACGACGGAAGGTGACCCAGGGCGATCTGGTTGTCGTGCCGGCCGGTACCCGGCACAACTTCGTCAACACCGGCCCGAACCCGCTGGTGCTCTACACCATCTACGGCCCGCCGGAGCACGCCGACCAGGCGGTGCACCACACCAAGGAGCAGGCCGAGGCGCTCGAGGAGGCCGGCGAGGACGAGCCGCCGAGCAGCTGAGGCGCCCCGCGACACGGCGTCCGGCGACACAGCGGCGGTGTCACGGCGTCCGGCGACACAGCGGCGGTGTCACGGCGCCCGGCGTCACGGGGCCCGGCGCCGGCGTGGCAACCCGGCCGGCCCCGGCATCTGACCTGGGCCGGCTGAGTGCCGGCTGAGCGGGTATCCGCACCCGGTGACCGACGACCCGATCGCGGACTACGCCTTCCTCGCCGACTGCCGGTCCGGCGCGCTGGTCAGCCGGGCCGGTTCGGTCGACTGGTGGTGCCCGGACCGGTTCGACGCGTCGTCGGTCTTCGGCCGGCTGCTCGACCCCGACGCCGGCCACTGGCTGATCACCGCGGTGGCGTACGGCACTCCCACCACGGGCGCCGAGGCCGACGCGGAGGTCCAGGTCGACCGGGCGTACCTGCCGGGAACGCTGGTGCTGCGTACCGAGCACCGGACCGGGACCGGACGGGTCGAGGTGACCGAGGCACTCGCCGTCGAACCGGGCGCCCGGGGACACCGGATCGGCCTGAGGTCCCCGGCCGTACTGCTGCGCGTCGTGCGTGGGCTCTCCGGCACCGTACGGATGCGCGTGGAGTTCGCGCCCCGCCCCGAGTACGGGCTCGTCACGCCGTACCTGCACGAGGAGCCGGGCCGGCTCGTCGCCGCCGGCGGCTCGGCGACGGTGACCCTGCGCGGCGACGTGCCGCTGACCCCGCTCGGCGACGGTACGGCGGCGGCCGAGTTCACCGTCTCCGCCGGCCAGGTGGTGGGCTTCGACTGCGCCTACGCGCGCGGCCACGGCCCGACCGGTCCGGCCGAACTGGACCGCGTCGACGCGGTTGACAACGCCGTCGCGGCGTGGCGCTCATTCGAGGAGATCCACCGCTACCAGGGGCGGTATCCGGAGCTGGTCCAGCACAGCGCGCTGGTGCTGCAGGGCCTCACCTACCAGCGGAGCGGCGCGGTGGTCGCCGCCCTCACCACCTCGCTGCCCGAACAGCTCGGCGGGACCCGCAACTACGACTACCGGTTCGCCTGGCTGCGCGACTTCTCCTACACGCTGCACGCCCTCTGGGTCGGCGCCTGCCCGGACGAGACCGACCGGCTCTTCGGCTGGGCGGCCCGCTCCACCGGTCGGGTCGGCGAAGGGCCGGTGCCGATCATGTACGGCGTCGAGGGCGAACGGGTACTGGGCGAGCAACGCCTGGAGCACCTGCGCGGGTACCGGGGCAGCCGGCCGGTCCGGATCGGCAACGACGCCTGGCGGCAGCACCAGCTCGACGTACTCGGCGAGATGCTGCTCGCCGTACACCGGCTTCGGCACGAGCTGGGCGAACTCGACGACGAACTGCGACTGATGCTGTGCGGGATCGCCGACAAGGCCGCCGAGACCTGGCGGGAGCCGGACGCCGGCATGTGGGAGGTACGCGGCGAGGTCCGGCACTACGTCTCGTCGAAGGTGTTGTGCTGGGCCGCCCTGGACCGGGCCGTCCTGCTCGCCCCGATGCTCGGTGAACCGGCCGACGCCGGACGTTGGGCGGCGGCCCGGGACGAGATCCGGGCGACGGTGCTGGACCGGTGCTGGCATCCCGCGGTCGCCGCCTACACCGGGATCCTCGACTCGGCCGAGCTGGACGCCTCGGTACTGCTGATGCCGCTGGTCGGGTTCCTGCCCGCCACCGACCCACGGATGCGCGCCACCATCGAGGCGGTGCACGACCGGCTCGGCGACAACGGGCTGGTACGACGTTGGTCCGGCGACCCGGCCGGTTTCCTGCTCTGCTCGTTCTGGCTGGTCGAGTGCCTGGTCCTGGCCGGTGAGTGGGACCGGGCCACCGAGCTGTTCGAACGGACCGCCGCCCGGGCCAACGACGTGGGACTCTTCGCCGAACAGGTCGACCCGGCCACCGGCGCCCTGCTCGGCAACCTGCCGCAGGCGCTGTCCCACATCGGGCTGATCAACGCGGCCTGGCGGCTGACCGCGCCGGACGACCCGGACCCCGACCCGGACGCGCACCAGGACTGACGGCGGTTTCGTGCCCCCCGTCGGTCACCGAGGCGCGCGGCGTGCGGATGCCGTCACCACGGCACAGTGCTGCCCGTGCCGTGGGGTCAGCCGGGATCGTCCGGCGCGGCGAGCAGGTCGAGGGTGAGGGCGGCGGTCCAACTGAACGCCGGGGAGCCGATCCCCGCGCCGCTGTCCGGGTGGAAGTACTCGTAGTAGCCGGAGTCGCGCACCAGGTCGAGCAGGGCGGTACGCAGCGTGCCGGCCAGGGTCTCCTGCCGATGCGTACGCAGGCCGCGCCAGAGCAGCCAGTTGATGTTGAACCAGACCGGTCCACGCCAGTACCGGTACGGGTCGAAGTCGGTGGCCGTGCGGTCGTAGCTGGGCACCGGCATCCGCGCCGAGACCCCGAACCGGGGCGACGTGATCGCCGCCACCAGGCCTGACACCTGCGGCTCGGGCAGGTCGGGCAGGACCAGCGGCAGCAGACCGTTGACACAGCGGGCCGGACTGCGCCGCCCGGTCCGCAGATCGCGGACGTGGAACATGCCGGTCTCCGGGTCGAAGAGCCGGTCGACCAGTGCCCGGGTGATCCCGGCCGCGCGGGCCAGGTGTGCCGCCGGGTCGGCGCCGACCACCTCGGCGATCCGGGCCAGCGCCAGCTCGGCGGCGCCGCGCAGCGCGTTGAAGCCCGGGCACTCGACCAGGAACGGATGCCGACCGGCCAGGTCCGCGTCCCGGTAGCCCCGGTCCCGGTACGACAGGGCGATCGCCAGGTACCGGGCGTAGTCCTCGTCGGTGGGGCGGTGGTCCGAGGCGACCACCAGGGTGTCGCGCCGGGAGTACCGGTGCAGCACGGCGAGGTCGACCGGCACGTTGGCCAGTGCCTCGTCCCACGCCGGGCTGTTGTCCAGGCCCGACTCCCACGGGTGCACGATCGCGCTGAGCCCGGCGCCGCCGACGTCGCGGGCGGTGGCCAGGTACTCCTGCTGCGCCACCAGGCGGGGATAGAGCCAGCGCAACTCGGCGACGGCGGCCTCACCGGGCGCCCGCTGACAGATCAGCCAGGCGCCCAGGGCGTGCACCGGCGGCTGGACGATCCCGGTGCTCCGCCGGGCCGGCACGCCGTCCGCCCCGGTCGGCGGGGCACCGGGGTACGGCGTCGTGCCGCCCCCGCCCCAGAAGGTCGGCCCCGGGAAGTAGTCCCGCTCGGTCACGTCCGGGTCGAAGACGATGTGCGGCACCCGCCCGTCCGGCCACTGCGCCTCGAAGAGGCTGCGCAGGTCACGCCAGGCCCGGTCGGGCGCGACGTGCGCCAGGCCGACGCTGATGAAACCGGCGTCCCAGCTCCACTGGTGTGGATAGAGCGTCCGGGACGGCACGGTGTAGGTGCCGGTCCAGTTGGCGCCGAGCACCGCGGCCGCGCCGCGCCACAACGCCTCGTCGATGTCGCCGGGCGGCGGAGGCGTACCGGTGGGACCGGTCGGTCCGTCCGCTCGGGCGTGCTTCGCCAGGTGGAACATAACCACTCAACGCCGGTGTCCCGCGCGCCGTCGTTGTCAGATTTCCGCCGCTGCCCGCCGGTCCCCGGTGGGCGCAGGCCAGCTCACGCGTCGACCACCGGCAGGCTGTCCACGTCCACGGTCTCCGGATACTTCAGGCCGGCGCCGGTGTTGAGCACGACCACCCGCTCGTCCGGCCGGATCCAGCCACCGGCCCGCAGCCGGCGGGCCGCGGTCAGGCAGGCCGCCCCCTCCGGGCAGAGCAGCAGCCCCTCCCGGGCGCCGAACTCGTGCAGGTCGGCGAGGATCGCCTCGTCGTCCACGGCGATCGCGGTACCCGCGGTGTCGCGCAGCGCGGTGAGCATCAGTTCGTCGCCGAGCGGCGCCGGTACGTTGATCCCGAAGGCGACGGTCCAGGCGTCGGCCCACGGCTCGGCGCGGGTCGCACCGGCGCCGAACGCGCGCACGATCGGGGCGCAGCCGGTCGACTGCACGGCGACCAGTCGGGGCAGGGTGTCGCCGATCCAGCCCAGTTCCCGCATCTCCTGCAGCGCCTTGTGGATGCCGATCAGGCCGACGCCGCCGCCGGTGGGATAGAGGATGACGTCCGGCACCCGCCAGCCGAGCTGCTCGACGATCTCGTAGCCCATCGTCTTCTTCCCCTCCAGCCGGTACGGCTCCTTGAGGGTGCTCGCGTCGAAGATCTCCCCGCCCGGCGAGCCACCGGACGCGGCGATCAGCTTGCCGACGTACCGGCCGGCGTCGCTGATCAGCCCGTCGATCAGGTGCAGTTCCGCGTTCGCGGCGACGCACTCCCGGCGGGTGATGGTCGGGGCACCGAGCGGCATCGCGACGGTCGCCCGGAGCCCGGCCCGGGCCGCGTACGTCGCCCAGGCCGCCCCGGCGTTGCCGTTGGTCGGCATCGCGACGTGTGTGATGCCCAGCTCGGCGGCCCGGGAGACGCCCACCGCCGCGCCCCGGGCCTTGAACGAACCGGTCGGCACCAGCCCCTCGTCCTTGACCAGCAGGTTCGGCAGTCCGATCGACTCGCCGTAGCGCGGTGCCGGCAGCAGCGGGGTCCAACCCTCGCCGAGGGTCGTCACGTACCGGTCGTCGGCGACCGGCAGCAGTTCGCGGTACCGCCACAGGTCCGCGGAACGCCGGGTGAACTCCTCCGGACGCACCGCCTGCCCGACCTTGGCCAGGTCGTAGCGGGCCAGCAGCGGGGAGCCGCAGGTACAGAGATTCTGCGGACGGTCGGCGTCGTGGGTGTCGCCGCAGCGCGGGCATTCCAGGTGGGTGAGGTACACCGGCTGGCCTCCAGTACGTCGGGTCCTCCCATGATCCCCGGCACGGTCGCCGACCCGGGTGGTACCCCGTGCGGGCTGGATCACTCTTTTGCCGCCCGGTCGTCCGTTGCTTCCCGCCCGGTCATCCGCGTCGGGTACCGTCCCGGCACCCGTCGGCGACGACTATCGTCCCCGCACCTGTCGGCGACGACGGGAAACGCATGGTTCCGGTCGACCCGGGTAGGACGCAGAGATGAGCGCAGCCACCGACCAACCCAGCGCCGAACTCCCCGGTGGCCTCCGGATGCCACTGCTCGGCTTCGGCACCTGGCAGATCACCGGCGGTCAGGCGTACGACGCCGTCCGGGAGGCCCTCGACGTCGGCTACCGGCATCTCGACACCGCCACCATGTACGGCAACGAGGCCGAGGTCGGCCGGGCGATCCGGGACAGCGGGGTGCCGCGGGAGGACATCTTCGTCACCACCAAACTGCCCCCGGCCCAGGCCGGACGGGAACGGCAGACGATCGCGGCCAGCCTCGCCGCGCTCGACCTCGACCAGATCGACCTGTGGCTGGTGCACTGGCCGCCCTCCTCCGACCGGCAGAGCGTGGCCACCTGGCGGGAGTTCCGCGCCATCCGGGACGAGGGGCTGACCCGGACCATCGGGGTGAGCAACTACGACACCGCCGACATCGACGCGCTGATCGAGGCGACCGGAGAGGCGCCGGCGGTCAACCAGATCCGCTGGGGTCCGGCGCTGTACGACGCGCAGGTGGTGGCCGAGCACCGGGACCGTGGTGTGGTGCTGGAGGGCTACAGCCCGTTCAAGACCACCGACCTGCGCGATCCGGTGCTGGCCGGGATCGCCCGGGCGCACGGGGCCACCCCGACCCAGGTGGTGCTGCGCTGGCATCTCGACCACGGCATCGTGGCCATTCCGAAGTCGGCGACCCCGGCCCGGATCCGGGAGAACTTCGACGTCTTCGGCTTCTCGCTGAGCGAGAGCGAGTTGCGCCAACTCGACGCGATGGCCGGCTGACCCGCGCGGATCGGCCGTCGACCGGACGTCGGTTGCCCGGGAGCCGGGCGCCGGCTCTGCCAAGATCAGTGCCGCCGACTACCCTTACCCGATCCGCTGCCCCGGTTGACGTGCGGCATCGTCGCCGCTTCCGCCCGGGGTCCGCGGCATCCGGACGGGGTGGGGCGAGGGGGAAGCACGATGGGGGACCAGTTCTTCGGTGGGTACGCCGGGCAGCCCGGCCGGGGTGACGGCGGGCCGGAACCCGACTTCGTCACCTGGCTGGTCTACCTCGACTCTGGCGACGATCCGGCCAGGCTCGCCGCGCTGGCCCACTGGTGGTACGACGAGGCGTGCCGGACCCTGCTGCCGTACGTCCACCCGGCCGGCGCCCCCGCCCCGGCGACCTCGCTGACCGCGTTCGAGCAGGACGCGACCGGGCGGGGCCGCCGCCGTCGACCGGCGCGCTGGGCGGACGGGCTGACCCCGGACTGCTGCCAACTGTCGGCCCGCTGGTTCGACGCCGCGCCGACCGCGATCGCCTCCGAAATGGACGTCTTCCTCGACCGGTTCGCCGGTTCACGACACGTCCGGCTGCAGATCTCCGTCGGCTTCGAGAACCGGCCGGGGCGACTGCCGCTGGTCGTACCGGCGCTGGTCGAACTCGCCCGGCGGGTCGGCGACGCCACGGACCCGACGTACGGCGAGATCGTGGTCAACGCCGGCATCCTCGCGCCGGCCACCATGCTGGACGCGGCACTGGGCCGGGACCCGGCGTCCTCGGCGGCGACGAGCCGGGCCCAGTTGCGTGGCTACGAGTGGGTCACCGTCTGCCCCCGGGAGCTGGCCGGCCAACTCGGCGGACCGGACCGGCTGCGTGCCTCGGGCGCCTTCGCCGAGGTGTATCCGCTGCGTCACGGTGGCGTACTGCTCCGCGCGACGGACGATCCGACCGACTACCGGGCCGACCGGGTGCGTACCGTCTTCCGGACGCTGGCCCCGGTGCTGCCGCCCGGACGTCCCGGGCAGTTGCCGACCGTGCCGCCGGTCGGTTCGGCCATGTTGTCGGCGGTGCCGGGAGTGCTGGCCGGCGACCCCGGCGCGCACGACCTGAGCCGGGTCGTCTTCGCCGACCCCCGGGACGACGCCCGGCTGCTCCCCGGTCAGCGCCTGGAACTCGGCCCCGGCGGCGCGCCGCGTACGCCGAGCGGTTCGACCCTCAACTAAACCCACCGGTGATCGAGGAGAGCCGGCTCCGGGCGTGTCTCGTGGACCGTTGGGGACTGTCGGATCCGACGGTCGAGGTGCACAACGGCGGAATGAACTCCGCCACCTGGTTCGTCGGTCAGGGCGGGCGCCGCTGGGTCGCCAAGGCCGTGCCGCCGGCGGGGGGTGCGGCGTTCACCGGAGGGCTGCGGGTCAGCGGCCGGGTCGAGGCGGCCGGGATCGCCGCCGGTGCACCGGTACCGGCCCGGGACGGCGACCTGGTCACCTGGGTCGACCAGGTCCCGCTCGCGTTGTTGACCTGGGTGCCGGGCGTGGAACTCGACGGACAGCGTCCGGAGCAGCAGCGGCTGATCGGCACCACCCTGGCCCGGGTGCACCGGGCCCTGCGGGATGCTGTGGTCGACGGTGCCGAGACGTTCCACTGGGTCGTACCGGGGGCGGACCACCTGACGGTCCGCCCGTGGGTCCGGGACGCGGTCACGGCCGGCGTCGCGGCGTACGACAACCTCGGTCCCGGGTCGCTGTCCTGGGGACTGCTGCACACCGACCCGGCACCGGAGGCGTTCCGGTTGGACCGTACGACCGGCGCCTGCGGCCTGATCGACTGGAGCGTCGCGATGCGGGGACCGCTCCTGTACGACCTCGCGTCCGCGGCGATGTACGTCGGCGGCCCGGAGTACGCGGGCGAACTGGTCGGGGCGTACCTGGCGGGCGGGGTGTTGTCCCGGACGGAGGTCGATCGCGGTCTGCTGCCGATGCTGCGGTTCCGGTGGGCCGTCCAGGCGGACTACTTCGCCCGCCGGATCAGCGTCGGTGACCTGACCGGGATCGGCAGCGCGGCCGACAACGAGGCCGGTTTGGCGGACGCCCGACACTGGCTCGGCCGACTGTGCGGCCGGATCTGGTGAGGACAGCGCGGAGTGCCGGTGCGGGAGTTCGGTCCACCGGGTCGTGATCCGGTGAACGGTGGCCGACCCTGACCGGCCGCCGTTCACCGGATCCCCCGGAACTGGTGGCGGACGCCCGGCTCCGGCCGTTGGCGGGCCGGAGCCGGGCGGTGCACCGGTCGTCCACGGGGCGAACCGGCTGACACGCCGACCGTCGCGGTGTCAGACCCGGGTGCCGCCCCGGTGGTCGTAGGTCAGGCCCGGGTGCAGGCGGATCCGTTGAGGGTGAACGCGGTGGGCGAGGAGTAGCTGCCGCTCATGGTGCCCTGGTAACCGAACGAGGCGGTCCCGCCGGGTGCGATCGCGCCGTTGTGACCGACGTTGCGGGCGGTCACCGCCGATCCGCTCTGCGTCACCGTGGCGTTCCAGGCGTTCGACACCTGCTGCCCGGACGGCAGGGTGTAGTTCAGCGTCCAGCCGTTGATCGCGCTCGAGCCGGTGTTGGTGATGGTCACCGAGGCGGTGAAGCCGTTGTTCCAGGAGTTCGCCGTGTACGCGACCCGGCAGCCGGCGCCGCCCGGCGGGTTGGTCGGCGGGTTCGTCGGCGGGTTGGTCGGACCCGGGTTCCCGCCGCCGTTGACCGAGGCGGAGAAGGAGTTCACACCGAGCCCGGCGCCGCCGATCCACGGCTCGAAGCCGGCCTGGATGCTGGTCAGGTACCAGGAGTTGGTGATCGCGCCCCGGTTGCGGGTGTCGTTGATGAAGTCCAGGACGCTGAAGTTCCAGCTGGTGATCGGGGACGGCGCGACGTACGAGATGACGTTGTTGGAGCCGTTGCTGCCCCGCCACACGTCCCAGGTCCGGCCGGCCACGGTGGCGGTACCGACCGAGGAGCCGATCGGCTGGATCGAGCCCTGCCGGTTGAACCAGATCATGATCTCCATCTGGTTGACCCCGTCCCGCTTCGGCGTCGGGTCCAGCCAGATGTCGTACGAGGCGTTGTAGGTGGCGCCGCTGACGTAGTTGTAGCTGATGCTGCTGCTGGCGCTGCTGATCTGGCTCACCTGCATCGGCAGGTTGGTGCCGGGGGAGCAGTTGGTGTAGTGGCAGCCGAGGAAGACCGACGGGTACGACACGGGTGCGCCGCTGGTGCTGCCCTGGCCGTCCTGCCGGGTGATGGAGAACCCGTTGTCGGTGACGTTGATGCACTGCTGTGCGGTGGTGCCCCAGCGGTTGTTCTGGACCACGTAACGGCCCTGGATGGTCGTGGAGCCGTACTGGTCGCAGATCTGCACGTCGGCCTGGGCGGGTCCGGCGGAGCTGAACACGGCGATCGTGCCGGCGGCGAGCAGGCCGGCGAGCGCCGCGAGGAGGGGGACGGGGCGTCTCATGATGCTCCTTGACGTGGTGGGTGTCCGTGGAGGTGCGGGTGCCGCGGGGTGGTGGGCGTGCGGCGGCCATGCGTGGGGAGCGCTCCCATGGCAGTTGGTGACACATTTACATGCTTCAAAATGGAAAGCAACCGGAGGCTTCCGCGCCTGGCCCGCCGGGCCGGTGGCGGAGCCGGGCGAACCGTTCAGCAGGCTGAACGGCGTACCGCTTCTGCGGGCCGGTCTGTGTGGCCGGTGACCTCGGCTCGGACGCCTGCTCCGGCGTGGGCCGGCCCGCGCGGCGGCCGCCCGGGTCAGGCGCCGGCGAGCAGGGTGCGGGCGGCCCGGACCTGGCCCACCGCGGCGCGCAACGCCGCGACGATCCGCTGCTCGCTCTCCGGGCCGAGCCGGCTGCTCGGTACGGAGAGGCTGATCGCGTCCACCGCCGGCGAGTGCAGCGGCACCGCCATCGCGAAACAGACGATGCCCTCGGTGTTCTCCTCGCGGTCCACCGCGTAGCCCCGGTCCCGCACGGCCGCCAGCTCGGCGTGCAGCTGGGCGGGGTCGGTGACGGTGTGCCGGGTCAGCGCGGGCAGTGGCCAGCTCAGCAGCCGGTCGACCGCCTCGTCGGGCCGTTCGGCGAGCAGCACCTTGCCGAGCGCGGTGGCGTGCGCGGGCAGGTGCCGGCCGATCGCGCTGTACAGCCGGAGTGGATGCACCGACTCCCGTTTCGCCAGGTAGACCACGTGTGGCCCGTCGAGCCGTCCGAGGTGCACGGTCTCGCCGAACTGGCTGGCCAGGCCGTCCAGGACGGCGGCCAGCAGGCCGGTCGCGTCGTCCGCCTCCAGGTACGCGGCACCGACCTGGAGGGCCCGTACGCCGAGTCCGAACCGGGTGCCGGTGGCGTCCGCCTCCACCCAGCCGCGCTGGATCATCGTGCGCAGGATGCCGTGCAGGCTGCTCTTCGGGATGTCCAGGGCGCGGGCCAGCTCGACCAGCGAACGTCGTTGCGGGGAACCGGCCAGCGCCTCCAGCACGTCGAGGGTCCGGCCCGCCGACTTCACCGGCTGGAACGCCTCGGCCGGGCCGGCCGGTGTGCCGGCCGCCCCGGCGTCCCTGGTCGTCCCCGTCGTCATGCGGCCACTCTAGTCGGCTTGACAGCCGGGGGGACGACAGTAGGGTCACGTACGTGACCAGTGTTCAAGATGATGAACAGACCAAGAGTGTTCCGGAGACCATCGCCGCGACCCGGATCCTTCCCGTCGTGGTGCTGGAGAACGCTTCCGCCGCACCGGATCTGGCCGCCGCGCTCACCGCGGGCGGCCTGCGGGCCATCGAGGTGACGTTCCGGACGGCCGCCGCCGCCGAGGCGATCCGGCTGATGGCCGAGCGGCCCGACCTCCTCGTCGGCGCCGGCACCGTGCTGACCCCCGCCCAGGTCGACCAGGCCGCCGACGCCGGCGCGAAGTTCGTGGTCAGCCCCGGCTTCTCCCCGGCCGTCGTCCGGCACTGCCAGGAACGGGGACTGCCGGTCTTCCCGGGCGCCGCGACCGCGACCGAGATCCAGATGGCCCTCGACGCCGGCCTGGAGACGGTCAAGTTCTTCCCGGCCGAGCAGCTCGGCGGAGTCGGGATGATCAAGGCCCTCGCCGCGCCCTTCCGGTCGGTCCGGTTCATCCCCACCGGCGGGGTCAACACCGGCAACCTCGCCGATTACCTGGGCGTACCCGCTGTGCTGGCGGTCGGTGGCACCTGGATGGTCGCCCCCGCCCTGCTCGCTGCCGGCCAGTGGGACGAGGTCACCCGGCTCACCGCGGCCGCCGTCGCTGCCGCCCGTCCCGCCTGACCGTCCCGCCTGACCGTTCCGCCGCCCGGCCCGCCGGTCCGGGCCGGTCCGTGACCGCGCCCGCCGGTCCGTCCACCGTCTGACCGTCCCGTCCGCCACCCACCAGTTGAGAGGCATCAGCATGCTGACCCTGCGTCCCGTCGAGGACTGCCGCTACGACCTGGTCTCGCTCGGCGAGGTCATGCTCCGACTCGACCCGGGTGAGGGACGGGTCCGCACCGCCCGGACCTTCCAGGCATGGGAGGGCGGCGGTGAGTACAACGTCGCCCGTGGGCTGCGGCGCTGCTTCGGCATGCGTACCGCGCTGGTCACCGCGTTCGCGGACAACGAGGTGGGACGGCTGCTGGAGGACCTGATCCTCACCGGCGGGGTGGACACCACGTTCGTGAAGTGGCTGCCGTACGACGGAATCGGGCGCAGCGTCCGCAACGGGCTCAACTTCACCGAGCGGGGGTTCGGGGTACGCGGCGCGGTCGGCACCTCCGACCGGGGCCACACCGCCGCCAGCCAGCTCCGCCCCGACGACGTCGACTGGGACCACCTCTTCGGCACCCTCGGTGTGCGGTGGCTGCACACCGGCGGCATCTACGCCGCACTCTCCGAGACCACGCCGGAGACGATCGAGGCCGCGATGTCGGCGGCGCGCCGGCACGGGACCATCATCTCGTACGACCTGAACTACCGACCCAGCCTCTGGAAGGCGGTCGGCGGGCAGGCCCGGGCCCAGGAGGTCAACCGGCGGCTCGCCCGGTACGTCGACGTCATGATCGGCAACGAGGAGGACTTCACCGCGTCGCTCGGCTTCGAGGTGCCGGACACCGACGAGTCCCTCGCCGAACTGGAGGTCGCCAACTTCCAGCGGATGATCGAGGCGGTCACCAAGGAGTACGACAACTTCAGGGTGGTGGCGACGACGTTGCGTACCGTGCGCAGCGCGACCGTCAACGACTGGGGTGCCATCGCCTGGTCCGCGCCGAGCGGCTTCGTGCAGGCGACCCACCGGGCCGGCCTGGAGATCCTCGACCGGGTCGGCGGTGGCGACAGCTTCGCCTCCGGGCTCATCTACCAACTGCTCGCCGGCGGCGACCTGGCCACCGCCGTGGAGTACGGCGCGGCCCACGGGGCACTGGCCATGACCACCCCGGGGGACACCTCGATGGCGAACCTGAAGGAGGTCGAGGCACTCGTCCGAGGGGCGGGCGCCCGCGTCCAGCGGTGAATCGGGCCTGACCGGGCGGTCGGTCCGGGACCCGCTGGCCGGCGGTTGCCGTGATCCGGCGGTGAACTGGTGCGGGACCGTTTGGATCTACCGCAGGGGGGATCGCTCGGAGTAGTGTCTTGCCTTCAACGCGTGCCGTTCCTTCCGGAGGCGTCCCCATATGGCCGGATCCCCCCTGCGAATCCTCGTCGTCGGCGCGGGCATCGCAGGTCTCGCGGTAACCCGCGCCCTCCGGCTCGCGGGGTTCCGGCCCGAGGTCACCGAGCGACTTCCCGGCGCCCGGCCCGTCGAAGGCGGCATCTACCTGCCGGGCAACGTGGAACGGGCGCTGCGGGAGATCGATCTGGACGGTCCGGTACGCCCACTCGGCGAGGTGATCCGCCGGCAGCGGTTCCTCGACGCGCGGGGCGGGCCGCTCTGCGAGGTCGACCTCACGAAACTCTGGGCCGGGATCGGCGAGTGCCGGGCCCTGCCCCGCGCCGACCTGCACCGGGTACTGCTCTCCGGAGCCGGTGGGGAGGTGCGGTACGGCACCGAGGTGCGTGCGGTGGATCTCGGCACCGACGTCGTGACGGTCACCTTCGACGACGGTCGACAGGCCGAGTACGACCTGGTGATCGGGGCCGACGGTCGACAGTCGGCGGTACGCGCGCTGGCCGCGCTCGGCGGTCCGGCCCGCCCGGCCGGGCAGGTCGTCTACCACGGCGTCGTGACCGGGGTGCCGTCGGTCGACGAGTGGACCGGGCTGCTCGGGGAACGGGCCGCGTTCGTCGTGGTGCCGATGGGAGCCGGTCGACTGCGCTGCTATGCCGACGAGGCCGGCACCGAGGTTCCGGCCGACCCGCTGGCCCGGATCCGTGAGGTCTTCGGCGGGTACGGCGGACCGGTGCCGGCCGTCCTGGAGGCGCTGGAGCAGGTGCAGGTCAGCCGTACCGACGAGGTGGAACTGGGCCGCTGGTCACGGGGACGGGTGGTGCTGGTCGGCGACGCCGCGCACGCCACCGCCCCGACCCTGTCCCAGGGTGCCGCGATGGCGATCGAGGACGCCCTGGTGCTGGCCCGGACGCTGGGCCGGTCGACGACGGTGCCCGAGGCGCTCGCCCGGTACGAGAGCCGCCGACGGCCCCGGATCAAATGGGTGCTGGACCGGACCCGGGACCGGGACCGCACCCGGGACGTGTCGCCGGCCCTGCGCGACCCGTTGCTGCGCGACCGCGGTGCACGGATCTTCCGGGACCACTACCGCCTGCTGGTCGACCCGGCCTGACCCGGGGACCCCCGCGACCCGGCCCGGACCGTCGGCCTGACCCGGGGACCCCCGCGACCCGGCCCGGACCGCCCGCTGGGCGGGTGCGGGAAGCGGTGGCGGGCAGGCCGCCGGACGAGGGATTCGGACGACGCGGGCGGGTCAAGTCGTACCCGACGCCGGACCCGCCGCTGCCGGGGACTATTCTGCCTGCGAGGTACGGCCCGCAGATCAACAGTGCGTGCCGAGTGGGACGAACGAGAACCGGAGGCCACTCGTGACCACCGTCGCACCTAAGCCGATCGTGACGCGGCCATGGCCGGTACACAAGCCGGTCAAGGGCTCGGCACTCGCCCGGCTACTGCGTACGACGGACGCGAAGCAGATCGGGATCATGTATATGGTCACCGCCTTCGCGTTCTTCATGATCGGTGGCCTGATGGCGCTGCTGATGCGCGCCGAGCTGGCTCAGCCGGGACTGCAGTTCCTGTCGGCGGAGCAGTACAACCAGCTCTTCACCATGCACGGCACGATCATGCTGCTCTTCTTCGCGACGCCGATCGTCTTCGCGTTCGCGAACTACATCGTGCCGATCCAGATCGGCGCGCCCGACGTGTCGTTCCCCCGGCTGAACAGCTTCGCCTACTGGCTGTACCTGTTCGGCGGGACGATGGCGCTGGGCGGGTTCCTGACCCCGCAGGGCGCGGCCGACTTCGGCTGGTTCGCGTACACGCCGCTGAGTGACATCGAGCACTCGCCCGGTGTCGGCGCGAACATGTGGATCGTGGGCCTGGCCATCTCGGGTCTGGGTACGATCCTCGGCGCGGTCAACATGATCACCACGGTGCTGACCCTGCGCGCGCCGGGCATGACCATGTTCCGAATGCCGATCTTCACCTGGAACATCCTGGTCACCAGCCTGCTGGTGATCATGGTCTTCCCGCTGCTGGCGGCGGCACTCTTCGCGCTGGCGGCGGACCGGATCCTCGGCGCGCACGTCTTCGCCCCGGAGACCGGCGGACCGATGCTGTGGCAGCACCTCTTCTGGTTCTTCGGCCACCCCGAGGTCTACATCGTCGCGCTGCCGTTCTTCGGCATCATCAGCGAGGTCATCCCGGTCTTCTCCCGCAAGCCGATCTTCGGGTACAAGGGACTGGTCGGCGCGACCATCGCCATCGCGGCGCTGTCGATGAGCGTGTGGGCGCACCACATGTTCGCCACCGGCCAGGTGCTGCTGCCGTTCTTCTCGTTCCTGAGCTTCCTGATCGCCGTGCCGACCGGTATGAAGTTCTTCAACTGGATCGGCACCATGTGGCGCGGGCAGATCAGCTTCGAGTCGCCGATGCTCTGGTCGGTCGGCTTCCTGGTCACCTTCCTCTTCGGTGGCCTGACCGGTGTGCTGCTGGCCAGCCCGCCGCTGGACTTCCACGTGTCGGACTCGTACTTCGTGGTGGCGCACTTCCACTACGTGCTCTTCGGCACCATCGTCTTCGCGGTCTACGCCGGCATCTACTTCTGGTTCCCGAAGATGTTCGGCCGGATGCTCGACGAGCGGCTCGGCAAGGTGCACTTCTGGCTGACCTTCGTCGGCTTCCACACCACGTTCCTGGTGCAGCACTGGCTCGGCAACGAGGGCATGCCCCGGCGGTACGCCGACTACCTGGCGAGTGACGGCTTCACCACGCTGAACATGATCTCCACGATCGGCTCGTTCATCACCGGTATCTCGACCCTGCCGTTCATCTACAACGTCTGGAAGTCGTACAAGACCGGCCCGGTTGTTGAGGTCGACGACCCGTGGGGTCACGGCAACTCGCTGGAGTGGGCGACCAGTTCGCCGCCCCCGCTGCGGAACTTCGACCGGATGCC
Source organism: Plantactinospora sonchi (assembly GCF_036422035.1). NCBI lineage: Bacteria > Bacillati > Actinomycetota > Actinomycetes > Micromonosporales > Micromonosporaceae > Plantactinospora > Plantactinospora sonchi. The sequence continues at coordinate 423,646 of NZ_JAZGQK010000003.1, forward strand.
GCGGATCCGCTCCGAGCGCCCGGCCTTCGACCTGAAGTTCCCCGAACTGGCCGCCGGCGGACAGTCCCTCGCCGGGCCGCCGGAGGGTGGCGCCAAGCCGCTGACCAGCGAGTCCGACGGTGGCGCCAGCTACCAGGAGGACACGGACACCAACGTCGACCAGCGGTAGCTGTCAGACCGATCGCGGCCGGTACCCGGACGGGTACCGGCCGCGAGGCTTTCCCGGTATGCCTGCTCCGGCGGTGTGCCCAGCCGAGGGCGTGACCCGGGTGTTCGCGCTGGCGGTCCCGGCGGCCCGTGAGGACGCCGGGACCGGCTCAGCGGACGGCGCACAGGTCGGCGAGGCGTTCCAGAGTGGCCGCCATCTGCGTCTGCCACCAGACGCGCCCGGTGGCCACCTCCGCCCGTTTCTCCTCCGGCATACGCGAACCGTCGAAGGTCTCGGTCACCACCGTCGCCCCGGCCCCGTCCGGGAGCAGGTCGAAGATCCATCGGTGGCCCCACACGGCCCCGGGCGCGGTGGCGTCCGGGTGCCCGCGACCCGGCTTCGGCTCCCAGCCGATACGGCTGCCCGACTCGTACTCGACAACGTGGTTGTTCATCTCGTAGTCGCCGTAACGCTCGTTGTGCATCCGCATCACGAAGACGTCTCCGACGCCCGAGACCACGGCGTCGAAGACGCCACCGCGCAACATTCCCGAGCCGTCGAGATCCGGATGCCGCCCCGGGTCGGCCAGGATTCGGAAGATCTCCTCCGCCGGGGCCTGGATGCGCCGGGACACCGTCACCACGGCCTCGTCCGTCGTACTCGTCAACCGCCCGCCTCCATCAACCGCGAAGCAATGAGCCTGACTCCGGCCCGGACGCTACCCCCCGGGGGTGCGACAGCGCCGGAGCGCACACGTACGTGCCGCGCCCCACCCGCACACCAGCCCTGTCGCCGGCACCGTATGCCGACGGGCCACGACGCCCCCCACCCGCCCGCCGGGCAGACCTCCCCGGTCAGAGCGCTAGGACGTTTCGTCGCTCCAGGAGGCCCGGATCAGCGCCCGTTCGGTGGCGGCGAGATGGGTGGCGGCGGCCACCCAGGCCCAGGCGTACCGCTCCGGCTCCGGGTCGACGAGCCGGCCGAACGCGTCCCGGCCCCGGCGGTCCGACTCGGCCACCAGCGCGGCCGCCAGTTCGGCGGCCATCGGGAAGCCGGACTGCCGCAGCGGTGCGGCCAGTCCCGACCCGGCACTCCGGGCCGGGCCGGCGATCGCCTGCCGGCCACCCGCGACGGCCGACTCCACCAGCCGGCGCACCCGCCACAGCGGGGCGTCGACCACCGGGTCCGGCCCGGCCGCACCGACCGGTACGTCCGGGACACCCGCCTGCGGCGGCGGGAGATGCCCGTTCTGGAGTACGTCGTACCCGAGGTCGGCGTGGCCCTGCCAGGCCTCCGGCAGCCGCAGGGTCACCTCGGCCCCCGGCACCGGGGCGACCGCGAGGGGCCGCAGCGTGCTCGCCCGTTCGGTGTCGAGTCGGGCCACCACCCGGATCCGGAGACCGGGCCGGGACGCCAGCCGGCGCAGGTTGGCCAGGTGCGCCAACATCGGATGCGAACTGACCGGCACCAGCCGGATCAGCGGTCCCGTCGCCGCCCGCCGCACCACCGCCGGGTCCGCGTCGGCCGGTGGCGTGTCCTCCGCTCCTCGACGTGCCGTCGCTGCCGTCGGGTCCGCGTCGGCCGCCGACGTGTCCTCCGCTCCGAGGAGTGCTGTCGCTGTCGACGTGGACTCCGCCCCGGTTTGGGCCGGGGCCGGCGAGAGTTCGCGGGCGAGGACGTGGTCGCCGTACCCGCCGACGATCACCAGATCGGCGCCGACAAGCTGCCCTCCGCCGGCCGGGGTGTCGGACCCGCCGTCCTCGGCGGCGTTGAGCTGGGCGTTCACCACCTCGGCGAGCGGGCGGGCGAAGAGTCGGCCCAGCGCCCCGGTCGACCAGCTCACACCGGTGACCGGGATGGCCCGCACCCCCCGACCGGAGCCGAGCCGGCCCTCCGGCGAGACGGTGGTACCGGTGACCAGCAGCCCGCCACGGGCGAGCCGGTCATGGCTGGGCCCGGACGGGCCGAGGTCGACAACGGCGGTGGCGACGCCCAGCGCCCGTTGCGGCTCACCAGGCTGTACGTCGGCGACCGAGTACCACCGGCCGTCGTCGTCGAGCAGATGGGTCACCACCCCGGCGTAACCGGTGGCGCTGATCACCGGCTCGCGGCAGACCCCGTACACCCGCAGGTTCCCGGCGGGCCGGTAGCTGCGGCGGCTGATCCCGACCAGGCCGGGCTCGGTGGCACCGGCGGCGAGTCGGCCGGCGGTGAGGAGAAGGTCGTGCAGCACCTGAACCAGGTCGGCGAGCCGGTGGTCGTCGCGCCGGTCCCGGGCCGCCCGCAGGCCACGGACCACCTGGAGCGCGGCACTCTCGGCACGGGGCAGCCCGGCCAGCCGGGCGCTGTGCGCGGCCCGGAGCAGTTCGGCCTGGAGCACCGCGCCGGCGCCGGGTACCCCGGCGGCGAGTACCGCCGACGCGGCGTGCCACAGTCCGGCCGCCGCTTGGCGTTGGGCGGCGCTGGGGCCACCACCGGTCCGCGCCCGGCTCCGGGAGGCCGTCGCCGCGCCGTCGGCACGGGTGGTACGGCGTCCGCCGGCGGTCTGGTCGGTGTGGCTGCCGGCATGGTCGGTGCCGTCCGCCGATGGCGCGGTGACCACGGCATCGGCCACCGGACAGGCGGTCAGTACCGCCGCGCGGTGCAGGCAGCGGGGTGTCAGCAGACAGCTGCACCGGACCTGGTCCGCCGCCGTGATCACCCCGCCCGGTCCGGCTACCAGCAGGACCTGGGCCTCCGGGCCGCAGTCGACCCGGATCCCGTCCGGGGTGCCGTCGCGGGGCGCGGCGCCGAGGCGCGCGACAGCCGCGTCCAGCCGCCGGTGCAGCCGAGGGGGCAGCGCCGTCATGGTCGTCGCGACCAGCTCCGGCACCACCGGCGGCAGCGCGGCCGGGGCGCTGCCCGTCGGGTCGGAAGCCGTGGCCGTTTTCAATGGGTCCCTCCGCGTAGCCGGTCGCCCACCCAGCGGGCGAGTTCGAGCGGACTGAGCGCGGCCACCGGCATGCCGGCCGCGACGAGCTGCTGGGCGATCGGCACCGAGTAACGCGGCACCCCGTGGTCGTCGAGCGCGGCGCAGCCGAGCAGGTGCACGCCGGAGGTGGCCAGCGACCGTACCTCGCCGAGCAGCCCACCGAGCGGATAGCCCTCCTCGAAGTCGCTGACCACCACCACGATGGTGCGACTCGGCACGGTGACCAGCGAGCGGGCGTGGGTCAACCCGGCGGCGATGTGCGTACCGCCGCCGACCCGGACCTCCAGCAGCAGCGAGAGCGGGTCGTCGACCCGGTCCGTCAGGTCGATGACCTCGGTCGAGAACGCGAGGAAGTGTGTCGACAGGGTCGGCACCCCACCGAGCACGGCGGCGGTCAGCGCCGACCACACCACCGAGGACTCCATCGAACCGGAGACGTCGACAACAAGCACCAGCCGCCAGTCGGCCTGCCGCCGGGCGAGGGTGTCGAAGACCGGCCGTTCCGGGATCACCAGTGTCCGGCCGTCGTCCAGCCGTCGGGTGTGCGCGAGATTCGCCCGCAGAGTCCGGGCCAGATTGAGCCGGCCCGCCGGACGCCGGGTCGGCCGGGGCGTACCCAGGCCGGTCAGCGCGGGACGCAGTTGGCTGGCGAGCTGCCGGGCGAGCTCCTCGACCAGCCGCCGGACCAGGGGTCGGAGCCGGGCGAGATGTTTCTCGGGAAGGCCGCCGGCCAACGAGAGGACCGTGGTCAGCAGCTCCACGGAGGGACGTACCGAGGCCGGGTCGAGTTCGAGCAGGACGTCACCGCGCCCGGTCTCCGCGGCCCGGGCCAGAACCTCCTCCCGGACACCCGCCCCGAACAGCGCCTCCAGTTCGTCGGCCCATTCCCGAGCGGTCGGGAACGACGCCTCCTGACCGCCGCCGGCCGGCCGGGCGCCGATCCCGTTCGCACCCTCGCCCCGGCCCGCGCCGTACAGCTCGTCCAGGGCGTGGGCGTGCCGGCGGGCGTGCTCCGGGAGTCGTTCGGGCTCGCGGCCGAGCAGCAGCCGCCACCGGTCCGCCGGGCTGAACCGGTGTACGGCAGAGTCGCCGGACCGCACCGCCGGGTCGGCCGGGCCGCCCGACTCGACCACGTCGGCGCGGTCACCGGGATCGGTCCCGTCCGACTGCTGGCGGGCAGGATCCGCCTTGGTCGACTGCGGGCAGCCGGGGTCGGCCTTGGTCGACCGCGGCCGGGCAGGGTCTGCCTCGGTCGACTGCTGGCGCTCAGGCCCGTCCGACTGCTGGCGGGGATCGGACCCGGCCGGTTCCAGGGTGGGAACCGGAATGCCGAGGGCGGTGAGGGCCTCCCAGCCCGCCGTGTCGGCGCTGGCCCACCGGGCGAGCAGACCGGGTGGGGCGGCGAGGGTCAGGCTGACCCGGTCACCGAGACGTTCGGTGACCGTGTCCAGGAGTTGGTCCCGGGCGGCGGGGGAGAGGGCGTCGAAGCCGCCCCGCAGCGCCGGCAACCGGTCGAGGAAGTCCCGGTCGGCCAGCCGCTCGACCCGGTCCAGCAGCGGGTCGAGCGCGGCCGGAGCCGACTGGAGCAACGGGCCGGCGGCGGTGAGCATGCCGCTCAGCAGCCGGTGCAGCCGACGACGGGCGTCCGGGTTCGTGCCGGCGTCGACCCAGCCGGCGGCCCGGACCCCGAGAACGTCGGGGCCGTCCAGGTCGAGCAGGACCCGGGCGGCCAACGCGGCCCCCTGGACGGTGGGAGCGCCGGTACGACCGAGCCGGTCCAGCGCCTCGTCGAGACGCAGGCCGATCCGGTGTTCGCCGGCCCGGAGCGCGAGCGCGACCAGGGCGGCGGCGTCGGACGGGTCGTCGCTGCCGGCGATCCCGGGCAGCCCACGAACCGCGGCGTCCAACAGGACAACCGCCAGGTCGGCCACCTGTCGCAGACTGTCCACAGTGGTGCCCGGCAGGTGCTGCCGGCGCAGCGCCTCCAGCAGGTCGAGCGCGGCGAGCAGTTCGGGCAACGTGGCGGCGTCCGGCAGGACGGTGGCCGCCAGGGCGAGCCGGTCGGTCACCAGGTCCGGCAGGTCGCCCCGAGCGGCGTCCTCCAGCCCGGCGATGACCTGGGCACAGGTCGGTCCTCCCTCGGCGGCCTGCCGACGGAACCGCTCCCGCAGCGTGCCGGTCGCGGCGAGGGCCGCGGTCACGCCGCGTACCCCGGCCAGGTCCAGCAGCGCGGCGATGGCGGGATTCCAGGCGACCTGCCACCGGGTGGTGAGGGCGCTTCCGTCACCGACACCGGCGACCTCGAACGGCTGACCGTAGTTGATGCCGCAGATCCGGAGTCGGCGCAGCAGGGTTTCGCGCCGGCCGTCGAGTGGGGACCGGAGCGGGTCGAGGCGAAGCTCCCGGGGCGCCGGGTCGTCGGGGTGGGGCAACCGGAGCGCGGCGAGTTCCGCCTCGACCGACGGACCGAGCCCGGAGCGGGGGGTACCGGGTGCGAGCCGGCCCCGATCGGTGCCGACCAGGACACTCTCCAGTGCCCGGGCCAGGGCACGACCACGACCGAGCAGTTCGCCCTGCCCCAGTACGGTGGTCACCGCCTCCAGCAGTTCACCCCGGCCGGGAGCCGGCAGGGCGCGCAGCCGGGCCAGGTCCTCGGCCATCCGGAGGGTCTCGACGGCCTCGCCGGTGCCTGCGGTGTGTCCGGCCGACCGGAGCGCCCGGCACAGTTCGGTGACGGCCCACGCCGCGGCCTCCCGGACCCGTTCGGGGTCGCCGCCGGCGGTGAAGACCGCCTGCTGCCAGCGCGGGTCGCGGATTCCCGCCGCGTAGCCGGAACGGGAGTCGAGCAGGTCGAAGGCGTAGGCGACCAGGGACGTGGCGACCCCGCCGCGGTCGGCGGTGTCGACCGTTCCGCCGGTCCGGGTACCGACCGTGGCTGCCGTACGGACCGGTGTGCCGGCCGCCGGGTCCAGTTCGGCGACGCCGGCTCCGGGGCGGTCGACGGCCACCGGGGCGGCCGGATCGGTGGCGCCGGAACCCGGGCCGGGGCCGGTCGCGTCGACCAGGGCCGGGGCGTGGAAGGCACCGACCACCGCGGCCACCCGTCGCCCGCCGGCCGCCGCCTCCGCGACGACCTCGGACATGTGCCGTTCCCGGGCCAGATCCCGGTCCGGTACGCCGGAACCGGTGACAGCGTCCTGACGCATCGCCCAGCCGACCCCCAGGGCGGCCCGGCGCACCGCCTCGGCGGAACAGCCCGGTGCGCGTACCTCCACCGCCCGGTCCCACAGGTCGTCACCGGTACGGCCGGTGCCGCTGGCGGCGAGCGCGGCGGCGAAGGCGGGTGCGGCCGGCCGGTCGTCGGCCGGATCGTCCCCCGGGAGGGCTGGACCGGTCGACCAGCCCGGGTCGGCCAGCGGCAGGTCACAGCAGCGCACCTCGACGCCGTGCTCCCGGGCCCACCGGATCGCGGCCAGTTCCGGGGAGAAGTCGGCGAACGGATAGAAGCCGAGCGGGCCGTCGTCGAGCGCGCCGGCCAACGCGACCGGTGCCCGGGTGGCCGGATCGGCCAGGTACGGCAGCCACCGCTGGAAGTCGGTCGGCAGTTCGACGCAGACCACGTCCGGTGCGGCGGCGTCGAGCAGGGTCGGTACGACCGCCGCCAGGGCGGGACTGTGGTGGCGTACGCCGATCAGGTACGGCGTGGTCGACCCGGCGAGGGCGGCCAGCAGTTCCCTCGGGTCGGCCGGTGCGGTGGTCGTCACCGAAGGGTCTCCCGCAGGTCCCAGAGCCGACGCCACATCGGCGAACCACCCTCGGCGCGGCGGCGTACCGGGCCGTCCCAGTAGCCGACGAGCCGGCCGTGGTCGGCCTCGTCGTCCTTGCGGACCACGCCGAGCAGGTGTCCGGGCAGCAGGTCAAGCGCGTCACCGGAGGAGAGGTACGCGGTGGCCAGCCCGAGCGCGGCGGCGACCTGCACCGCCTCGGCGGTGGACATCACGGTGCCCGGACGCTCCACGTCCCAGCCCTCCGCGGACCGTCCGGCCCGCAGGTCCCGGAAGACGGTGACCAGGGCGTCGAGTACGGCGTTGTCGACCGCGTACCCGGCACCGGCCCGTTCCACGGCCGCGGCCGCCTGCCGGCGGACGAGCGCCATCTCGGTGGCCGCGTCGGCGATCGGCGGCACCGTCTCGAAGTTGAACCGTCGCTTCAGCGCGGCTGACATCTCCGACACGCCCCGGTCCCGCAGGTTGGCGGTGGCGATCACGCTGAACCCGGGCACCGCCGGGATCACCCCGGCCGGGGTGTCGGTGAGTTCGGGCACGTTGATCCGCCGGTCGGAGAGGATCGACACCAGCGCGTCCTGCACCTCCGGCAGACAGCGGGTGACCTCCTCGACCCGGGCCACCCGCCCGGTCCGCATCGCGGTGAGCACCGGGGACTCGACCAGTGCCTGCCGGGTCGGCCCCTGGGCGAGCAGCAGGGCGTAGTTCCAGCCGTACCGGAAGGCGTCCTCGGTGGTGCCGGCGGTGCCCTGCACGGTCAGCGCGCTGGTGCCGCAGATCGCGGCGGACAGCAGTTCGGAGAGCATCGACTTGGCGGTGCCCGGCTCGCCGACCAGCAGCAGGCCACGTTCGCCGGCCAGGGTGACCACACAGCGTTCCACCAGGGCGCGGTCCCCGACGAACTTCGTCGGAACGACCAGCGTGCCGGGGAGTTGGGTGCCGTCCGGGGCGGTCCGCCGGCCGGCCGGCAGGGTGAGCGGTTCGCCGCCGCTGCCCTGGACGAAGGTGACCACGGCACGCGGGGTCAGCGCCCAGCCGGGCGGCCGGGGCCCGTCGTCGTACGCGGCGAGGAAGGCCAACTCGGTGGCGTGCCGCCGTTCGGCGGGCAGGATCTGCCAGGCCGGCTCGGTTGTCGCCTCCCCGTCGGCGGTGGTCGGGGCGCTGAAACTCTGTTCCGTCGTGGTCACCGGAGGTCCCTGGTCTCTCTCTGGTCGGAGGGCTGCGCTGGCTGGTGTCTGAACTGGTGCGGGTGGTCCGTCGACTCCGGCCGTGGGCGGAGGTCGTCGGTCACCCGGTAGGTCGTCGTCGGTCACCGGGTTGGCCGCCGTCGGTCACCGCGCGGGGTCATCGGCGGCCACGCGGCGGCGCCTGGAGTTCCTCCAGCCGGGGTACGTCGCCGTCCCGGAGGCGCTGCCAGGCACGTCGGTAGAGGGTCGTCACCGGCTGTACCGGAAGGTCCGTGGCGAACGGCGCCCCGGGCTGGCCCGGAATCCGGAACAGGACGCTCTTCCACTGCTCGTCGGGCAGCCGGGGGCTACCGTGCTGCAGCCACGCGCAGGGCAGGAAGAGTGAGCGTCCGGCCCGGGCCCGGGTCGCGGACACGACCAGGTCGGTGCCAGCGAGTTCGGCGCGGGCCGCCTTGAGCCGGGCCGGCCGCCAGCCGGTCCACCGGGCCACGTTGCGGTCGGTCGGCTCTGGCATCGCCAGCAGCATCAGGTACGTCGCGGCGGCGTCCGGGCCCAGGTTGTACCCGGCGGCGACCTCGGCGACGAGATCCGGCACCGAGCGGGTCGGATCCTGCGGCCACCAGGTGCCGTCGGGATCCCGGGTACCGGCGACCGGGTCACCGGGATCGGCGAGCAGGCTGGCGAAGCCGGGGTCCCGGACCAGCCACAGCGCCGCCTCGACCGGGAACATCCGCTGGCGTGCGCCACGCAGCGCCGGCAGGAACGGGTCGCTGCCGGTGTCGTCGAGCAGGGCCACCCGGATCGCCGGAACCGGCTGGTCGTCGGCGGTGGCCATGACCAGGGCGCCGTACCGTTCCCAGCCGGTGCCGGTCTCGGTCGGGGTGCCCGCCACCTGCCGGAAGGTGCTGAGCCGGGCGTACTGGCCGAGGCTCAGCAGCAGGTCGGGGTTGGCCAGCCGGTCCCGTACCGCGTCGAGGGCGGCCGGCAGGGCGGCTCGGATCGGGTCGCCGACCGGGGTGTGGTGGGCCGCCCAGGCGGCGGTGGCGACCGCACCGACCAGGGTCTCGGCGCCGAAGCCCCGACCGCCGGACGGCACCGGCGCGACGTGGTCGCCCTGCACCGCCCAGACCAGGTCGGTGCTCAGTTCCGGTGTGCCGGCCGGGTCGAGCAACGCCGGCAGGGCCTGCTCCGGCCTCCAGCCGGCCTGCACCGCGCGGTCCGCGTCGGCGAGGAGCTGCTCGGGTACGGCCGGCCGTCGCCCCACCGTCCGGTTCCACAGCTCCGCCGCGCCCGCCACGTCCGGGCCGTCCGTCCAGAGCCGACCCACGTCGTCCGGGAGCAGGGCCGCGACCAGGGCGCGCCCGACCTCGGCGCGGAGTTCGCGGAGGCGCCGGCGGGCGTACCCGACCTCGGTCGCCTTGATCCCGAGCAGTTTGCGGGTATCGGCGGGAAGCGGACTGTCGCTGTCGGCCAGCGGCAGGCCGGCCAGCACCAGCTTCGCCACCGTCGAGGTGACCCCGGTCAGCTCGACGAAGCGGTCCGCCGCATCCGGCAGCCAGGGCACCGGCCCGTGGGTCGCGTACTCGGTGAGGAACCGGCCGAGCCAGCCCGCCGATCGGTCGTCGCCGAGCGGGGTCTCGCTCCGTACCGTGTACGGCGCGGGTACCTCGAACGCGCCGGACGGATCGCGGTACAGGGCGAGGAAGAGGTGGCCGGGGGTGGCCGGCGACGCCTTCCGGTGGTCGTAGCAGGCGATGAACGTCCCCTCGGCGAGCGGCAGGATCCCCCGCCAGTTGCCGCGCAGCCTCTTGCCGTCGGGGCCGGTCAGGTAGGGCTCCTCGACGTGCAGGACGAACTGTCGCCAGCCGGCCGTTTCGGTGGCGGTGACCAGCCCGAGTCCGTCCAGGTCGGTGAGGAGGCGGAGGAGCGTCTCCCGGTCCGGCTCCGGGGTGATCCCGATCGCCGCCCGGTAGGCGACCGCCGCCGCGTCGGTGACCCTGTCCGGCCAGTCCAGTGCGGGGTTCGGCAGCGCCGGCCCGGCCAGGTGGAGCCGGGGCAGCGGGTCGGGCAGCGGTGCGTCCACGGCCTGCCGCAGCACGTGCAGCTGCTGGACCGTCGCCTTCACCGCCGTGCTCTGCCGCGGTACGCCGAGTCCGTCCAGGGCGACGTACAGCTCCTGGTCGGTCGGCCCGTCGACCGGCACCTCCACCGGCTGCGCGACCGGCAGGTCCCGTACCTGTTCGGCGAGCTTGGCCAGGGCGGTCTGCTGGGCGCCGGCGAACCGCAGCACACCGGCCACCCCGGCGACCAGGGCGTCGTGGCTGAGCTGGGGCAGCACCGAGCGGACCAGGCTGACGACGCCGTCCGGTCGCGCGGCGACCGGTGCCGCCGGCTGGCCGGCGCCGGTCGGCTGGGCCGCCGTCACGCCGACGGTCGGCCGCGTCCCCGCCGTACCGCGGATGAACTGCGCCGCCGCCGTGCCGCCGCTGCCCCGCGTTGCCACCGCCCGCTCGATCCGCTCGGTCGCCAGCTGTTCGGCGGTGCCCTTGAGCAGCGCGGCGGCCGTTTCCCGGTCGATCCGGCGCAGTGCCGTCGACCCTTCCGGGTCGCGGGCGCGGAGCTGGTGCCAGTACCGCTGGGGCGGCAACGGGGCGGCTCCCGCCGGCTGGTCCCCGCCATTGGCCACCGTGGACACGATCCCGTCCGGGTCGACCAGTTTCCCGCCGTCGAGCAAGGCCCGGGGCCGGTCGTCGCCGGGCAGCGTGAGCGCGGCGACCGGCCAGCCCTTGGGCACGGTGACCCGGCGGCCGGCCAGGTCCTCGCCCCGTGCCGTGCCGTCCGGCAACTCCAGCACCCGCCAGCCGAGCCGGCCGTCCACCGGTACGCCGACCGGGGTGACCTGGTCCGACGGAGCCGGCAGCAGCCAGCTCAGGTGATCCTTCAGGCGGCTGCCGTCCGGTGCGTTGACGAGCGCGTCGGCCAGGAACCCGGGCGGCCCCGGTCGGCCGTACGTGCCGGTGACCGGGTCGTACTCGGTCCACTGACGGTTGCGGTCACCGGTCCGCACCCAGTACGACGTGCCGTCGCCGATCAGTTCGACCTGCTTCGGAATCGCGGTGTCCCCGACGTGCAGCACCCCGGCCCCGGTGGTCCGCCCCCCACCGGGTACCGGCAGGGTGACCCGCCCGATCGAGTACCCGTAGCGGTACCGGCCGTGGTGGGTGCCCTCCAGCGGCTGCGGGTCGCCGGCCGCCGAGTGCCAGTATCCGCGTAGCCTGCCGTTGAGCTCGCGGGACTCCCAGTAGACCAGCAGCGTGCCGTCCACGTAGTGGAAGGCGGGTTCGCCCCAGGCATCCTGGTTGGGAATCCGCAGGTCGTGCCGGAGCACGATGTCGTCGCCGATCACGCGTACCCGGGACGGGCCCGCGACGATCAGGTACGGCCAGGCGTCGGCGGCGACGACCTCCCGTCGGTTGGAGCCCAGGTCGATGAGGTCGGCCAGTGCCTCCTCCCAGGCGGGCCAGCCCAGCTCGGCGAAGAGGCCACCGCGCAGGGTCCGGACGAGCGCCGCGGCAACGTCGGTACGGGCCGCCGCGCTCACCTCCTCCCGGGCCAGCGCCAACGCCTCGCGGGGTACCGCCCGGAGCAGTTCCACCGCCTCGTGCAGCCCGGGCAGCCCGGACCCGATGCACTCCCGGCTCCGCGCCCGGATCCAGTCGGTGAGCACCAGCCGGCCACCGGGCAACCCGGCCAGCAGCCGGATGACCTGCCGGCTCGACTCGTCCCGTGGCTGCGGGATCGCCTTGAACAGGGCGGCCCGGAACCGGGCGTCACCGGCCACGCCCAGCAGGTCGTGCTGCCCCTCGCCACGATCCCAGCCGGTCAGGTCCAGCCCGCCGTCGCCGGGGTCGGCCACCGGTATCTCCAGGGTCAGCAGCAGGTCGATGAGGTCGACGTTGTCGATCCGACCGATCGTCTCGCCTGACGCGGCGAGTTCGGCACGGAGCTGGGCGGCCATCCGGGTGACCAGTTCGGCCAGTGCGGGCAGCCAGCGCGGCCGGCGGTAGCGCTGCACCTGGCGGGCCGCGAGGAATCGCCGCAGCCAGCCGACTGAACCGTCCGCCGGCCGTTCCGCGTCGGGTCGCCGACCGTCGACGAGACCGTCGGTGGCGCCGGTGCGCCGCAGGATGTCGAGCCACTGCGGCAGGATCTCGCCGTCCCAGTCGTCCGAGGGCATCAGGTTGAGCAGGGTGCCCCGGACCGACCCGTCCTGCCCGGCCAGCGTCACCAGCTCCGGTAGCTGGGCCTTCCACCAGGCGGTCGCCTTCAGCGTCGCCGGCAGGCCGATCAGCCCGGTCAGGTAGTCCCGCTCCCGTGCCACCGCCGGGTCACCGGTCTTCGTGGCGGCCCGGACCAGGCGTCGTACCGTGGTCGCGAGGGTCGCCGCCGGCACCAGCCCGGCCGCGACACCGCGTACGCACAGTCCGCAGAACCGGTCGAGTGCCTCGTCGGCGGGCAGCCGGGCGGCGAGGTCCTTGGCGTAGCCGGCCAGGGCGGTCGCGGAGAGCGCCCCGGCCAGGGCGAACTCGAGGTACACCTCGTCGAGGCGGTCCGGGTCGACCGGCAGCCCGTGTTCCGCCTCGGCCTTGCGGGCCCGATTGAACAGCTGCCCCGCGAACGACTCCTCCTGTCCGGCGAGCAGCACCCGCCCGGCCTGCTCGTAGAAGGTGGGCAGGAAGTGCGGCTTGGACCGGGCCAGCCGGTCGGCGACCGCGTGGTACGCCTCGACGGCCAGTTTCGGCTTGGACCGCGCCTGTTCGACGATCCGCTTCAGTTCCGGTACGACCGCCAGCGCGTCCCGGGCGTCCTCGGGGTGGTGTACCAGCACCCACTCCGGAAAGCCGAGCGACTGCCGCTGGCCGAGCCCGACCGTCACGGGTTCGTCGACCCGTAGCAGGCCGAGGAACTCGGCGGTCGCGTCCTCCCCGGTACCCAGGTCGGCGGCGACCAGCCGGACCACCGGCCGGTCGTCCAGCACCGGATGCCGATAGGTGCGGGCGGTCAGCGGCACCGCCGCGCCGCCCGCCGCCGTGCCCGGCCTGTCGGTGGGTCCGGTCGCGGTGCCCGGCCCGTCGGTGGGTCCGGTCGCCGTCACACCGGGCTTCGGTGGCGCGGTGACGTCCCCGGTCGGCAGCGGCAGTACCGCGCCGGCTGCCAGCAGCTCCTCCAGCTCAGCCGTCATCGTGGTCACGCACCCTTCTCCGCGCCGGCCGTCTGGCCGCCGCTTAACGCGGAGGCCATCCGCATTCCTTCCGACCAGGCCACCGGACCGACCTCCGCCAGCGGCAACTGTCGACCGTCACGCAGTCGCCAGGAGAGGTTGCCCATGGTCCAGTCGGACCAGTAGTCGCCGTCGAGCCAGGCGGTCGCCTCCACCGTGCGCCCGGCCTCGTGGACGCGGCAGGTGACGACCGAGCCGGAGACCTGGCAGCCGAGCGAGGTGGCCCTGGCGAGCAGCGCGGTGCGGGTGCCCACCTGCGCCTGGCGGAAGTCCGACACCTCGATCTTTCGTGGCCCGACCTCCGCCGGCTTCGCCCAGACGGCGCGATGGAGTTGCTCGACCCGCTGGGTCACGTCCAGCTCCAGGGCGAACTCACGCAGGTCCGCCAGGTGCGGCAGCAGCACCGGATGCGGCAGGGTCACCGTCCCGGCCGACAGTCGGCGAGTCTCGCCCTCGAGGTCGACGATCCGGATGTCGCCGGTCGGGGTGGCGTCACGCAGGAAGCCCGGCAGGTCCGGATCGTCACCGAGCACCACCAGATCGCGCAGCACCTCCTGCCAGGCGGGATCCGGCCACACCCGGGCGAGCAGCGCGGTCGGGACCGGCAGCGACGACACCACCCACGCGCCGACCTGGGCGCGGCAGGTGGCGGCGTGCCGGTCCAACCACTCGTTGAGCTGGCGCAGCCGGTCCACCTCGGGGTGGTCCCGCAACGCCTTCGGCAGGCTCTTGAGTGGACGGCCCGAACCGCGCCGGGCGGTCGATCGGGCGACGACCTTGCCCGCGATCAGCGAGACCTCGTACGCCTCGCCCGCCGACAGCCAACCCACGGGTGCACCCTTCCGCCGCTGGTGATCGCCTCCCTGCCGTCGGTCGACCGCCCCCGGGGCAGGGATCGACGGTGTGGAGGCGCGCGTTCCGGCCCAGCCGGAGACGCGGGGAACGTTAGTGAGTCGCACCGACAAAACCGCGACCCGTCGCGCCCGGGGGAGAGTACCGGGGCGGCGCGGTTCCGGTGATCCCGACGTGCCCAGGTGCGGCGGAGCGGGCCGTACCGTCCTCAGTAGAGCTTGACGGTCCCCGCTCGGTCGGCGGCGGTATCCGCCGGCGCGACCGCCGCCGGCCCGCCCGGCCCACCTGGCGCGACTGCCGCGACTGCCGCCGGCCCCACGACGACCTCCGGCCGGGAGTTGTCGGGCCGCCGGGTGTCGTCGTTCGTCGGGGCCGGGCCGCCGGCGACCGGCCCGGCCGTCCGGCGGCGCCACAGCCCGGCGAGGAGCAGGGTCAGCGCGATCAGCGCACCGGTCAGGCCGGTCGCGACAAAACCCCAGCGTGGCCCGCCCACGTCGATCACCGCGCCGGCCAGCGGGGAACCGATCGCGATGCCGGTGGTCAACGCCGAATTGTGCAGGCCCATCGCCTCACCCCGGACCGGGGCCGGAGCGAGCCGGCTCACCGCGTCGGCGGACGCCGCGAGGGACGGTGCGCAGAGCAGCCCGGCCGGCGCCAGGGCGAGGACGATTCCCCACCACTGGTCGCCGCCCAGCCCGACCGGCACGGTGCAGAGACCGAGCAGCAGTGTCAGTCGTACCGCCGACGGCGGGCGGCGGACCGCGCCGTAGGCGAAACCGCCGACCAGCGAGAAGACGCCCCACAGGGCCAGCACCAGTCCGGTCCAGGCGACCTGGCCGGAGTGTTGCAGCACCGCCACCACCGCGACGTCCGTACCGGCCAGGACCAGTGTGGTGGCGGCGGTGGTGGCCAGCAGGCCGAGCAGCCGGGGGGTCAGCCACTCCCGTCGGGTGGGCGGACGCTGCGGGGTGGCCGGCTCGTCCCGGGCCCGGACGGGTGGGTCGAGGACAAAGAGGGCCGTCCCGGACAGCACCAGGCCGGCGCCGACGGCGAGCATGCCGACCCGGGGTGACGCCGAGGTGACCAGCAGAACCGCCAACGCCGGCCCGGCCATGTACGACAGCTCGACCGCCATCGAGTCCATCGCGTACGCCGGACGGCGGTGCCGCTCGGGTACGAGCGCGGCGAGCGACTGCCGGACCACCCCGAACACCGGCAGGCTGACCAGCCCGCCCAACAGTGCGGTGCCGAGCAGCACCGGATAGGACATCGTCTGCGCGGTGCCCCAGAAGACGCCGGTGCCGACGGTGGCCAGGACGAGCATCGTCCGCAGTCCGCGTCGGTCGACCAGCCGGCCCAGCAGCGGTGCGCCGAAGGCGCTGCCGACGGTCAGCGCCGCGCCGACCAGTCCGGCGGCCCCGTAACCCCGCCCGAGGTGGAGTACGACGTACAGGGTCAGGGTCACCGCCGTCATGGTCCCCGGGATCCGGGCCACCAGGGCGACCAGCACCAGGGAGCGGACACCGGGCAGCGCGAGGGCCGCCCGGTAAGGGGCTAGGTTCATCAGACTCCGTACCTCCGGCCGTCATCCTGCCGCTCGGGTACGGCTGACCCGCAACCGGATTACGCCCCCGGGGTGCCGAGTACCGGTGTCCCGTCCAGGGTGATCCCGGCCCCGCGCATCGAGTCGAGCGCGGTCCGGGTGGTGTCGGGGCTGACCCCGGCGGTCAGGTCGAGCAGCACACGGGTGTCGAAGCCGGCCCGGACCGCGTCCAGGGCGGTGGCCCGGACGCAGTGGTCGGTGGCGATGCCGACGACGTCGACCGACTCCACCGAGTGCCGGCGCAGCCAGTCGGCGAGCTTCTCCGCCCCCTCGGCCTCGCCCTCGAAGCCGGAGTACGCGGCCTGCCACTCACCCTTGTGGAACACCGCCTCGATCCGGTCGGTCGCCAGCCGGGGGTGGAACTGCGCCCCGTCGCTGCCGACCACGCAGTGCCGGGGCCAGGAGTCGACGAAGTCCGGCTGCTCGCTGAAATGCGCCCCGGGGTCGATGTGGTGGTCCTTGGTCGCCACCACGTGCTGCCAGCGGCCAGGCTCGGTGTCGAGCAGCCGGGAGATCGCGGCGGCCACCGAGGCGCCACCGGCGACGGCGAGCGATCCGCCCTCGCAGAAGTCGTTCTGTACGTCGACGATGATCAGTGCTCGGCTCATCGGTCCCGCCTCTCCTCGGCTCCTCGGGTGTTAGCAGGGAGCCCTTCCTATACAAAATGCGATAGGAGGGGGCCCTTCCTTACGACTGCACGATGACCGGGATGGTCGGATCCCCGGCCGACAGCTTGAGGCCCTCCCAGGGGATGGAGATCAGGCACTGGCGTAGGTGCTCCCGGGATTCGGTGAGGGTGGGCAGATCGTCCACCGGCTCACCGCCGACCACGTACCGGCGCTGGAGCGGACGGTCGTGCGGGCGGGGCTCCGGTGTGCCCTGCGGTACGACGATCTCCTCGGTGGCGGTACCGGTGGGCTTGTGCCGGCGTACCGCGGTCTTTCGTCCGCCGACGGTGGCCTTGTGCTCGGAGCGCTTCACCACCGGTCGACCCTCCACCTCGACCAGTTTGTAGACCAGCCCGGCGGTCGGCGCGCCGGAGCCGGTCACCACGGCGGTACCGGCCCCGTACATGTCGACCGGTTCGGCGGCGAGTGCGGCGATCGCGTACTCGTCGAGGTCACCGGAGACGATGATCTTCGTTTCGGTGGCGCCGAGCGAGTCGAGCAGTTCCCGGGAGTGCTGGGCGAGCACCGACAGGTCGCCGGAGTCGATCCGGACCGCCCGCAGTTCGGGACCGGCGATCGCGATCGCGTTCCGGATGCCCTGGGCGATGTCGTAGGTGTCCACCAACAGGGTGGTGTTGCGGCCCAGCGCGGCGACCTGGGAGGCGAACGCGGCCGGCTCGTCGTCGTGCAGCAGGGTGAAGGCGTGCGCCGCGGTGCCGGCGGTCGGAATGCCGTAGCGCCGACCGGCGGCCAGGTTGGAGGTGAAACCGAAGCCGGCCAGGTAGGCGGCGCGGGCGGCGGCCACCGCCGCCTCCTCCTGGGCGCGGCGGGCGCCCATCTCGATCAACGTACGGCCCCGGGCCGCGGTGACCATCCGGGCCGCCGCCGCCGCGATCGCCGAGTCGTGGTTGAGCACCGAGAGGGTCAGCGTCTCCAGCAGTACGCACTCGGCGAAGGTGCCGGAGACGGTCAGGACCGGCGAGTTGGGGAAGTAGAGCTCACCCTCGGCGTACCCGCTGATGTCGCCGGTGAAGCGGTAGTCGGACAGCCATCGCGCGGTCCGCTCGTCGACCACCCCGGTGTCCCGGAGAAAGGCCACCTCCGCCTCGTCGAACCGGAACTCGCGCAGCAGTTCGACCAGGCGTGTCGTGCCGGCGACCACTCCGTAGCGCCGCCCGGTCGGCAGCCGGCGGGTGAAGACCTCGAAGACGCAGCGCCGGTCGGCGGTGCCGTCCTGGAGGGCCGCGCTGACCATGGTCAGCTCGTAGTGGTCGGTCAGCAGGGCGGGGCGTGAGCTGTACACCAGGCCAGCCTAGGCGTGCCCGGTCGAGCGGTGTCGGTCACCGGTCGGGGTCGGCCTCCGGCTCGGGCATCGAACGCAGCACCGGCCACAACTCGCCACGTCCGGTCACGCCGAGCTTGTTGTAGACCCGCTGCAGGTGGTTCTCCACCGTCCGGGTCGAGATGTAGAGCTGCTCGGCGATGTTGCGGCTGGCCAGACCCCGGGCGGCCAGTCGGGCGATCTGCCGCTCCCGGTCGGTCAGCGCCGGTTGCCGCACGACCAGCGCGGGGGTCCGGACCACGTCACAGCGGCGCAGCAGTTCGGCGAGCCGGAGGTTCGCCTCGTGGGACCGGACCGACCGGGCCGCGCGCAGCCGGGAGACCGCCCGGCTGGTCGCCTCGGCGGCGAAGACGTTCAGTTCGAGTTCGGCGAACGCGTCGGCGACGGCGAGCAACTGGTCACCGGAGTGGGCGTACTCGGCCCGGGCGTGTCGGGCCATCAGGGACGGCAGCGGCCCGTCGACGCTCTCGCTCAACTCGGAGAGCCGCTGTGCCACGCTCTGCCGCCGGCCGGTGACCGTCGGCTCGCCGATCTCCAGGTCGGCCCGGCCGAGCCGGACCAGGTCGTGCAGGGCCAGCACCTCGTGCCCGGCGAACCCGTCGCCCTGCAGCCGGTGCACCAGATCACGGAGCAGGGCGACCGCCCCGGCGAGATCCCCGGTGGCCGCCTGGACGGTGGCCCGGGCCTGTTCGAGCCAGGGGTAGAGGATCGCCATCCCGGAGGTGTGCGCCCGGTCCGATTCGGCGACCGCCTCGACGGCGGAGTCCACGTCGCCGCGCATCGCCGCCGCCTGGGCCCGCTCGGCGTGGGCCAGGCCGGCGAAGACCTGGCTGGTGGCGAGGACGGCACAGGCGCCGAGGCTGGTCCGCAGCGCCTCGCCGGTCTGGCCCCGCAGCCGTGCCGCCTGCGCCCGCAGAATGGAGAGATAGCCGGAGCCGAGCCGGAAGTCACCCGCGTCGGCCAGGTCGGCGAACTCGGCGGCGACGATGGCGTCGATGCCGGCCAGGTCGCCGGCGAGCGCGAGCCGGGTGCCCCGGGCCAGTTCCAGGGCGAGCTGCAGGTACGGCATGTCGGCCCGCCACTGCGCGGCCTCGGCCGCGACCCCTTCCACCGCCCGGCCGCTCAGCGTCAGCTCACCCCGGGCGGCCTGCAGGTGGGCGATGGTGCACCGGGCCAGCCCCCGGGCGGCGACGGTGGCGGCCGGCCGGTCCAGCACGGAACGGCTCAGCCGCAGCGCCTCGGCACACTCCAGCCGGTGCAACCTCATGATCGCCTCGAAGGCGACCACCCGGGCGCGGTTCGCCGGATCGGTGAGCCGCTGCGCGTCCGCGGCGATCTCGGCCACCGTGGACTCCCGGTTGAGCCCCCAGTAGGAGACCATGCCGCGTACGGTCAGCCAGCGGGCCCGGCGGGTCTCCGAGGTGAGCTGGTCGGTGACCGCGTCGAGCACACCGACCGCCTCGGCGGCCCGGTCGCCGAACATCAGGATGGTGGCGAGCAGTTCGGCGGCCTGGTAGCCGCCGCCGGTGTCCAGTGCGGCCCCGGCCAGCCGCGCGGCCAGCGGTACGTCGAACTGGCTGAACGCCTGCGCGCCGGCCTTCAGCAGCAGGGCCGGATCCTGGGCGGTGCCCGAGTCGAGTCGCCACACCGCGACCCGGAGCAGGTCGTCGCGGCGCCGGGTGCCGACCGCCTCCACCAGGTCGGCGAGCTGGGCGCTGAGCCGGCGGGCCCGGGTCACCGGGCAGCGACGCCGGACCACCTCGCCGTAGAGCGGGTGGGCGAGGCGTACGTCGGAGCGGCGGTCGTGGGTGACGACCCGGATCAGTCCCCGCTCCTCGGCGACCTCCACGTCGGAGCTGTCGGTCGCCCGGTGGAGCAGGGCCAGCCCGATCGGCTCGCCCATCGCCACCAGCTCGACCACCGCGCGTACGCCCTGCTCCAGCTGGCCGATCCGGGCGTCGACCAGGTCGTCGAGGCTGGGCGGCAGGTGGCTGCGACCGGTCCACCGCCACACCCCGTACGTCCGGCTCAGCTCGTCGCTGGCGTGCGCCGCGATGACCAGCTCACGGAGCAGCAGCGCGTTGCCGGCGGAGAGCCGGTGGAGCCGGTCGACCGACGGGGCGTCGACCGGCTCGCCGAGCATCGCGGTCAACAGTTCGTCGGTCTCGGCCAGGCTGAGCGGGTCGAGTTCGGCGTGGTCCACCAGGTCGTCGGTCCACAGCGCCCGGATCGGCAGCGGCACCGGCTCGCCGCTGCGCAGCGTGCCCAGCACGGTGGCGTTGTCGGAGCGGGCGATGAGATAGACCAGCGCGGCCGAGGAGGGGTCGAGCAGGTGGGCGTCGTCGATGCCGATCACGATCCGCCGGCCCGCCGCCTGCTGGTGCAGCGCTTCGACGGCCCACCGCATCGTCCCGGCCGGGGTGAGGCCGGCCGGCTGGTCGGCCGGCAGCACCTGGGCCAGGCCGCCGAACGGGATGCCGGCGGTGGCGATGTTGGCCGACGCGGACCAGACCGCGCAGCCCAAGGCGGGCAGCTGTTCCAGGCTCTGGGCGAGCAGCCGGCTCTTGCCGACGCCGGCCGTGCCGCTGACGAAGAGGCCACGGCCTCCCGGGCTGGTGGCGGCGTTCACCAGCCGGCTGAGTTCATCCGTCCGGCCAACGAACCTCCACCGCCCCATCGGGGCAGCATATAGACCGGATGCCATCTGCGCGCGTTCCGTGACTGATTGAATTTGAGTAGTTCATCGGCGAGGCAATGAGTACCGTGGATGCTCGCAGCGTGCGGGCATCGACACATAGCGTTCCGACATCCGGATGGATGTCGCATCGGCCGGACCGCCGAGAGCGGATCGGGCGATCGGAAGGTGGGAGCGCCGATGAAGCCGCCACACCCCGTCGGAGTGCCGGAACGCTCCGGCGGAGCGCCGGAACCGGTCGGCGACTTCGCCGTACGCCGGACGGTGCTGCGCGCGCACCCGGCGATGCCGCCCGCCCCCGACGAGCCGCTCGCGGTGGTCGCCGTCGGCCCGGCCGGTGCCGACCGCCGGGCGGTCCTCGCCGGCCTGCTGGGGATCAGGCCGTCGGCGTTGCGGATGCCACCGGAGAGCTTCCTGGTGTTCCGGTACGGCCCGGACCTCGATGTCGCCGTCCAGGTGCCCGGCCTTGTCGGCGGGGCGCCGGGCCGCCCGCCACGCCGGATCGACCTGGCCGGGCCCGAGCCGCTGCTACGGCACTTCCACCTGGTCAACACGCCGGACCCGGACACGCTGGGGGTGGCCGGGCGGCGGATCGTCCGGGACGCCGTCCGGCGCGGCGGGGCCCTGCTGTTCGTGCTTCCGGCGGGCCACCGGGTCACCGCGGCCGATGTCGAACTGCTCGGCGAGGTGGCCGGGGAGGCGGCCATCTTCCTGGTCGGCACCCCGGGCGGGGACGGCGGCTGGTCGTCCGCCGACCCGGACGCGGACGGGATCCCGGACGCGGACGAGGACGAGACTCCGGAGGAGGACGAGGCCCCGGACGGGGTCGGTGCGGGCACGGTCGACCTGGACGGGCCCCGCGACCTCCCCGGCGGTGGTCCGGCTGACGGCGCTGCCGGTGCGGCGGCGTACTGGGACGGGGTCGACCGGCGGCGGGCCGAACTGGTCGACCAGGTACCGGCGCTCGCCGGGCTGCCCTGGCTCGACCTGGACCCGACCGACCCCGCCTACCTGCGACGGGCGCTGATCGACTGGGCCAGCGCGGAAGGGTTGCGCCGGGCGAGCCGGGTTCCGCCGGTCGTGCCCGGCTTCGGTCGTACCGTCCCGGTGGCTCCGGAGGCGTCCGGCACCGGTTGGGCGGACCTGCTGGACCGCCGGATTCGTACCTGCGTGCACCGGCTCCGCCGGGAGATCGCGCTGGAGGCGGCGAACATCCACCTGCGTGGCGTACAGGGGATCGTCGACGGGACCGGCGTCGCCGGGCTTCCCGGCTTCCTGGACCGTGAGGTCGAGGCGCTGGCGTTGGACGTGATGGCGGCCTGTGACGCGGAGGTGGACCGGATCCTCGGTGAGTCGCTCAGGCTGGTCTTCGGCGAGGAGCCGGACGACGGCGTACGGCTGCGTGCCGCCGCCGCGGTCGGCCAGGCGCTGGCCGACCGGGCCGGTGCCGGCGAGTCTCCTGGTGCGCTGCTGCTCCGGGAGACCGGGGAGGTCGAGCCGGCCGACGGCGCGGGCACGGCCCACGCGCCCGCGAGCTATCCCGGCTGCACGGCCGCCGCGATCCTGCCGCCGCTCGGCATCGGCCTGGGCGCGGAGTGCTACGGGTACTGGCGGGAGCCGCGACACGCCGAACCGGGCCGCGCCCGCTCCTGGCTGCAGCGGGCGCTCCGGGAGATCGAACTGGAACTGTCCCGGGAGGTGTCCCGTCGGTTCGAGGCGGTCCGCGGGGCGCTCGCGGCGGTACTGACCGACGCGATCCGGCACGGTCGGCTGCGCGGCTGACCGGCCGGTTCGGTGGTTGACGGCGAGGCGTGGCGGGACCGCCGGCTGGTCGTTCGGGCGGCCGGCGGCGGGGTACGACCGGATGGCCGGCTGGTCGTTCGGGCGGCCGGCGGCGGGGTGTCGCGGCGTGGCCCCGCGTCGATTCTCCGGTTCGGCGGCGACGGTGGCACGATGGGGGGCATGGCGGCTCCACAGGTTGCACCGGTCGAAACGCCGGACACCGACGAGGTGCCGGTCACCGACCGGGCATGGGTGACGATCGTCTGGGACGACCCGGTCAACCTGATGTCGTACGTGACCTGGGTGTTCCAGAAACTCTTCGGCTACAGCCACGAGAAGGCCGAGAAGCTGATGCTCGACGTGCACCACAAGGGCAAGGCCGTGGTCTCCAGCGGGGCCCGGGAGCGGATGGAGCACGACGCGTCCCGGCTGCACGCGTACGGGCTGTGGGCGACCGTGGAGCGCGCGTGAGCACCTTCCGCCGGCAGGGCGAGCACTGCGTGGCGACCTTCGCCGCCGACGAGGTACGGGTGCTCCGTAAGGTCGCCTCCGAGGTGGTGGGGCTGCTCACCGACGGCTTCGACCACTCCGACCCGGTCGTCGGGCGGCTCTTCCCGGACACCTACCCGGAGGATCCGGAGGAGTCGGCGGAGTTCCGGCGGTACACCGAGGGCGATCTGAAGACCGGCAAGGTCGATCAGGCGGGTGCCGTACTGGCGGCACTGCCCCCGGTCACCGGCGGGGAGGTACGCCTGGACGGCGAGGCGGCCGAGGCGTGGCTACGGGCCCTCAACGACGCCCGGCTGGCGATGGGGGTACGCCTCGACATCTCCGCGGACACCGACCTCGGCGACGAACTCGACGACGCGGTGCTGCACGACCCGACGTCGCCCCGGGTCTTCCAGCTCTCCGTCTACGCCTATCTCGGCTACCTGCAGGAGTCCCTGCTCCGAGCGTTGATCACCGACCGCTGAGCGGTCAGGGGTCTGAGCCACCGAGCGGTCGGTTGTCCCGGAGCCGCTGAGCGGTGAGGAAGGGCCCCCTCTACAACCAAATGCGATAACAGGGGGCCCTTCCTTGCACCTCAGGCGGTGTGGTCCAGAGCCGCCAGTTCGGCGTCGTCCAGGGTGAGGTCGGCGGCAGCCACCGAGTCGCGGATGGTCTCCGGCCGGCTGGCGCCCGGGATCGGGACGACCACCGGCGACTTGGCCAGCATCCAGGCCAGGCAGACCTGCTGCGGGCTCACCCCACGGGCGGCGGCCACCTCCGCGAACGGGGCGAACCGGCTGCCCAGCTCACCGGCCTGGGCGATGCCGCCCAGCGGCGACCAGGGCAGGAACGCCAGCCCCAGCTCGTCGCAGAGTTCCAGCTCCGGCTCCGAGGAACGGAACGCCGGGGAGTACTGGTTCTGCACCGAGACCAGCCGGTCACCGAGGATCTCCCGGGCCTGGCGGATCTGGTCCGGGTCGGCGTTGGAGATGCCGGCCATCCGGACCTTGCCGGCGTCGACCAGGTCCCGGACCGCGCCGATCGAGTCGGCGTACGGGACCTTCGGGTCGGGCCGGTGCTGCTGGTAGAGCCCGATCGCCTCCACCCCGAGCCGCTTCAGCGACGCGTCGCAGGCGGCCCTGATGTGCTCCGGGGAGCCGTCGACGGTCCAGCTGCCGTCGCCGGGACGCAGGTGTCCGCCCTTCGTGGCGACCAGCACCGCGGAGGTGTCCCCGCCGTAGCCGGCCAGCGCCCGCGCGATCAGCGACTCGTTGTGTCCCACCTCGTTCGCGTACAGGTGGTAGGCGTCCGCGGTGTCGATCAGGGTGACTCCCGCGTCGAGCGCCGCGTGGATGGTACGGATGGAGCGCTCCTCGTCCGGGCGCCCCTCGATGGACATCGGCATACCGCCGAGTCCGATCGCGCTCACCTCGGTGGTACCGATGCGGCGGTGTTTCATCGCGCTGCCTCCTTAGCCTCGGGCGTCCCGACCCACTCTGCGCCGGGCCCGGAACCCCGAATGTCAACTTTCCCTTTTTCCCACACGGTGACCCCGACGGCCGGGGCCGCGGGGTGAGGTCGGCCACTCCCGGGGGCCGAGACGGCCCGGGCGCGGGCGGCCCGACAGGCGGTAGGCTGGGCGTCGTGCTGAGCATCGACCGGTCGATAGTCGAGGCGATCGTCGCGCACGCCCGCCGGGACCATCCGGACGAGGCGTGCGGCGTGGTCGCCGGACCGGTGGGTTCCGACACCCCGACCCGGCACATCCCGATGGTGAACGCCGCCCGCTCGATGACGTTCTACGAGTTCGACTCGATGGAGCAGTTGCGGTTGTGGCGGGAGATGGACGACCGCGACGAGGAGCCGGTGGTCATCTACCACTCGCACACCGCGACCGAGGCGTACCCGTCCCGCACCGACATCTCCTTCGCCGGCGAGCCGGGCGCGCACTACCTGCTCGTCTCGACGCGTGATCCGGAGACCGAGGAGATCCGTTCGTTCCGGATCGTGGACGGTGTGGTGACCGAGGAGCCGGTCCGGGTCGTCGACGCCACCGTGGACCCGGACGCGGTCCAGTCGTACATGTTCGGGCAGAGCCCGACGACGGTCGACTACGAGTGTTCCGGCAGCTGATCCTCCGGGATCCGGCAGCCGTTCCGTAGTCCGTTCCCCTGACTCCGTCGTTCCCAGACTCCGTTCGTCACAAGGAGCATGTCATCATGGCCATCGAAGTTCGCATCCCCACCATCCTGCGCAGCTACACCGGCGGCGCCAAGGTCGTCGAGGGGTCGGGCGACTCGCTCAGCGACCTCCTGTCCGACCTGGACGCCAAGTACTCCGGCCTGCGCGGCCGGCTGATCACCGACCAGGGTGCGCTGCACCGTTTTGTCAACGTCTACGTCAACGACGAGGACGTCCGGTTCCTCGGCTCGCTCGACGCGAAGCTCTCCGACGGGGACACGGTGACCATCCTGCCGGCCGTCGCGGGTGGCGCGTTCGGCCTCGCCGCCGCCGCGGCGATCATCGGGCACGGTGCCGCCGCAGCGGCGGCGGTCGCCGGGCACGGTGCCGCCGCAGCGGCGGCGGTCGCCGGGCACGGTTCCGCGGCCCCGGCCCGCTGAGCAGGCCGCCATGACGCGGTACGAGAGCCTGCTCGACGCGTGCGGCGGTACTCCGCTGGTGGGGCTGCCCCGCCTGTCGCCGACGGTGCCCGAAGGGGCACCGCCGGTGCGGCTCTGGGCGAAGCTGGAGGACCGGAACCCGACCGGCAGCATCAAGGACCGGGCCGCGCTGTTCATGGTGCGGGCGGCGGAGCGGGCCGGCAAGCTCCGCCCGGGTGACACCATCCTCGAGCCGACCAGCGGCAACACCGGGATCTCGCTGGCCATGGTGGCGAAGCTGCGCGGCTACCGGCTGGTCTGCGTGATGCCGGAGAACGTCTCGACCGAGCGGGTGCAGCTGCTCCGGATGTACGGCGCGGAGATCATCTTCTCGCCGGCCGCCGGCGGCTCCAACCAGGCGGTGGCGACCGCGAAGCAGATCGCCGCCGAGCACCCGGACTGGGTGATGCTCTTCCAGTACGGCAACCAGGCCAACGCCCGGGCGCACTACGAGACGACCGGGCCGGAGCTGCTGCACGACCTGCCGTCGATCACGCACTTCGTGGCCGGGCTGGGCACCACCGGCACCCTGATGGGGACCGGGCGGTTCCTGCGGGAGAAGGTCGAGGAGATCGAGATCATCGCCGCCGAGCCCCGGTACGGCGAACTGGTCTACGGCCTGCGCAACATCGACGAGGGCTACGTTCCCGAGCTGTACGACGCCAGCGTGCTGACCCGGCGCTTCTCGGTCGGTACCCGGGACGCGGTGCTGCGTACCCGACAGTTGGTCGAGGTGGAGGGGATCTTCGCCGGCTTCTCCACCGGGGCGATCCTGCACGCCGCACTGGCCGTGGCGCACGAGGCGGTCAAGGCCGGCCGGCGGGCCGACGTGGCGTTCGTGGTCGCCGACGGCGGCTGGAAATACCTCTCCACCGGCGCGTACGGCGGCACCCTCGCCGACGCGGAGGAGGCTCTGGAAGGCCAACTCTGGGCCTGACCCGGCCCGGGGTGGGTCTGGGTTGGGGGCCGCATCATCCGCTCCGGGCGGTCAGGCTCGATCCCGTCGCGGGCGATCCGGCCCCCAACCAATACACCGCCGCCGCTCGTCGACGAACTGGTCGGGCTCACTCGGGACGCCCGGGCGAAGGGTGAACAGCCCCTACTGCTGGTGCTGTCTGTGGCCGCGGGCCGCGGTCGGCCGACATCTCTACGAAGGTGACGGAACGTAACGGTACGGCTGATTGCGGCGACCTGGTTCGTACCGGACGAGGTCGTCACGACCCGGTGTCACGTTGGCGACAAAGGTCACGAGATCTTTCTTGTGCCCAGGTGTCGCGGCGTAGGCTGCGCACCGTGACAGACGTTTCGGCGATGATCGCCCGCGCCTCGGCTGACCGTCTGTCCGTGACCATCAGTGATGACGGGGCGACCGGATGCGATTGACCATTCTCGGCTGCGCTGGCAGTTTTCCCGGTCCGGAGGCGGCCTGCTCGGCCTACCTCGTCGAGGCGGAGGGCTTCCGGCTGCTGCTCGATTTCGGCTCCGGCTCGCTCTCCGCCCTGCAGCGTTACGTCGGGCTGAACGTGGTGGACGCGATCCTCCTCACCCACCTGCACGGCGACCACATCCTCGACGCGGTGCCGTACATCGTGGTCCGTCGGTACGCCCCCGACGGTCCCTATCCACCGCTGCCGGTCTACGCGCCGGGCGGTGCCCCGGACCGGCTCGCCAACGCGTACAGCCTGGACGAGGGGGTGCTCGACGACGTCTACACCTTCTACGGCCTGCAGCCGGGCACGTTCCCGATCGGGCCGTTCGAGGTCACCGTCGACCGGGTCAACCATCCGGTCGAGACCTACGGCGTACGGCTGGAGCACGGCGGTCGCAGCCTCTGCTACTCGTCGGACACCGCCCCCTGCGAGTCGCTGCTCCGACTGGCCCACCGCGCCGACCTGTTCCTCTGCGAGGCCAGTTACCTGGACGGCGTGGACAATCCGCCGGACCTGCACCTGACCGGCCGGGAGGCGGGGGAGATCGCGACCAAGGCGGAGGTGGGCCGACTGCTGCTCACCCATCTGGTCGCGGCCTGGGGGAGCGAGGCGATGACGCACGAGGCGGCGCTCTCCGCGTTCGCCGGCCCGGTCGAGGTGGTCCGGCCCGGCTGCCGGTACGAGATCTGACCGTTCCGCCGGGTGATCTTCCGCCCCCCACGGCGAGGAACCGCCGCCTACCATTCGCCGGGTGAGTCACCCCTCCTCCGGACCGCCGAACCCGTTTCCGCACGGCCAGTTCCCGTCCGGCTCGTACCCGCCGGCGCAGCCGTCACCCGGCCGGTACCCGTCCGGGTACGGCGCCCCGGGCGGCCATCCGCCGGCGGGCCCGCATCCGTCCGGTCCGCCCGGTGGGTTCGGCCCGCCCGGCCCGCATTCGGCACCGCCGAAGAAGGGCAAGGGCCGGGCCTGGGTCGTCGTCCTCTCGGTGTTCGGCCTGCTGGCCCTGCTCTGCTGCGGCGGAGGCGGCGGCTACTACGGCTGGTTCTACTGGAACCAGCAGCAGGAGCGGGACCACCGCATGCAGATCTTCGACGACCTCGGCGTGCCGGAGGGGTTCACGGTCGACGAGCCCGTGATCCGTGGCGCTGCCGGCTCGTTGTCCGTGACCTACTACCTGCTCTGCGAGAAGGGGGTCTGCCCGGTCAAACCCGGCGAGAAGATCCACAAGTGGCTCACCGACAACGGGATGACGAACATGACGCTCCAGGACGTTCAGGAGTGCCTGGCCGACGCGGCGGACCTGGATCGGAACAAACTGTGCGTCTTCGAGTGGCAGGTGGAGGGCGAGGTGGTCTCGGCGCACGCCCTGTGGGGCAACGCCCCCGACAACTATGATGACCGGCGGTGGGAGCTGCAGACCGAGATCCGTGAGTCCGCCGACTGAGCCGTCCGACCGTACCGGCACGGATGCCGGCGTACGGGCACCGGGACACCCTCGGTCGGCGCGATCCCGTCAACGCATAGGCTGCGGGCATGGCGCGACCTGACGGGCGGCGGCCCGACCAACTCCGACCGGTGACCCTGACCCGTGGCTGGAGCATGCATCCGGAGGGTTCGGTGCTCGTCGACTTCGGCGACACCCGGGTGCTCTGCACGGCCAGCGTCACCGAGGGGGTGCCGCGCTGGCGCAAGGGCTCAGGCCTGGGCTGGGTCACCGCCGAGTACTCGATGCTGCCCCGCTCGACCACCACCCGGTCGGACCGGGAGAGCGTCCGGGGCAAGGTCGGCGGCCGTACCCACGAGATCTCCCGGCTGATCGGGCGGAGCCTGCGGGCCTGCATCGACCTGAAGGCGCTCGGCGAGAACTCGATCGTGCTGGACTGTGACGTGCTCCAGGCCGACGGCGGCACCCGGACCGCCGCGATCACCGGCGCGTACGTCGCGTTGCACGACGCGGTCAGCTGGCTGGCCGACCGGAAGGCGCTGGCCGGCAAGCCGGACAAGGTGATGCACCGGTCGATCGCGGCGGTGAGCGTCGGGATCATCGAGGGCGAGCCCCGGCTGGACCTGAACTACCTGGAGGACGTGGCGGCCGAGGTGGACATGAACGTGGTCTGCACCGGCACCGGGGACTTCGTCGAGGTGCAGGGTACGGGTGAGGCCGGTGTCTTCGCCCGGGAGCAGCTCGACGCGTTGCTCGACCTCGGCGTACTGGGCTGCGCCGAGCTGACCGAGGCCCAGCGGAAGGCGCTGGCCGGATGACGGTGGAGGGCACTGGCCGGATGACCAAGGTGCTGTTGGCGACCCGTAACGCCAAGAAACTGATCGAGCTGCAGCGGATTCTCGACGGCGCGCTCGGCGCGCAACGGATCCAGCTGGTCGGGCTGGGCGACGTGGCGGAGTACCAGGAGGTCCCGGAGAGCGGGCTGACCTTCGGGGAGAACGCGCTGCTGAAGGCCCGTGAGGGCGTGAAGTGGACGGGTCTGCCGACGATCGCCGACGACTCCGGCCTCGCGGTCGACGCGCTGAGCGGCATGCCGGGCGTGTTCAGCGCCCGCTGGTCGGGCCGGCACGGCGACGACCGGGCCAACCTGGAACTGGTGCTGGCGCAGATCGGGGACGTACCGGACCAGCACCGGGGAGCGGCCTTCGTCTGCGCGGCGGCCCTGGTGCTGCCCGGCGGCAAGGAGCACCTGGTCGAGGGCCGGCAGGCCGGTCGGCTGCTGCGCGCCCCGCGCGGCGAGGGCGGGTTCGGGTACGACCCGATCTTCCTCGCCGAGGGGCAGGACCGGACCAACGCGGAGCTGACGCCGGAGGAGAAGGACGCGATCAGTCACCGGGGCAAGGCGCTCCGCGCGCTCGCCAAGGTGATCGCCAAGACCCTGTCGGTCGGGGACGGCGGAGGCTGGGCGAACCGGTAGCCGACCGGTGCCCTCACGCCGTCGACGGGTTCCCGTACCGGTTCGCGCCGCCGTCGGTGACGTCCGTGCTGGAGATCACCGGTAGCACCGTGTGCCGGTGTGCCGATACCGTCCGACACGCCGGGGCGTCGGGCCGGTCGGCTCAACCGTCCACCGGGTCGAAGCGCAGCCCGTCCGTCGGCTCCACCTCGGACGCTCCGCCGGCGCGTACCCGGAACGTGACGTTGTGCCTGGTACGGGCCGCGTACTCCGCCCACTGGGCGTCGCCCCACTCCTCGAGGGGCGCCGGGTCGAGGTCGTCGTACTCCGGTTCGGCCTGGTGGCGGGTCACGTAGACGGTGTCGTCCCGTACCTCAAGCCGCCAGCGGTCATCCTCCTGCTCGCCCTGCGCGCCTCAACCCCGGGTCTGGAGGGTTTCGAGGGCGAGGGTCAGGGCGGCGTCCCGGCGGGCGGGCTCGTCCCGGGCCGGCTCGGCCGGGAGCAGATCGTCGAGGTGCAGACAGAGCAGGGCGAGGATCCGGCGGAGACGGGCGGTCGGCGACGGGTCCGGTCCGCCGAGCAGGGCGAACATCCGGTCGATCCGGTCGCGGAGCTGTCGGCCGGCGGGAAGCAGGTCGAGGACCAGCGGATTCCGGCCGAGGAACCGGGCGATCCGGGCATCCCGCCCGGGACCGTGCAGACCGGCCGTGTACCGCCGGAGGAACTCCGGCCGCATCCGATCGGGATCGGGTTGCTGCTCCGCCCATCCGATCAGCGCGTCGAGGGCGGCGATCCGCTCGTCGAGCAGGCTCTCCGCGAGGTCCTCCTTGGCCGGGAAGTGGTAGTAGAGCGCGGCTTTGGTCACGCCGACCCGTTCGGCGATCTCGCGCAGTGAGGTGCGGTCGTATCCCTCCTCGATGAAGAGGTCGAGGGCGACCTGCTGGATGCGGGCGCGGACGTCGCCGGGGTGGCGCGGGCCGGTCCGGCCGGGGGTGCGGGTGTGCGTCATCGCGGATCGAGGGTCCATGGCGGTGTGGGGGCTCCGGGCGAAACGACCGGCTGGTGTGGGCGGGCGGGTGCCGGTCAGTGGGTGGTCGCGTAGTCGAGGGCGGTGCGTACCAGGTCGGTGAGCGGCCGTTCCGGGTGGTCGACCCAGTGCTGGATGGCGGCGCGTACGGCGCTGAGCAGGGTCGCGGCGAGCACCTGGGCGTGTAGCGGAGTGTCCGGGTGCTGCGGCAGCCGGCCGGAGATCTCGGTGGTCAGTTCCCGTTCGATGGTGCCGTAGACGGCGATCTGGTGTGCCGCCAGGCTGGGATGGCTGCGGACCAGCCGGCGTTGGGCGACCCAGAGCGGGTCGACGTCGCCGGTCTCCCGGACGAGTTGTTCGGTGGCCCGGGTCAGGGCGACCCAGGGCGGTACGTCGGCCGGTTGGTCGTGTACCAGCTCCACCAGCCTGCGGATCCGTAGCAGGTCGACGTAGAAGAGTGCTTCCTCCTTGTTCGCGAAGTAGTTCGAGAAGGTACGGCGGGAGACGTCGGCGGCGTCCGCGATCGCCTCGACGGTGACCTGGTCGGGCCCGTGCTCGACGGCGAGCCGGAGTGCGGCCTCGTGCAGCGCCTGCCGCGTTGCCGCCTTCTTCCGTTCGCGACGCCCCACCGTGGTCTCCATCGCACCCAGAGTACGCCCCGATGATCCTATTCTCAACGAGCAAAGTTGCACATTGCGCAAGATCGAGAGATGCTTGTGTGCGACAACCAATCTGTGTGGGAGGCGACGTGAAGACCCCCGCCCACCACGGCGAACTCGTGCACCGGATGCGGAACCTGAGCCGGGTCGTGCGACTGATCCGGCAGCGGCGCGTGACGGAACGGCCGGGCGTACCCCTGGGCATGGTCGGCACGCTCATGCGGCTCGACGAGATGGCCGACCGGGCGGTCGGCTGCCATGCCAAGGAACTGGCCGAGCAGGCCGGGCTCGACCCGTCGACCGTCAGCCGGGCGGTCGCCGCGCTGGTCGCCCAGGGTCTGGTGGTACGCCGTGCCGATCCGGCCGACCGGCGCGCCAGCTTCCTCGCCCTGACCGCGGCAGGTCGGGCCGCGCTGCACGAAGCCCAGGCGTGGTACGGCGATCTGCTCGCGGACGCCCTCGCCGAGTGGAGTCCGGCGCAGGTCGAGGCGTTCGGCGCGGCGCTCGACCGGTTCGCCGCCGACATCCAGGGCGCCCTCGACCGAGCCACCGACGCCACCGAAGCGACCCGGACCGGCGATCCGCCCGTCCGTACCGACGTTCCCGAACCGAACAACTCTCAGAACAAGCTGGAGGCCGCGCGATGAGCGCACCCACCATGACGACCACCGCGTCCGACGCGGAACCGATGAGCCATCGGCGGACCCTGGAGGCGCTCAGCGGTCTGCTCCTGGTGCTCTTCGTCGCGATGCTCAGCAGCACCGTCGTCTCGACCGCGCTGCCGCAGATCATCGGCGCGCTGAACGGCTCGCAGACCCAGTACACCTGGGTGGTCACCGCCACCCTGCTCACCGCGACCGCGACCACCCCGATCTGGGGCAAGCTGGCCGACCTGTTCAACAAGAAGACCTTGGTACAGACCGCCATCGTGATCTTCGTACTCGGTTCGGTGGTGGCCGGGCTGAGCCAGAACGCCGGCCAGCTGATCGCCGCCCGGGCCTTCCAGGGCATCGGCGTCGGCGGGTTGCAGGCCCTGGTCCAGGTGGTGATCGCCGCGATGATCCCGCCGCGTGAGCGCGGCCGGTACAACGGCTACCTCGGCGGCGTGATGGCGCTCGCCACCGTCGGCGGCCCGCTGCTCGGCGGGGTCATCGTCGACACCTCGTGGCTCGGCTGGCGCTGGTGCTTCTTCGTCGGGGTGCCGGTCGCGATCATCGCGCTGCTCGTGCTCCAGGCCACCCTGCACCTGGTCACCATCCGACGGGAGAACGTCAGGATCGACTACCTCGGCGCCGGCCTGATCGCGGCCGGGGTCAGCGTGCTGCTGGTCTGGATCTCGTTCGTCGACAGATCGTTCGCCTGGATCTCCTGGCAGACCGGGGCGATGGTCGGCGTCTCGGTGGTGCTGCTCGGCCTCGCCGTCCTGGTCGAGGCCCGGACCGCGGAGCCGGTCGTCCCACTGAAGATCGTCCGGGAGCGGACCACGGCGCTGGCCATCATCGCCAGCCTCGCCGTCGGAATGGCCATGTTCGGCGGCGCCGTCTTCCTCGGCCAGTACTTCCAGATCGGCCGTGGCTACAGCCCGACCGAGGCCGGCCTGCTCACCATCCCGATGATGGTCGGCGTGCTCGGCGCCTCGATCGTGGTGGGTCGCCTGATCACCCGGACCGGCCGGATCAAGCCGTACATCGTGGTCGGCTCGGTGATCCTCGTCGGCGGCTTCCTGATGCTCGGGGTCATCGACCACCGGACCTCCCTGGTCTTCGTCAGCGCGGCGATGTTCCTGGTCGGCGTCGGGGTCGGCATGACCATGCAGAACCTGGTGCTCGCGGTGCAGAACACGGTGGCCCTGCGCGACATCGGGGCGGCCAGTTCCAGCGTCGCGTTCTTCCGGTCCCTCGGTGGCACGATCGGCGTCTCGGTGCTCGGCGCGGTGCTCGCCCGCCGGGTCAGCGACCAGATCACCTCCGACCTGACCGCCGCCGGCATCCCCGCCTCGGGCTCCGGCGACGCCGGGGGCAGCCTCAACCTCAGCGGGCTGCCGGACGTGGTGCAGCACATCGTGCGCGACGCCTACGGTGACGCGACCGGGCACATCTTCGTGATCTCGGCCGCGATCGCGGTGGTCGGGGTGATCGCCGCCCTGCTGCTCAGGCCGGTGACGCTGCGGACCAGCCTCGACCTGCCCGACGCGGCCACCACGGCCGCCACCGGCGCCGCTGCGGTCGACGGTGCCCCGGCGGTGGTGGACCGGGAGGTCGGACCGGAGCGGACGGCCTCCGGACACCGCTGACCCGGAACATCGTTCGCGGCGCCGCCGATCGGTCTCGAGCCGAATCGGCGGCGCCGTCGCCGTCCTCGGCCGCCCCGGCTCGGGCAAGAGAGCGTCGGCGTACCGGTGCCGCCCGACCCGCCACCGGGGCGGACCGCCGGACGGCCTGCACCGGGCCAGCGCGGCGGGCCGGCTAGCGGGTGGCGAAGCCGGCCGCGAGCCGGCGCATCCCCTCGTCGATGTCGGCGAGTGCGATGCCGCCGTACCCGAGGACCAGCCCCGCCTGGCCCGGACGCCTGGCGCAGTAGTCGGTGAGGTTCTCCACCCCGACCCCGGCCGCCCGCGCCCGGGCGACCACCGTCGCGAGGTCCGGATCCGTACCGGGGAGGGGCCGGGCGCAGAGATGGAGCCCGGCGACGGACGGTACCGGCCGCAGCCGGTCGGCGAGATGCTGGTCGAGCGCGGCCAGGAGCCGCTCACGGCGTGCCGCGTACTCCCGGCTGGTCCGGCGGACGTGCCGGGACAACTGCCCCTCGTTGATGAAGTCGGCCAACGCGCCCTGGGTGGTCAGGTCGCCGTGCCAGTCGGTCAGCTGTCTCGCGGCGGACAGCGCCGGGCGCAGCGAGGTCGGGGCCACCAGGAAACCGATCCGCAGCATCGGAAGCAGGGTCTTGGAGAACGACCCGACGTAGACCACCCGCCCGTGCCGGTCCAGGCTCTGCAGAGGTTCCAGCGGCCGGCCCGCGAACCGGTACTCGCTGTCGTAGTCGTCCTCGAGGACCACGGCGTCATGTCGCTCGGCCCAGTCCAGCAGCGCGGACCGACGCGCCAGCGACATCGGTACGCCCAGCGGGGACTGGTGCGACGGGGTGACGTAGACCAGCCGGGTGTCGGGCGGCAGCGCGCTGACCACCAGGCCCTCGCCGTCGACCGGGACTCCGGTCACCCGGGCGCCGAGGGTCTGGTAGAGCCGGCGGACCGGCGGATAGCCCGGCTCCTCGACCGCGACCCGGTCACCCGGCTCCAGCAACACCCGGCCGACCAGGTCGAACGCCTGCTGCGCGCCCTGCGTGACCAGGATGTCGTCCGCGCCGGCCCGGACCGAGCGGGCGACGCCGACGTGTCGGGCGAGCGCCGCCCGCAGCTCGGGATGCCCGACCGGGTCGGTGTAGCCGGTGTTCCGTACGGTCGCCTCGCGCAGTTGGCGGCTGACCAGCCGACGCCAGGTCTCCAGCGGAAACAGTCGGGCATCCGGCATGCCGACCCGGAAGTCGTACCTCGGCGCGGGGGGCCGGGGCACGACCGGAACCGACCGCCAGACGGCGCGGGGACGTACGCCCCGACCCGCCGGAGCGGCCCGGGGGCCCGACGCGGTGGCGGGCTGCCGGTCGCCGACGTACGTGCCCGAACCCACCCGGGCGACGAGGAAACCCTCGGCGGTGAGCCGGTCGTACGCCACCCCGACGGTGTTCCGGGAGACGTCGAGTCGCCGCGCGAGGTCCCGGCCGGGTGGCAGGCGTTGCCCGGGTCGCAGACGCCCGTCGAGAACCGCCTCGCGTAACTGTCGGTAAATCTGGGCGGCCAGATCACCTCGGCCGACGAGCCGGATGTGGACCTCCACTCAACCTCCAATTGGCCCAACCAGATTGCCGGTAATTGGCACTTATGCCTGGCCAATCTCTCACCTAGCGTAGCCGTTGACGGACGTACCTGAGGAGAAGGGAAACCGGATGGCACCGACCACCGTCGACATGTGGTTCGACCCGATCTGCCCGTGGGCCTGGATCACCTCGCGCTGGCTGCTGGAGGTGCGGCGGGTCCGCGACGTCGAGGTGCGGTTCCACGTGATGAGCCTCTCGGTCCTCAACGAGGGCCGGACCGACCTGCCGCAGATCTACCGGGACCTCTTCGACGTGGGCTGGGGGCCGGTCCGGGTCGCCGTCGCCGCCGAGCGGAAGTACGGCCCGGAGGTGCTCGACCCGCTCTACACCGCCCTCGGCACCCGACGCCACCACGACCGGGTCCCGATCGGCCGGGACCTGTACGTCGCCGCGCTGTCCGAGACCGGCCTCGCGGTCGACCTCGCCGACGCCGCCGACTCCACCGAGTACGACGAGCACCTCCGACGCAGCCATCTGGCCGGGATGGAGCCGGTCGGGGAGGAGGTCGGCACCCCGGTCATCCACGTACCCGGCCCGGACGGATCGAGGACCGCCTTCTTCGGTCCGGTGGTCAGCCCGGTGCCCCGGGGCGAGGCCGCCGGCCGGCTCTGGGACGGCGTACTGCTGGTCGCCGGCACCGACGGCTTCTTCGAACTGAAGCGGACCCGCGACCGCGACCCGGACTTCCGCTGACGCCGATTTCCATCAAGGGCGCCGACCTCCATCGAGGGCCCGGACTTCCACCGAGGGCGCCGACCTCCATCGAGGGCCCGGACTTCCACCGAGGAGATGATGATGACCCGACGGGGTTGGCTGCTGTTCGCCCTGATGAGCGTGATCTGGGGGGTGCCGTACCTGCTGATCAAGGTGGCGGTCGAGGGCGTCTCCGTGCCGGTGCTGGTCTTCGTCCGCACCGCCGTCGGGGCCGCCGTACTGCTGCCACTGGCCGTGCGTGGCCTCCGGTCCGCCCGGTTGCGTCAGCACTGGCGACCGCTCGTCGCCTTCGCCGCCCTGGAGATCGTCGTGCCGTGGTGGCTGCTCACCGACGCCGAACGGCAGATCAGCAGCTCGATGACGGGTCTGCTGATCGCCGCCTCGCCGATCATCGCGGTGCTGGTCGGGCGGCTGACCGGCGACGGCGAACGGCTCGGCGGGGCCCGCTGGACCGGGTTGGCCGTCGGACTCGCCGGAGTGGCCGTGCTGGCCGCTCCGGGACTGCGTGGCGGAGACGTCCGGTCGATCGCCGAGGTGCTGCTCGCCGCGACCTGTTACGCGATCGCGCCGGTGATCCTGGCTCGGCGGCTGGCGGACGTACCGGCGCTGCCGACGACCGCCGTCTGCCTCGGCCTGGCCGCCCTGCTGTACGCGACCCCGGCCGCGCTGACCTGGCCGACGGTCCTGCCCGACGGTCGGGTACTGGCCGCCCTCGCCGGCTTGGCGGTGCTCTGTACGGCCGTGGCGTTCCTCGTCTTCTTCGCGCTGATCCGCGAGGTCGGCCCCGCCCGCGCGCTGGTGTTCACGTACGTCA
Organism: Plantactinospora sonchi; assembly: GCF_036422035.1. Taxonomy (NCBI): domain Bacteria; kingdom Bacillati; phylum Actinomycetota; class Actinomycetes; order Micromonosporales; family Micromonosporaceae; genus Plantactinospora; species Plantactinospora sonchi. Next base: position 460,589 of record NZ_JAZGQK010000003.1, read on the forward strand.
ATCCGGCGGTGGCGGTCACCGCCGGGGTGCTGGTGCTCGACGAGCCGGTGACCGTTCCGGTGGTGCTCGCGTTCGTACTGATCCTCGCCGGCTCGGTGCTGGCCACCGGCCGACGGAGCGACACCCCGACCGGGACCCCCGCCGACCCCTCGGTCAAGGTGCCGGCGGGGAACCGCCCCGAAACCGTGCGCGCCGTCAGCGGCCCCAGCCCGGGTCGCGGCCGGTGAGTCCGAGCACCCGGTCCAGCATCGGTGCCGAGTCCGGTACCGGCACCTCCGGTCCGAAGACACCCATCGCCCGGCCCTGCTCGGCGAACCTCCCGACCTCCTCGTGGAGGTAGCCGAGCAACTCGTCGTCCCAGCTCCGGTCCTGGCCGGTCGCCCGGGCCAGGTCCCAGCCGTGCACCACCAGTTCGCCGATGACCATTCCGCCGACCAGCGACGCCGGCAGCTCGGTCGGGCCACCCATGTGGGTGCCGCCCTGCCACGCCTCGGGCCGCGCCCAGGCCGTCGCGACAGCTTCCACCAGTGCCCGCAGCGCCGCCGACCAGTCGCCGCCGGTCAGATCCAGCTCGGACTCGGCGTCGGCCGGCGGCGGTACGGTCTCCTTCCGGGCCGCACCCTCCAGCGACGGGCCCCAGAACAGCAGGTGGTTGACCAGCTTGCGGACGTCGTACTCGCCGCAGGGGGTCGGGTTGTCGAGCTGGTCGGGCTTGATCTCGTCAACGATCCCGGTCAGCGCGCTGGCCGCTCGGGTCACCAGTCGTACGTCAGGCATGCCGACCACAGAACCACGGCACCTCGGCGGAGGTCTTGAACAAACGCGACATAGCCTGGTCCGCGTGGTGGCCAGGGACGAGCGTGAGCTGGCCGGCGCCTGGACGAGGTTCCAACGGCACTCCGTCGCGGCCCCGTCCCCGGACCTGGCCCCGTACGTCGAGCGCTACTGGCTGGTCTCCTGGGCGTACGAGGAGCCGTACCGCCAGCTGGTCGTGCCGTACCCGAACGTGCACCTGACCTTCGTCGGCGACACCGCGACGGTGCGCGGGGTGAGCAGCGGGCACCAGTACCGGGTACTTGCCGGCACCGGCACTGTCTTCGGGGTGGCGTTCCGGCCGGGCGGCTTCCGGCCACTGCTCGGCGCCCCGGTCTCGACCCTCACCGACCGGTCGGTACCGGCGCGGGCGGTGTTTCCGGGCGAGCCGCCGGGTCGGCCCGACGTGGCGACGGTCGAGTGTTACCTGCGGAACCGGCTGCCCGACCGGCCGGACCCGAGGGCGGCGGAGGCGGCGGAGATCGTGGCCGCGATCGCCGCCCGGCCGACCGTGCTCCGGGTCGACACGCTCGCGGACGAGGCCGGCCGTACCGTCCGTGGCCTGCAGCGGCTCTTCGCCGACTACGTCGGCGTCGGGCCGAAGTGGGTGATCCGCCGCTACCGGCTGCACGAGGTGACCGAGCGGCTGGCCGCCGGTGGTTCGGTCGACTGGGCCGGGCTGGCGGCCGACCTCGGCTACGCCGACCAGGCACACCTGGTCCGGGACTTCACCAGCATGTTCGGCGAGTCACCGACCCGGTACGCCGCCCGCTACTGACCCGTCCGCTCGTCCCACGGGGTCCCTGGACGCGGACCGGTGGCGCGCCCCCGGGGTTGGGCACCCCGGCGACGCGCCACCGTTGTCGGGCGGGTCGGTCAGACGGTGGGCTGCGACGACATCGCGGCGACGAGGACGAGGATGAACCAGAGCACGCCCAGCACGGTGAAGACGATGCCCAGCCAGAACCCCGCCTTGGCGAGGCCCTCACCCTGCTCGCCGGTCTGCCGGATCTGCTTCTTGGCGACCGCGCCGAAGACGATGCCCAGCGGTGCGAAGACGAAGGCGAAGACCAGGGAGAGGATCGCCATCACGTTGGTGCCACGTACCGGTCCGGAAACCTGCCCGCCCGCTCCGCCGGTTGTCTCGGTTGCCATCTCTCCTCCTCGGGGTGACTGTGTGACGGGAGTTACCCAGACTGATGCGCCGACTAACGGACCGTCCTCTGTGTTGCGAATTCGAGACCGACCACCGGGAGACGAAGGACCTGCCCTAACCGAGCGGGCCCACCTCGGCCTCGATCGCGGCCCGCAGCTCCTGGCCGGCGACCACCGCCCGGGCCGCCTCCATCGCCGGGGCGAGGAAGATGTCCGGGCCCGGCTCGCCGACGAAACCCCGGACCGCCGCCAGCGCCGCCCGCCCGGCCGGCGACGGGGTGAGCGGGGCCCGCAACTGCAGTCCGCGTACGCCCGCGATCAGTTCGACCGCCAGCAGGCTGGTCAGGTTGTCCAGCACGGTCCGCAGCTTCCTGGTCGCCGCCCAGCCCATCGAGACGTGGTCCTCCTGCATGCCGCTGGTCGGCAGCGAGTCGACCGAGGCCGGGGCGGAGAGCCGGCGGTTCTCCGCGACGATGCCGGCGGCGGTGTACTGGGCGATCATCAGCCCGGAGTTGACCCCGGCGTCGGGGGAGAGGAACGCCGGCAGGTCCCGGGACCGGGTCACGTCGAGCAGCCGGTCCACCCGACGTTCGGCGATCGCCCCGACCTCGGCGGCGGCGATCGCCAGGAAGTCGGCGGCGAAACCGAGCGGGGCGCCGTGGAAGTTGCCGGTCGACTCGACCCGGCCGTCCGGCAACACCACCGGGTTGTCCACCACCGACACCAGTTCCCGGGCCGCCACGTCGGTGACGAACCCGAGGGTGTCCCGGGCCGCACCGGCGACCTGGGGCGCGCAGCGCATCGAGTACGCGTCCTGCACCGCGTGCGCCAGGTCGTCCCGGTGCGAGTCCATGATCCCCGAGCCCTGCAGCAGCCGGTGGATGTTCGCCGCCGAGACCGCCTGCCCGGGGTGCGGGCGGATCGAGTGCAGTTCCGGCAGGAACGGCCGGTCCGAGCCGAGCATCGCCTCGATGGCCAGCGCCGCCGTCACGTCCGCCATGGCGAACAGGTGGCCGGCGTCCGCGATCGCCAGCAGCAGCATGCCGAGCATGCCGTCGGTACCGTTGACCAGCGCCAGCCCTTCCTTGGCGGCGAGCGTGACCGGGCGCAGCCCGGCCGTGCGCAGCGCGTCGGCGGCGTCGGCCCGACCGCCGTCCGGTTCGAGTACCCAGCCCTCGCCGAGCAGCACCAGCGCGCAGTGCGCCAGGGGCGCCAGGTCGCCGGAGGCGCCGAGCGAGCCGTGCTCCGGCACCCACGGGGTCACGTCGGCGTTGAGCAGGTCGACCAGGGCCTGGACCAGCTCGGGACGTACCCCGGAGTGGCCGAGCGCCAGCGACCGGATCCGCAGCAGCATCATCGCCCGGACCACCTCCCGGGGCATCGGGGCGCCGACCCCGGCGGCGTGCGACCGGATCAGCGCGTGCTGCAGTTCGGCCCGGCGCTCCGGCGCGACGAAGGTGGTGGCGAGCGCGCCGAACCCGGTCGAGACCCCGTACACCGGGCGGCCGGTCTCCTCGATCCGGTCCACGATCGACCGGCTCGTCGCCATCGCGGCCAGGGTGGCGGGATCGAGGGTGACCGTGGCGTTGCCACGGGCCACCGCGATCAGGTCGGCCGGGGTTATCCCGGTGGGGGTGACGGTGACGACGGGTCGGGTCACGGTTGACATGCTGGTACTCCGTTGTGCAGGACCTGGCTGATCAGTGGAACCCCCGGCCGGTAGGCCAGGTGCAGATACGAGGGCGCGTCGAGGATGCTCAGGTCGGCCCGCGCCCCGGGCCGCAGTACGCCGATGTCGTCGCGGCGCAGCGCCCGCGCCCCGCCGGCGGTCGCCGCCCAGACCGCCTCCGCCGGGGTCATCCGCATCTCCCGGACCGCGAGCGCGACGCAGAACGGCATCGACGAGGTGTACGACGAACCGGGGTTGCAGTCGGTGGCCAGTGCGACCGTCACGCCCGCGTCCAGCAGGCGCCGGGCGTCCGGGTACGGCGACCGGGTGGAGAACTCCGCCCCGGGCAGCAGCGTCGCCACCGTGGTACTGCTCTCCGGCTCCGAGACCCAGGTGGTGACCGTCGAGGCGAGTGCCTCGATGTCGGCGTCGTCGAGATGGGTGCAGTGGTCCACGCTCGCCGCGCCGAGCTCCACCCCGAGCCGTACCCCCGGTCCCGGGCCGAGCTGGTTCGCGTGCACCCGTACGCCGAGTCCGGCGGCCTGCCCGACGGTGAGGATCGCCCGGGCGTGGTCGGCGTCGAAGGCGCCCCGCTCGCAGAAGACGTCGATCCACTTCGCGTACGGCAGCGCGGCCCGGAGCATCGGCCCGCAGACCAGGCCGACGTAGTCGTCGGGGCGGTCGGCGTACTCGGCCGGGACGACGTGCGCGCCGAGGAACGTCGTCTCGGTGGTGAACTCGGCGGCGATCCGCAGCGACCGGGCCTCGTCGACGACGCTGAGGCCGTACCCGCTCTTGATCTCGATCGTGGTGGTGCCCTGCCGCAGCGCCTCGGCACGCAGCCGCCCGACGGTGCCGCGCAGGGTGTTGTCGTCGGCCGCCCGGGTGGCGGCGACCGTGGTCCGGATCCCGCCCCCGGTGTACCGCTCACCGGCCATCCGGGCGTTGAACTCGGCGGCCCGGTCCCCGGCGAAGACCAGGTGGGCGTGGCTGTCGACGAAGCCGGGCAGGACGGCGGCGCCACCGGCGTCGATCCGCCGGTCGGCGGCCGGCGCGTAGCGGGCCGGGCCGAGCCAGGCCACCTGGCCGTCCTCGACCAGCAGCGCCGCCTTGCGCCGGATGCCGAGCGGGCCGCCCTCACCGGTGCCGGCCACGTTGGTGACCAGCTCGCCGATGTTGTCGATCAACAGGTTCACCGGGTCACCGCCTCGATGGCCGCCGTCAGCGCGGCCGGTACGTCGATCGTCGCGTGCCGGCCGTCCCGGACCACCGTCCGACCGTCCACCAGTACGTCGGTCACCTCGGCGGCGGTCGCCGCGAAGAACACCCCGACCGGCGGCACCCCGGCGGTACGCGGGCTGTCCAGCCGGACGGTGACCAGGTCGGCCCGGGCGCCGAGGGTGATCGTGCCGGCGTCCGACCAGCCCAACGCGGTATGCCCGGCGGCGGTCGCGGCGTGCCGCAACTCGCCCGTGGTGAAACGGCCGCGCTCCCGGGTGGCCAGCCGCTCGTCCAGCTCCACCGCCCGGGCCTCCTCGAAGAGGTCGATCACCGCGTGGCTGTCGCTGCCCAGGCTGATCGGGCAGCCCGCGTCGGCCAGGTCCCGGGCCGGGCCGATCCCGTCGGCCAGGTCCCGCTCGGTGGTCGGGCAGAGGCAGACCCCGGTCCCGCTGTCGCCGAGCAGCTTCCGGTCCGCGTCGGTCAGGTGGGTGGCGTGCACCGCCGTCGTGGCCGGGCCGAGCGCGCCCGCGTCGGCCAGCAGCCCGGTCGGGGTCCTGCCGTGGTACGCCAGACACGCCTCGTTCTCCGCCGGCTGCTCCGACAGGTGGACGTGCAGTGGGGCGTCGCGCTCCCGCGCCCAGTCGGCGACCATCGGCATCTGCTCGGCGGGTACCGCCCGGACGGAGTGGATCGCCGCACCGACCCGGACGTGCCGGCCCTCGGGGGCGAACGCGGCGGCCCGCTCCGCCCAGCGGACCGCGTCCCCGTCGCCGAACCGCCGCTGCGGGCCGGCCAGCGGCTGCCCGTCCACCGTCGCGGTCAGGTAGCAGGTGTCCAGCAAAGTGATCCGGATCCCGGCCTCGGCGGCGGCCTCGACCAGCGCCGCCCCCATCGCGTTCGGGTCGGCGTACCGGCCCCCGTCCGGGCGGTGGTGCAGGTAGTGGAACTCGCCGACGCAGCTGACCCCGGCCAGCGCCATCTCCGCGTACGTGGCCCGGGCCAGCGCCAGGTAGCTCTCCGGGGCGAGCCGCTCGGCGACCGCGTACATCCGCTCGCGCCAGCTCCAGAAGTCGCCGCGTCCGCCCTGGGTCCGCCCCCGCAGCGCCCGGTGGAAGGCGTGCGAGTGGGCGTTGGCCAGCCCGGGCAGGGTCAGCCCGGGCAGTCGGCGGGCGTCCGACGGGGCCGGTGTGTCCGGGGCGACCCGGGTGAACCGCCCGTCGGCGACCTCGATCAACACGTCGGCGTCCGGCTCGTCGCGGTCCGGCAACCAGGCGTACTCGGCGTGGAACCGTGCAACGCTCATTCGGCGGCCGGGTCGGGTGCGGTGGTCCGGTCGGGCCTGACGGTCGTGTCGGTTTCCGCGGCACGCCGCAGTCCGGCCGGCTCGGGTGCGGTCGCCAGGTCGGCGAGCAGGTCGGTGAGGTGCCGGATCCCGGCGGCGCAGTCGTCGTCGGTGGCCGCCTCGGCCGGCGAGTGCGACACCCCGGTCGGGTTCCGCACGAAGAGCATCGCGGTCGGCAGGTGGCCGGCGAGAATGCCGGCGTCGTGTCCGGCGGCGGTCGGCAGCACCGGCACCCGGTCGGCGTACACCCGCCGGATCGAGGCGCTCAGCGTGGCGTCGAACTCGACCAGCGGGCTGAGCGACTCCCGGGTCACGGCCAGCGTCGTACCGTCCCGGGTGGCCCGGTCGGCGGCCTTGGCGCGTACCGCCTCGACCAGCGCGTCCAGGGTCTCCGCGTCGGCGGCCCGGGCGTCCAGCCAACCCCGGACCCGGGCCGGTACGGCATTCGTCGCGTTCGGCTCCACCTCGACCCGGCCGACGGTGGCGTGCGCGCCGCGCAGCCGGGCCTCCTTGTTCGCCGCCAGCACCGTGAAGGCGTACGTCAGCATCGGGTCGCGCCGGTCCGCCATCCGGGTGGTGCCGGCGTGGTTCGCCTCACCGGTGAAGTCCAGCCGCCAGCGTCCGTGTGGCCAGATGCCGCTGGCCACCCCGACCGGGGCGTCGAGGTCGACCAGCGCCCGGCCCTGCTCGATGTGCAGCTCGACGAACGCGTCGACCCGGGCGAGGAGGTCAGGGCGTTTCCCCGCCGGCCGGTCGCCGAGCGCCTCGGCGAGGCTGACCCCGTCCCGGTCGGTCAGCGCCGCCGCCCGGTCCGGGTCCAGCGCACCGGTCAGCAGCCGCGAGCCGAGGCAGGGTACGCCGAACCGGGAACCCTCCTCCTCGGCGAAGACCACCACCCCGACCGGTCGGCGGAACCCGGATCCCCGCCGGCCCAGTGCCCGTACGGCGAGCAGGGCGCTGACGATGCCGAGCGGCCCGTCGTAGCCGCCCCCGTACGGGACGGAGTCGAAGTGGCTACCGAGCAGGACGGCACCGCCCTGTTCCGGCGGTGGCCCGTACCAGGCGATCAGGTTGCCGTTGCCGTCCTCGGTGACGGTGTGCGCCCCGGCGGCGACGGCGGTGGCCCGGAACCACTCCTCCAGCCGACGTACCGGCTCGGTGAAGCCGTACCGGAGGTAGCCGCCGGTGCCCGGGTCCCGGCCGATCGGCGCGATCTCGTCCCAGAGCTGGCGGAACTCGGCCACGCCCGTGCTGTTGGGAAGGGGCCCTTCTACAACCGAATCCGATAACAAGGGGCCCTTCCTTACACTTCGGCCATGGGGAGGCGGAGGTTGCCCCGGCGGGCGGCCTCGGCCGCCTCCGGGTAGCCGGCGTCGACGTGTCGGAGCACGCCGGTGGCGGGGTCGTTGGCGAGCACCCGCGCGATCTTCTCGCCGGCGAGGGAGGTGCCGTCGGCGACGGTGACCTGGCCGGCGTGGATGGACCGGCCGATGCCGACCCCGCCGCCGTGGTGGATGCTCACCCATGACGCCCCGCTGGCGGTGTTGACCAGGGCGTTGAGCAGCGGCCAGTCGGCGATCGCGTCGGAGCCGTCGGCCATCGCCTCGGTCTCGCGGTACGGCGAGGCGACCGAGCCGGCGTCCAGGTGGTCGCGGCCGATCACGATCGGAGCGGAGATCTCCCCGGCGGCGACCATGTCGTTGAAGCGGGTGCCGGCAAGGTCGCGCTCACCGTGGCCGAGCCAGCAGATCCGGGCCGGCAGGCCCTGGAAGGCCACCCGTTCGCCGGCCAGCCGGATCCACCGGGCCAGCGACTCGTTCTCCGGGAACAGGTCGAGTACGGCCCGGTCGGTGGCGGCGATGTCGGCCGGGTCGCCGCTCAGCGCCGCCCACCGGAACGGACCCCTGCCCTCGCTGAACAGCGGCCGGATGTACGCCGGCACGAAACCCGGGAAGGCGAACGCCCGGTCGTAGCCGCCGAGCTGCGCCTCGCCCCGGATCGAGTTGCCGTAGTCGAAGACCTCGGCACCGTTGTCCTGGAAGCCGACCATCGCGGCGACGTGGGTGACCATCGAGGCCCGGGCCCGCTCGGTGTACTCGGCCGGCTTGCTGCGGGCCAGTTCGGCGGCGTCCGCCAGCGTCACCCCGTCCGGGACGTACGACAGCGGGTCGTGCGCGCTGGTCTGGTCGGTGACGATGTCGATCTCGACGCCCCGCCGGAGCAGTTCGGGGAAGACCGCGGCGGCGTTGCCGACCACTCCGACCGAGAGCGCCCGGCGGTCCCGCCTGGCGGCGAGTGCCTGCTCCACCGCCTCGTCGAGGCTGTCGGCCACGGTGTCCAGGTAGCGGGTCGCGACCCGGCGGGCCAGCCGTTCCGGGTCGACGTCGACGATCAGGCAGACCCCGCCGTTCATGGTCACCGCGAGTGGTTGCGCCCCGCCCATCCCGCCACAGCCGGCGGTCAGCGTCAGGGTGCCGGCCAGCGACCCGCCGAACCGTTTGGCGGCGACGGCGGCGAACGTCTCGTAGGTGCCCTGCAGGATGCCCTGGGTGCCGATGTAGATCCAGGATCCGGCGGTCATCTGGCCGTACATGGTGAGGCCGAGGTGTTCGAGGCGGCGGAACTCCGGCCAGTTGGCCCAGTCGCCGACCAGGTTGGAGTTGGCGATCAGCACCCGGGGCGCCCACTCGTGGGTACGCAGCACGCCGACCGGCCGGCCGGACTGGACCAGCATGGTCTCGTCGTCGGCGAGCGTGGTCAGGGTCCGGACCAGCGCGTGGTACGACGGCCAGTCCCGGGCCGCCCGGCCGGTCCCGCCGTACACGACCAGGTCGTCGGGGCGCTCGGCGACCTCAGGGTCGAGGTTGTTCATGAGCATCCGCAGCGCGGCCTCCTGGGGCCAGCCGGCGGCGGTCCGGGTGCTGCCACGGGCGGCGCGGATCGGCTCGGGCATGGGAACTCCGTTCTGTGGTGGTGGTCCGGTGCGGCCCCGGTGAAAGGAAGGGCCCCTTCTTATCGTTTTCCGTATAGGAAGGGGCCCTTCCTAACGTCGGTCTGCCTGCGGTTGCGCTGCCTCGGCGGTCGGACGACCAGCCCTGCTATTGGCGACCAGCCCTGCTACCGGATGAACAGCGTCAACCGACGAAGAGTTGTCGGCGGGCGGCGGACTGTTCGAATTCCTCCAGTCGGCGTTGGGCGTCGGCCGGCGCGGCGTCGCAGACCGCCTGCAGCAACACCATCGACATCGCCATCGGCGCGGTGTGCAGGTCGAAGACGAGTTGGGCGCCGACCGCGGCCGGCAGCACGATGTGGGCGTGTTCGGCGGCCGGACTGACCGCCGAGTCGGTGATCACCACGACCGACATCCCGATCGCCCGCGCCTCGGCGAGGGCGTCCAGCACCTCGCGGGGATAGCGGGGGAGCACGATCGCGAGTACGGCGGAGGCGCCGGCCGTACGGGCCTGTTCCAGTCGGTCGGTCAGCAGGCTGCCGCCGGAGTCGAGGACCCGGACGTCCGGGTGCACCTTCGCGGCGAAGTAGGCGAAGTACGCGGCCAGCGGTGCGGCGGCGCGAAGGCCGAGGACGACCAGCGGTCGGCTGTCGGCGAGCAGGGTACCGGCGGTGGTCACCGCGTCCCGGTCGGTGAGCTGTTCGGCAAGTGTGTTCAGGTTCTGTGCCTCGGCCCGGACCGCCCGCTGCATCTCGTTGCCGACCGGCTGCTCCGGGTCGGTTCGGCCGTGACCGGCGGCGGCGATCTCCCGGAGCCGTCGACGCAGCGCGGGGTAGCCGTCGTAGCCGAGGGCCATCGCGAACCGGGTCACCGAGGGCTGGCTGACCTTGGCCAGTTCGGCGACCTCGGCGGCGGAGAGGTAGGCGGCCGAGGCGGCGTTCTGGACCAGGCTGTGTGCGATCCGCCGTTGGGTCGGCGTCAACCGGATGCCCTGGAAGAGATCAAGTACGCGGTCCGTCGGCGGCGCCGCGATGACAGCGCTGTCATTCACGGCAAGACTGTATGCATAAAATCTTTCAGGAGGCAACAGGGCGCCGGAGACGTGATAAAACCATCGGGATGGATGGTACGAAGTTCCGGCGCGCGATCGCCCGCTCCCGGCTCGCCCCCGTCGCGGCCTTTCCCAAGCGGTTCCTGCGGGTCGCCCGGCACGACGCCCGGGTCCTCAACGTCTCGGCCAGGTGGCTGTTCACCTCCCGGGAGCACCACAACTACACCTACGACCTGACCAGACTGAGCCGCGAACACCTGGCCTGGTTCGTCAGCGTCACCTGTGAGGTGCCGGTCAAACAGGTGCGGGCGTACCTCGACGAGATCGAGCACGATGACACCCTGCGGCAGCACATCGAGCGGGCCACCGCCGCCGCCGACCGCCGTGGCCTGGCCGACCGGCGCGTCCGGTACGCCCGCCGGATCGGCTGGTACGCGATCGTCCGGGCCACCCGACCGGGGCACGTCGTGGAAACCGGTGTCGACAAGGGGCTCGGCACCTGCGTGATCGCCTCGGCCCTGCTCCGGAACGCGGCCGAGGGTGCTCCCGGCCGGGTCACCTCGTTGGACATCAACCCGGAGGCCGGTTACCTGGCGAAGGCCGAGCCCTGGGCGACCGTGGTCGACCTGGTGATCGGCGACTCGATCGCCTCGATCAAGGCGCTGGACCGTCCGGTCGACCTCTTCCTGCACGACAGCAACCACAGCACCGGCCACGAGCGGCGCGAGTTCCAGACGGTGGAGCCGAAGCTCGCCCCGGGCGCCCGGCTGCTGACCGACAACGTCACGGTCACCAACGTGCTCGCCGAGCATGCCGAGAAGACCGGCCGCCGGTTCCTCGCCTACCGGGAGACTCCGGCCCGGCACTGGTATCCCGGCGACGGCATCGGCCTGGCCTGGTAACCCGGCGACAGCGTCGGCTGGCGCGGTAGCGCGGGGGACGGTGGGCGGGTAGGCGGACGGCGGTGCGGACTCCCGGAAACCCGGTGCTGTCGGCGGGACCCGCTGTGGCACCGTGGACGGATGCGATTGACCTCGGTGCAGACGTACCCGATCAAGGGCTGTTACCGGCGCGAACACGACGCGGCGCGGGTGGAGCCGTGGGGCCTGGCGGGCGACCGGCGCTGGATGATCGTCGATGACGAGGGCATCGGAGTCACCCAGCGCCAGCTGCCCACGCTGACCGCCGTACACCCGGAACCGACGCCGGGCGGGCTGCGGTTGCGCGCCGCGGGCTGGGCCGCGACCGAGGTCGCCGAACCGACCGAGGGTGAACCGGTCGAGGTGCGGGTCTTCGGGCACCAGCCGGCCGCGCCGGCCCGGGTCGCCGATCCGGCGACGAACGACTGGCTGTCCCGCGTCCTGGACCAGAAGGTACGTCTGATCTGGCAGGCCGACCCGGCCGGGCGGCCGATCCCGGACAGCGCCGGCGTCGAGCCTGCCGACCGGGTCACCTTCGCCGACGGCTACCCCCTGTTGCTGGCGAACCGGGCCTCGCTGGACGCGGTGAACGAGTGGCTGCTCGAGGCGGGCAGCCCGGAGGGGCCGCTGCCGATGACCCGGTTCCGCCCCAACCTGGTGGTCGGCGGGGCGGCGCCGTGGGCCGAGGACACCTGGACCGGCCGGCGGCTGCGGATCGGCCCGGTGGTCTTCCGGGTGGCCAAGCCGTGCGGTCGCTGCCTGGTCACCACCACCGACCAGGAGACCGGGGTACGTGGCCACGAGCCGCTGCGGACGCTCGGCCGGCACCGCAACGTCAACCGGCAGCTGCTCTTCGGGCAGAACCTGGTGCCGCTGCTCGACCTTCCCGGCAGCGGCGACACAGTCACCGTCGGCGACCCGGTCGACCTGCTCCCCGACTGACGTCGGAGGTGGCCCGGCCGGTCGACGCGGTTCCGGTACCGGCGGCACGGCCCGACTGAGCTCGGAGGTGGTCCGGCCGGTACCGGCCTGGCGCTGGTACCGGCGACACGGTCTCTTCCGGACTGCTGGCCGTGGCGGCGTGTTGCGCGGGTCGAGGACGGTCCGGCAACATGCCCGGGATGATCGACCCGGAGATCCCCGAGCAGCCCGAGCCCACGCCCGCCAGCGCGTCCGATCCGGGAGCGCGAGCCCGACGTCGGCGGTCGGGACGGTGGCTCGCCGGCGGCGGGGCGGCCGTGCTCGCCGCGATCCTCGGCGTCGTGGTGTTCTGGGTCTCCGGCGAGTCGGCCGCCTGCGCCGCCGTCGCGGCGGCCCCGGGCCGGCTCGCCCCGGCCCCGGGCGCGCTGGCCGCTCCGAATCCCGTGCTGGCGGCACCGCTGGCCGCTCGGGCCGGCGTACTGGCCGCCCCGCCGAGCAGCGGCAAGGTCTACCGGGGGAAGGCGTCGCACTACGACGGTGGCAATTCGGGCGGCAACTGTTCCTTCCCCGGTCCGCCGGCCAACCGGCTCTACGCGGCGCTCGGGTCCGCGCTGTACTCCGGCTCGGCCGCCTGCGGCAGTTTCCTCGACGTCACCGGCCCGAAGGGCACCGTACGGGTGATGGTGCTGGACCGCTGTGCCGGCTGCACCAACAACAAGATCGACCTGTCCAGGCAGGCGTTCGCGAAGATCGCCGACCTCTCCCAGGGGATCGTGTCGGTGCGCTACCGGATCGTGGTCAATCCGCCGGTCTCCGGCCCGCTCACCTTCCGGGTCAAGGGCGGCGCCTCGCAGTACTGGTTCGCCGTGCAGGTGGGCAACCATGGCAACCCCCTGAAGTCGGTGGCCGTACGCCGGGACGGTGCCGGTTGGCGGAACGCGAAACGGCAGCCCGACAACTACTGGGTCGTCGACGGCGGACTCGGCAAGGGCCCGTACGAGATCCGGGTCACCGACGTGTCCGGCAACCAGGCGGTGGCCACCGGCATCCGGCTCGAACCCCGCAAGCAGCAGCGCAGCCGCGTCCGGCTCTACGACGACGGCACCGCGCCCACCCCGTCGGCCAGCGCCGGCACGCCTCCGCCGTCGACCCCGACCGGCGTCCCGCCGACGCCGAACGCCGCCTCGGCACCGGACACCCCGTCACCCGCCGCCCCGGTCGTCGGTGCGGCGGCCGGTGGCAGTACGCCCTGCGGATGACAGCGGTACGGGGCGTCGTCGGTGCGGCGGCCGGTGGCGGTACGCCCTGCGGATGACAGCGGAAGCCAGCCGGGTGCGGCGTCGACCGGATCGCCCGGAGGTCAGGACCTCCGACGGCGGACGGTTCCCCGACCGACGGTCCGGGCTAGCGACCGAGCGGCAGCCACATCATGATCTCGTCGCGGTCGTCGTCGGGACCGAGCCGGAGCGCCCCGGGGAGTCGGCCGACCTCCTGGTAGCCGAGCCGCCGGTAGAACTCCTCGACGCCGAGGCCGCCTCGGACGGTCAGGTGCAGCGCCGCCCAGCCGATGTTCCGGGCGACCCGTTCGGCGTGTCGCATCAGCGCCATGCCGTAGCCGTACCCCTGCCGGTCGGGGTGCACCATCACCCGCTTGAGCACACCCCAGTGCGCCTTGAGCCGGAAGCGGTTGTCGGTGAGGAAGAGCAGCGCGACCGGTCGCCCGTCCTCGTACCCGACCAGCATCCGGTCCGGACCGTCGTTCGCCGCCGCGAGCGTGGCCAACGCGAGCGGGCGTACGTCGTCCTCGGTGACCGGTCCGACGAACCCGACGGCGCCGCCGGCGTTGGTCACCGCGGTCCAGAGCGTGACGATCTGGTCGCGTAGCTCGGCGGTGAGGGGAGGATCGACTTCGAAGCGGAGGCCCACGCCGATGATCCTCGTCCGTCGGTGGGGCGGCGCCGATCCGGCCGGCGACCTTCGTGACCGCGCTAACAGGCGACGGACGGTCGCCGCTGGCCGACGGCCAGGTGCTTGGTGCGGGAGAGGGGAGTCGAACCCCTACGCCCGAAGGCACAGGAACCTAAATCCTGCGTGGCTGCCATTACACCACTCCCGCTCGGACGTGAGTCTAGACCGACGACGCGCGCCCGTTCGCAACCCGCCCGACCCTGACGGAAGCTCACTGTCCGGTGTTGCCGGACCGGGCCAGCTGCCAGCTCGACGCCGCCGAGTAGCCGATCATGATGGCGACGATCAGGGCCAGCGTGAGCGGGGGGTCGATCGACACGGCGGCCACCACGGCCACCGGTACGACCCCGAGCACCGCGACCATCGCCCGCGTCCGGGCGATCCCGCCGAAGAGGAACCACTGCAGCGCGACCCCGCTGAGTATCCAGACCACGATCGCCCCGCCGAGCAGCACCCGGAGGGTGCCGGGCAGTCGGCCGGCCTCGTCCGTTGTCTGCTGTACGAGCTGTCCCAGCGTCCAACCGAGAAAGAGGACCGCGATCCCGGCCGGTACGTGGAGGAGGGCGTAGATCTGGCCGCTGCCGAGCCGGCTTCGGATCGGCAGACCGGAGGAGAGGAAGTTGGCGTAGATCCACCAGAAACAGACCGACACGACAAACGCGGCCGCCGCCGCGAGCAGTGCCCGGATCGGAGGGTCGGGCAGCGGCACCCGGCCGAGCACCGTGGTCAACATGGCGCCGAGCAGGATGATCAGGAGTTGGCCGATCCGCTCCGGCAGATGCCCGACGTGCACCGGACTGCGGGTCAGCCAGCGCCAGCCGAGCCACAGGGCGGCGAACTCGCCGAACACCCCGATGGTCCACAGCACCGGGCGGACCGACGGGTCGAGGCCGAACGAGCCGAGCCAGCACAGCCAGCCGAAACCGAATCCGGCCAGGTACACGGCGGCCACCGGGCGGGCCTGCGGCCGGCTGGCGAGAACCCGCAGGTACATCAGGAGCAGCATGCCGCGTACGGTCAGATAGCCGAGCGGAAAGAGCAGCCCGTCGGGTACGCCGTGGGCGCCGAGACCGAGTACGCCGAGTCCGGCCGCCGCCGTCAGGACGAGGAGCCGGTGCGGCGTGTCGTCCGGGTCGAAGCGGTTGTCGTAGAACGCCTGGGTGTACCAGATCCACTCGGCCAGGCAGAAGATCGCCAAGGTGCTGGCGAGCCGGGTCAGGGGCGGGTCGGGGGTGTCGCCGAGCCGGGCGGCGACCGAGGTCAGCAGCAGGGCGAAGACCAGGTCGAAGAAGAGTTCGAGCAGGGTCGCGTGCCGTTCCTCACCCTGCCCGGCCGGGCCCTGGGTCGGCATCCGGAGCAGCCGGCCGACGGCGGACAGCCCGGGGTGGCGCCGCTTCCGGGCGGCGCCGGCTCCCGCGTCGTCTTCGGCCACCACCGACCATCATCTGATCGGCGGGTGGCGGCCGGGGCCTGATCGGGCGAAGCGCCGCCGCAGCCGAGGCTACGGTCGGCGGTTCAGTCCAGGCCCAGGTCGCGGCGCAGTTTGGCGACGTGCCCGGTGGCCTTGACGTTGTAGAGCGCCCGCTCGATCCGCCCCTCCTCGTCGATGACGAAGGTCGACCGGATCACGCCGGTGATGGTGCGGCCGTACGACTGCTTCTCGCCGTACGCGCCGTAGGCGCTGAGTACCGCCTTGTCGCCGTCGGAGACCAGCGGGAAGGTGATCGCGTCCCGTTCACGGAACTTCGCCAACTTTTCCGGCTTGTCCGGGGAGATGCCGACCACCTCGTACCCGGCGGCCTGGAGCGAGGCGAGCGAGTCGCGGAAGTCACACGCCTGCTTGGTGCAGCCCGGCGTCATCGCGGCCGGGTAGGCGTAGAGGATCACCTTGCGGCCGCGCAGCTCCTTGAGGGTGAGCGTTTCGCCGGTGTCGGTGGGGAGCGCGAAGTCGGGCGCGGTCTCCCCGGCGCCGAGGCGGGTTGGCGAGGTCATGGCCCCGACCCTATCGCCAGATGTATCCGAGGTTGCGCCTGGTGTACACCTCTTGCAAAGTCTTGGCAATAGCGTTCGTACGCCCATAGGCTGAGCCGGCCGAGGCGGCGGACCCTGTCCGGCATACAGGAGGTGGCGTGGAAATCCTGGCGATGCACATCTCGAACGGGATCATCAACGGTCCCGTCGCCGCGGCCTTCGCGGCGTTCGCCCTGGTGGCACTGGCGTTCTGCGTGCTCCGCGGCCGCCAGGACCTGGACGACCGACTGGCGCCGATGGCCGGCCTGGTCGCCGCGTTCATCTTCGCCGTGCAGATGCTCAACTTCCCGATCTTCACCGGCGCGGTCAGCGGCCACCTGCTCGGCGGCGCACTCGCCGCGGTGCTGGTCGGCCCCTGGGTCGGTGCGCTCTGCGTGGCCGTGGTGCTGATCGTCCAGGCGCTGGTCTTCGGTGACGGCGGCGTGGCGATGCTCGGCCTCAACATCACCAACATGGCGATCATCGGTACGGCGGTCGGATATCTGCTGATCGCGCTCCTGCTGCGGGTCCTGCCCCGGAACACGAACGGGCTCGCGGTCACCGCCTTCGTCGCCTCGGTGGTCAGCGTGCTGATCGCCTCGCAGGGTTTCGTCCTGCAGTACTGGCTGGGCGGCACCACCGACGTGGGCAGCAGCCTCGGCGGCCTGGCCGGCACGATGGCCGTCGCCCACCTGCTGATCGGCATCGGCGAGGGTCTGATCACCGCGACCACGGTGGTGACCGTGGCCAAGGTCCGGCCCGACCTGGTGTACGCCCTGCGCGGCCTGCGCGCCGCGGCCCCCGCCGCGGGCCCGTTGCCGGCCGGCGGAGGTCTCCGATGAACGGCGCGGTGGCCCCGACGAACGGAGGTGGCACGGTGACGTCGACGAACGGGAACGGTGCGGGAGGACGGATGACCCGGCGGCGGACCGGAGCCTTCATCCTCGGCGGGCTCCTGGTGGCCCTGCTGCTCGCCGGAGTGGTCAGCAACTTCGCCTCCAGCCATCCCGACGGGCTCGACTCGTCGCTGCGCCAGGGCTGCACCTTCGACGCCGACGACAACATCATCGGCGGCAGCTGCCCGGCCCAGGAGGCCAAGGACCACGAGCTGGCCGACTCGCCGCTGGCCGACTACGGCGTACGCGGGATCGACAACCCGTTCCTCTCCACCGGGCTGTCCGGGGTGCTCGGCGTACTGCTCACCTTCGCGTTCGGCGCGGGGCTGTTCTGGCTGGCCCGCCGTCGTACCGGTGGCGAGGGCCCGGGTGGCGCGGACCCGGCCGCCGACGTGCCGGCCGGAGACTCCGCCGGGAGCGTTCCGGCGCAGCCCGACGGCGCACGGTAGCCGGGAGTCGGTCAGATGGGTGCCGGGCACGCGCACGTGCTCTACCAGGACCGGACGTCGCCGGTGCACCGGCTCCCGCCCGAGGTCAAGATCACGGCGATGGTGGTCTTCACCCTCGCCGTGGTCGCCACCCCCCGGGAGGCGTTCTGGGCGTTCGGCGGCTACGCCGTCCTGGTCCTGCTGGTCGCCACGCTGGCCCGGATCGGCCTGCGCTGGCTGGCCACCCGCGCGGTGATCGAGCTGCCGTTCGTGCTCTTCGCGTTCGCGCTGCCGTTCCTCGGGCACGGCGAGCGGGTCGTCTGGCTCGGTCTGGAACTCTCCGTCGACGGGCTCTACGGCGGCTGGAACATCCTGGCCAAGGGCACCCTCGGAGTGCTCGCCTCGCTGCTGCTGGCCGGAACCACCACGATGCGGGACCTGATCCTCGGGCTGGACCGGCTGCGGTGTCCACAGATCATCACCCAGATCGCCACCTTCATGCTGCGCTACCTCGACGTACTGGTCGGGGAGGCCCGGCGGATGCGGGTCGCCCGGATCTCCCGGGGCGACGACCCGCGTTTCCTGTGGCAGTTGCGCGGCTTCGCCGCCGGGGTAGGCGCCCTGTTCCTCCGTGCCTTCGAACGGGGCGAGCGGGTCTACCTGGCCATGGTCGCCCGTGGTTACCAGGGCCGGATGCCGGGCGCCTGGCGGACGGCGGGCGCGGCCACCACCCGGCACTGGCTGGTCGCGGCGACGGTGCCGCTCGCCGCGACCGGCATCGCCGCCACCGCGCTGGTGCTGGGATGATCGGGTACGTGGACACCCTCCCCGCCGCCGACCTGCTCTCCCTCGACGTACGCGGGCTGCACTACAGCTACCCCGACGGGCACGTCGCGCTGCGCGGGGTCGACCTGACGGTGCCCCGGGGCGGGCGGCTCGCCCTGCTCGGCCCGAACGGGGCCGGCAAGACCACCCTGGTGCTGCACCTGAACGGGATCCTCGCCGGCGGCGCCGGCACGGTCACCGTCGGCGGGCTCACCGTGGACCGGGACCGGGCCACCCTGGCCGAGATCCGCCGCCGGGTCGGCATCGTCTTCCAGGACCCGGACGACCAGCTGTTCCTGCCGACCGTCGCCGAGGACGTGGCGTTCGGTCCGGCGAACCTCGGGCTGCGGGGCGCCGAGTTGGAGGCCCGGGTCGTCGAGGCGCTGGACGCGGTCGGGATGACCGAACACCGGGACCGGGCGCCGCAGCACCTGTCGTTCGGGCAGCGCCGCCGGGTGGCGGTGGCGACCGTACTCGCCATGCGCCCGGAGATCCTGGTGCTCGACGAACCCTCCTCCAACCTCGATCCGGCCGCCCGGCGGGAACTGGCCGCGATCCTGCGCCGGCTGCCGGTGACGCTGCTGATGGTCACCCACGACCTGCCGTACGCCCTCGAACTCTGCGACCGGTCGGTGATCCTGGACGCCGGCCGGATCGTCGCCGACGGTACGACCGTCGAGCTGCTCGCCGATCCGGAACTGCTCGCCCGGCACCGGCTGGAGCTGCCGTACGGCTTCGACCCGACCCTGGCCGCCCGGCAGCTCGCCACCCACGACTGAGGTGTAAGGAAGGGCCCCTTCTTATCGCTTTCGGTATAGGAAGGGCCCCCTCCTAACGCACTCTTCCTGACGCGCCCCTCCGCACGCACAGGCGCCCACCACTCGCGGCCGGGCGAGCGGGTCAGCCCAGCCGGTGGGTGATCCGTCGGCGGATGACCAGGACGACCGCGCCGGAGATCACCAGCAGCAGCGCCGTCTCGATGAGCTGGAACCACGGGTAACGGCTCAGCGGCTGGTACGTGATGACCTGTCGCAGGTCGGTGCGGTCCAGGCACTGCGGTGTCGGGTACGTGCTCTGCGGATCCGCGCAGTATTCGCCGGCCGCGCCGGACGTCAGCTCCCGGCCGTCGGATGTCCGGTAGTTGAGGTCGAGCAGCACACCCCGGCGGTCGTTCTTCTCGAAGACGCCACCCGCGTCGGGCGCCATCCCGGCGCCGTCGACGACGACGGTCAGGCCGCCGTCGGCGACCTGCTCCATCAGGGTCGCCATGATCTCGTGCCGGGCCACCGGGTCCAGGTTCGCCAGGGGTTCGTCGAGCAGCAGCAGCCGGGGCCGCTTGGCCAGGGCCAGGACGAGGGCGAGCTGGGCGCGTTGTCCGCCGGAGAGTCGTGCTGCGGCCACGTCCGGGGGTACGCCGAGCCGGCGGAGCCGGTCGCCGGCCCAGCCGTCGTCCCACCCCGGGTTGAGTCGACGGCCGAGGGTACGCAGATCCGTCGCGGTGAAGGTCGGGTAGAGGCCGGTGTCCTGGGCCATGAAGGCGACCTGGGCGAGCATGGCGGGCTCGTCGGCCATCGGGGCGCCGAAGACCCGTACGGTGCCTTCGGTGGGACGCAGCAGGCCGGCGGTCAGGTTGAGCAGGGTGCTCTTGCCGGCGCCGTTCGGGCCGACGAGTGCGACCACGGCGCCCTCGGGAAGGGCCAGGTAGCAGTCCCGCAGTGCCCAGAGACTGCGGTAGCGCCGGCCCAGTGCGCTCAGTTCGACGGCGGTGGTCATGCCGCCCCCCGGCCGGCCGAGCGTCGCAGCGCCTCCGCGACGATCGCCTCGACGTCCTCGTGGTCCAGACCGGCCGCGTACGCGGAGTCGACCCACTCGGCCAGGCGGCGGCGCAGACGGGCCCGGTCGACGGACGAGGTCGTGCCGAGCGGGCGCGCGACGAAGGTACCGAGTCCGGGACGGGCGGTCACCAGTCCCTCCCGCTCCAGTTCCCGGTACGCCTTGAGCACCGTGTTCGGATTGATGGCCAGGCTGGCCACCACCTCCTTGGCGGTGGGCAGCCGGTCGCCGGGCTCCAGGAGCCCGAGTCGCAGCGCGTGTTTGACCTGCTGGACGAGCTGCAGGTAGGTCGACACCCCAGAGCGGGGATCAAGCTGAAACGTGATCACCCGAAACCTCATTCCACTACTCAAGTAGTGGAATGATTGAACAGGGGCGTCGGCCTGTCAAGCACGTACCGAGAGTCGGAGCGTCCGCCCACCCGGGCCGGTGCGGTCCTCGCCAGGTGGGCGTCGGGCCGCCTGGGCGGCGGTGTGCAGCCGGAGCGCACCGGCCGCCGCCAGCCCGAGACCGGCCGCCAGCACGACCGCGACCAGTACCCGGGCCCACTGCGCCGGCCACGGCACCGGGACCACCGAGCGGAGGAAGACGGTGGCGTTCGTCACCCCGGCGAAGAGCGCCAGACAGGTGCCGGCCAGCGCCAGCACGAAGTCGCCGGCCGGTCGCCGGGTCAGCGCGTAGACCGCCGCGGCGAGCGCCGCCGCCCCGGTGACGGCCGGCCAGAGCTGGTTCGTGACCAACCCGAGCAGCATCGCGCCGAACCCGGCGTCGGCGCCCCGGGCCAGTGCGTAGCCCAACGCCGCGACCCCACCGGCGCCGGCGACCCCGGCCAGTACGACGGTGGCCCGCCGACCGGGCCGGGACGCCCGGGGGAGCAGCCCGAGCCCGCCGACCGCGAGTGCGCCGAACACGACTCCGGTCCACCAGGGCAGCGGGTCCGGTGGCGGTACCCAGTCGAGGGTGCCGCGCAGTTCGATCGTCGTACTGCCGTCGCGCAGTGGCACCTGCCAGTCGCGTACCCGCTGTGGCCGGTCCGGAGCGGCGGCGACCCTCGGCGGCGGTCCGTCCTCCAACCAGCGGGTGCGCTGGTCGTGCCAGCGGACCACCGGCTCGGTGTCGACCCGGCGCCAGTCCGGCGGCCGGGTCGGATCGGTGCCGGGCGGCGGGGTGCCGCCGTCCAGTGTCCGGTTGAGGTACGTCGCCGGGGAGTTCGCGTTCTCGTAGACGCCGTCCGGCCGTACCTCCAGGTACGGCTCACCGGCGTAGCCGAGCACCTCGATCGTCCGGCCGGTCCGGTTCTCCAGCTCCAGCCGGGCGCCGCCCTCGACCACCCGTACCCGCAGGCCCGGCACGGCCGGGGTGAGGCCGCCGACGGCGCTGGCGTAGTTGCTGCCGTCCGGCGTGTCCGCGGCGTGCGCGGCGGCCGGGGCGGCGGTGGCCAACGCCCCGAGCAGCCCGGCGGCGCCGGCCAGCAGGATCCGCCGGTACGTCACCCGCCGGCCGCTGTCACGGCGGCGGTGACCGCGTCGGCGCTCGCCTGCACCTGCTTGCCGTTGACCAGGATCGTCGGGGTGCCGTTGATGCCCGCCCGGCTCGCCTCCTCGGTCACGTGGTCGGTCCATTTCTTGAACGTATTCTCCCGGACGCAGTTGGCAAAACTGTCCCTGGCCAGCCCCACCTCGACCGCGACGTCGACGAGCTGGGTGTCGGTCAGCCCAGCGCTGCCCTCCGGCGGCTGCCGGTCGAAGAGCGCCCTGGAGTACTCCCGGAACTTGCCGCTCTGGGCGGCGCAGCCGGAGGCGGCGGAGGACCGGGTCGAGTAGTCGGTGCTGGAGAAGCGGTTGAGGAACGCGACCGGGTGGTACGTGACCCGTGCCCTGCCCTGCGCCACGAGCTGGTCCAGGGTCGGGCCGGCCTGCTGCTCGAACTGCTTGCAGAAGGGGCAGATGAAGTCCTCGTAGACGTCGATGTTGACCGGGCCGGAGCCGAGCACGATGCCGGTGCCCTCCGGGTTGGCGCCACCCGGCGGGGTGAAGTCGCCGGCGTCCTTGCTCGCCGAGACGGCCCAACCGATCAGGCCGGCGGCGACCAGCACCGCCACCGCGCCGATCGAGACCCAGAGGGTGCGCCGGCGGCGTCGTTCCCGGGCCCGTTGCTCGCGTACCACCCGGGCCGGTCGGCTGTCGGGCCGGCCGGGACGCGCCTCGCCGGTCCGGCCGGCCCGGGCCTCTCCGGCCCGGCCGGCCCGCGCTTCCTCGGCCCGTCCCGGGCCCGGCTCTCCCGGCCTGGTCGGCCGACGGCGGCCCTTCCTGTTGGTCATCTCTCCTGCCCCTCCGTCTCCGCCAGCGGGTCCTCGTCCGCCCTCTCCGGCGGGCCCCCGATCACGCCGTCCACCGAGAAGGGCGTCCGGGGCCAGACGAGGAGGAACCCGGCGAGCACCAGGAAGCCGAGGTCACGGAGGACCTCGGCGCCGTACGTCGGATCCTGGCCGGCGGCGAGGTTGCCGCCGCTGCCGAAGCAGCCGCAGTCGATGGAGAGCCCGCGTGCCCACGCCGAGGCGATGCCGGCGACGAAGACCACCAGCAGCACCGCGGAGATCCCGGCGGCCAGCCGGGTGGCGAGGCCGAGCAGCAGGATCACCCCGAGGGCGATCTCGACGAAGGGCAGCGCCGCGCCGATCACCACCGCCAGGTCGTACGGGAAGATCTGGTACGCGTTGACCGCCCGACCCGAGGCGCCCAGATCGCTGATCTTGGAGCCGCCGGCCACCAGCCACACCGCCGCGAGGCCCACCCGGGCCGCCGTGCCGAGCCAGGGTCGGACGGCCAGCCAGCGGCTGCGCCCCGGCGCCCGGATGTCTCCTACGGTCCGTTCAGTCACGGTCATTTCGTCGTCTTGATCAGCGTTACGGTTCCGGCGGGACGGGGTGCCGTCCACGACGTCGCGTTCGGTGGGGTCACGCTCACTTACGGTACGCGGACAATCCCGGCGACACGGGAGCATTTCCCCGGCAGTGCGGGTGATCACGTCGGGCCTGGTCGGACTTATCACGTCGGGAACTTTTCCGCCGGTGATGCCGACTATCGCTACGTGGCAGGGGACAGGATCAGTCGCGGTGGGAGCGGGGCCACGTGACCGGAGGTCGCGCGGGGCGGGTCCGGTCGGCGACCATGTCCGACATGACTGCTGCGAATCGCCCTCATAATGTCGCGAGTCGCCGCCGGACCGCCGCCGGTGGCGGTGCCGGCCGCCCGTTGGCCCGGATCGGTGCCGGCCTCGGCCTGCTGCTGGCCTCCCTCGCCCTGCTGCTCGGCCCGGCCATCCCGGCCAGCGCGCACGCCGCACTGGTGAGCAGCAGCCCGGCCGCCGAGTCGGTGCTGGGCAGCGCCCCCACCGAGGTGGTGCTCACGTTCAGCGAGGGCGTCCGCGAGGTGACGGACAAGATCCGGGTCCTCGGCCCGGACGGCAGCCGGGTCAACCGGGGCGAGCCGACCTTCAACGGCGCCGTCGTCACCATCCCGGTCGACCCGGGCGGTCCTCGCGGGACGTACCTGGTGAGCTACCGGGTGATCTCGGCGGACAGCCACCCGGTCGCCGGGGCGTACACCTACTCCGTCGGCGCGCCGTCGACACCGCCGACCGACAGCGGCGCCGACGAGGTGCACCCGGCGGTGGGCGTCGCGGTCCGGGTCGCCAAATTCCTCGGGTACGCCGGCCTGCTCCTGCTGATCGGCCCGGTGCTGGTGCTCAGCCTGCTCTGGCCCCGACGCCTGGACCGGGCCGGGCCGGGCCGGCTGGTCTGGGCCGGCATCGGGCTGATCGGGCTCTCGACGGTCGCCGCGATCTGGCTCCAGGTGCCGTACACCGCCGGCGGTGGACTGTTCGCGGTCAGCGGCGCCGCACTGGGCGACGTGCTCGGCAGCACGTTCGGGGCGGCCCTCCTGGTCCGGTTGGGGATCCTGGCGGCGACGGCGATCCTGGTCCGACCCCTGGTCACCGGCCGGGCCGGCCGGGGCGACCAGGTCCTGCTGGTCATTCTCGGGGTGGCCGGCCTGTTCACCTGGCCGATCGCCGGACACGCGAGCGCCTCGCCGGTGCCGGCGGTGTCGGTGGTCGTCGACGCCGTGCACCTGGCCGGCATGGCGGTCTGGCTCGGCGGTCTGGTCATGCTCGGCGGCTTCCTGCTCCGCCGGGCGACCGAGCGGGAACTCGACGCGATCCTCCCGGTCTGGTCCCGCTGGGCCACCCTCGCCGTCTCCGCGCTGCTGCTGGCGGGGGTGGTGCAGGCGCTGATCGAGGTCGGTACGCCCGCCGCGCTGGTCTCGACCACGTACGGCCGGCTGCTGATCGCCAAGATCGTCCTCTTCGCCCTGGTCGTCGCGGCGGCCGCGTACTCCCGCCAACTCGTACGGCGACGACTGTTCGCCGACGAGACCGAGGAGGTGGAGGACGCCGGGGAGGTGGAGGACGCCGAGGAGCTGGAGGACGCCGACTACGCCGAGGATGTCGACCGCGCCGACGGGCGGGACGGGTCGGAGAGGTCCGCCGTGTCCGCGGAGTCCGGCGCCTCGTCCGGGTCCGGTGGGCGGTCCGGGTCGGACGGCGTTCCGGTGGGGACGAGGCGGCTGCGGCGGGCGGTCTGGGTGGAGTTGGCCATCACGGCGGTCGTACTGGCGCTCTCCGCCGTACTGGTGCAGACCCCGCCGGCGAGGAGCGCCGAGGACTACGGCACGGACGGCGCCGCCAGTTACTACAGCACGACGCTGACCAGTTCGCTGTACTCGCTCCAGGTCGAGGTGGACCCGGCCAAGCGGGGGAGCAACTCGATGCACCTGTACGCGTACACCCTGGACAACAAGCCGCTGCCGGTGGTCGAGTGGCGGGCCACCGCCGCCCTGCCGGAGAAGGGCATCGAACCGATCGACATCCCGCTGCTGCCGCTCACCGACTCCCACGCCACCGGCGAGTTCAGCCTGCCGTCGGCGGGCAACTGGCAGCTCAGTTTCACCGTCCGGCTCTCGGACATCGACCAGGCCACGGTGACCAGCACCGTGCCGATCACCTAGAAAGGTACCTCCATGATCCGTCACCGTCGGGCCGCGTCCACCGCCGCCGCCCTCGTTCTCGGTGCCACCGCGGTCGGTGTGTTCGGGCTGGCCGCTCCGGCGTCCGCGCACGTCACCGTGAACCCCCGGGAGGCGACCCAGGGCGGCTACGGCCGGCTCGCCTTCCGGGTGCCGACCGAGAGTGACACCGCGTCGACCGTCAAGCTGGAGGTGACGATGCCGGACGACGCACCGGTGGCGTCGGTCTCCACGATGCCGGTGCCGGGGTGGACGGTGGCGATCGAGAAGCGCACGGTCAATCCGCCGCTGGAGGTGCACGGCAGCCAGGTCTCCGAGGTGGTGTCCAAGATCACCTGGACCGCGGCGGCCAACGCCGGCATCAAGCCGGGGGAGTTCCAGGAGTTCCCGGTCTCGATGGGACCACTGCCGGAGAAGGACCGGATGGTGTTCCGGGTGCTCCAGCACTACTCGGACGGTAACGTCGCGCGCTGGATCGAGCCGCCGGCGGCGAACGGCGCCGAGCCGGAGAACGACCCCGCGCCGGTGCTGGCGCTGGCCCCGGCCGCCCCGGAGGGCGGCGCGGCCCCGGCCAGCCCGTCCGCCCAGGCGGCCGCGCCGGTCAGCAGCTCGTCGTCCGGTGACGACGGTGACTCCGGCGCCCTGGCGGTGGCCATCGCCGGCCTGGTCGCCGGTCTCGCCGGCCTGGTGCTGGGCGGACTGGCCCTGGTACGCGGTCGCCGCACGACCAGCCCGCCGGCCGCCTGATCGAGGGTCTGTCGCTGGCCCGTCGGCAGTTGCCGGCGGGCCTTCGGCGTTTTCAGGCAATAATCCTTGTTGGGGCGATTTCACTCGGTATGGTCGGCGGGTACTCCGGCCTCTCGGGTCGGTAGTGCTGCGACCCATGAGGGAGATGCCCGGATGCGTTTCGTACGGCTCGCCGCCGGTTTACTTCTGGTCACGATCGGGCTGCCGGTGCTGTTCGCCGGTGTTGCACTGTGGACGGTGTCGCAGCAACGCGGTCCGAACGGCGGGTTCGGTGGCCCGTTGGAGCGGGTCGGAACCGAGGGACACGCGGTTGTCGTACCGGACCTGGCCGTCCTGCTGAACCGGGACGCGCCCTTCGTGACCACCGGCCGGACCGGGTTGCGGGTCATCGCGCGTACCGGGTCCGACCCGGCGTTCATCGGACTCGCGCCGGCCGCCGAGGTCACGGCCTACTTCTCCGAGGTCTCGTACGCCCGGGTCGAGCGGGTCAGTGTGACCCGGGGAGTTCTGCCGGTGGAGGTCAGCCTGGCCGAGGCGACTCCCGGCTCCGCCCAGGGGGCGTCCGCCTCCGCCGAGGCGTCGACCGGCGGGCGGTCCGCCGAGTCGCGGCAGCCGTCGGACGCCGGACCGTCCTCTGCGGAGCGACCCTCGGTGGATGCCGAGGTGGGCCGGCCGGGAGAGCAGAGCCTCTGGATCCGGCACGGGGTGGGTGTGCTGGATCTCAGCCCCGACGACGTACGCGGTCACCGGCTCAGCCTCGTCGTGATGCGCCCCGACGCCCGCCCCGGTGTCGCGGCCGACCTGCGTACCGAGATTCGCCCCGGCTGGCTCGACCAGGCCACCTGGGCGCTGCTTGTCGTCGGTGGCCTGCTGATCCTGCTGGGGGTCGGGCTGCTGGCCCGGCCGGTGCGTCCTCGTGAGGTGGTTTTTGTGGTCGAGCCCGACCAGGTGCCGGCCCTCGCCGCCCGGCTCGGCGTCACCGCCCTGAACGCCTTCGGTCGGAAGTCGAACCGACCGGGCCGGGTCGTCCCGGACCCGACCGCCGCGTCGACCGCCCGACCGGAAACGGTGCCCCGGGATACGACGCGCCCCGCGATTGCCTGGCCGGAGACCACCAGACCCAATCTGAACTGGCCGAACCCGTCAGGCGGGCTGTCGCCCACCATGGCGTCGTCCTGGCCACCCGGACCGGCGGCCAGCGTCGCGCCCTCTCAGCCGGGCGGACCGGCGGCCAGCGTCGTCTCGTCCTCGTCGGCCGGTCCGGTGGCGAGCGTCGCGCCCTCTCAGTCGGGCGGACCGGCGGCCAGCGTCGTGTCGTCCTCGTCGGCCGGTCCGGTGGCGAGCGTCGCGCCCTCTCAGTCGGGCGGACCGGCGGTCGGCGGGCCGGCGTCCACGGCCGCGTCGTCGGCGCGACCGGCGACGTTGGCGGACCTGGTGCGGCCGCTGCCCACCACGGGTTCGGTGCCGACGGCGACCGGGTCCGGAGTGCTGAGGGGTGACTCCGGGCGTGCCCCGGCGCCGGCCCCTGCCCCGGCGCCGATGCCGGCTCCGCCGCCCGCACCGATGCCGGCTCCCTCTCCGACTCCGCCACTGCCCACGCCAGCCCCGCCGATGCCGACCCCACCGAGGCCAGCGCCGGTGCCGGCGGCGGCCCGCCTCCGGGCGGCGGTGCCGACGGCGACCCGCCTCGGGGCGGCCGTGCCGACACCCTCCACAGCCGATCCCGGCGTGCCCGAGGTCGGGCCGGCGACGCGCACCGGGCCGGCAGCCGGCTTCAGCGTGACCGGATCCGGGCCGGCGACGGAATCCGGGCCGGCGACGGAATCCGGGTCGGCCGGGTCCGGCGTCGAGTCGGTCCGTCCGTCGGCGCTCCGGCCGGCGAGCCCGGGAGCGGCCCGCTACGACCTGAAGCAGTCCCGGTCGGCCATGCTGAACCAGGGGAAGGGGTATCCCGACCCCGCGCTGCGCTGCGCCGCCGACGGAAGCGCGGCGTCGAGGTCGCTGCCGGCCGAGCCGGAACTTGATCAGGATGAGCGTCTGCACGAGGTGACCGGCCGACCGACGCCGATCCGGTGAGCGACCGCCCGGCGTTCGGGGCGGGTACGTCCGGGCAGCCGTCGGCTCGTACGCCTGTCAGCCGCCGACGGCCCGACGAGCGATCCGGGTCTGGTCTAGCCGTAGGAACGGGCGCCCCAGCGGGCGACCCGGCCGGCTGCCGGACGTGAGCGGTCCCCGCGCTGCCGACACGGGGTCATTCGCTACGGACCGCCGGCCGGACGCGAGTGGCCCCCCGCGCTGCCGACACGGGGGGCCACTCTCACCGGGGGATCGGTGTACCGAAGGGACGTTTCAGGTGTTGTCCCTAGATTAGCTGCCTGAAGCCAGACTAGATACATCTGTCCATTTGGCGCAAGTTCTGCTGCTACCTAATACTTCATTCGCGTTTCGGACTGAGGCTCGCCGCGTGCGTCTCCGCCGAGCCCCTCCGGATCGGCAGCACGACCAGCAGCACCAACGCGAAGAGCACGTACGTGTTCCGGAGCAGGAACTCGTTCGGCGCGTCGGTACGGGCGAAGGACGTCCCCCAGTTGTGGAACGAGACCACGCCGTACACCATCGCGGCGGCGAGCAGCACCGCGAGGACCAGCAGGGCGATCCGGCGTCGCCGTCCGAGGCCCCCGACCGCCGGGTCACCGGGTCGGCGCAGGACGACGTCGACCAGCACCACCAGGGCCGGGATGAACCAGTACGCGTGGTGGGTCCAGGTGATCGGGCTCACCAGTACCCCGACCAGCCCGGTCAGCGCCAGGCCGGTCAGGTTGTCGCCGGCGCGTAGGGCTCGGGCGGCCCGCCAGAGCCCGTACCCGGCGATGACCAGGACCAGGAGCAGCCAGAGCAACTGGTTGGGCTCCCCGGGCGTGGTGAACCGGCTGAGCAGCCCGAACAGCGACTGGTTGGCGGTGTAGTCGGCGCGCCCGACCCGGTCGGTCAGCCACAGCTCGTGTGTCCAGAACCGCCACGAGTCGCCGGGCGCGACCGCGGCCGCCAACAGGGTCGCCACGGCCGCCGCGACGCTGGCGCCGATCGCCGCCCGCCAGCGCCGGGCCGCCAGCAGGTAGACGATGAAGATCCCCGGGTACAGCTTGAGTGCCGTCGCCAGCCCGATCCCGACGCCGGCCCAGCGTGAATTCCGGGGTACGGCGAACAGCAGGTCGCCCAGGATCAGGATGACGAGCAGCATGTTGATCTGCCCGAAGGCGAGCGTCTCCCGGGTGCTCTCCATGGCGAGGACCAGCGGCACGGCGAAGCCCAGTGCGAACCAGCGGGCCAGCCGGTGCCGCTCGACGAGCGGTGCCACCAGCCACCAGGTGGTCACCACCAGGGCGACCAGACTGAGCACGGTGAAGATCGTGACCGTGGCGCCGAGCCGCAGCCCGGCGAACGGCCGGAGCAGCAGTGCCGCGAACGGCGGGTAGGTGAAATACAACTCACTCTGCAACCCGTCGGCCTGCACGTAGTCGTACAGCGGGTGGCCGTCCGCCCACCACCGCATCGCGCTCATGTAGATCTTGAGGTCGAAGAAGTTGTGCGGTGTGTCCAGCAGGTAGAGGACCGGAAGCAGGGCGATGATCAGTGCCACACCGACGATCTGGCGTGCGGTCCGGCCGCCGGGGTCGTCCTCGACGACGGCGGGTGGGGTGGGGGGCTCGGCAGGCACGGGAAAACCCTAGCGGGCCGTTCTGTCCACAGCGTTGAGGCGCGGGTCCCCCGGTGACGCGTACTCTGATCGGCGTGGCTGATCTTCTCGTCTGGGTCGACTGTGAGATGACCGGGCTCGACCTCGGCAAGGATGCGCTGATCGAGGTCGCCGCACTGGTAACCGACCGTGATCTCAATGTGTTGGGCGACGGCGTCGACGTGGTCATCCACGCCGACGAAGCGGCGTTGGAGGGCATGCCGGAGATCGTCCGGGCGATGCACCAGAAGTCCGGGCTGACCGAGGAGGTACGCCGCTCGACCGTCAGCCTTCACGAGGCCGAGGACCTCGTGCTGGACTACGTCAGCGCGTACGTCAAGGATCCCCGTACCGCCCCGCTCTGCGGGAACTCGATCGCCACCGACCGGGGCTTCCTGGCCAGGGACATGCCGCGGCTCGACGCCCACCTGCACTACCGCATGATCGACGTCTCCTCGATCAAGGAGCTGTGCCGCCGCTGGTACCCCCGGGTCTATTTCGGGCAGCCGGCGAAGGGACTGGCCCACCGGGCCCTGGCCGACGTCCGGGAGAGCATCCGGGAGCTGGAGTACTACCGGCGGACCGTCTTCGTACCGCTGCCCGGGCCGGACGTGGAGACCGCGAAAGCGATCGCCGCCGAGCTGTAGCCCGACGCCCACCGCTCCGCACGACCGGCGCCGACCGTACGACGGCACCCGCACCGCCCTCGCCGGTCCTGTACGGCGCTGGTCCTGTACGGCGCCGGACTGACGGCGTCGGGGCGGCCCGTCGCCGGTCGTGCGACCCGAGGGCTAACCCGGTCGACGGCGGGGGTGGGGGTGTGGCTATCATTGGTCGGCACCGCAGCCGGGTCTGATGATCCGGAGGGTGTGATCGTGTAACAGGCATGGTGGCTGTAGCTCAGTTGGCAGAGCACCGGGTTGTGGTCCCGGGTGTCGTGGGTTCAAATCCCATCAGTCACCCCACCGCCCGATCTTCGGATCGGCACAGGTCAAGGCCTCTCCTTTCGGAGGGGCCTTGTTCCGTTCACGGCCCGGGCCGGCGCATCCCGTTCACGGCCCCGGCGGGCGCTTCCGTTCAGAGCCCTCGGGCCGGCGCTTCCGTTCGCTGCCCCTGGGCCGGGCGCATCCCGTTCGTGGCCGCCGGGCTGGCGCGCGCCCTGTGCCCCACTGGACTGTCCGCCAGCGGCCGGACGCGAGACGCCCTGGTGTCTCTCCCCACAACGAGAGTGAGGGGCCGGCCCCGGGAGTGTTCCCCGGGCCGGCCCCTCGCTCGGATCCTGTCGCTGGCTCAGCGCCTCCGGCCGTCAGCCCGCCGGCTTGTACGGGATCGCGCTGCCCTTGACGTACTCGTCCCAGCTCATGTTCCAGTCGGTCCAGCCGTTGCCGTTCTGCAGCTTGGTCTCGGTGCCCTTGACCACGAT
Organism: Plantactinospora sonchi; assembly: GCF_036422035.1. Lineage (NCBI taxonomy): Bacteria > Bacillati > Actinomycetota > Actinomycetes > Micromonosporales > Micromonosporaceae > Plantactinospora > Plantactinospora sonchi. Next base: position 491,581 of record NZ_JAZGQK010000003.1, read on the forward strand.
CGGGTCGCCGATCCTGGTCTGGTTGAACAGCCACTTGGCGTTGGCGGTGGACATGTTGACGCAGCCGTGCGACACGTTGCGTCGTCCCTGGTCGGCGACGGACCACGGGGCGGCGTGGATGAACTCGCCACCCCAGGTGAGCCGCTGGGCGTACTCGATGTCCGTGATGTAGCGGTTCTCCGGGTTCGGGTCGTCCATCGTGTCGAAGACGGTTTCCTTCTTCTTCTCGATGATCACCATGGTGCCGCTGGAGGACGGCGTGCTCTTCTTGCCGAGGCTGATCGGGATGGTCTTGATGGTCTTGCCGTCCCGGGTGACCGTCATCTTCTTGGACTTGTTGTCCACGGTCATCAGCAGTGCCGTACCGGTCTTGATGTCGACGGTCAGGTCGGCCCGGCCGTAGTAGCCGTCGCCCATCGGCAGACCGCCGGCCTGGATCTTGTAGAAGATCTTGGTGTTGGCCTTCCAGTACGTCTTCGGCCGGTACCGCACCTCGGTCGGGCTGACCCAGTGCCAGATCCCCTCCTGGGTCGGCGTCGCCTTCACCGTCATCCGCCGCTGCACGTCGTCCCGGTAGTCCTCCGGGATCGCCCGGCTGAACTTGACGATCAGCGGCATACCGACCCCGACCGTCTGGCCGTCGCCCAGGAAACTGGTCACCCGGACCTGCTTGCCAGGCTTGGCCATGGTGGTGAAGGTGCTGGTCGCCGTCGCAGGCTTACCGTCGTCGCCGGTCGCCGTCACGGTCGCCGTGTACGTCGTGCCGTAGTCGAGCTGCTTCTCCGGCAGCCACGTCCCGTCGCCGTTGAGGTTGCCCTCGACGGTCTCGCCGGCCGCGTTCTTGACCTCGACCTTCGTCTCGGTGGCGTCCTTGCTGGTGAAGGTGATCTCCGCCGAGGCGGGCACGTCCTTGGCATCCGCCGCCGGAGCGGTGATGGCGGCCGACGCCTTCGGCTTCTGCTCCGCTTCGTTGCCGCCCTGCCAGGCCGGCCCACCGCCGCCCTTGTCGCCGCCGCTGGTGCAGGCGGTGGCGGTGACCGCGAGAGCGCCGGCGAGCAGGACCGAGGCCACTGCCCGGACCGGCGAGAGCCGACGCCGCCCCGCCAGCCGCTGGCCGGACGTACGACGTGTCAACTGAGTACGGCGCACTCGCATGATCCCCTCACAGTGCTGTCCCCACGACCATCCCAGGTCTGATTACCCCGGGCCATCCTCCCCTAATGACGCCAGTCGACAAGCTTTCGTTTCCCGGCGTGCCAAAGAACACCACGGGCCGGGGCTATTGCGGTGGATGGCACGAATTGTCAACATGGCGGGGAGCAAGGCTCCCCGCCACCGTCACTACGCTCCGAGATCGTCCGGTACCGGTAGGGCGCTGCCCTTGATGAATTCCTTCCAGGAGAGGTTCCAGGCAGTCCAGCCGTTGCCGTTGGCCAGCTTCACCTCGGTGCCGGTGATCGTCACCGGGTCGCCGGTCTTGGTCCGCTCGAACAGCCAACGGGCGTTCGGGGTGGACATGTTGATGCAGCCGTGCGACACGTTGCGTCGCCCCTGGTCACCGACGGACCACGGGGCGGCGTGGATGTACTCGCCACCCCAGGTGAGTCGCTGGGCGAAGTCGATGTCGGTGACGTAGCGGTTCGCCGGGTTCGGGTCGTCCCGGGTGTCGAAGACGGTCTGCTCCTTCTTCTCCATCACGACCATCGTGCCGCTCGATGACGGTGTGCTCTTCTTGCCGAGGCTGACCGGGATGGTCCGGACGAGTTTGCCGTCGTCGTAGACGCTCATCTTCTTGTTCGAGTTGTCGACCTTCATCTCGAACCGGCTGCCGATCTTGGCGGTCGCCTTTCGGTCGACGTTGCCGTACCGGCCGTTGCTGAGCGGAATGCCCTCCAGGCCGATCCGCACCTTGAGGGTCGTACCGGTCTTCCAGTACTCGGGGGCCCGGTAGTAGGCCTGGGTGCCGTTCTCCACCCAGTGCCAGGCGCCCGGCTGTGGCGGGTCGGACTCGACGAACATCCGCCGCTGCACCTTGGCCCGGTCCTTCTTGGCGATCCCCGGCGAGAACTCGACCACCACCGGCATCGCCACGCCGTACGTCTTGTCGTCGAAGAGGTACAGGCCCGAGCCGATCACCGAACCCGGCTTCGCCATGGTGGTGAACGTGGTCTTCCGGGTCTCGGTCTGGCCGGCCGGGGTCGTCGCGGTGACCTCGGCGGTGTAGGACTTCGAGTACTTCAACGGGCTGGCCGGCACCCAGGAGGAACCGTCCTCCCGGAGGGCTCCCTTGACCGTGCCGCCACCGTCGGCGGTGAGCGTCACGCCGGTGATCTTCCCGCCCTTGATGCTGGTGCCGATCTCTGTGCTGACCGGCTGCTTCTTGGCGCCGTCGGCCGGTGTCACCTTCAGTTCCAGAGGCTCCGCCGGCGGGGTGGGCGACGAGTTGGGTCCGCCCGCCGTACCGCTCACGAACTGTGGCTTCTTGCTCTCGCCGCCGCACGCCGCCGTCCCGAGCGGCGCGACAACCGCCAGGGCGACAATGATCGCCCAGGCCCGTGCCTTCCTGCCCATCCCCACCTCAGTCCACTCGATCCCGGAGACATCGTGCCGTATGAGTGCCATCCTTACGTGCCCGGTCCGGGAAAGTTTTGGGGCGATTGGGGTGGTTTGTCGGCCTGATCCGGCCGAACGGGGGGGCCGGGGTATCTGATTGGAGACCCCTGCCGGGGGCGTGTTAAGGTTTTCCCCGTTGTCAGCGAGCGCCGCTAGCTCAACTGGCAGAGCAGCGGACTCTTAATCCGCGGGTTCGGGGTTCGAGTCCCTGGCGGCGCACCAGCGAGAACACCTCAGGGGCGGTCATCATCGACCGCCCCTGACCCCTTTCTCTGACCCCAACGTCAGGCGTCGAACAGATAACCCAGCTTGTCTGTGGTCGACCGTTGAGCCTGCCGGGTCACCTCCACGTAGATGAGCTTCGTGATGGTGGGGGAGCTGTGCCCGAGGACGTCCTGAATCTTCTCGATCGGTACGCCCTGCTCGTAGAGCAACGTCGCGCACGAGTGGCGGAGGTCGTGAAACCGGATCCGGCGTAATCCGGCCCGCTCCAGCAGCCGGACGAAGTGCCGGTTCAGGTTGCGCGGCTCGATCGGCGTACCGATGCCGGTAGTGAAGACCAGACCGTGATCCCGCCAGTCCTTCCCGGCCGTCTTCTGCTCGGCGCCCTGGGCGGCCCGATGCTGTCGGAGCGCGGCCAGGCACGGCGCCGGCAGTGCGATCACCCGCTCGGACTCGTCGGACTTCACCGGACCGAAGACGAGCTTGCCGCCCAGGCGTTGCAGTGATTGCCGAACGAAAACGAAGCCGTCGACCAGGTCGACATCCTCCCAGCGCAGGCCGAGCGCCTCGCCGCGCCGAAGGCCGAGAGCCAGGGCAACGGCATAGAGCGCGTAGAGCCGGTCACCGCGCGCCGTCTTGAGCAGAAGCTTGGCCTCCTCACCGGTCAGCGGCGTGAACCGTGGCCGGTACCGGTGCGCCAGCCGCAGGTTCCGGGCCGGATTCTCGGCCAGCAGCCCATCCACGACCGCATCCTGTAGCGCCGCCCGGATCATCCGGTGCAGGTGTCGGACCGTGCCGTCCGACGGGTACGACTCGCAGCACTTGCGAGGCTTCTTCGCGCAGCACTGAGCAGCCTTGCCCGAGGCGACCCGGGCAGTGTCCTTGCCCTGGGCGCAGCACTGGCACGTGCTCTTCGCCCGGTTGAGGAACGTCCGGATCGTCGGCGGTTGGACCTTGCCGAGGCGCTGGTTGCCGAGCATCGGCACGACGTAGCAGCGGGACAGCCACTCGTACGTCCGCATCGTGCTCGGCCGGACCCGCTCGCCGACTACCTCCTTGAGCCAGTACGCCATGAAGTCGCTGACGGACTGGATGGAGCCGGCCACCCGGACGCCCGCCTGAGTCTTGGCCTTGAGATCGGTCAGTTTCTCGTGGACTTCGTCCCAGGAGGCTCCGTAGACGCTCCGGCGGATCTCCCGGCCGTCACTCGTGTAGACCCAGGCCCGGCCCTCCCAGCGACCGTCCTTGCGCTGCCGGATGTTCCCTTCCCCGTTGACGTTGCGTCGGGCGCCTCGCCGGGACGGTCCCTCGTCGGACGCGCCGAGCATCGTTCGCCGGGCCATCAGGCAGCCTCCTCGATCAGCTTCGCCTTGTAGGCGTCCACCGATTCGGGCAGCACCCGCCGCGCCCGGCCGATCCGGACCCCGGTGATCTCTCGCGCCTTGACCAGCCGGTACACGGTCCAGTACGAGACGTTCAGCATCTCGGCCACCTCGTCGATGGTGAGCCAGTTCGCGGAGCCGTTGCGGTTGTTCACTGCGGTGGTTCCTCCCCGTCGGTGGTGCTGTTCTGCTCGGTTGCCGAAAGGTCGGGCGTGGCTCCCTGGGCCGCCCGGTCCTTTGCGGCGAGGAGTTCGGTGCGCCATCGGGCGCGTTCGGAGATGGCCCGCATGAGCCGGTGTGACATGGGGCCGACGTCGGGGTCGTCGGGTCGGGCGAGTTCCCAGGCGTGGTGGACGCGTTCGGGGTTGTCGCCCTGGCCGTCGGGTGCGCCGGCTGAGTCGGTGGTGACGCCGAGGAGCGCTTTTACCCAGGCGCGTGCGTCGTGTTTGTGGTCGGCGAGGGTTTTGCCGGACCAGTCGCGGGAGATGAGGATGCGTCGGCCGCCGATGCCGAGGGTTTCCCGTTGGTGGACCTTGCCCTTGCACCGGCCTGGCTTGAGTTTGGCGTGCGCGTTCTTCGGCTGGACGCCGTAGAGCAGCCAGTTGGCGCACCGGTCGGTGCACGGGGTGAGTTGGAGTTGCTGCCAGAGCCGGTCGAGGTGGCGTTGCTGCCGATCGGTGGCGATTTTGTGGCAGTCGCCGGTGGCCTTGGTGATGTACTTCGTGATGTACCGGATGGTCCGGGCCGCGTCGTCGGTGCCGGGCATGACGCCGCGCGCGTCGACCTGCTTGCCGAAGCGGACGACGTGGACGGGTTCGGCGTCGGGGTCGGAGTCGATGGCGTCGAGCGCTTCGCCCCAGGTGGCCAACGGCTGCCGAGTGTCGGGGTCGACCCACGCTTCCGCCGGCTCGTCCCAGACCGGTGGCCGGTCGCGGGTGTAGCGCTGGACGTCGACAGCCGGCCACCAGACTTGGTGGTAGGTGGCCGCCGCCACGGTGCGCAGGACGTCGCGGGGGATGGTGCCCCGGATGGCGAAGTGCGCGTGCGGGGCGAGACGCCGTTGTGGCTCGACGCAGCCCGCGTACTGGACGTTCCAGCCCTCGCAGCGTCGGAGGTTCTGCCAGAACCGGTCGAGGAGTCGGGGGAAGTGGACCGCGTCCCAGGCGGCGCGGCGGTAGTCGTACCGGTCGGGGTTGACCGGGGTGCCGTCCGGGCGGACGGGGCCGTACGAGTCGAGGGTGAGGGTCAGCCACATCGACGGCTGGTAGGTCGAGCCGTCCGGGGCGGTGTACGTCTTGCCGACCGTGCGTGCTTCGACCTTCCGCCGGGGGAGGTCCGGTGCGTCCTGCCGCCGTCGGGTGGACCGCTTGCGCCGCTTCCCGCTGTCCTCGTCGTCGCCCTGGTCGTCGCCGCCGTGGGGTGGGCCGACCCGACCGCGTAGCCCTTGGGCCGTGATGGCTTCTTCGACTTCGCGGATGGCGTCGTCGATGTCGGTGACCTGGTCCCATTGGGAGGCGCGGCCGGCTTCGTCGCGGCTGTATTCGAGGTGCGCTCGTAGCACGATCAGCGCTTGCTGTTCCTCGGTCGCGGGTGCGGGTCCGGGTGTGGGTTCGTCGGTGCGGTGCCAGCCTTCCCGGATCTGTGCCTGCCGCAGCCGCCGGTTCTTCTTCGCGCAGGCCGGGCACTTGTCTTCCCGGGTGGCGCCGCAGGGCAGGTCGATGACTTCGGTGAGGCCGGTGTCGAGGTCGGTGCGGCGCATGGCGAGCGGGCGGATGCAGACGCCGTATTCGGTGGCTACGTCCTTGAGTACGTCGACCGCCCGGGGTAGGCCCATCCGTGCCGCCCGTGACCCCGGCCGAGGCGCCTCCGGGGCCGGGTCGGTGGTGAGGCCGGGGAGGGTGGGGGCTGTCATCGGGCGCCCCCGGTGGTGCGTGCGGGGTGGACGACGCCGAGCGGCGGCAGCACCGTCGACGACCCGGGCCGAGCTGAGGCGGGTACGGGTGCGTAGACGACGGGTTCACGCTGCCGGGCCGGTTCCGGGTCGACCGTCACCGGATGCGGTATCGGGTCGGGTTCGTGGACGACTTCCGGCGCCTGCTCGATGGTGGCCGGCGGTGCGACGGCGGGTGCGCTGGACAGGACGACTTTGACCAGGGCGAGGAAGGCGAGGGAGGGAACCGCAGCCACGATCCAGCCCCAGACGGACGGTTCGGCTTCGGCGACCTGGGCGGCGAGGGACAGGATGGCGAAGCCGACCAGGAGCACGGCGACGAACCCGACCGGCCGGCCCGCCCGGCGCCGGGAGCGGATCTCAAGGCCGAGGTAAATCGCCATCAGCTCGACGGCTACGGCGTTGGCCCAGCCGATCCAGTCGGGTTGCCCGTGCGCGACGGTCAGGTCATGTACGTGGGTGAACGCGGCCGCGCCGGCCATCCCGCCGATGGCGAGGAGGATCAGCACCTTGACCGCGCTTTCGGCGCGTTGCCGGAACATCGGCGTGGCCTGGGTCGGCGGGGTGGCGGCCGGGTGGTTGTGGGGTGGCATGGCTGGTTACCTCCGGGCCGGTCGGATGGTGGTGCGGATGTCGTCGGGTGGGTCGCCGAGGGTCGCGACGGCTTCGGACAGGCAGCGCCACAGCGCCCACGCCTCGCCCGGGGTCAGGTACATCCGTCGCCGGCCAGCGCCCACGGCGAGGTAGACGGGGTACGGGTCGGGCCGATCGGAGTCGACGCGTACCGACACCGCCGTCGTCGACCCGGAGTCGTCGGGGGTGCGGAGGCGGTAAAACCGACGTCCGTTGGTGTCACTCACTTCTGCTCACCCCCGTCGCCGTCCCGCTCCCGTTGCCGGTCGGGGTTGAGGAGGTTCAGGAGCGCGTCGGGCAGTAGCGGCCCCGAGGCCCGTTGCCGAGGCAGGGCCGGCCGGTTGGGTTCGGGGGCGGTCTCCCGGCCGACCTGGGCAAGGATGTCCGCCGCATCCGACGGCGCCGGGTACTCCCGGGCCATGGTCCGGATGTCGTCGTCGGAGATGTACGAGAAGCGGACCCGGACCGGGTCGGGGGTGCCGTCGAGGATGACGTACCCGACACCCTTCGCCCAGCGCGGCATCTGATCCGCGAGCGCGCCCCGGTTGCGGGCACCGTCGCCGAGGACCATGTCCACCTGTGTCGCTTCGGTCAGCCCGAGCGCGATCCGGGTGGGGAATAGGTCCCGGAACGGCAGTACTTCCTTGCGCGGGTCCTGCAACGCCGCGACGACCAGGACCCCGACCCCGGCGCCCTGCGAGAGCAGCAGCCCCAAGGAGCCGGCGATCCGCTTCCGCAGCTCCGCGTCCTGGAGGTAGGCGGTGAGTGCGGCCATCTCGTCGACCACGACCACGACCAGCGGGTCGGTGGTGGTGGGGGTGTGGACGCGGACGTTGCCGGCCAGGCGGGTTTGCCGTTCGCGCATCACGGTCACGGCTTCGTCGAGGAGGTCGGCCATGGCTTCGAAGGACTTGCAGGCGAACCGGGCGAACATCGGCCGGCCGAGGGCGAACTCCATCCCGCCTTTCGGGTCGATCACCCACAACCGGACCAGCCCGACCGAGACCCCCGCCGCCAGCGACCGGACCAGCGACCACAGCACGGAGCCTTTGCCGCGCCGGGTGGCGCCGCCGACCAGGACGTGAGTGGCCAGCAGATGCAGCCGCCACATCGACAGGTCCTCCCGCCGCGCCAACGGCAGGCCGGTGAAGTCCGGGACCGTCGGGACGGGGAACGGGGGAACGACGGTCCGCAGGGCGTCGGTGCGGACCAGGACCAGGTAGACCACGCTGGGCCGGTCCCGGAACCGCACCCGATCCACCAGGCGGAGCAGCCACGCCCACCGCCCGGTCCGGGTTGGCGGGTCGTCGGGATGCTCGGAGTAGACCCGGGCGTGCCGGCGACCGAACGCGTACGCCAGATTCGCCGTGACCTGTTGGAAGTCCTCCGGGGTCTGGCCCCGCACCATCCGCACCGTCAACACGTCCAGCGCCGGATCCGACTTCACGGCCAGGAGCCGGGGCAGGATCGTCTGGTGGTCGTACTTGGCCGCCAGGCCGCACAGGGTCATCGCCTCACGCCACACCCGCCGGTAGACGAACACCCGACGACACCAGCCCAACATCGGCCCCGCGCACCAGGTCCACCAGGAGGGTTCGTGCCGCCACCGCCACACCGCCGACACCGCCGCGACGGAGACCAGCAGCGTGACGATGCCGGCCCAGCCGTGGTCGACGTACACGGCGAGGAGCAGCGCGGTCGTGCCGGTGGCGACCGGGTGACGAAGGCACCACCAGGTTGCCCGCCAGGACCAGCGGGCGAGTAGGCCGAGGACCACCGCCCAGAGCGGGAGTTCGAACCGCTTCGGCCGGATCACCATCAGATCCCCGGCCGACGTCATCACGACCTCACCCCGAGGCCGCCGCCGGATCATCGGGCACCCCGCAGCGACACGAACCGACCCGCAGCATCCCGGACCGCCGGCAGCGGCAGCGGCAGCTGGTTGACACACAGCGGGCACTGACCGTCTTCCCGGTCGGTCGGGTCGAACCGGGACTGACACACACCACACCGCACCCGCGCACGGGCAGGCAGGCGCCTACGCTTGGACACGTCAAAGACCTCTCTCCACGAGCAGGGGGATTTGGCAAAGAGAGGGGCGGGGCTGACGTCCGCCAAGACCAGACAGCCCCGCCCATCCAGTACGGGTCAGGCCGCCGCCGTCGCGTCGCGGTTCACGCCTGCCGGGGCGCGCAGGCTGGTCGCCCGCAGCGAGTACGCCATCCGACCGTTGTTGGCCACGTACGGGGTGACGGTCATCCCGTCGAACTCGACCGCCTCGAACGGCGTACCGGTCGGCGGTACCGGCTGGTGATCGGCCGAGATCTTCACCGTCGTCTCCCGCGACCGCTTCCCCAGCTCGGGATCCAGGTCCATCACCCGCACCTGCCACACCCGCTGGCCCGTCACCTTGTCCTTCGCCGGGCTACGCCGGCCCGTCTTCTCGTCGTAGTCCTCCACCTCGCCCAGCGACTCGGGCACCAACGCGCACCCCGCCGGGAACACGTCCTCACACCGGACCGCGAACCGGGTCCCACCACGTAGAGCCATCGCTCAAGACCTCCAGGAGGTTGTTTGCCAGGCTGCCAACTTGGCTGCCAAGTTGAGACTTGAAGGTACGGGGACTTGGCAGACAAGTCAACAACCTTGCAAAGACTGTCCGCTTCGAGGCAAATTTCACTTTCGGTACGGCCGGCGTGTCAGGTATGTCTATACCTCTGGGAGGTCGAGCGCGTCAGAGAGGATCTAGCGGTTAGGGTTTGGCTTCACTGATGCCGCGAAGATCTCACAAAGCTGCACGAGAGGTGACTCCCGTTGACGCACTGGACTGACGAGGCTCTTTCCGATGAGGCTGATGACCAACTTGATCGCCGACGATTTGCTAACCGAGTTGCAGACTTGATCAAGCAAGCCGCAAGTAACGATGAAAGCTCAGTGTTCGGCCTGGTTGGGCCATGGGGAAGCGGCAAGAGCACATTGATCAACTTTGTTGAGCATCGCCTTCGCGACCCCTGGAAAGTAGTCCACTTCACCCCATGGGCTGCGTCGAGCATCGAAGGCCTCCTAGCCGAGTTTTTTGCTGTCATCGCCTCGGCGCTTCCGGCGCAAGGGGAGGCTCGGGCGAAGGTGTTGTCCTACGCAAAACTTGTCGTGCCAGCGCTTGGGGCGATCCCTCTCTTCGGGCAGGCAGCCAAGGACACTGGCGATGCGGTTATCAATCGCATGGATCAACAAAAGCCCTGGAGCGAACAGTTTCAAGAGGCATCGGAGCAGTTGAAAGAGCTGCGGACGCCTGTGCTTGTCGTAACCGATGACATCGATCGACTGGAGGCCGGCGAACTCGCGACCCTCCTGAAGGCGATCCGTTTGCTTGGTCGATTCCCGGGAGTGCATTACTTACTTGCTTACGACCAAGAGACACTGGTAGACGTCTTGAAGGGCACTGGCGTAGCCGGCAGTAGCGATCAGCGAGCTTTGGCGTACCTCGAGAAAATTGTTCAGTATCCCCTCGCCCTACCTCCAGCCCGCCGCATACACCTTGATCGAATGCTGAATCTTGGCTTGAGCGAGGTATTGAGAGACACGGGGCACCGCATGGAGCGCGAAGCGGAGTATCGGTTCGCACAAGCGCATGAAGACCTACTGGCCCGGACCATGATCACCGTACGATCGATCCAACGATTCCTCGCCCAGGCGCGTTCGTATCTCCCATTGCTGGAACCGGGCGAAGTTGATGTCGTCGACCTGCTGATTCTCACGTATTTCCGAATGCACTTCCCTACACTGTACGCGTCTTTGCCTTCGTGGCGACACGAACTGACGAGCCGCCATCATTCATATCAATCATCAAGTTCGGATAGTCAAGCGATAAACTGGACAGAGCGAATTCAGTCGACGGGCGTATCTCCACAACTAGTAATGCCCGTTCAAACGGTTCTTGAGGAACTATTTCCCGCAGTAAGATTGGGTTCAGGGTCTGGCGGTACGCGTCGAGTTCACCACTCCGACTATTTCGGCCGTTACTTCGCCCTTGGTATTTCGGACGATGACATAGCCGACGCTACCGTGATGCGCGCGCTAGAACAGGCCGCAGCAGGCGTCGCAGATTCCGACCTAGCGCTATTTGAATCCACGGTCAGTGGCGTCGATCCGGAGCTCGGACGCCTGGCCCTCCGCAAGGCAATCGGTTTCCTTGATAACATTGATGACTCAAGCATCTGGCCGCTCGTCAGATATTTTACTAGGCTCGGGGCGACCTTGCCGGAGCGCCATGCCGCCCTCATCAGTGTGAGCGACATTGCGATAACGCTTCTCGCTAGCCTATTGATGCGCCTTTCGCGCGTCCCCGATCCCGGTGAGATCAATACTCTAATTGTCGAACAGGGCGGCGAAGTCCTTACTCAGGCAGTCCGACGTGCTTTGAAGAGTTCCTCTGGTCGCGATAAAAGCGATCCAGTTCAGGCATTTGCCTTGCACTTCGCGAAGCATGCCCGTGTTCGGATAATTGGTAATCTTGCCGCCAAGGACCAGGCAGGCAATGACCCCATCATGACACTAGTGCAGATCATTGCGCTTGCAGGAACAACTCATTCATTAACCGAAGAAATAGTCGCCGGTCTCGGTGATGGCCGTTGGAAGATCGACGACGTGGCAGCTCGCTTCGTTTCAGTGGGATGGATCATAGGCTTGCCGGAGAAACCAGAACTGATGGGATTTGACGCTCCCAGTCTCCTGGCAGTTCTACCCACAACGCGGTCTTACCTGTCTGAGCTGCCAACGCAAGACGGTAGTGAGGCCATCGATAAACATGATATCTCATGGTCCAATCGGCGCCGATTCGCTCGCCGACAGCTGGACGAAATCACCTTCGGTGCCGCCGAGGAACTTCCGCATGGGGAAAGTAGCGACTCAGGCCAGGGAATTCATGAGTAGCGTTGATCAGTCCTGACCTAGCAACCGGACATAGATCAGGAATTTGGCAGGACCGACGCTGAGAGCAGCGAACGGAGGGCGTACGCGCGGGCTTCGACGATCCGCATGCGGGCGGTGTGTTCGGCGGGTTCGCGGTGGGCGAGTTGGCCGGTCATCTGGCCGGGCCATTTGCGGTAGAGCAGGCCGGGTTCGGCGATGAAGTAGCCGTCGGTGATGACGTCGGCGGCGATCAGCAGGCCGGTGTCTTCGGAGGCGGGGAGGGCCATCCAGCCGCCCAGGGCGAGGAGCAGGTCCCGGCGCATGCACAGGGTTGCCGGGTGGACGGGTGCGCGGTAGTCGTTGGCCTTCCAGAAGGCGAGGACCGAACCGCGGCCGATCGGCCCGTCGGGCGGGTCCTTGTCCCAGCCCTGGGTGGTGCCGTCGGGGAGCAGGTCCAACACCTTCGACGTGGTCCAGCCGATGTGCGGATTCTCGGTGAGTGCGGCGATGTCCCGGGCGAGCGCGCCGGGGGTGAGTTGGTCGTCGGCGTCGAGGACCTTGACGAACTCACCTTCGGCCCGTGCGAGGGCGAGGGTACGGGCGACACCCGGGCCGCCTGGTCGACCGGTACCGGCCATGATCCGGGGATCGTCCGGGAGTTGGTCGACCAGGAGGCCGTCTTGCCCGTCCTCCTGGACGAGCCATTGCCAGTCCCACCCGTCCGGCATCTGCTGCCCGGCCAGGGAGGCGTAGGCGTCGGCGAGGTAGCCGACGCTGGGCCAGTGGACCGGGGTGATGACGGAGACGAGACGGGTCAAGCGTTCCACCGCTTCAGCTTGGTCGTGAAGCAGAGTTCTGTCCGGTCGCCCGGGAAAACGATGTCCGCGACCTCGACCACCCGGCCGATGATGTCGTACGAGGTCTTCCGCACGTCCAACACGGCAACGCCGGCTTCGATGTCGAGGAGTTCCGCCTCGTCTGGCAGCGGCGGCCGGGCGCGGACGACCTCTTCGATCCGGTCCAGCTCGACCCCCACGGTGTGAAGCTGGTGCTGTGTGCCGCCGGGCCAGGGTTCGTAGTCGGCCGACAGGAGCTGTTTGTTGGCCTTCACCAGGTCATACGGCAGGTAGGAGTACGACGCCGACAACGGCGCGGTTTCGTGTCGGGAACTGGTCCAGTACACCCGCCGCAGCAGCGGTGTACCGACCGGCAGTCCGAACGCCGCCGCCATCTCCTTATCCGCCTCGACCTGCGAGTACTCGGCGTGGAACTTGAGATCATCAACGGTCAGGCCGGTGTCGTGCTCGGTACCGCCGGTCCGGCGCCGCTCGGCGTCGTCGAGTAGGACCCGGTCCTTCTCCCACTGGTACCGCTGCGTGTTGCGTCGGCGGATCCGCTGCCTAGGCGCCCGTACGTAGGTGCCCCGGCCCTGCTCGGCCCGGACCAGGCCCCATTCGCGTAGCTGACGGATGGCGTTGCGGACGCTGGTGCGGGACATCTGCGAGGTCTCGGCCAGCTCTGTTTCGCTGGGCATCGCCGAGCCCTGGGGCAGTTCCCCGCTCACGATGCGTTCGCGTAGTTCTTCCGCTAGTCGGAGGTAGCGCGGACGCCAGTCCCGGGAAGTCACGCCGCTTACGCTACCGCCCAGACGTTTAGACGTCTGCCGGGCGGTCGACCTAACAACCCGGTCAGCCACCCGTCCGCCCACCACTTACCTGCTCGTCGCCGTACTGGTCACGGACCGGGTCCGGCAGGCGGATCAACTCCCGGATCAGCCGTATCGTCTGCTCCGACGTGAGCATCACTCGTTCCGAGGAGCCGAACCGAGTCACCTGGATCCGCAGCACCGGTTCATCCGCCGCGCCGCGATCCGCGATCAGGTAGACACTGATCCACCCGGTTCCCTCCCGGCCGATCGTTGTGACCCGGCTCCGGTGCGTTGAGTCGTTCGGCCGGCACCCCACACACCACGGCGGACACTCATCCGGCTGACTGACCCGCCGCGCATTGCGCTCCGCGTCCTGGCCGTGCCCTGGGTCAGGCGTCGTCACCGTCGACCCCCTCCGGTGGTGGGGCGAACCCGGCCCGGTTCAGCAGCTCGTCGAGGTGTCGGGCCAGCCGCCACACGTCGACCAGGCGCAGCTTGGCCCCGCCCGAGCCCTGCCAACGGCCAGCCGCATGCAGGCCGACCATCGGCAGCCCGGCGTGCGGGGCGAACAGAAATACCGCGACACTGCCACCGACGCGCCGGTCCCCGAGGAGCTGCACCGGCCCTTTGTGATGACGCAACGCGTGTGCCATCTGCGGAGGGACCACGAACTCACACCGCTGCGGCACGCACCACAACGGATGCGCCACCTCCGACGGCCGCCGTCGACGTTCGCCCGTCACTTCGGCCCCCGCCCACCACGGCCCCGGAACGCCTGAGCCCGGGTCAGCAACGGGCCGTCACGCCATACCGGAACCTCACGCGTCGCCGCCGTCGCCCAGGACGGCAGCACCGCCGGACCTACATGGGCACGCGCTCGAACCGCCGGCGCAGGCGTTCGGGTACGCCGCCGACGGCCGGGCCACCGGAAGACGAGTCTGACGAGTATGCGGGCACGGACCATCACAACCTCCTCGCAGAGCGATGGAGGGCCGGTGACCGGCCGCGCCGGAGGAAAAGGCCGGCCACCGGCCCGAGGAAGGGCACGACGCACCGCCCGATCAAGCGGTGTCGGGTATCGCCGTACCCCGGCTCAGGCACACGGGGGACACGTCCAAGCCACTGCCCGACGCGTCAGAACTCTCGGTACGTGCGGCTGGGCAGGCGGGATGCCAACCCCTTGTCACGACCCGTTTACCCAGCCGCACAAGCAGAACGTACCTACGACTAGGCAACTTGTCTAGACGTCTATGACGAGCATGGATGGCAGACGAGAACACGGCAGACAGGTACCGTGAGCCCGTGCCAGCCCCGCACAGACAACCCCGATACCGCGCCATCGCCGACGAACTCCGACGCCGCATCACCGCAGGCGCGATCCCACCCGGCGCCCTGATCCCCTCAGAGAGCTCCCTAACCACAGAGTTCCGCGTCGCCCGAGGAACCATCCGCGAAGCCATCAACGTGCTCCGCGCCGAAGGCCTGGTCATGACCGAACACGGCCGAGGCACCTACGCCCGCCCCAACCTCCCCGTACGCCGACTCGGCCCCGAGCGCTATCTGAGCCGACGCGAGCAGGACGGAGACGAGGCCACCGGAGCGCGAAGCGTTGGGAAACCAGCGGTTGAGCAGGTCAACGCCGAGTATCACGAGGTAGCAGCCACGCCCGAACTCGCCGCAATGTTCGAGGTCGAGCCCGGCACCATCCTGCTCGAACGCCGTCTACTGGCCAGCGCCTACGGCGTGCCACAACAACTGACTACCGCGTACTACCTGCTCGACATGGTCGCCGGGACACCCGCAGCCGATCCCAACCGCGAACCATGGCCAGGCGGACACGTCGCGCAACTCCAGTCGCTCGGCATCCTTGTAACCAAGGTCCGAGAAGTTGTACGGGCGCGCATGCCCACGCCCGAAGAGGTCAAGACGCTCCGGCTGCCACTAGGCGTGCCTGTTCTCGACGTGAATCGCCGAACATTCACCCGAACGCAAATAGTCGAAGTCGCCAGCCGCATAGTGCTACCCGCAGACCGCGCCGAGTTGCAGTACGATATCCCGGCCTCGCACGTCGACCCGACGTGAGTGTCTTCTGTAACGGTTGCAGCCCCGCCGACGGCGCGACATACGAAGAAGCCCCGGGCTGCCATGAGTGATGGTAGACGCCGGGCTTCGATGCTGATGGCGACGAACGGGGTGTGCCTCCGGCGGGGTGCTCAGGCACTCCAGGATGGTTGTCGCCATCCCGACAACCTCCGTCCGCGCAGAGCCGACCAAGTGGGAGCCAACCCAGTCAAGGCCGTTCAGGCAGTGGGGGGTCCACCTTGCCCGGGTAGGCCACCACCCATTCCACGGTGTGCGGACGAAGGCCGACAGGATGGCTAGGGGGCGAGCGGCCGACGGTCTTGCGGGTAGGTGGGCTGCTTAGCGGCGAATCGCCCTATGTGGTTAGCGAACCTGGTCCACTGGTCCCGGCAGCTTGAGTACGTACGATGTGGAGCATGAGCGAGCAGCCGAGACCGATCGCGACCAATGCCGTAGCGAAGATGTCGTCAGCTCGTTTGAGCTTGGCGGACCTCGAACTCGTTGCGAAGTCCATCAGGGAGTTGCGACGAGTAGAAATATCCTGGTCCAGTCGTGAAATGTACACGGTGACGGCTTCGAATTTTTCCGCGCAAAGCCCTTCGATTAAGGTCGTCCGCACCTTCGAGGTGAACTCGGTTGCGGGTTTTGCGGCACAGGCGCCACGAGGAAAGATCTACATCATGGAGGCTCGCTTCGAATCGCCGGACGGCACGGCGTTCCTGACATTGGGTAAGGATCGCGACCTTAGTCGCGACCTGCTGCTAAGGTTCGAGGGTGTCGAAGGAGCCGTGCCCTCTTGGTTCGACGTAATTGTCAGAGAGATTGTCTCCGCGAAGATGCTAAACGCCGCCCAGCGCGAGTTCTACCTGCTGTGCCTGACCTGGGCGCCTGTACTCTTGCCTCCTATCGCGGTGCCATGGGCGGTCGCAACCGGGCGTCTTCCAGGCCCGGAGGCATCGACGCTTCTCGCACTGTTAATGGGCGCTGTCTGGATCGCGTACGTGGCTTTCGCTTCGACGATTACGGGGTTCATCCGCGCCAGCAGTTTGCGAGTTAGGCCACTTTTCGCTGCTGTCTCACGGCGACGGCCGGTTACCGTCCCCTCGCCTTCCCAACTTGTCCCGTCTCGCCTGAAAGATTTTAGAGCGGAAGTGATGGTTGCGTTCAAAAGCGGTTGGCTGGCATTCAGGCAGAGTGATCATCAATTCAATGCCGTCTTGATTGCTTTGATGGCATTGGTCGTTTCGTTGGCGACCTTGATCGTTGAAATTTCTAAGTAGGCCGACTGGAAACGGGTAAGTTCCGCCGGTACGGGTGCGAGGAACTTTGCCGAACAACTCTGTATTGGATCAAGGCGCCACGCGCAGCGTTGCGCGGGGGCGGTGAACCGTCCGGCGGCAAGCCGCCCCGACCGCTTCGCGGCCGGGGCGGAAGGCCACCGACTGCCGCCGGACAACCGCCCCCGTGCCGCGTTTGATCAGCCTACGGTTTAACTAAACTCATGCACACCTCGACCAACAGCCAGAGTCAATCGCGGCGTTACGGAAGCCGTTCGGGGCTGACCGCCGTCGCGCTCGGGGGCTTCCGGCTGCCGCGCCAGTCCACACCCCGGACTGGCTTGCCACCGGCCGCCGGGGTTATCCTCGCCCCAGCTCGTCCAGGCGTACCCGAGGGCCGCGTCGCATATCTGCTTGCCCATCCTGAGGGCCGGGAGTCTTTCAGGCATCGTTAGGGGCATGGCCAAGGCTCGCTCGTTGACCCGGGTTACCTTAAGGAGTCAATTTCCTCGATGCCGCGACACTGATTGAGGCAGCGGTCACAATTGACTGCGTCACCTATTTGGAACGACGCGCCCAGCACTTCTTTCAGGTTGCTTGTGTCCACGGGAATCGATGTAATTCGAGCATCGGGATTTGCGGGTTTCCTTACGACGGAAACCTCATGTAGATCAGCCTTTATGATGATTCTAATCGGCGCGACTTTGTATGTCTTTTGCGGACTATGCTCGTCACATTCTGAGCCGCCACAGACGGGACAGTAGCCCGAGCTTCCAACCCCGCCTTGCACCTCGTATAGCAGGTTGGATCGATGATCACATTCGCTAATGTCGTCGCCGCAGATCGAGCAGACAGTCTGCCGTGCCGTAAACCCGATCGACATTCCGACCCGTTTGTGGGCGATGGCCACCGGGCAGCGCTGATAGTAAACGCCATCTTCGAAGGCTAGCCGACAACCGAAGGTTTCCCTAACCCATCGGCCGTATTGGTCGAGTTCCTCATGGGCCAGTTCCTCGAAAGTAGTATCCTCCGAGTTCCAAAAAGCGCTAGCAGCGGTGCTCAGGAGTTGGCGAGCGATCTGCTCGGCCTCTCTGTCGCCAATGTTATTGAGGAGAAAGCTCTTGCCGAAGAGTTGCTTCGCTCGACGCCGGATGGTAGTTATGCGCTCTGCTCGATCTTGCTCGTGCCACTCTTCCAGAGCACGGGAGTCGTTATTCTCCAAGGTCATGGTTGTCGTCCGAGTTAGTGGTCTGCTGTCGCCACGGGTTGAGCTGTTCCAAGGCGGAGGAAATCTCTGAGCCGGGGCCTTCGATCTCGAACTGGGAATCCTGGCTGCCGTCTGGATGTACTCGAGCCAGGATCTTGATCTTGAAGGTCGTCTTCTCCTTCTTGCTGAAGACTGCCTTGAGAACGCCCCAGGCGGCTGAACTCGCTACACCTACGATCAATGGAATCACGATCAGTTCGACGACTGCTGAACGCTCGCCATACCAACCGCGTGCCTCTCTGTTAAGCGACCAGGAGGCATCTACCCCTTGAGCCCTCAGCTCTTTAAGTAATTCAATCGACTGCTCCGCGTAGATCCCAACAGTGCCGTCCATGCGGATCGGAAAAAAGACAAGTTCAGAACGAAAGGCGTCATGATTGGGGTAAGGCAACTTCTCGTCCATCGTCAGCGGGTGCTCCATGGCCCCAATCTTATCGGCGTACGCTAGTCGGACATTTACGAGCGTACGTCCGCGAAACGGGCGTCTTCTGTTCGTAAATGGTGATCTTCTAGGAGGACCCTCTCGCTGCCGTGAACGAGCGCAGGGGTACTGACCCCCGCGCGACCCCAACGACGCGCAAGAAGCGCAAGATCAGCACGCCAACTCGACCGGCGTACGCCAGGCCAGGGCGTACGACCGCGACCGAGAGGGAGCCCTCTTAATCCGCGGGTTCGGGGTTCGAGTCCCTGGCGGCGCACCACTGAGATAGGCCCTGACCTGGGGTTCACCCTGGGTCAGGGCCTTTTCATATTCACGTTTCGGTTCTGGGTGCTCGACGGGTGCTCGGGAGCCGTTGGACCGCAAGGCGCCGGGCACGGACAGGTGCGGTGCCGGTGGACGCCGTCGCCTCCGGATGCGCCGGCTCCCGTCCTGGGCGGAGCCTGTCTGATCTTGATGTCGCTGTACCGGCTCAAGGTCGTGCTGGCTGGGACATCGGCTTGCCCGGGCGGGCGTTGCGGTTGGCGCCGTGCTGCTGTCGCTGGCGAGGCCGAGTATGAGGGGCGTTCGATTGCCGTTCTCGCGCGGGGACGTTTGTTGCCCGGCAATCCTCCGTGCAGGATGTTTGGCCATGAGCATGATCACCAACTACCTGCGGTTGCGTCCACACGAGCTTGCCGAGCTTCGCCGCCTCCTCGATGGGGACCCGGATGACGCAGCCGAGTACGCGGCTGACCTGCGCATGGGTGATCTTGATGAGGAGGTGTCGTCGCGAGGGATGGACACCGACAAGGCATGGGCCGGCTTGCAGTATCTGTTGGCGAAGTTGAGCCCGCCGGTGGACGTCATCAGTGGAGGCGAGCCGATGACCGATGACAGGTGGGGCTACGACTCACCTCGTCTGCTTTCCACGGACGCTGTGGCTGATGCGGCCCTGTTCCTTGAAGCCACTTCTTTTGCGTCGCTCGCCGAGCACTACGATCCGACCGAGATGATTTCCGCCAAGGTCTATCCGGTCATCTGGGATCAGGACTGGGCGCTGTCGTATCTGGAGGACTACTACAGCGGGCTCGTGGCACTGTTCCGCGTAGCCGCAGCCGATCGGGAGCCGATCCTGGTCTGGATGGGCTGATGCCGCGGTCACCATCGCAGGTCGCACGAGTTGGGAAACTGCCCGCGTGGCTGGCCGTGAACCACCGCAGGCGGCGCACCACTGAGATAGGCCCTGACCTGGGGTTCCCCCTGAGTCCGGGCCTTCTTCGTTGTTCCCGGGGTGCTCGGCGCGTGCTCGGAAGTCGTTGGACGGATACCGCGTCCGTGGGATTGTCCGCTGAGGTTGTGGACAGGCTCGGCGAGTGGCTGTCTGCATCCCTGGCGGTCAATCCTGATCGCTGGCAACTGCTCGCGACTGGTGGACGAGCCGGGCTGCGGTCTCGAACGCCGCCGTCCAGGGGAAGACTTTCTGTCGGTCGTTGCCGCTGCCGGGTGGGTGGGGCTCCCACCCGTCGTCTTCGCCGAGCAGGATGCGTACGTGTTCGTGGCGGAGGTCTGCCACGGCGCGTTGGAAGGGTGCGCGGGTGGCCAGGGCGGCGTTGACGAACGGGACGATGACTGCTGGTACCTGGCGTCCGATCAGTTCGGCGACTGAGGTCATGGCGTAGTTGTCGGCGATGCCGAGGGCGATCTTGTTGATGGAGTTGTAGGTCGCGGGGGCGATGACGAGGGCGTCGGGGGCGGGAAGCGTGCGGCGGCCTCCTGGAGACGTCTGGTAGGTAAATCTGATCGGGTGTCCGGTCATCGTCTCGATCGTTTCGGTGTTGATGAAGTCGATGGCGCTGGGGGTGGCGGTGACCGCCGCCGTCCAGGATCTCTGCTTGGCTGTAGCGATCAGTTGCGTCACGTCGGTGGCGGGGCCGGCTCCGCAGACGACAATTTGAAGGTGGCCGGCGGTCATACCGGGATCCCGATGCGGTGGGCGAACTCGATGACCTCGGTGCGGACGTGGCCCCGGCTGAGGGCCGCGAGGTCGCCGGCGATCCGCTGAACCGCTGGCCGGCATCGGAGTTCTTCGGGCGCCACGTCGTACGCGATGCGCAAGACGTTGAGGCCGTGTTCGTAGCGTCCCCATTGCGTGTAGGCGCGTGCCACGTCGACGAACAGCGAGGCTTTGCGTTCGGCGAGGTGGATCTTGTCCAGTGGCACCTGACGGGCGAGGGCGATCGCGGTTCCGGCGTCGCCGAGGGCCAGGGCGATGTTGACCTGGTGGAGCTGAACGTTCGTGGCGCCGAAGCCGGTCCACCTGTCGTTGCCGTCGTAGCCGAGCCGCGCGGCGGCACGGGTGGCCTCGTCGATCATGGCTTGCGCGCTGTCCCGGTCGTCGCTGCGTGCGGCGGCGATCGCACCGCGGAGCAGGAGGGCGCCGTAGACGGCCACCTGGTCGGTGGACCTGAGGTGGGTGTCCCGTTCGAGGGTGCCGGCCGCGTTCTCGGCCAGGTTCCTTGCCTGCCTGGTGTGGCCGTTGCTCATGAGGGCGTGGGTCATGATCCGCGCGCTGGTGGCGATTGCCACCGGGTCCTGGCTGGCCGCGCCGGCGTGGGCGCTTCTCTCGGCCGCGACCAGGGCCATGCCCCGGTCACCGACCTTGAGTAGCACGCTGCCGACGACGTGGTACAGGTCGCTGGTCAGGGCGTCGATCCGGGTCCGCTGGTCGCCCTCGGCTTCCGCCCGGGTCGGTGCCAGAGCGGGTAGCAGGGTCGCGAGACGACCGAGAACCTGCTCGTACCGGCACGCCTGATAGGCGGCCTTCGCGGTGGCCACGTCGCGAGCGAAGTCTCGAAGTGGCAGGGCAACCGGCTCGGCGGGCCCAACTGTCGGCGCTGAGACCAGCGCGTCGAGTAGCGGCGTGACGCCGGGCAGGGCAGCCATGCCGCCGACCGTCGCACCTTGTAGGAACTGTCTACGCTGCACGTCACCGTCCGACTCGACACCGTCGTTGTCCCTGCCAGTATCGGCGTCCAAAGCGGCCGGCGGTCTGGTGGTAGCGGCAAGTGCACCACTGGTGCCCTGTCCCCGTAGGGCCTCGAAGCGTTCCAGAACGTCGGGGGCGGCCCGGGCGAGCACCGTGTCGAGCGCGGCCTGCATGTCGGCACGTAGTTGGATGTTCTCGCCCTGGCTGCTCCACTTGGCCACCGTGCGTCGGGCCGCGCCCAGGTGTTCGGCGAAGCCGGTGACGCTCATTCGTAACGCTCTCCGCAGGGCGTTTGCGTCCTGGCCGGTCCAGTTGGTCACTGTGGCCATCGGATGTCCTCTCGATGGGACAGGTCAGCGTGCCGATCGTAGCGTCACATGGCGTGCCGGCGGGTGCACCGCGAGTGCACCGCGGGGACATTCCCCATCGTCACGCTCCCCGGCCATTCTGAACCGGCCAGTCGCCTTCTCGTGACGAATAGGCGCTGCCGCCACCCCTCACGGATTCCATCAGGGAGCGCAGGAATGAAGCACGTAGCCATTCGAGGCCAGAAGCTTTTGACGCGTCGGCCGATGGGGTCCCCAGAGACTCGCACGCGTGTGCCCGTGACTCCCCGTCTGCGTACTGCCACCAGGGCTGCGCGGGCGGGTGACTGGCGGTCTGCTCCCAGCCGCCGCCCGGCGGCGGTGGGCTCGCCTTTCCCCAGGCGAGCCCACCGCTTGCCGGCGCCTACCTGTTTCGGGAGGCGGCCATGACGGTGTACGTCTCGCGCAACGCGACGACGGGCGAACCGTGGCGTCCGGAGCCGCCGAAACCCGCTGGTCCGCTCGAGTTGGAGCGGATAACCGAGCCGCCGCTGCTCACCCACGTGTGGCGTCAGCATTTCGAACGGCAGGCCCGGCAGGAGATGCGCCGATGACCGAAGCCCACCCAGACGCCGTACCCGCGCGCCGCCACACCTCGAAGCAGGGAGAACAACCGCAGAGAGAGCACCTCCCGCTGCGTCCGCTCTGGCTGTGCCGGACCTGCGGTCAGCCCTGGCCCTGCGGGCGGGCGAAGCTGGATCTCCTGGCCGAATACGAGGGCAGCCGGGTCGGCCTGTGCCTCTACCTGGCCACCCTGCTCTGCGGCGCCATCGATGATCTGCACAGACTCAACCCGAGCGCTACGGGAAGCACCGCCGGTCTGTTCGACAGGTTCCTTGGCTGGCCACGCGCACCCCACCCACCAGTACCCGACGACCACAACGACCAGGTACAGGCCGGGGAGGCAGGATCATGAGCGGCATCGGTGTCATCACCGCCGACGGGCGGGCAGCCATAGCCCGCACCTTCCACACCCTGGTACTGCAGCCCACCAGCTTCTGCAACCTGGACTGCACCTATTGCTACCTGCCCGACCGACAATCCCGAAGGCTCATGACGGTCCCGGTCGCCGCAGAGTCCGCCCGATCCGTCAAGGAACAGGCAAGCCCCTATCCGGTAAGCGTGGTGTGGCACGGAGGCGAGCCCACCACAACACCTCTCGACACCTTCCGGGAACTGCTCGCCCCGTTCGAGAAACTGAGGCAGGCCGGACAGGTACGCCACGAAATCCAGACCAACGCCACCCTCATCAACCAGCGGTGGTGTGACCTGTTCACTGCCTACGAGTTCGAGATCGGGGTCAGCATCGACGGCCCCGGCGCCCTGAACCGCAACAGACTCGACCGGGCCGGAAAATCGACAACGGCCCGGACCATCCGAGGGATACAGGCGCTCGCCGAAGCAGGATTGCCGTATTCGGTGATCTGCGTCGTCACCCCGGAAACCATCGACCAAGCCGACGACCTCATCGACTTTTTCACCAACCTACCCGGGTGCCGCTCCGTGGGCTTCAACATCGAGGAACAGGAAGGCGCCGGGCGGACACCGGTGTCGGAGGAGGCCGCGTACCGGTTCTGGCACCAACTCGTCCAGCGCCGGATCGACGGCAGCCCGCTACCCATCCGCGATCTGGACCGCCTGGCCGACTACCTCACCGCCACCCGCGCCGGGCTCGTCGACGACGCCCCGTACGAACCGATCCCCACCATCTCCTGGGACGGGCACGTGGTCCTCCTGTCACCAGAACTCCTCGGAATCAAGGACCCGCAGTACGGAGACTTCGTCGCAGGCAACGTTCTCCATGAACCGATCGGCGACATCCTGGCCCGGGCCGGCAACCTGCGGTACGTCACCGAGTTCATCGCGGGACTCAACGAATGCGCGGACCATTGCACGTTCTACGACTTCTGCCGGGGTGCCCAGGCCGGCAACCGCTACTTCGAGCACCACACCTTCACCGCCCGGGAGACCAACTACTGCCGCACCACCCGGCAGGCCCTTGTCCGCGCCACCGCAAACCACCTCGCCAGCTAGGAGGACCACCGTGACCAACGCCCTCGCGAGCCTCGTGGACGCCACGCCGGAGCACCTCGCACGTTTCGGCGTCGAGCCGCTCCGGACGATAGCGTCGATCGACGCGGCCAAGTTCGACAACCGACCCACCTGGAGCAACAAGGGCGGGTTCGACAGCCGCCCCGGCTGGGACAACTGGAACAAGAAGAAATGACCTGCTGACCCAGGGAGTATGCAAACGATCGCGGGGTGGCGCCGCCACCCCGCGCCCCTAACCAGACTGAGGATTCATGCGGACAACCACCATCGGTGATGTAAAGGTCCTGCTCCCGGACCTCGACCCGGAAGATCTTGACAACGTCACCGACCCAGCGAGCGACCTCACCGAGGCCAGCATCGAGGGCGTCTCCTGGCGAAGCGTCCAACTGGAAGACATCAGCATCCGTAGCAGCCGGATCGCCGGCGCGGACCTCAGCGAAAGTACCTGGGAAGCCGGAGCCATCTGGGGCAGCGAAATCACCCGCACCGACCTCTCCGGCTCGACCCTGTCCGGAATCACCATCGAACGCTGCGCGTTCACCGGCTCGCGGTTCACCGGTACCCGGCTGACCGACGTACGCCTCAAAGACGTCCTCTTCGACGGCTGCCGCTTCGACTACGCCACCTTCCAACGCGTCGTCGCCGCTGGAGCCACGGCCTTCACCGACTGCACGCTCGCCAACGGCACGTGGTCCTCCTGCCGACTACCCAAAATCGTCATCAGGTCCTGCCAGTTGACCGACCTTGAACTCGATTCCTGCCAGCTTCAGGGCGCTGACCTCCGGGGCAACCGCCTGCACGATCTGAAGACGGCACTCGTCAACCTGCACGGGGTCACCCTCGGCCAAGAACAACTCCCCGAGCTCACCCAGCTGGTCATCGCGGAGCTACGCGTTGACGTGCGGGCCGACTGAACGCGGGGGCCGAGGTGCCCGATACTCGGCGACAACTGGCACCGCGCCCGGCCTGACGAACGCGTCGCCGCTCTCACCGCCGGCCGGGGCCGCCCTTCCGGGGAGTTAGCCGGCCGACTCGTTGTGCTTGCGGACGAGTTCGGGCAGTTCGGCCAGTGAGTCGAGTTGGAGCAGGCAGCGGTCGGTGACCGCGTGGTCGTCGAGGATGTACCCCCACGGGCCGCGACGGACCAGGGCGGTTGCGATCCCCGCCTCCTGCGCTGGCCGGATGTCGTTGTCCAGCCGGTCGCCGACGTAGAGCACCTGGCCTGCCGGGCAGCCGGCCTCGGCGATGACTCGTTCGAAGAACGCCGTGGACGGCTTCTCCACACCCCAGTCGTCCGATGTGCCGATTACCTCGACCGGCAGGTCCAGGGCGCGCAGGATTGTCTCCGCCCGCGCGGTCTGGTTGCCGGCCAGGCCGACGCGTAGCCCTGCCTCGCGCAGTGCGGTCAAGCACGGCCGGGCATCCGGGTACAGGTCCTCCTCGGTGAACGACTCCGGCTGTCCCGCGGCGGCCCGGCGCTCCCGTTCCACGGTCAGGTCGAACCCCGGCTGGAACACCTGGAACGTCTCCCGGTAGTCGAGGCCGCGAGCGATCACCGACCCGAAGACGGCCGAGAAGGTGTGGCGCGGTACGCCGAGCCAGTCCGCCCAGGTCCCGTACTCCCGGGACTCGTCGACGATCGTCTCGCCCACATTGAAGAACACGCTCGCGATCACCCCTTGATTGTGCCCCGGGCACGCAGAATGATCTACGGGGGTCTGTGTGTCCAGAGCCGCCTGGGCGCAAACGGGCGGGCTTGGCTCGCCAGCGACGACCGCGAGCACAGGCGGGCGGAGCTTCGCGGAAAGGCAGGCGCACTTGCGCTCTCCGGACAGTGGGCACCGCCGTCGAACCACGATGTACCCGCCCGGACGGACCAGTCCGTGTCTGCGCGATCGACTCTGCAGGTCGGGCCTGTGAGCTGAATCGCAGCAGCTGAATGGCCTTGACAAGGGCGGCAAGCCGAGAGGTACTGGATGAACGTTCCCCGTGCGGCGGTTCTGCGCCGGGCCATATAGGTCGATGCGTGGGTGCTCCGACGGAGCGCTTGCTTTCGTTCTGGGCCCGCGTGATCGGGTCGGTCGACCGGGTGCCGAGCGAGCTACAGGAGGGGCAAGATGAAGGATCTCTTCCCGGCGGGTTAGCCGAGGCTCTACCCGGCCGCCGCAGTGCCGAGCGGCCGTAGGAGCGCCCTGTCACGGGTTGTGGACGTGCGTACCGGTGCCAACGCCATCCGCCCTGTCTATCGCTGTCCACCTTCGTCTGCGCGACCGCGCTGCTCGCGGTCGTGCCGACTGCAGCTGCCCTGATTCGCCTCATGCCGGCCGGTGCGCCGGTCTACGCGTTCGTTGACATCTCCACAGTGATAGCTCCTTTGGCCGCGTCCGCGCGGCCCGCCCCGCCGGGCGTAACCCGGCAGGGCGCCGGCTACCCGCCGCGCGGCTCCACTCGGCCGCGCGGCGGGTACGGCCGGCGACCACACGAGGCGCCGTGACTGTCGGCGCCGTCCAGACTTCGACCAAGGAGTTGTGTTGTTCTCCCGTTGCTTCACCTCGCCGCCTCGTCCACGGACCGATGGCGGTGACAGATCCCGGCTTGACCTCGGTTCGGGCGTCCGTGTTGACGTCCGGGTTGGGGTCAGTCTTCAACCGGACCCCCGAACTGACCCCCGACTATCGCTCACACCGCAGGTCACGGCGTCTGTCAGCACCTGCTGCTTGTCCTGCGAGAGACCCTGCATGGCCTCGGGTCTCTCCCCCGGCACCCCGCCTCATGAGGATCGACGAGGAGGTGAAATTTGGTGGATGACCCCGTCCTTCGCGTGCAGTCCCAGCTCACCGACCGCGACCGGATACTGCTGAACTGGTTGTACGACCACGGGGTGCTGACCTCGTTCCAGATCGCCCACGCACTGTTCCCGTCATTGGACTTCTGCCAACGCCGGCTGCGCACGCTGCATCGGCTACGGCTCGTGGGCCGGTTCCGGCCCCAGCGCGCCGACGGCGGCTCGTACCCGTACCACTACGTCATCGACCAGCTCGGCGCCGAAGTCGTCGCCGCAGCCCGCGACGAGCGGCCCCCACGCCGCGATCACGCCCGTGCCGAACGGCGACGTTGGACCTCCAGCCGCGCCCTGGCGCACCGGCTCGGGATCAACAGCTTCTTCACCGACCTGGCCGGCCACGCCCGTACCCACCCTGAGGCGGAACTGCGCCGGTGGTTGCCGGAGTCGGCATCCGGCCGAGCCGGAGCCTTCACAAGACCGGACGATCCGGGGCTGGTGCGCGCCTACCAACCCCGGGTACGGCCGGATGGTACGGCCTGTGGGTCGAGGACGGCACCGAGGTGCCGATTTTCGTCGAGTACGACTCGGGCGGCGAGCAGCTGTCGGTCCTGCTCGGCAAACTGGCCGGGTACCAGGAACTGTTCGCCACCATCGGACGGGCGTGGCCGGTGCTGTTCTGGCTGCACTCCGCGGCCCGGGAACGCAACCTGCGGCGCATGCTCGCCGAGGCACCATCCCTGCTGCCGATCGCCACCGGCGCCCGCGATCACGCCGCCTCAGCGAGGCTCTCTCCGGCTGACGCCGTCTGGGCCATCGCGCACGGCGACAGCGAGAGGTACCGGCTGGTTGACCTCGCCGCGTACGTCGTCGACCTGCGACACGAATCGCCGCAGGCGGCATGAACAGTGCCATCCGATCACCAAGAGGCGGCCCATACCTCGCCGGCTCCGCTGACAGCAAGAGCGGGGATCTGTCACCCGTCTGTCACGGCGAGAGCTGCCAGCGCGGACAGTCCCCTGACAGATCCGGATCCCTTCCGACAGCACCCTTCCCGAGGTATCGTCCCGCGTCTTCGCCCGGGCGCTACCCACGCCTATGCGCGATCGTCCCATGATTACCAGTTTGAGAGGTACGGACATGATCTTCGTCCCCATGCAGGCCAGTTTGGCGGCCGTCGGTGCCGGCGCCGCTGCGGTCCGGACGGAGGAGGTGCTTTGCCACGACTACGCCGCAGAACGATGCGGACGGTCCCCGGCGGACGGACCGGGCTGAGGGAGCCGTCCAGATTCTGATCATGCTCGCGATCGGCGGGGCCGCCGGTGCGGCGAGCTTCACTCACGTCCACAATGTTGCCGCAGCACACGGTCAACCGGGATGGCTCGCCTGGGCGGACGCGATCGTCCTGGAACTGATGTCCATCGCAGCCGGACTCGAGTTGCGGCGCCGCAAACGCGCTCGTGTCTCGACCAGGTTCCCGGCGGTCGTACTGGGGTGTGCGGTCACACTGTCGCTTGCCGCGCAGGTAGTCGAGGCTGAGCCCTCGCCGATTGGCTGGATCGCCGCGGCTGTGCCGGCGCTCGGCTTCCTCGTCATGGTCAAGGTCGCCCTTGGC
Source organism: Plantactinospora sonchi (assembly GCF_036422035.1). Classification (NCBI taxonomy): domain Bacteria; kingdom Bacillati; phylum Actinomycetota; class Actinomycetes; order Micromonosporales; family Micromonosporaceae; genus Plantactinospora; species Plantactinospora sonchi. The sequence goes on from NZ_JAZGQK010000003.1 coordinate 519,788, forward strand.
TACGCCGGCACAGCGACTCGGACCGACGCAACCCCGTCCTGGAAACACGAGCCGGACCGGACCGCAGGCGTTGAACCGTCCGTCGGACCGATCAACCACGCCCGGTCCGCCGGACCGGTGGGGGAGCGGTCCACCGCTCGGACCGTCCGTCCGCCCGGCGCCAGCCATCGACGGGACGGACGGACCCGCCGCCGCAACACAACGCATCGCGAGTGGTCCACGCACCGCTCACCGGACGCGGACGGACTGCTGCCCGCAGCACGACACGTCCGGGACCGGCTCGCCGCGGACGGGGAGCCGCTCACCCGGGCGGCGCTCGCCGATGCTCTCCGGTCCGCCGGGCACAGCGTCTCCAACACCCGGGTATCCGATCTCCTCAAGACCCTCAAAGCCGAATCGTCCCTGCCATCGACTGCGTCCAAGCGCGGCCGGGCCTTACCGGCCGCGACGCCGCTGAAACCCGATCAGCGGTCGCCAGGCATCAGCCCACTCAACCGTGCGACCGGCACCACCGACCTACCCGAAACGGACGACAGATATCGATCTGGCGAATCCGAACCATCCCATAACGATCAGGAGCATCTCGATCATGAGCACCCACCTAAACCCAACTGAGCAGTCCTACCGCGGCACGGCAGACACCACGCCTACCACGCACACTGCCGACCCCGCGTCCGCCGCAGTCGAGGTGTGGACCGCCGAACGCCTCCGTGCCCTGGGCGTAACCACCACCCTCGCCACCGCCGCCTCCGTACTCGGGGTCAGCCGCTCCCAGGCGTACCGGCTCGCCGCCACCGACACCTTCCCCACGCCACTGATCCGGGCCGGCACCCGCATCATCGTCCCAGTCGCCGGCCTGCTCCAGCTTCTGCTGCTCGAAAGCCCCGCCCCGGCCGCCGACGACCGGCGACTTGATCCCGTCGGCGAGACGAGCGTGGATGCAACGACCAGGCCACCAGCGGACTATGCCCACCACCGCTGGCGGCACCGCGTCGAGCACCAAGGAGACGATGCGTGAAGGGTTCCACCTTCAAACGTTGCGGCTGCCGCGACACCACCTCGGGCCGGCGACTGGGGCGTTCCTGTCCCCAGCTCCACCGGCCCGGCGGTGGCTGGTCCCGCAGCCACGGCCAGTGGCACTGGCAGATCGAAGTTCCCGCTCGCGCTGACGGGAGTCGCCGGCCGCTGCGGCATGGCCCGTATCCGTCTCAGTCAGATGCCGACGCGGTTCTGGACCGCATCCGCGCCGCGCTCGCCGTCCCCGACCCCACCGACCCACACGCCACGGTCAAGACCGGCGACCTCATCGAAACCGCCGCCAAGACCGGCGCACCCATACCCACGCCGGATCAGATCCGCCGGGCGCTGCACCTGGACATCACCCCGACCGAACTGCCGACCCTGGGGGAGTACCTGACCGACTGGCTTGCCGGGCGTAAGAACATCAAGCAGGGCACCCTGCGCTCGTACGAAGGCCACGTCCGGCTGTACCTGATTCCGTACCTTGGCCACCTGCGCATCGACCGGCTCCGCCCCGGACACATCGACGCGATGTACGACGCCATCGACGAACGCAACGCCACCATCGGCACTCTGCGCGCCAGCCGCGACCAAGCTAAGCGGGACCAGGTCAAGCGCCAGCGCATCGTCGGCCCGGCAACCCAGCACCGCATCCACGCCACACTGCGCAAAGCCCTCAACGACGCGATGCGCCGCCACCGGCTCATCGACACCAACCCCGCCGTCATGGTCGAACTACCCCCGGCCCGGCCACCGAAGCCGACCATCTGGACCGACCAGCGCGTCAAGACCTGGCGCGACACCGGCAAGATCCCCAGCCCTGTCATGATCTGGACCCCCGAACAGACCGGACGATTCCTCGACCACACCCACGACGCCGGCGACAGGCTCTACGCCCTCTACCACCTCGTCACCTTCACCGGCCTCCGCCGAGGCGAAGCCTGCGGCCTGCACTGGGACAACGTCGACCTCGACGCCGCCACCCTCACCGTACGGTGGCAACTCGTCCAACACGGCTGGGTCACTGCGATCGACACTCCCAAGACCACCGACAGCGAGGCAGCCGTCGCTCTCGACGCCGAAACCATGGCCGTCCTGCGCGCCCACCGTGCCCGGCAACACCGCGAACGACTCGCGGCCGGTGCCGCCTGGATCAAGACCGGCCTGGTGTTCACCAACCCGACCGGCGGTCAGCTACACCCCGCCGACGTCACCGACCACTTCCACCACCTCGCCACCCAAGCCGGCCTACCACCCATCCGCCTTCATGACCTTCGCCACGGCGCCGCCACCATGGGCCTCGCCGCCGGCGTCCAAATGAAAGTCATCTCCAACCGGCTCCGCCACTCCAGCCCTCACTTCACCGCAAAGTTCTACGGGGACGTACTGCCGGAGCTCTCTCACGCCGCTGCCGAAGCAACCGCGTCGGTCGTTCCGCGTCAACGTGGCGTGACATGGCCTACGTAGCCGACGCTGCCTCCGGGAGCCAGCTGGAGGGGCTCCGGACCGAACAGGCTGCCTGCGACGTTCGTGCACGGCCTCCCAGACAACACCGTCGGCCGCAACTGCCCTGGGAACTGTGTGTTACTCAGGGGCAGGCGGGTCGAGCCTCTACCGGAACCAGCAGTCACAGCGCAAGTAACCAACAGGGGCGCCGGACGACCAGCGACCTGATTGCCGCCCAACCATCCGCGCGCGCCTGCAGTGGTCGTTCGATCGCTGTGAGTAGGCTTACCGACTCGTGGCGCGCCTCAACGGGCCAATATCTCGCTAGCGAGGTGCGCTAGGGTACCCGTCATGCGCCTTCCCGTCAGGATCTTGAGTCATCGACCGTATAGGCCCAAGGCAGGCGGGAAGCCAGTCGTCGCTGGGCGGGTGGCAGCATAAATGGCCAGCGCTCTGTTGACTGAACTCTACCCTGTTTCGCCGACGAACTTGCCAGCGGGCTGGGAGCTCAGGCCACTGGGTGAACTGATAACTGATGCGCGCAGCGGCTTCTCATCCGGTTCGCACAATAGCGATGGGGTTGGCATCCCGCACTTGCGTCCGATGAATATTGACCGCGATGGCAGTGTAAACCTTAACCAAATCAAGTACGTCTCGGCGGATGCATCTACTCTCCGGCTCCAGCCAGGCGACATCGTCTTTAACAACACAAACAGTCGCGAGCACGTCGGCAAGAGTGCCGTCTTCGACTTGGTTGACGCCGAGTGGGGCTTCTCTAACCACATAACTCGCCTTCGCTTGCACCAAGGGCTTCTACCCCAGTTCGTAGCCTGTCAGCTCCTCTATCTATGGGAGTGTGGATACTTCCGCTTTCATGCGAAGCAGCACGTGAATCAAGCGAGCATCTCGACAAGTACGCTGACCAGCCGAGTCCCGCTGCTGGTTGCTCCGCTGTCCGAGCAGCAGGACTTGGTTGACCGTATAGAACGGAACCGGTCCATACTTGACTCCATCACTACGGCGGTGGGCGGTGCGCGATCCCGACTCGGTCGTTTCGAAGACCAGACCATCCTTGATGCTATCGCTGGTCGCCTCGTGCCGACAGAGGCTGAGTTGGCAACGGCGAGGTCGGGCACGTATGTTTCAGGCAGCGAGCTACTCAAAAAGATAAACGATAGAGTAGCCGCCCAAGCGGGTGAGCTCTTCAATGCAAAGCCGCGGCGTTCATATAAGCGAAGCATCATCGATGTATCCACATCAAATGCTAGTGGTCTTCCCGATGGGTGGGTCCAGGCGCGGGTGGACGAGGTCGGCCTTGTGACATTAGGCAAGAAGCGGGAACCCAGCTCTCATTCGGGCCCATATATGAGACCCTATCTGCGCGTGGCCAACGTCTACGAGGATCGCATCGATGTCAGCGACGTGCTTGAGATGAACTTCCCGCCGCAGGACTACAAGACGTACCGGCTGGAGTATGGCGACATACTCTTGAACGAGGGCCAAAGTCCGGAGCTGGTTGGTAGGCCGGCCATGTATCGGGGGGAGCTGCCGGGCGGGTGCTTCCAGATGACGCTGCTTCGGTTCCGTGCGCACCCAGGGGTGAGTGCGACGTTCGCTCTCTTGGTTTTTCGTGCCTACTTGCGCACCGGTCGGTTTCGAGAAGCCGCCCGATGGAGTACAAACATCGCACACCTTAGTACGCAACGGTTTGCGGCCTTGCCGTTTCCTCTCCCGCCACTGGAGGAACAAGAGCGAATCGTTGAAGAAGCGACGCGGAGGCTTCGTGCTGCGGAGAACCTTTCGCAGGTGCTTTCGGCGATCGGCGATCGAGTGCTATTGGCCAGGCAAGCTTCCCTTAAGGCCGTCTTTCCTGGGGCAGTTGTTTATGGTGTCGTTCCCGCCATAGTCGAGGAAGCTGGCCAAAGTGAGTCTTCTCCCACAGGACGGAGCACGGCTCGACGATCACGTGCGGGTGGCCGAAGTGCGACAAGAGTCGACCTTCTGAAGGCGCTATCCGATGCCGAAACTGCGCTTAGGCCAGAGGAGCTATTCGACGCCTCCGGATATTCGGAGGAACTTATTGATGAGTTCTATTCGGACCTGCGCAGACATATCTATTCGGGCAGCGTAAGGGAGGTTCGCGACGCTCATGGCGAGCCATTCCTAAATTTGGCGGAGCGGCAATGAGGCTTGAGAGTCTGTATATCCGGTCTTGGAAGAATCTGCAAGATTTTGAAATCCACTTCTCGGATGTTCAGACTACCGTGCTGGTGGGACAGAATGGAACAGGGAAGTCAAATGTACTGGAAGCCCTGATCATAATTTTCCGGGATCTAGACCTTGGAGCGCCTCCGCTCTTTGCGTTCAAACTTGCCTACCGATGCAAGGGCAAGTCAATCCGCGTGGATTGCGATCCGGCACGTCGGGGCCGCACTGCCCTTATTGAGGTCGACGGTGAACGGTGGCGTGCTGATCGATTCTCCCGTAAGGGAGGCGGGGAGTACCTTCCTGGTTTTGTTTTTGGCTACTATTCAGGCCCGAGCAATCGAATGGAACGGCACTTCGAAAGCCATCAGATCCGTTTCGCAAGCGATCTCCGTGAAGGAGCAGACAGGCCTCTCCGCCCATTGCTATACGCGCGCCTTGTTCACAGCCAGTTCGTTCTGCTGTCCTTCTTCGCTCGCGAATCCGGTGACCGTGAAGTTCTCACACGCTTCCTGCGAATTGTGGACCTTGATTCGGTATTGTTCGTCCTAAAAAGGCCGTCATGGTTCAACCCGAACAGAGGCGCAGACCCTACGAACCCAGGGGACCCCCGGATCTGGGGTGCACGCGGCGTGGTGCGTGACTTCGCCTCTCGCCTGTACCGTATTGCATTAGCGCCTATGCGGGGACGCCGGGGCTCTGAGCGCCTCTACCTGTATCTGAAAGACAAGAAGGACTTGCTTGCCCTTGCTGACGGCTACGATAACCAGGCCGAATTCTTCAAGGCACTTGAGAGCTTGTATATATCTGATCTAATCGAGGATGTTCGAACCCGGGTCACCATAAGTGGCAGCGATGATGCTCTTACGTTTCGCGAGTTAAGCGAGGGCGAGCAGCAGCTCCTGACGGTATTAGGTCTGCTTAGGTTTGTAGAGGGTCAGGAGGGGCTCATTCTGCTTGATGAGCCCGACACGCATCTGAACCCGTCCTGGAGCTTGGACTACACCTATCTCCTGAAGACACACGTGTCTGATCCAGATTCAGCCAATATCGTGATGGCCACGCACGACCCGCTGGTTGTGTCGGCACTTACCCGCGATGAAGTCCGCGTAATGAGACGAGGCGAAGCGGACAGGATCCATGCAGCGGTTCCTGAAGAAGATCCTAAGGGCATGGGTGTGGCCGGCCTTCTGACGAGCGAGCTCTACGGGCTGAGATCGCAACTCGATCGAGAGACACTCAACGCGCTGGATCGCAAGCGCGACCTAGCATCGCTCGACACGTTGACGCCAGAGCAACGCGCCGAGTTGTCGTCACTCAATGAGTATCTGGCTAACCTTGACTTTTCGAGGACCACCCGCGATCCGCTCTACAAGCCCTATGTCTCGGCTATGACCGTACTGGAAAATCACCTTGCCTTGCGGAAGGCTACTTTAACGCCGGGGGAGATCGACCGGCGGCAAGAGTTAGCCAACGAAGTGGTCCGATTGCTGCTTGAAAGGCTGGAGGCGGAGCCGTGATCTTCATCGATCTAGTCAGGCTTGAGCAGCGGGTGGAGTTGTCATGGAAGGAAAAAGCTGCGGCGGCGCTTCTTGACGTCCGTGCTGCAACGACAAGCGACGATCGCAAGAAGGTTTTGACCAAGCACGCAAGTCTCTGGGCGGAAGTAAAGCATCATTTGGCGGGGGCGAGCACAGGCAAGTGCTGGTACTGCGAAACTCGGGACGTGCGGTCCGATGCTGCAGTTGATCACTTTCGTCCGAAGAGTAAGGTCGAGGAAAGCCCGGAACACGAAGGTTATTGGTGGCTTGCCTTCGATTTCCGCAATTATCGTTATTGCTGCACTTTCTGTAACTCAACCCGTGTGGACCGTGTGGGCGGCAGTAGAGGCGGTAAGCAAACGCACTTCCCCCTTCTAAACCCAGAGGACCGTGTCTTCGAGGAGGGTGATATTGCGGTCGAACGCCCGATGTTGTTGGACCCGATACGAGCTACGGACCCGGCCCTTCTGTACTTCCGGGAAGATGGCGTTCCTGAGCCAAGGTACGGGGGCGAAAAAGGATTACGAGCGAGCAAGTCTATTGAAATTTACCACCTTAATCACACGGAACTCGTAGAAGCGCGTCTTGAAACGCTGAATCGGGTCCGGGAGTTGATTTCTCTTGGTAGAAGATACTATGATAGCTGGCTCCTCGACGGATCGGACGAGCCTGCTTTTGAATCCGTCATCGCCCAACTCAAGAAGCTCTGTGCCCCAGGGGCCGAGTATTCCGCAGCGGTCAGGGACTTGGTAAAAGGTTATCGAGATTCTGAGCATACGTGGATCGACCAAGTTTTCTGATAGAAAGAACGAGTAGATGAGTAGCGCCCGAGACATCGTTCAGAAGCTTTGGAGCTATTGCAGTATTCTGCGGGATGACGGCCTGTCCTACCCTGACTACGTCGAGCAGTTAACGTACTTGCTCTTCCTCAAGATGGCACACGAAACTGCCACGACTCAGAGCGGCGTTAATATTGTACCGAACGGTATGGACTGGCCGAGCCTTGTGGAACGCCGGGGGGATGATCTCCACCGACACTACGGTGAAATCCTGAAAACTCTAGGCGCCTCTGATGGGATGCTGGGCTTAATCTTCCGCGACTCTCGGAATAAGATTAAGGACCCACATAAGCTGCGGCTGCTCGTTGCGGATCTTATCGATGCTAGGCATTGGAGTGCGCTCGATATAGATGTGAAGGGTGATGCTTACGAGGGCCTGCTCGAAAAAAACGCCCAAGACACCAAAAGTGGCGCCGGTCAGTACTTCACGCCGCGACCCGTTGTAGACGCTATTGTTGAGTGCATTGACCCGAAGCCGGGGGAAAAAATCCTTGACCCTGCATGCGGAACCGGGGGCTTCTTAATTTCGGCCGCTCGTCATCTCAGGATGCGCAATCCGGACATGACGCCGACGGAGGAAGAGCACCTACGTCTGCACGCTATTCGGGGAGGGGAGCTGGTAGGTGAGGTTACGCGGCTTGCTGCCATGAACCTCCTTCTCCACGGCATAGGTCCGAACGCTGGCACAGCCGAGCCGCCGGTGGCAACACAAGACAGCCTTGCAGTCCCGCCGAAGGAACTGTACGACGTCATCATCACGAACCCGCCTTTCGGGAAGCGCTCGAGCGTAACTCTTGTGACGAAGGCTAAGGAAGGTGACGATGAGCGCCGTCGTGTGCTGCGCGATGACCTATGGGTCTCGACTTCGAACAAGGAGCTGAATTTCCTCCAGCATGTTGCGGTGAGCTTGTCGCAGGGTGGGCGGGCCGCAGTTGTTGTTCCTGACGGCGTTCTCTCGGGTCCTGGAGCGGGTTCTGCAATCAGAAGGCGGCTACTCGAAACATTCGACGTCCATACGCTTCTGCGGCTGCCTGCTGGCATTTTCTATGCGGCAGGAGTGAACGCGAATGTTCTCTTTTTTGATCGCAAGTCGCCTGGTCAAGGCTCGGAGCGAGGACGCTTGTGGGTATACGATTTGCGCACAGATAAGCGATTCACGCTAGTAGGTCGTCGCCTGAGCTCCGCTGACTTGACAGAGTTCACGAGACTTTATGAGCCGGCGGATCGTGCGAAGCGGGAGGACTCAAGGGCGGAGGATCCGGTAGGCGGTAGGTGGCGAAGCTTTAGCGTCGATGACATACTCAAGCGGGAAGATTGCAGCCTGGATCTGTTTTGGCTTCCGTCGCAAGGCAACGCTATGGCGACTCAGAACTTTGACGAGATTGTAGGCGATCTTGTGGCTGATTTGCAGTTTGCGTTGGCCGAGGCTGCGAAGCTCATGCCAGGGGACGAGAGGCGCAGGGAAGAGCGGTGATGCTGCGACGGCCCTTGTCCTGTCTATGGCTGCCGACCGGCGCCCCGCAGGAGGCGGTGATCCGTCGGCTGTCGGCTTCCGTTGACGGCAGCGGTCACCGCGTAGTGAGTAGAGCCGGATGGAGCGAGATCCGCACATGCGGTTCGGGAGGCAGGCGGCAAAAGCAGACGGGCGGGGTGCTCTGCGGGTGCTCGGGACGCGTTGGACGGGCATGGCCGTCGAGGGCCTGTGCTGTATGCGTGTGGGCGTGGGAGTCAGGCCGAACTGGTGACTCTGTGCGGACCGGGTGTGTCGGAGTTGCTGGTCCAGGTGAGCTTCCTGGGGTGGCATGCGCAAAGTCCGCTGGTCGAGAGAGCACGTGGGTCACCAAGACTCGCCTGCCGCTCGGCGGCTGCCTTGGCCGATCGGGCAAACCGGCCAGGGGTGTTTCCTCATACCGCTGCCGCTTGGGCGATGTCCTTCGGGCAGATGGAGCGCAGAGGGCAGGTGCCGCAGGCGGGCGTGCCTGGTCCGCACCAGCGTCGTCCGATCAGCCAGGCGGGGTAGTCCAGCTCTCCGGGCCGCTCTGGGTGTAGCCATCGCGCGACCTCCACCATGTGGTCGAGGTCGTCGCGCTCGGCGAGTCGTGTACGGAGGAATACCCGCCGAACATGTACGTCGTAGGCGATGTCCGTCCCGGACAGCTCCCGGATTGGCACTGCCAGGTCGCGGGCCAGGATCTCTACTGCCATCGCTGACTTCTTCTGCGCGATGCCGGGGAACCTCCGCAGCCGGGTGGCCAGATCGGTCGCGCGGGGTTCGTCCGCCCAGATCCGGCCGGCGTCGCCGCCATATTCGTTCACGACGATGATGGCGGCGGCGACCAGCCATCCGGGCATGTTGTTGATGAACCGATGCAGTGCCGTCGGCTGGGCGACGGCAGCACGTACCTGCTCTGGTTCGGACGCCATTCGTGCTGGGTCGAGGTGTCCGAGGCGCTGATGCAAGTCGTACGGTGCCTTCCAGGCCCGCTCGGCGGGTATGCCTTGGTCGAAGATGACAGCCAGCAGGAACGCGAACGGGTCGGTCAGGATCAGCGTGTTGGCTTCGGGGTGCGGTGTGAATCGGGGTGGGGTGCCGGCCCGTTCGGCCTGATGTTCCCGCCCGTACTTCAGCAGGGCAGTGACGATGGCACGCGCATCTGGTCGGACGGGAACGGGTGTGCCGGTGGGTGCGAGCGGCCGGATGGTCTCCTGGGGCTGCTTGATGAGGGCTACGGGTTGTTCTGGCGCTGGTGGTTGGGGCTGCCGGTCGTACCAGGCGAGCTGTTCGCCGAGCGGTAGCCCGGCCAGCGGTCGGCGAACCGCCGCTCCGGCCTGGGTGAGCAGTGGCACGATTGCTTGCGCGTATTCGTCGCCGGCGTGGATTTCGACCACGCGGTCGCGCACCTGGCTCTCTGCGCGCATCAGCTTGGCCGCGACCCATTGGCCCCATACGCGCCGGTAGTCCTTGCTCTGCTCGGCGAACGCGGTGTCGTACGGTGCGAGCACCGTCTCGGGCAGCACCAAGCCGTCCTCGGCGCTCAGGATGTAGTAGCGGCGGGCGTGCCGTTCGGCGTAGGCGCGGCGGCGGATGAACAGCGGCGAGACGTACAGGTCGCGGGCCGGCGCAGGGTGGTCGAGTTTCGTCTTGACGCAGCCGACCAGCGCGATGTCGGCCCGGATCTCGCCAGGCTCGGTCGGCCTTGATTGTCCGCTTGGGGGCTGCGCCGGGATCGCCGGCTGGGCTGTGGAGGAGGGCGATCGGCTGGTGTCGGCGAGCGTGTACCGGCCGCGCCCGACCCGGATGAGCGGCGTCCCGCACGGGCTCGACGGGCCACCGGTGGTATCCCGGGTCATTCCCTGGATGACCGGGCCGAGCGACTGTACGCGCTGCGTCGGGTCGAGCCGTTGGACCTCGTCGATCAGCTCCGCTCGGCTGAAGTCGAACTTGTGTTTCGTGAGCTGGCGTGCTGCGGTGAGGATGAGCTGCCAGGCCGGCTGGTCCGTCACTGTCGCTTCCATTCAGGGGCCGGTCGCAGGTCCAGGATGTCGGGTACGCCCGCCGCGCCGGTCTCTCGTCCTCGGAGCAGGTTCAGCAGGTCCTCCTGCCTGGGCTGGCCGAACGCCAGCCGGTACATCACCAGGTCCGACTTGAGCCGGTCGAGTTTCGCCTGGTCGCGGCTGAGTGGGTACGGCAGGACGTGCCGTTCGATCTTCGCTGGCCCGGGGAACACCCAGTACGGCGCGAAGTCGCCAAGCTCTCCAGAGACCGCTCGTGCCGCGTCGTACAGGGCCTTCCACACGTCCGGCTCGCGGGAGCGCAAGGCCTCAGCGCGGTGTGCGGCGGCGACGTTGCGGCGTACGGCGTGCCCGCCGAACCGGTGCACTCGGCCCTCACGCTGCTCGAAGTCGACGGGGTTGGCGGGGGTGTTCCAGTGCACGACGGCTGAGCACCACTGGTGGAAGTCGATGCCTTCCTGGCCGGCGCTGGTGGTGGCGACAACGAACGGCCAGAACGGGCTGTTGAAGGCTCGACGGACGGCCTCCTTGCGGTTGACCTGGGATTGTTCCTCGCCGCGGCCGCCGTAGCGCAGCGCGAACCGGCCGGGCAGTTTGATCCGCTCGTCGGGGTGGTGCGGGTTGAAGGCTTCGTACGTCGACGGTCGACTGGCGATCGCCTGCCGCGCCTCGTCGGCGAGCCGGCAGAGTTCCTCGTCGTCGAGGCGGGTGTCGGCAGCACCGCTGCGCAGGGTGTGCAGGTGCTCGTCGAGGACGGCCTGCAGACCGCCGGCGGCGCAGTACCGCAGCACCGCCCGCCAGTAGACCGAGCCCATCGACAGGCCGTCGAGCAGCTGCGCGGATTCCGGCCGGTTGAAAAGAGACCGCAGCCCGTTCGCCAGGACCGCCGCGGCGCGCCAGTGCCCTGCGGGTGTGACCGCATCGCCGGGGTGGATCAGCCGGGACAGTGCCCGCCAAGCAATGTTGCCCGGCCCATGCAGGCCGATCTCCGCGACGCTGCCGAGCAGACCGTCGAGATGGTCCGTTGCCGGGTAGCGGGCATCGCTGGCCAGCTCGCGGACTCGCGCCACGTGCCGGTCCAGGCCGGTGGCCGTTCCGTCCTCTTCGGCCGAGGTGCCCAGGGCGGCAGCGGCGTCGTCTAGGCCGGGGTCGGCGCCGGGCCACCGGAAGACCAGCTCCCACGGCTCGGCCGGGCTCGCTTCGATGGCCTCCGCATCGCCCGAAGCGCGAGCAAGCAGCCGTTCCCGCACCTCGCGTTCGAACACGTCGAGCGGTGCGGTCTCGTCGGGCCGTCGGCGGGCCAGGGCCAGCGGATCGCACAGCGCGGCCAAAGCGGGATGGGGCCAGAACAGCGCCAAGACGCTCATCGCCGCCGGTCGGCCGTGTTCCAGTCGGTAGTCGAGATGCCGGTGCCCTTCCCCGGCGGCGCCGAGCCGGCGTTCGGCTTCGTAGCTGAGTAGCCCTGCCACCGCGGTGGGTGTGGCGTTCCAGGACGAGAACAGCAGCCGCTTGGTGATGCCGTCCCGCGCTGCGGTGGTGAACGGCTCGCCGAGCGCGTGGTAGGGCATGGATGGGGGCAGCCACAGCAGTCGCCACCAGCCCTGGTCGACGGTGTCGGCGGCGAGCTGCCGGAGCCGGGCGTTGCCGAGATCGACCAGTTCCCGTCGGTTGATCGCCTCGGCATCGAGCAGCTGGGTGGAGGCCAACAGCGCGGACACCTCGGGGTGCGGCTGGCCGTCGAGCGCGGCGCGAACCTTGTCACCGAGCTGGTAGCCGTCGAGGAAGTTGAGGAAGTACGGGGCGGACTTCCAATACTCGACCGTCATCGGAGCGCCGACGACACCGGCAATCTTGCGCATCGCCACGTAGCTGCGGACATCACGCACGTCGAGGTCATCGGCCACGGTGAGGTGCTCCCGCAGCATGCCATCCTGCATCAGCGCGGGCCGTTCCGTACGACACATGACCCGCAGCAGCAGGCCGCGCAGCCAGTCGCGCAGGTCACCGCAGGGCTCGCCGCGCACCAGCGCGTCCCGGTACGCCTCGAACGCCTTCGTCACGTCGGCGTGCCACGACTCGTCGTCGCTGAGGAACCTCAGCACCTGCCGGAAGTCGCGGTAGTGGTCCTCGCCGGCGGTGGCCTCCTCGGCGAAGGTGAACGGCTTGTACGGGGTGGCCGACAGCAGCAGCACCCGGGCGGCCCGGTAGTCGAACAGGTGTCGGGCGAGGTCGGCGCCCTCGCCGCCGTGGGGGTCTAGCAGCTCCCGAAACCGTTGGAACTCGTCGAGGATGATCAGGTCGGGTTCGAGAACCTCGACGCCGGCGGTCGCGAGCGTGGTCCGGAGAGCACCGGTGAGCGTGCGTGCCGTTTCCCGTAGTGCGTCCGGTAGGGCGGGGCGGCGGCCGATGCCGTCGAGCAGCGCGTCGAATTCGTGGAGCAGGCCACGTCGGCGGGCGCGGCGGAGGAACTCGCGGGTGATGGTGTGATCGAGCTTTCCGTCGAGCTGCGCCCATAGCCGGTTGCACTGTTCCTCGAACCGGCCGGGGCTTGCGACGCCGGCCTGCAGGGCGCGTAGCGCGGCCCGGGTCCGCCAACCGTTCCATGAGCTCGCCTGTTCGAGGATCAGGAACAGCAGCGCCCGTTCCTCGGCCGTACCTGTGCGCCACCCCTGGTCGAACGAGGTGCCCGGGGTGAACGCCACCAGGTTGATCGGCTTGCCCCCGGTGGTGGGTGCGGCGTTGAGCTGGTCGGCGTGCTTGGCGAGCAGGGTGAGCCGGCTGGAAAGCGTGACGGTTTCGTCGGGGGTGACCCGGAGCCGGGCGATGTTCTGCCGGGCGACATCTTGGTTGGAGCAGACGTAGACGACGTCGACCCGGTCCACGCTGTCGTCGTCCTGCAACCGCTGCAAGGTCTCAGCGATGACGCCTCGGGCGACGACGCTCTTGCCGAGCCCGGTCTCGTCGGCGACCAGGAACCGGCGAGTCGGATCGGTGCCGAAAAACCGGTCGATCACGTGCGCGACGGTGGCGCGTTGGAAGTCTTTTAAGCCGGCCATGACCGGCCCGGCGTCGTACCAGTTCACGCGCGCACCGTCCCCGTGATCGTCTCGCGTGCCGCCGTGATGACCCGCCACAGATCGGAAAAGCCCGCAGGCAGCAGTCGTTTGCTGTCACCTCTGGCTTCGATTCGGGCCACCAACCGGGCCAGGTCGTCGAGCTGGTCCGGCCGGTCGACGAGGGCGTTGAGCAGCAGCTCGAGGATCCCGGTCCCGCCGGCGCGCCAGGCACCCGACCCGCCGGTGTCGCCGCCTGCGGCGGCGGCAGCCTCGGTGCCCAGGCCGAGGATCAGCAGCAGAAATCGCAGGAACTTCTCCGGGGTGTCGATCTGCTGGGCGAGGACGTGGTCGAGCCGGTGCGCGGGGTCGCCGATCAGGGTGGCGAGGACGACGGTCTGCTCTCGGCCGGTGGTGTCCTCGGCGGTGATGACGATGAACGGGGTGATGTCGGCCAGCGCAAGTCCGGTGAACACGGCAGCCACCGGCTGCCCCGCCACGAGCGGCACCGCCTCACCGCGACGGGTGTGCACCTGCGCGGTGATCCGCACCCCCGGCAGATCGGGCAGGGCGTCCTGTGAGGTGAGCTCGATGCCGTAGCTGTCGGCTTCGGTGGTGACGGTGGCCGTCAGTGGGATGGCCGCGATGTCGCGGATCAGGTCCCGCAGCATGGTCGTTTCCGGCTCCGACTCGGTGGCATCGTGGCGGTCGTAGGGTTCGAGGATTCCGCGGAGACCTGCTTCCGGGCCGAGGACGGCGTTGATGCCCCACTGGGCGCGGCTGCCGGCCAGTTCCACCAACAGTTCGACGTTTCCGCCGAACGCCGCGTCGGTGGCGTTCGCGGAGCCGAGCAGGACCCGTGCCTGGTGGCCCTTCTCCACCACGTACACCTTCGCGTGCAGCCCGTGCAGCACCTCCTGGCCCGACGGCGTCCCCTCGGCGGGCAGACCGGCCAGGGCGCTGACCACGAACGCCTCCAACCCCGCCACCGTCTCCTCAGGTAGGCAGTCGAGGGTCTCCTGCCGGCTCACCAGGGCCAGCTGCCCGCTCGGTGCGCACCGGTCCAGCCCGCCCGGCGTGCAGAACGGCGAGATGACGAGGTGACGCGTGCCCTCGAAACGTGGCAGGCGAACACCGGGCACGCCCAGCGCGTGGAAACTCATCTCCCGGGCTCTGTCGGGGAGTTCCCACTGGGCCCGGCGCAGGTCCTCGTTTAGCGCCTCGATCGCCGCCTGCCGGTCCGGCGGTAGTGGCGCGACCGCCAGCCGCACCGCATGCCGCAGGAGATCAGACAGCGGCCGGTTGTCCGCCTTCGGCCGTGGGCCGATAACACCGTCCAGACGCAGGCACACATCCCAGCTGCGATCCTTGGTCAGGTTCCGGCTGAGCACCAGCAGCCGCAGGGACGTCTCGCCGGTTGTCTCGTCGTGGAAGCGCAGCGCCCACACCTTCGGGTGGAACAGGTGCCCGGGCTTGGGCCGGCGTACCTGGTGCACCATGGGCTCGACGAACGCCAGCAGCGCGGACTTCGTCGGGGGCACGGCGATCTGCCCCGCTTGGCAGAACACGTCAATGCGGTCGGCGCAGTACCGTACGCCCTCCATCACCGTGATCGGGTCCGTCGACTCCCGCATACCGTGGGCGGCGAAGGCCAACGGGGCGACCAGCAGGCTCTCCAGGTCCAGGGTGAACGTCAACGCCACGGCTCGGGACAGTCGCGCGCCCGCTGGTGGGCGCAGCGCGTCAAGCAGCAGGGCGCGGGAGTCAGGCGCGAGCACCAGCAGCCTCCGGCAGGTCGGCGGCGCAGCCGTCGTGGATGTCGGCGAGGATCCGGCGTACCTGCGGCCACCGGAACACCAGTTGCCGGCTGCCCGACGCGCCACTCCACGTGCGGAGCAGCTTGTCGTTGACCAGCCGCGACTGGCCCTTCTTCACCGACCGTTCCCGCTCGGCCACGAGAGCCCGCAGGCCTGGGTCGATGGCCGCATCACCGGCTGCTCCGCTGGTCACCGCGTCGAGCCACCGCTCGATGAACCGGTGCGCCGCCGCGTTCGTGGCGATTCGCGGGTTCTGCTGGATCAACCGGCTCCACATCCCCGACCGCTCCCAGCCCTTGAGGCCGGGCAAGGCCGACACTCGATCACTCCACTTCCGCAGGGCGTCGCGGTACACGTCCGTCGGGTTCTCGTGCTCGGTCAGACCAGCTTGTTCGTACCGCTCGGCCACGAGCAGGTTGTACAGCAACGCTGCGCCATGCATCGCCAGCGAGAAGCGCTGCGCGTCCCGGACCAGCGAACCGACCGGCTCCGGCGCGGCGAGCGCCGCCGGCTCCCACGGCACTTGGCCGTCGGTAACCGGCCGATGCTCGGGTTGGAGCAGGTACGCCAACAGTGTGGCCGGCGCTGCGGCAAGAAGCCTCTCCCGCAGCCAGCGGGCCTCCTGCGGATACAGCGTCAGTCCGCCGTCGACCTCATTCGGGAAGTTCGCCGGTGCTCCTGGCATCGTCGGCTGCCAGGCACCGCTCGACTGGTCGGCCAGTTCATCGGCCTCGGACGAACCGGAAGTCACCCGTCGGCCCGGGGTGTCGTCGTCACCCGTGCGGATGCCGTACCGCAGCAGCGCCGCCGCGTAGATGGCCGATGGCAGGGTTCGCACACCGACGCCGGCCCGCCGGCCGATCACACCCTCGGTGTCGTCCCCGCGTAGCAGCGCAGCGATCACTTTCCGCTCGTTGCCGTCGACCTGCGCGGCGAGGCGCTCACCGCGCAGGCCACGCCGCTGTGCCTCCTGATAACACCACGGCACGATCAGCAGGTACCGCGCCCGGGTCTGCAGCACCGAGGTCCCGGGAAACAGCAGGTCACTGAACGCGTCGCGGACCTGGCCGACGCCCAACTCGTCCCGGCTCTCCGCGTCGCTGAACAGTTTGAGCAGCTCACGCATCCGGTTCTGGTCGTCGCGGGAACTGTCCAGCCAGCTCAATCCCGAGGCCATCAATACCCTCCGCTCATCGTTCTGCACCACCGAGGAGGTCGCTGAGCGGACCGGTGGGCAGAGCGATCCAGCCCTCGACACGTGCGACCGCCCGCTGCTCGTCACTCGGCTGGACTGCCTTGCCGATCGCTGCGGCGCGCGCGTTCAAGGCCGCGATCACCGAGTCGAACGCGTCGTGGCTGCGCTGGCACAGCCCCTCGAACGCTCCCAGCTCCAGCCAGGGCGCGGCCTCGCGAAGCGCAGTAACCAGATCGACATGCTGCACGTGCTGACCCCGGCCCTTGTAACCGCGATGTGCCAATCCCCAGCGGTACAGGGCCGCCGCCGGGTAGACCTCCACGATCCTGCCGCCGCCGCAACGGTCGACGTCGTATCCGGCGGCAGCGAGCATCGCCAGTAATCCGACGCAACGGAAGGCGGCGTGAGCGATGCGGTCCGCAGCCACACTGAGCGGGATGATTTTCGTCTTCTCGCGGACCACCTCGTCCGTTAGCCGGTAAGCCAGGCGACGTCGCCACTGGGCGGCGTCACCATTGGCAACGGTGACGTGGCCGATGCGGTGGGCCTGCACGAGCGCGACAAAAAGCTCCGGCCAGCCGAGCGGGCAGTCCAGCCCGACCTTGTCAGCGTGCTCGCTGGCCTCGACGATGCGGGCGTCGCCGACGTCGAGGACCAGGTCTCGCACTATGGCGCGGTCTGGCAGCCATTCGACCGTGGCCATCGCCGTACGCTTGTCCGCCGCTGCAAGGTCGACGCCGAGGGTCAGCACCGCACCACTCTAGGTGTCGTTAGCTCGGCAAGGCATAGCTCGACCGACGGTCGTTAGCTGACGTTCAGCTGTATCCGGGATCCGAAGTGCTGAGCCATGGCCGGGTGCGGTTCGGCGGCTTCGTCCACAGCGCGACGTTCCGCAGCACACCGATACATGTTCGTCCACTGGGCCGAGCGGCCGATCGCTGTGCATCCGGTGCGCTTCTCGCGTTCAGGCGGCTGGCCTTCGACGTGGCCGATCCGTTATGGCGGCGGCCAGGGCGGCGCCGGTTGCAGCCAGATCGATGGGCGTGCCGGCGAGCTGATTGAGCAGCTCATCGATGCGATACCGCAGTAGCCGCTGATATCGAACCGCGTAGACGGCGACATGAGTGACGCGGTGACCATCGTGACGAGCGAGCAGCGCGTACGTCAGGATCTGACGGATCAGCTCGTCGAGGTAGCGGTCTTCGTCGAGTCGGCCGCTCTTCACTTCCAGCACGGTGGTACCAAGGAGGAAGTCGGCGTGGCGGCGTCCGTCGAGCAGGGACAGCTGCGCGGTCGTCGACCCGTAGGAGCGAAAAGCGCTGTGGAAGCCACTGGAATAGCTGGCCCAGACGGTACGGAACACACGCCTCGTGTGATAAGTCTCGTCGACACGACCGTTGAGGAGACGCGGGTACTGCTTAAGGAGATGCTGCGCGACATCTACGGAGTCTGAGCAATGACGATCAAGATCGTTGAGCAGATTGCGGACGTGGGCGAGCCGACTGGCGACGGTGAAGACACGCGCTGGGTGCGGCGCTGAGCCGATACGGCCCCAGGCGTCATATGCCGTGGCAGCGGTGTTGGTCGGCCCGTAGCCGGCCATGTCGAGCAGTCGGGCCGCAAGGTCGTGGTCGAGGCAGTGGAGCAGGCGAAGGTACGGGCTCTGATCGCACAAGGCCAGACCGATCGCGAGTTCCACAACGTGGCCGAAGAACGACTTGTTCGGTGGGTCGATCAGCAGAACTGGACAGCGGCGGAGATCAGCCGCGATGTCGGCGCGCAGGACATGCTGGTACGGAAACGCCTCGGCCAGCAACGCGCCGACGGGATCCTGCGAGACGCCATCGGATCGAACGATCATGGCGGTACTCCTCTCACGGTGGGAACGACGCTGACCACGGGTACGGCAGCGTGGGGCCCCACTGGTAGGGAACGCGCGGGACAGGCGGTCCGCTCGGATAGGCGAAACGTCTTCAGCAGCCAGATGGGTAGAGCCGCAAGCGGGTTGTAGCCCTCGGCGTTCACGCCGCGATGTGGGCTTCGCGAGAGGAAGCGGCAAGCAAGGGGAGACGGATAGACCGGCGTCCCGACTCCTGCACCGTACGACGGACGCGAGCGACGCACAAGTCCTCTATGCCCACTGCTTCGAGCAAAAAATGCGCGGAGGTGGACAATTCCGGCGGATCCGGGAATGGCCGGTCAAACTATTCTGCGGAGTGCTTCCGCTCGGCGCCGGGATCTAGCGGGCGCGTGGAGCCTCTATCATCGATTCCATGGGTTTCGACGAGAGAACGTTTCATGAAGGGCGTGTTCCGGAAGTGCGGCATGATAAGTTCCTCCGCAACTTCCGACTCTTCGCCGAGGCGTTCCCGGCGGCCGCCCTGCACCGGAGGGCGCTTCAACTACTTGGGTCCGACATCGTGGACGTCCGGCGTTGGGACGGTGCGGGGGACCGGGGAGCATGGACCGCTCTCGTCCGGTTCGGTCAGGTGATGGAGGGTGCGCTCGGCCTGCATCGCGAGGTCATGGCATTCTACTCACCGGACAAGGAATTCCAGGTTCGAGACTTTCAGAAACTAAAGTCATTCCGCGAGCGGCAGCCGCGGGATCCGAGCCAGGGTCTGTATCTTGTCTATGCCAGCGATCCGCTGCTGCCCGCGAAACTGCGCGATTGGACCGTACGAGAACCAATCAACGCGGTCGCCTTGCCGCGCGGCGACGCGGGCTCGTCCAACGTCTCGGCACGCCGCCCGGAGTACGAGGCCGCACAGGTGCTGCTGCGCGACCTGACCAACAGTATCGCCAGCCAGAACCTGTATGAGGAGACTTTGCCGGTCACCGGCCGCGACTTCTTTGGTCGGCGTGATCTGCTGCATGAGGTGACCTCGCAACTGCGCAACGGCAAGGTCTGCGGCATCTTCGGGCTGCGCAAGACGGGGAAGACCTCGCTGGTCAAGGAACTCGGTCGGCAGTTGGTGATGGCCTCTCCCGCGCAGCGGATCTTCGTGCTGCGCGACTTGGAGGACCTGCCAACCGACCCCGGCGAGCACGGAACCGCGCTGCACATGGACCTGACAGCTAGCCTGCTGCCGAAGCTCCGCAACCTAAAGCTGCGCACGCACGAGCTCTCCCACCTGACCGAGGCGTCCGGCGTCAGCGAGTTCCGGCGCGCCATGCAGGCGACGCTGGGCCATCCGAGCTCGCGGGACATCCAGATGGTGGTCGCCTTGGACGAGATCGAGTCTCTGCTCGGGAAGGATCCACGCCACTCGCTGGACCGCCCGCACGTGCCGGAATTCCTCGGCGTCATGCGCAGCCTGGTGCAGGAGAACCCGAACTTCAACGTGGTCATCTCCGGCCTTACCAGCTCCGTCCTTGAGGCCGGCGTGCTCTACGGACGGGAAAATCCTCTGTTCGCGTGGGCCAAGCCCTACTACATGCCACCGCTCGATCGAGCGGCAGCCAACGATCTGGTGCGGGACGTGGGCATGCGGATGGCGGTGAGGTGGAGCGTCGATGCGCTAGACAAGGTGTTCAATTTATCGGGCGGACACGTCTTCCTGCACCGGTCACTATGCGCCCGGATCGCCGACGATCTGCCGCGCGACCTCAGCTCCCGGGAGGTGACTCTGCAACGCGTGGTCGCCGTCCAGCGGTCCTGGCGGCGGGGTGTCGCAGAGCAGCTGCAGGAGATGTTGTCCAGCCTCGACCGGTTTTATCCAGACGCCGCCGACGTTCTGCGGTTGCTCTCCGGGACCGAGATCGACGCGGCTGAGGTCGACAGCGCTTATCCGTCACAGATCGAACACCTGCTCAAGCTCGGTCTCATCGACGAAACGGCGGGCGGCTACGAGCTAACCGCCTTTAGCCGCATGGCGTTGCGGAAGTGAGCGGACACGGAGGGTGGTACACCGGCGTCGCCGAGGCCATGACCGGGCGGATGTCGGTATACCTCCAAGCGGGGGCGCTGTCCCGATCTACGCGCTTTGAGGACGACCTCCGCGGTGCACTCGAGAATCAGGGATTTGCGGTGCACCGGGTCGAGTGGGAAAGTGCGGCACAGCGCGGCTGGGATCATGCCTTTCCGCCCCTGGCCGATCTGGGGCAGGGTAGCGTGGTGCTCCTCTGGCACCCGGAGACGGTCGCCCACCGCCGAGACTTCGAGGACGTCCTGCGGCAGAGCCGTCCGAAGGGCCAGGAGGCGATCGCTGCCGGGACACGGCTCATGGTTGTGTCGGCACGGCCAAAACTATCCTTCCCGGAACCCGATGGTTCCTCGATAATCGCGGACTGTAGCCGGCTCCGGCCGATCTCACTCGACGCCGACCTTCTGCGGTCAATGTGCCCGGACCTCAAGCCCGCGGCGGCAGAGCGGATTTTGCGGTTCGCCGGCGGCACGGTGGCGCTCGCCGAGTACTACCTGGAGCTTGAGTTCGCCGAGCTTTCCGGCAACGAGAAGCTCCGCCGGGCAGGGCAGTTCCTGCGCGCGGTCCTGTTGCGGGCGGTTGACGAGCTGGGCGTGGGCACGCTCGCGCTGCTCGATCACCTAGTCCTCGAGAGCGACATGCTGGACCTGCCTGCGGACAACCTGGCCGACCATCAGATCGCCGCGCTCGAGTCGGCCCGCCTGCTGCGGGTGAACGATCTCGACGGCACCGTTCACCTCTTTGCCGAGCCGTGGCGGGCTGAGGTCAAGGAGTGTCTCGCGTCAGCGCTGCGGTCTGTCGTCTCTCCTCCGGCGGACTGGGAGGTGCTGGCCCGGAAGATGTTCACGTTCGAGCGGACGGTTCGCAGGATGGTAATGGAGGTGCTGCGCGAGGTCCACGGCGACGCTTGGCGCGAAGCGCTGGGCGACCGAGGGGCGAAGGCCTTCGGTCTGGCCCGCAATGACACGCATGTATCGGCGTCGTCGCTCAACGAGATGTACACCCCACTGGACTGGTTCCTGCTGGAGGACCTGCTCGACCTCGCCGCCGAACTCGCCATGGCGCACGGCACGGTCCGGGGCGTACGGGCCGGCGAATGGGCCCGGTTGAAGGTCCAGATGGTGCCGATCCGTAACCGGGTCGCGCATATGCGGCTACCGCTGGAAACCGACGCCGCAGCGGTACGATCAGCGCTACTGAATCTCGATGCCCGGATGCGGTCCTTCGAGCGCGCAACCGCCTGACGGAAGCGTGCTACAACGATTGGCGGTCGGTGACCACCCGACCGCGAGTGTAAGAGCCGTGAACGTGTGACCGGTAGGTTGCCTCGGGTGCCACAACCGCTCACCGCCGTGGGGCACGCACCAAGGAGCGTCTTCAGTTACGGGAACGCGGGGTCGATTATGTGGCCTGCCGCAACTTTATCCATCTGCGCGCGGAGGTGCGGTCGTATGAAGTTATGCCGCCGTTCCCGACTTGACGAAGGTCTTGCGACCGCAGCGACGAGAACGGCCTCACCACCTGGATCGACCGAGCACCTGAAGGTCATCGCTGTGCCTCGCGACAATGCGGACACCCTAGGTCCGATTCGGGGATCTGTACTGCGGGAGGTGGGCGTACCCCTCAACCTCAAAGGCATGTCTCGGGACGGCTATCTGATCTGGTATCACAGAACTACGTCGCAGGTACACCCGCCCCCCGACACAGGGTGGCGCTTCCTCCCACCGACCGATCTGGCGCACCAATGGGTGCTCGGCCGCGATGGACGGGCCGGCACTCAGCGGACTATGCGGGACGCCGTCGCGCTGAGGATGGGGCTGGACAGTTAACGGGTGGACTCATGCGACGGGGCTGGACGCAATGACTCGACCAAGATCAGGCTCTTAATCCGCGGGTTCGGGGTTCGAGTCCCTGGCGGCGCACCACTGAGATAGGCCCTGACCTGGGTTAACTTCCTGGGTCCGGGCCTTTTTCATGTTCGGTGCCGTGGTCGGGTACGCGACGAGTGCCCGGGACCGGGTGGACCGCTGCACGGCCGGAGGGACAGGTGCGGTGCCGGTGGACGCCGCCGCTCCCGGCCCCGCTGGTCTGCTGATCTAGGGTCCTGCCAGTCCAGCGGGCCTTGGCAGGTCAGAGGAGAGGCCGGGATACCCTGCCTGCGGTGCCTCGACCGCGTGACCGGAGGAGTCGATGCTGGGATGACGGCAGGGCGACCGATGCCCACACAGGACGACGTGCTCGGCTACTTCGACACGTTGTCCAACTGGGGACGGTGGGGCGAGGACGACGAGCTCGGCACGCTGAACCACATCACCGACGACGTCCGGCTGGCGGCGGCCCGGGCCGTACGCCACGGCAGGAGCGTGTCGTGTGCTTGGGAGGTTGCCGTACCGGAAGACATGGAGCGGTCGACGACGACGTGCCCGTACGCCGTCGACATGCCCGGTGCCGAGAACATGCCGCCCGCCTTCCACGCCGACCGGCGCTGGGGTTTTTCGTCCGAGCGGCTCGGCATCACGTTCCACGGCAACACCCTCACCCACGTCGACTCGCCGTCCCACATCTTCTGGGACGGCACGATGTACAACGGGCGGTCGCACTCGTTGGTCGACGCCGCGACGGGCTCGGCGTGGGCGGCCGTCACGGCGGCGGCGAACGGGATCATCACGCGCGGTGTCCTGCTGGACATCGCGAGCGTCCGCGATGTGCCGTGGTTGGAACCGGGGCAGGCGGTGTTTCCCGACGATCTCGAGGAGGCCGAGCGTCGCCAGGGTGTGCGGGTGCGATCCGGCGATGCGGTACTCCTGCGTACCGGCTACGGCCGTACCCGGCACGAGGCCGGTGCGGCCGGCGGTTTCATGCAGGCCGGCTGGCACGCGTCCTGCCTGCCGTGGCTGCATGAACGGGGGGTCGCGCTGATCGGCGCTGACACCCCCCAGGACGTTCAGCCGTCGGGGTACGAAGACCTGTTGATGCCGGTGCACGCCGTGAGCCTCGTCGCGATGGGTCTGTGGCTGCTCGACAACTGCGACCTGGAGGCGTGCGCCACGACGGCCGCCGAACTCGGCCAGTGGGACTTCCACCTCGCGGTCGCGCCGGTCCGCTTCGCCGGTACGTCCGGCAGCCCGGTCAACCCGATCGCCACATTCTGACGTAGGACACACGCCCGACGGTGTCGGCACCCTTCACCGTCCGGGAGTCGGTCAGCCCTACACGGGCCTGGCACGAGGACGGTGGCGGTGGCTGAGACAGAGCTCGACAGGGCTGTTGCGCGAATCCAAGGCAGCGGTGGCTACCGTAACGTGGTCTGGGGATACCGCTGCCTGGCCGTCGGGCTGGTCTTCGGCCTGTTGGTCCCTGTGTCGGGGCTCGTCCGCTCCCTGCCGTTGACGATTGCGTTGTTCGCTGTCGCGGCCGTGGCGATCGCTGTCGGTGTGGCGCTCTGCTGGACCGGGATGTTCAGGATGTGGCGGAACCAGTTGATGCCACGTGGCGGAACCCATCGACATCGCGCTCTGATGCGAGGGCTGTGGCGGGACGTGATCAAGCCAGTCCGGCGTATTGGCGTGGGCGGTACGCGACGGCAGCGGTGACCGTGGTGCGCGTGGGAAACGCGGTCAGCTTGTCGTTGACGTGCGGCAGCAGCGGCCACGGTCGGCTTCGCGCGGACGCTGGGTGGCACCCTCCGCCTCCACCAGCACGTGCCGACAACGCCTGGCGCCTGCGCTAGCCCGCGGCATTCGCGTAGTTCGCCATGAGTTGGCTTTCTGCGCCAGGCGGTTGCCCACTCGCGACACAGTCGCCGGAGCCGCGGCCGTCGGCTGCCTGTTGGGTGATAGCAACTACGGGAAGGCGCCGAGCGGCCGCTGCCGCCCTCCACTCCGAGGATGGGGGCGTGGCGGCCACGGGGTGCGCGGCTCCCTCACGACTAGGAAGAGATCATGCGGTGTCAACCTTCGGAGGCCGCCAAGCGCAATCGCCACGGTCGGAGCGTGCTCTCGATGATTCAGCGTGGCCGTGCGTGAGCCGGTGTCCCGGTTCTTCGCCTCAGGCAGGTCCGTGCGGCTCCGGTCGGGGCATGTCACGGACGGCCTGGGGCTGGGGCGGTCGATCCTCGGGACCCTGCTCCAGCTTCCGGTGAGGCGCCGCATCGGCAGTGCATCTCCACCCTGCTCGCCCTGGTCATCGTCGGCCGCACGGACGGATGTCCTGCAATCAGTCACGGGTCAGCCCCTCTGGATGGTGTGATGCGATTCCGAAATGTCAGCCTGCGCGGCAAAGTCAGGGTGCTGATGGCGTCCCTGGTCGCACTGTGGCTGTTCGGCGCGTGGGTGACGGTGGCCAGCGCTGCCAACCTGTTCTTCGTCAACACGCTCAACACAACGGTGTTCGTGCCAAGTGAGCCCTTGCTGCTGGCACTGCAGGCGGAACGGCGACAGACGGCGGTCTACCTCGGCGCTCCCAGCGATGCTCGGCGTACGGTGCTGGAGGAGCATCGGGCGGAGACTCGGCTGCGGGCGTCCGCGTTCACTGCCTCGGCGGACGGGTGGCTGGCGCAGCTCTCGGCCGACAGCAGGAACGAGGAAGCCATCACGTTCCTCGGTGCCAAACTCGGAGAGCTGGACGCGACGCGGGCAGCCGTCGATGCGGGCAGGATCGATCGTGCCACCGCGTCGGCGACGTTCACGGCCGTGATCGACGCGATCTTCGGGGTGTACTACACGACGGCATCGGTCGACGACCTGGACATCGCGTTTCGCGCGGTCGACCTGATCGCGCTGAACCGATCGTGGGAGCTGATGTCCCGCGAGGATGCTCTCCTCGCCGGCGCGATCGCCGCCAACCAACTGACCGCCGCCGAGCAGGCGGAGTTCACCCAGCTCGTCGCCGCACGACGGTGGCAGGCGAGCGAGGCGACGAGCAGGCTGCCCGCGGACGACCAGGCCCGCTACGAGCAGATGACAGCCGGGGATGCGCTGCGCCGCCTCGGCGCGGTGGAGGCCCAGGTGTCCGGCGCGAAGCCGGGAGCGGCACCACCGGTGACGGCGGAGCAGTGGCAGAGCGTGACGCAGCCGGCCATGGACGAGTTGCACGACGTGGTGCTTGCCGGGGGCGTCGCGGTTGTCGAGGATGCGACCCCGATCGCTGTCGGGATCGCCCTCCGGGTGCTGTTCGCCACCGGCTTCGGCCTGTTCGTGGTCATCGTCTCCCTGCTGTGGTCGCGTACCCTGGTCCGGCAGCTCGAACAGCTGCGGCGGTCCGCCCAGCGACTCGCCGAAGAGCGCCTGCCCGGCGTCGTTGCCCGGGTCAGCCGGGGGGAGAGCGTCGACGTTGCCGGGGAGGCTCCACGGCTGACGTTCACGGAGCCCGAGATCGGGCAGGTCGGCCACGCGTTCAACGCCGTCCACGAGACCGCCCTGAGAACCGCGGCGGAGCAGGCTGAGCTGCGGCGGAACATGCGGGAGATGTTCCTGACCGTCGCGCAGCGGACGCAGGCGCTGCTGCACCGACTGACCAGCCTGCTGACGGAGATGCAGCACAGCGAGGAGGATCCCAAGCGGCTGGCGGGGCTCTACAAGGCGGACCACCATGCGATTCGGATCCGCCGGTACACCGAGAACCTGGCCGTGCTCGCGGGCGCGAGGTCGGGGCGGGCGTGGACCAAGCCGCAGCCGATGATCGATGTCGCCCGCGCCGCGCAGCAGGAGGTTGACGACTACGAGCGGGTCGAGGTGCGGCCCTTCGGCCGGGTCAGCCTGGTCGGCCGGGCGGTCAGCAGCGTCGTCCACCTGCTGGCGGAGCTGATCGAGAACGCGCTGCGGAGCTCACCACCGACCTCGAAGGTTGACATCAAGGGCGGCATGGTCGCCAACGGGTACGCGATCGAGATCGAGGACCGGGGCCTCGGGATGGACGAGGAGTCGCTGACCGCGGCGAACGAACTGGTCGCGGGTAGGCGCGAGTTCCAGCCAGGCAAGAACGTCCGACTCGGCCTCTACGTGGTCGGCTGGCTGGCCCGTCAGTACCAGATCCGCGTGGTGCTGAAGGAATCGGCGTACGGCGGTGTCACGGCGGTCGTGTTGATTCCGCCGGCGCTGGTGGTCGAACCGGCCGAGCCTGGCCGGACCGATTCCGTGTCGCAGCCGGATCGGTCACCGGCCACCCGGGCGAAAGCCGCGGTGACCAGTTCGGCGTTGACCGCGACCGCCGCCAGGGCGCCGCTGGCCGTGCCCGCCCAGAGCGGGCGGTCCGCGGGCGAGACCAGCGAGCTGACCCCGGCCGGGCTCCCGGTCCGGCGCCGTCAGGCCAGCCTGCCCGAGCAGCTACGCGGTACGGAATCACCAGCGGAGGAAACCGAAGTGGTGGCCCCCGTCGACCCGGAACGCACCCGGCAACGGTTCTCCCGCTACCAGGAGCTTTCGCGCCAAGGTCGCGACGATGCGGCCGAACTTTAGCAAGCCTGGACGTCCACGACCGAGACCGAAACCGAGTGAGGAAACCGAACATGCAGACGGCTCCGCGACCTGACCTGGACTTCCTGTTGGACGACCTGGTCAGGACCGTCACCCCGGTGCAGCAGGCCGTTGTCCTGTCCGACGACGGCTTGCTGATCGCTTCGGCGGCAATGAGTCGGGACGACGGGGAGCACCTGGCGGCGCTGGCGTCCGGTATCCAGAGCCTGGCCAAGGGCGTCGGAAAGCGGTTCAACGGTGGGCCGCCACAACAGACCGTCATCGACATGCCGAATGCCAGCCTGCTCGTCACCACTGCCGGACCCGGTGCCTGCCTGGCGGTGCTGACCGCCGAGAATCCCGACATCGGGCTGGTCGCCTACGAGATGGCGATGCTCGTGAAACGAGCTGCCAAACACCTGGCCGCAAGGCCACGCTGACCCGGGGGCATCATGACCGACGACGGCGAGGAAGAAGAGGCCTGGGCAAGCGGGCCGCTGGTGGTGGACGAGCCGCTGGTGAGACCGTTTGCGGTGACCGGGGGCCGGACCGTCAGCGACAGGCCGATCGACATGCTGGCCTTCGTGATCGCCACCGGCGCCGTCCCGCCACCCGGCGTCGGCCTCGGGCCGGAACATCTCGCCATTGTGGACCTCTGTCAGCGTCGTCTCCTGTCGGTGGCCGAGGTCTCCGCCTATCTCAAGCTGCCGCTCGGCACCGTCCGTGTGTTGCTCAGCGACCTGCTGGACCGGGATTTTGTCGAAATCCAGGAGCCCCGGTCGTCGACGCACGACTTCACCGACGAGACGCTCCAAGCGGTCATCAATGGCATACGAGCGCTCTGACGGGCGGCCGGGCTGTCCCCAGCTCGTGACGGGGCTCGCGGCGGACAGGACGGCGTGGGTCGGCGCGGTCGACGGGACGCCTCCGCTGTGGACGGATCGGGTCCGCGGCTGGCGGGGCGCTCCCGCGGGTGACCTCAGGTAAAGGGAGATCGATGTCCGAGCACCACAACCGTCACATGTCCGGCCAGGTCGTCGTGATCACCGGCGCCAGCTCCGGGATCGGCGCCGCCGCGGCGCGTCTACTCGCCGCGCAGGGAGCCCACATCGTCCCCGTCGGCCGCTCGCCGGAGCGGACTGCCCAACTCGCCGCCGCAGTCAACGCGGAACCGGTGTTTGCCGACTTCGCTGACCTTGCCCAGGTCCGCCGTGCCGCGCGGGTCATCCTCGATCGCTGCCCGCGAATCGACGTCCTGGTCAACAACGCCGGTGCGGTGCTGCCCACCCGGCAACTCACCGTTGACGGCAACGAGATGACCCTGCAGATCAACCATCTCGCGCCGCACCTGCTGACCACGCTGCTGCTGCCCCGACTGCTGTCCAGTGGCACTCCGTCGAGGCCAGCCCGGATCGTCTCCACCTCGTCGAGCGGCAGCCGCTGGATGATGGCCGATCCTGAGGACCTGCAATGGGAACGGCGACGCTACGGCCGTGGCCTCCAGGCGTACTCCACGGCCAAACTCATCACCCGGATCATCACAGCCGAGCTCGCCCGCCGCGTCCACGGGGAGAACATCCACGTCTCCGCTGTGCACCCGGGCGTCGTCAGGACCAGATTCGGCGCCGAGCATCCGACCTGGTCCGGCCTCGTACGACCGATCAGCGGCTTCTTCCTGACTCCGGAGCAGGGCGCGGATCCGCTGGTCCGGCTCGCTGCCGCCCCTCGCGGCACCAGTGGCACCTACTTCCACCGTCGCCGGGAGGGCAGGCCCCACCGGCAGGTCGGCGACACCCGCCTCGCGGATCGGCTGTGGCGGATCTCCGAAACGCTGCTGGGCGCTCGGTCGGGGTCGGAGTGAAGCTGTCCTGAGGGGCAGCGCCGGTGCGTACGGCGTCAGTGGGCCGGTGCCCGCGGGCCGGCGCGTCGGGCCCTGCCGGCCGCTCGACGGGTGACGTTCGGCGACCGGGCGACGGTACGCATCGATCACGGTGCCTGCGGGTGCCCTCGGCGCGGCCAGGATGACCGTCAGCGGGTGCGGTAGTCGTGGGGCGACATGTCGTACCTGGCGCGGAAAGCCCGGCTGAAGTGGGCCTTGTTAGGAAATCCCCATCGTGCCGCGATGGCGTAGATCGGCCGGTCTCGGAGGAGCGGGTCGGTCAGGTCCCGGGCGCACCGGTCGAGACGCTTGATCCGGATCAGTTCGGCGACGGTGGTGGCCTCGGACCGGAAGATCCGTTGCAGTGTCCGCAGTGAGATGTGGTGGGCGTCGGCAACGGCAGTGGGACCGAGATCCGGGTCGTGCAGATTGCGCTCGATGAACGCGAGGATCTGCATGCGCAGCGTGTGGGAGCGGACGTCCGCCGGGAGGGTGTCCGCGGCGTCGAGCCGTTGGGCGATGGTCGCGGCCACGAGATCGCGTGCCACCAGACCCAGCCGTGGCGCGTCCCCTTCGCCGTACTGCTCGGGATGGTTGACCACCTGTTGCAGGAACTGACTCACCAACGCCCCGGTGCCCCTGGTCGCGGGGATGGACGTGCCGAGCAACTTGCTGATGTCGTTCCGACTGATCGGAATCATCGGGTGGGGGACGAGAATGGTCAACGTCGTCAGGATCGTCTCCCGGGGCGATTCCGCCTGGTGCCAGGAGGAGTGCGGCCGAGACGTGTCGACAAAGGCGAAACTGCCGGGTACGAAATCCGACTGGCGCTCCTGGTCCAGGGCTCCGTGTCCGGCGAGTGGCAGCGCCAGCTGGTACATCTCGCGGTCCCCGCGGCGGATGAACCGCTCCGTGCGATGCATTTCCAGGGAGGGATACCGCCAGGACGACAGGACGATGTCACCGAGTTCGATCACCATGGCCCGTGCCCGGAAGTCCTGCGCATGTACGCTGCGGATCCGTGCCGGCACTGACTCACGGGCGACCAGGTCGTGCCAGAAACCGAACCGGTCGCTCCGGGGCAGGGCCGCGGTGTCAACTGCGTCGACGGCAAGCAATGGCTTCCTTCCCCGCGCCCGCGTCTACTGGCTCGCTGAAGCTTACCGATGCGTTGTCGGCCGCTCCCGCTGGCGCCGAGGTGTGTACGGCTGATCTTGCATTGGCCAGGCTGAGTTGATGTTAGCGTTGTCGGCGGCCGCGAGGCGGCCCGAGTCGGTGGCCGTTACCCCCACGTCAGGTGATCTTTCGAGTGGCTTGCCGGGGAGTTCCTGTGGGTGGTGCACACGTCGTCGGGTGTGCCTCCCGAATCGTCCGGGTGCCCGGGCCAAACCAGGCGTGGCGGTTGTCGACGCGGGCCGCCGACCGGGTACCCGAAGCTCTGCTGAGGTCGACCGACGGTGGTGACCCGTACCCCTATTGTGGTCCTCAGTGGTAGGTCGAACCAGCGGAGGACGGATGCAGCCAGCCACGCCCGGCACCCGACCACCTGAGCACGAGACGAACCCGCGGGGCTGGGGATGGGTCGTCGTCCCCGTCGTCGGCGCCGTCATCACCTGCGTGGGCACCGTGATAGCCGCGGGCGTCTCGGCATATGTCAGCACGGCGGACAGTCCCCGGCCGGCCGCGTCCTCGCCGCCCGAGAGCACTGCCACCAGCGCGCCTCCGACGGCCGATCCGTCGCCCGCGCGGCGGCCGGTCTGGCAACGGGTCGACGACGTCGAGATCTACCCGACCGACACCAACCTCGAATTCTGGGCGGGCGACGTCCTCGACGAGCCCGAGGCCGTGGAAGCCGCGGGCGGCGGCTCCGACCTCGCTCTCACCGCATCGTCGGAGCAGTTCATATTCGACCCGGCGGCCGGCAGTGCCCTCGCCCCCGGTCGGGAATGGTTCACCCCTGACGACTGCGCCGACGCGATCGACAGGACCTCGACCCGAGGTCTTGTCGCCGTCGTCGGCAGCCGCTACTGCGTACGGTCCGACGCCGGCTACTCCTACCTGCTCACCGTGCTGGGCGGGTCCAGCGACAGCACGGGCCTGCACGTCGAGATCCTGGTCGCGGTCAGCGACTGACCCTCGTCCGCCACCCTCCCGTCCGACGCGGCGCCGGCCCCCGGGTCCGGGACCGCCACCGGCCGGGCCGGCCCGCAGACCCGGACGCAGGGCGGTCACTCACCGCGCGCAGATCACGAGTGAACCCCGACGTCCCAGCGCCCACACGGCGAGCGCGCAGCAGCAGAGCGCCGATCCCGCCATCGTGACCGCTGTCCAGCCACCCACGGACCAGAGCGCCGTCGCGGCGGCGGAACCGGCCGCGCCGCCGACGAAGTTGCCGGTGCCCAGCGCCGTGTTGAGTCGGCTGCGGGCCTCGGGCGAGACGGCGAACAGCCGGGCCCGGTTGAGCAGGGCCTGCGCCTGCAACGTTACATCGATCACGACGATCACGATGACGACGAGCACGACGGACCGGCCGGCGAACGCCGCGCCGACGAAGGCGCCGAGGGCCAGTAGCCATGCCGCGCCGGTGGCCGGAAGCGACCAACCTCGGTCGTGCAGTCGACCGGCATGCTGGGAGGCGACAACGCTGGCGAGCCCGGCCAACCCGAACAACCCGATCACCGGTACCGGGTACTCGAACGGCGGGCCGCTGAGCAGGAAGGTCAGCGCCGTCCAGAGCAACGAGAAGACGGCGAACCCGGTGGCGGCGAGGACCAGCGTCCATCGGGCTGCCCGCTCGCGGACGACCGCCGCGCCGACCGAGACGATGAGCGCCGGGTACGGCATGCGGGTCCGTGGGGCCAGCGGTGGGATCGCGCGGTAGAGCAGGACCGCGAGCAGAACGGCGACGACCGCGGCGAGGGCGAAGATCGTCCGCCACCCGGCGGCGCCGGCGACGAACCCGCTGACCGTGCGGGAGGCGAGGATGCCGGTGAGGGTCCCGGACCCGACGGCGCCGACGACCCGACCACGGTGGGCGTCGCTGGCGAGGTCCCCGGCCAGCGGTGTGAGGACCTGCCCGGAGATCGTCGTCACGCCGAGTATCCCGAGTGCGAGGAGCAGGACGCCGATCGATGGTGCCAGTGCGCACAGCAGCAGCGCGGCGGCCGAGGCCAGCAGCATCACCGGGACGAACCGGCGGCGGTCGAGGACGTCGCCGAGCGGCACGAGCAGCAGCACACCGACGGCGTACCCGAGTTGGCCCGCGGTGACGAGCCAGCCGGCGGTCGTGGTCGAGGCATGGAGATCGCCCGCGATGAAACCGACCAGTGGCTGCGCCCAGTACAGGTTGCCGATGGCCGCTCCCGCCGCCAGGGCGAACAGGAAGGTCAGCCGGGAGTTCATCGCCGCCGCCGGTGCCGTGCCGGGTGCTGCCACGCCGCCACGCTAGGACGCGGGCGGCCGCGGTGCCGGGGACGACGCGGGGACGTGCGGGTCCCGTAGTGGGCGGCCCGGGTCGACCTCGGTGCTCACCAGTACCGTCTGCGCCGGGTCGACGGCGGAGAAGAGCGTTCCCTCGTGCTGGACGGCGGCCGCGCCCCAGGCCACCGCGGTACGTAGCGCGGCCATGCCCGCCCCGCCGCCGTACAGGAAGCCGGCCAGCGCGGCGTCACCGGCGCCGACGGCGCTGACCACCCGGGCCACCCGCGTCTCGGCGTGCCGTACCCCGCCGGCCTCGACCAGCAGCGCGCCGTCGGCGCCGAGGCTGGCCAGCACCGCGTCGGCGCCGAGCCGGCGTACCTGACGCGCCGCGTCGATCACGTCGCCGAACGTCCGCAGTGGTCGGCCGACCAGGTGGGCCAGTTCGGCGGTGTTCGGTTTGACCAGGTCGGGTCGGCCGGCGAGGCTGGCCCGCAGCGGCTCGCCGGAGGTGTCGACCGCGACCCGGACACCACGGGACCGGGCCGCCTCGGCCAGTCCGGCGTACAGATCCGGCGGTACGCCGTCGGGCAGACTGCCGCAACAGGCCAGCCAGCTCACGCCGGCCAGGTCGTCCAGGACGGCGCACACCAGCGCCTCGGTCTCCCCGGCGTCCAGCTCGGGACCGGGCTCGTTCACCTTGGTGACGGTGCCGTCCGGCTCGACCAGGCTGATGTTGCTGCGGATCCCGCCCCGTACCGGCACCTCCCGGACGGGCAGTCCGGCCAGCCGGAGCATCTGGGAGAGCTGGGCGCCGACCGGACCGCCCACCGGCAGGACGGCGGTGGCCGACCGGCCGTGGGACCGCAGGGCAAGCGCGACGTTGACCCCCTTGCCGCTGGGTTCGCTCCGGCCGCGACGGCTGCGGATCACCGCGCCCCGGGGGAGTGCGTCGACAGGAACCGTCCGGTCGACGCTCGGGTTGGGGGTCAGGGTGAGGATCACACGTACTCCGCCCGCAGGATGTGCTGTCGACGCGCGTCCGCGTACGGTGCCCGGCTGTTTGTCGTACCCGTCGGGTTGTTCACCGGACCCTCGTCCCGGTCGCGGCCCCGGCACCCGGCCGGGAGTGGAGCCCGGCCGTGCTGCCGGCGGCGTCCGGGAAGTCGTCCACGCTGTCGTAGACCCCGGCCGCGAGCCCGGCCAGCAGCGCGGCGCCGCGCGCCCCGGCCTCGACGACCGGAGACCGGCGTACCCGGCCGAGCCGGCGATCCTTGACCGCCATCAGCGCCGTGCTCCGCGACCAGCCGCCGACGGCGACGAGGTCACGGTGCTCTCCGCTGTACGCGCTCATCGCGTCGTGGATCACGCCGATCTCGTCGGTGACCGTCTCCAGTGCCGCCCGCCAGATCTCCGCCGGCTCGGCGGGTTCCCCCGCCGGTACCACCACCGACCGCCCCTCGTCGGTGATCCGCACCTCGACCCGGCCTGGCTCGACCCGCTCGGCGAGGACGTCGATCCGGGCCAGGTCGGCAGCGCCCAGGCCGAGCCCGGCGAGCACCCGTTGCAGCACCAGTCCTCCGGTGGTGGCGCCGAGCAGGCACCAGCGACCGGCCAGGGCGTGCCACCCGACGGTGACCCCGGCGGCGACCAGCCTGGCGACGGTCTCCGGGGCGAGGCCGGGCGGGACCGACCGGACCAGTGCCTCCGCCGTACCGCAGGAGTCCAGTTCGTCGCCGGGGCGTACCGCGCCGGCGCCGATCGCGGCGACCTGGTGGTCGTGGCCGCAGACGGTGAGGGTGGCTCCGGTGAGCCGGTCGAGCCCGGTCCCCGGATCGACGGTGCCGAGTGCGGTCCCGGCGGTCACCACCTCGGGCATCAGCGAGGCGCGGGCCTCCGACCAGGCCAGCGCCTCGGGCCACCAGTCCCGGCCGTCGAGCCGCAGCCAGCCGGTCCGGGAGGCGAGGGACTGTTCGGTGGCCTCGGCGCCACCGAGTCGGCGGACCACCCACTCGGCGATGTTGAGCCGGCGTACCGCGGCCCGGGTCTCCGGATGGTGGGTGAGCAGCCAGCGGTGCTTGGTGAGCGCCCACTGGTGCCGCAGCGGCAGCCCGGTGGTGCGGGCGAACGTCTCCGGGCCGATCCGGGCGTGCAGGTCGGCCAGTTCCGTCTCGTCCCGGGTGTCGTGCCAGGCGACGACCGGGCCGACCGGGTCGCCGGTGCGGTCCAGCAGGACTCCGGACTCGCCCATGCTCGCCACGCCGAGTCCGACCACCGGGCCGGGCGGGGCGGCGGCCAGCGCACCGGCCAGGGCTTCCACGGCGGAGTCGAGCAGGGCGGTCGCGTCGAGTTCGGCTCCCGTCCGGGTGGTTGTCCAGGGCGTGGTCGCCGAGGCCTGGGACAGCGGCTCACCCCTGTCGGTGAAGACGACGGCCTTGCTGGCCGTGGTGCCGACGTCGAGGCCGACGAGCAGTGAAGCTCCCATCCGGGCACCTCCGTGTGGTGCGGTGCCATCCGCTTGGCCGATGGTGCGGATACTTGCTTTTTCCTGGGATCCCGTCAAGCGTTCGTCCACACCGGTCACCCGACGACGCGACCGACCGGACAGTCCGCGAAATGGAGCAGCATGCCTCTCGCCGCCACCGGCCAACTGGTCGACCGGGTACGTGCCGCGAACACGGCGGTCGCCGCCTTCAACGTGATCACCCTGGAGCACGCCGAGGGGATCGTCGCCGGAGCCGAGCGGGCCGGCCGGGCGGTGATCCTGCAGATCAGCGAGAACGCCGTCCGCTTCCACCACGGCCGACTCGCCCCGATCGCGGCCGCCGTCACCGCGTTGGCCGAACTCGCCGCCGTGCCGGTGGCCGTACACCTCGACCATGTGGAGAGCCGGGACCTGCTGCACGCCGCGGCGGGCACCGGGATCAGCTCGGTGATGTTCGACGGGTCGAGACTCGACTACGCCGACAACGTCGACGCCACGGCGGAGGCGGTCGGCTGGGCGCACGCGCGCGGGCTGTGGCTGGAGGCGGAGCTGGGTGAGGTCGGGGGCAAGGACGGCGCGCACGCACCCGGGGTCCGTACCGATCCGGCCGAGGCGGCCGAGTTCGTCGCCGTGACCGGCGTCGACGCGTTGGCGGTGGCGGTGGGCAGCTCGCATGCGATGACCGACCGGACCGCCGCGCTCGACTTCGCGCTCATCGGTCGGCTCCGGGAGACGTTGCCGGTGCCGCTGGTGTTGCACGGTTCCTCCGGCGTCCCCGACGACGACCTGGTCCGGGCGGTGCGGGCCGGGATCGTGAAGATCAACGTCGGCACCATCCTGAACGTCGCCTTCACCGACGCGGTCCGGGCCGAACTGGCGGCCGCGTCGGTCGTCGATCCGCGGCGGTACCTGGCCCCGGCGCGGGACGCGATCGCCCGGACCGTCACCCACCTGGTCACCACGATCTCCTGAGCGACGGGTCAGGAGGGCGGGGACCCGGCCACGGCAGACGGGCGCCGGCCCCGGCCCCGGGCCCGCCCCCGGGCGCCCCGCGCCGGGGGGGGGGGTGG